>NZ_JBFBAT010000011.1:0-307155 GCF_040682375.1 Streptomyces sp. NPDC051214
AGGGCGGAGATGATCTCTTCCTGGACGGCCGGGTTCTCGTAGTTGAGGTCGGGCTGGTGGGAGAAGAAGCGGTGCCAGAAGTACTGCTTGCGCACTGGGTCGAAGGTCCAGTTGGAGACCTCGGTGTCGACGAAGATGATGCGGGCGTCCTGGTACTGCTTGTCGTCGTCGGCCCAGACGTAGTAGTCGCCGTAGGGTCCTTCGGGGTCGCTGCGGGACTGCTGGAACCACGGGTGCTGGTCGCTGGTGTGGTTCATCACGAAGTCGATGATCACGCGCATACCCCGCTGATGCGCGGAGTCCACGAACTCCACGAAGTCGGCGAGATCGCCGAACTCCGGGAGGACCGCCGTGTAGTCCGACACGTCGTAACCGCCGTCCCGCAGCGGCGACTTGAAGAACGGTGGCAGCCACAGGCAGTCCACGCCCAGCCACTGCAGATAGTCCAGCTTGGCGGTGATGCCCTTGAGGTCGCCGATGCCGTCGCCGTTGCTGTCCTGGAAGGAGCGGACCAGGACCTCGTAGAAGACCGCGCGCTTGAACCACTCGGGGTCGCGGTCCTTGGCGGGCGTGTCCTCGAAGGTGTCCTGGACGGGCTCGTTGATGATCATGGTGTGGGTGACCCTCCGATCAACGGTGAGGACGGTCGCAGAAGCCCGCTGTGCTCATCCGGGGGAAAATCCCCGGGCCCCCGGCCGACGAGCAGCACATGCGCGCCGCCCGGACCGAGCCGCACGTAGTTGGCCCTGCCCCAGTGATAGGTGTTGCCGGTGAGCTCGTCGCGCACCGGCACGGACTCGTGCCAGTGGAGGCCGAGTTCCGGCATGTCCAACGAGACCGTGGCCTCCTGGGTGTGGTGGGCGTCGAGGTTCACGACCACCAGAACCGTGTTCGATCCGTCCTTGCCTCCGGCCGTCTTCGAGTACGCGATCACCGCTTCCTGGTCCGTGGGGTGGAAGTGCAGGCCACGCAGTTGCCGCAGGGCGGGGTTGGAGCGCCGTACGCGGTTCAGCGTGGTGATGAGGGGCGCGATGGTGGAGCCGGTGCGCTCCGCCGATTCCCAGTCGCGCGGGCGCAGTTGGTACTTCTCCGAGTTCAGATACTCCTCGCTGCCGGCCCGCGCCGGGGTGTTCTCGCAGAGTTCGTATCCGCTGTAGACGCCCCAGGTCGGCGCGAGGGTCGCGGCGAGCACCGCGCGGGCCTCGAAGGCCGGCCGGCCGCCGTTCTGCAGGTAGGCGTGCAGGATGTCCGGGGTGTTGACGAAGAAGTTCGGCCGGAGGTAGTGAGCGGTCTCGCCCGCCAATTCACGTGCGTAGTCAGTGAGTTCATCCTTGGCATTGCGCCAGGTGAAGTAGGTGTAGGACTGCTGGAATCCGATGGCGGCCAGGGTGCGCATCATGGCCGGGCGGGTGAAGGCCTCGGCCAGGAAGATGACGTCGGGGTCGGTGGCGTTGATGTCGCCCAGGACCTGCTCCCAGAAGGCGACGGGTTTGGTGTGCGGGTTGTCGACGCGGAAGATGCGTACGCCGTGGTCCATCCAGAACCGCAGCAGGCGTACGGTCTCGGTGATCAGCCCTGGCATGTCGCGGTCGAAGGCCAGGGGGTAGATGTCCTGGTACTTCTTCGGGGGGTTCTCGGCGTAGGCGATGCTGCCGTCGGCGCGGTGCTGGAACCACTCGGGGTGTTTGTCGACCCAGGGGTGGTCGGGGGAGCACTGCAGGGCGAAGTCCAGGGCGACTTCCAGGTGCAGGTCGCGGGCCCGGCGCACGAAGGCGTCGAAGTCCTCCAAGGTGCCCAGGTCGGGGTGGACGGCGTCGTGGCCGCCTTCGGGGGAGCCGATGGCCCAGGGCACGCCCACATCGTGGGGGCCGGGGGACAGCGAGTTGTTGGGGCCCTTGCGGAAGGTGGTGCCGATGGGGTGGATGGGCGGCAGGTAGACGACGTCGAAGCCCATCGCGGCGATCGCGGGGAGGCGCTCGGCGGCGGTACGGAAGGTGCCCGACCGCGGCGGCTCACCCTCGCGCACGACGGCGCCCTCCGAGCGCGGGAAGAACTCGTACCAGGACCCGAACAACGCCCGCTCCCGCTCCACGAGCAGCGGCAATCGCTCCGATTCCGTGACGAGTTCACGCAGCGGATGCTCGGCGAGGACCGCGTCCACCTCCGGGGTGAGGGCGGCGGCGAGACGGGCCGTGGCGGGGCGTGCCGTGTCGCGCAGGGCCTCGACGGCGGTGCCGAGGACGGCGCGGCTGCTCGCCGGGGCCGCGGCCGCGGCGCGTTCGTGCAGGCGGGCGCCTTCCTCCAGGACGAGTTCGGTGTCGATGCCCGCCGGAATCTTGATGTGCGCGTGGTGGCGCCACTGGGTGAGGGGATCACCCCACGCCTCGACGGTGTACGTCCAGTGTCCCTCCGCGTCCGGGGTGACGTCCGCGCCCCACCGGTCGGTGCCGGGGGCCAGCTCGCGCATCGGCGTCCATGGCCCGGGGCGCCCCCGCGGGTCCCGCAGGACGACATTGGCGGCGACCGCCTCGTGTCCTTCGCGGAAGACGGTGGCGGTGACCTGGAAGGTCTCGCCGACCACGGCCTTGGCGGGCCGCCGCCCGCCGTGGACGAGTGGCGCGATGTCGAGGACGGGTATGCGGCCGGTGAGCGTGCCGGGCCGGGCGGGGGACGGATCCTGTGTGTCCGGCGGGTGCTGCTGATCCCGCGTGTCCTGCTGTGGTGCCGGGGGAGTGGGCACTCTTGTGGAGGCCTTTCCCGAGGCTTTTCCCGAGGGCGTCGCCGACGGGCGAGTTGAGGGCATTACCGCTCCTGTCCGCGTTACATGAGTGGGGCGGATACGGGGTTCTGGAGGGGTTCAGCGACTGCGTGCCGCGCTTGTGGCCGTACTTGAGCCGTGACTGCCGTACCGAGCCATGACTGCCGTACCGAGTCGTGACTGACCGTACTGAGCCGTGTGCGTACCGGGGGAGCCTTCCCACCAACTTCGGGTGGGCAATCCGGCGCTTTGTTGCCTACTGATGCGTAAGGCCCCATAACAAGACCGGCGTCCTATCGAGGGTGCTTCGGGATCGCGCAGGAGGCAAGGCCGCACCCGCACACACGAAACCGGCCCCGCCGGGTGCGGCGGGGCCGGTCGGGTGCTGCGTCGTGCTCTACGAGTTGTTGACCTGCAGCAACTTGTTCGGCGAGCCGAGGCCGACGCCCGTCACCTTGCCCGGCACCGCCTGGTCGGTCAATGCCTTGCTCACCTCGGCCGGGGTCGCCGACGGGTGGTCGGCGAGGTGGAGCGCCGCCGCGCCCGCCGCGTGCGGCGACGCCATGGACGTGCCCGAGATGGTGTCCGTGGCGCTGTCGTCCGTGTTCCAGGCGGAGGTGATGCCGACGCCCGGCGCGAACAGGTCCAGGCTGCCGCCCCAGTTGGAGAAGCTCGCCTTGGCGTCCTTGACGTCGGTCGCGCCGACCGTGATCGCCTCCTTCACGCGGGCGGGCGAGAACAGGAACGCGGGAAGCCCGTCGTTGCCCGCCGCGACCGTGTAAGTGACCCCGGACGCGATGGAGTTGCGTACGGCGGCGTCCAACTGGGCGTTGGCCGTGCCCCCGAGGCTGAGGTTGGCGACCGCGGGCTTCTTCGCGTTCTTCGTCACCCAGTCGATGCCCGCGATGACCTGCGCGGTCGTCCCCGACCCCGCGTCGTCGAGCACCCGGACGCCCACGACGTCCGCCTTCTTGGCGACACCGTGGCTCTCGCCCGCGACGGTCGCCGACACATGCGTGCCGTGGCCGTTGCCGTCCTGTGCCGTGGCGTCGTCGTCGATGAAGTCCCAGCCGCTGCTCGCACGGCCGCCGAAGTCCTCGTGCGAGGCCCGGATGCCGGTGTCGATGACGTACGCCGTCACACCCTGCCCCGACGACGCGGGCGAGGTGTAGGACTTGTCGAGTGGCAGACTCTTCTGGTCGATCCGGTCCAGGCCCCACGAAGGCGGGTCCTGCTGGGTGTCGTCCAGGGACACGACGCTGTCCTGGAAGACGGAGGCGACCCTGGGGTCACCCGCGAGTTTCTCGGCCTGTGCCGAACCGGCGCGCACCGCGTAGCCGTTGAGCGCGGTGCCGTAGGTGTGACGTATCTTCGCCCCGTAGTGCGCGGCTAGGTCCTTGCCCGCCTCCGACGGGGCGGTGGTCCCGCCCTTGAGCGTGACGATGTAACTCCCGCTGATGGAACCGGGCTCACCGGCGCCGAGTATCTCCCCGAGCGGGGGACCGGCGGGATCGGCGTGTGCGGGCAGCGTGATGGCCGAAAGTACCACCGCCGTGCTGGCGGCGGTGACGGCCCCGGCCCACCGCAGACGCTTCGTTCGCGACAGAGTCATACGCTGGTTTCCCTCCCCAACTTGACATGCGACTCGCGGAGTTGGAGCGGTCTGTGCCGGATTCCCCGTATCCTCCACGAGCGCCACTTGGCAGCCTCTCGTGCGGTGTGAGGGCCTACAAGACCACACGGCGTGGGGGAATCGGCCATACCTGCCGTGGGAGTGCTGTGAGGGTTGCGCCGATTTCCGGACGGATTCGGGATGCCTGCGACAGGTGCGGGGCCACGGGGTGACCACCGGCCCCTTCTGCCGTGCGCGTCCGTGCGCCGTAGTTGCGAAGGGGCGGGCACCGCTACCGTCTACGCGTAGGTCGATAGGTAACGCATCCCCCGCAGAGGTGGAGTCGCTGTGAAGGCCATCCGTCGATTCACCGTACGTCCCGCCCTTCCCGAACCCCTCACCCCGCTCTCGGAGCTTGCGCGCAATCTGCGCTGGTCCTGGCACACCGGAACCCGTGATCTGTTCAAGGCCATAGACCCCGAGCAGTGGGCCGCGTCCGGGTGTGACCCCGTGCGTCTGCTCGGCGGCGTGTCGCCCGCGCGGCTCGCGCAGCTGGCGGGGGACGAAGCCTTCCTGCGGCGGCTCGCCGAGGTCTCGGAGGGGCTTCGGGAGTACGTCACCGGGGCGCGCTGGTATCAGGAGCAGGCCGCCGAGCGCGGGGGTGAGCTTCCGCGCGCCGTCGCCTACTTCTCGCCCGAGTTCGGCATCACCGCCGCCCTGCCGCAGTACTCCGGAGGGCTCGGCATCCTCGCGGGCGACCACCTGAAGGCGGCGAGCGACCTCGGGCTCCCGCTCATCGGGGTCGGTCTTCTCTACCGGCACGGCTACTTCCACCAGTCCCTGTCCCGCGACGGCTGGCAGCAGGAGACCTACCCGGTGCTCGACCCGAACGAGCTGCCGCTCACCCTCCTGCGCGAGGCGGACGGGAGCCCGAGCCTGGTCGCGATCGCCCTACCCGGCGGGCGTTCGCTGCGTGCACACGTATGGCAGGCGAGCGTCGGGCGCGTACCGCTCCTCATGCTCGACTCGGACGTCGAGGAGAACGACGCGGGCGCCCGCGAGGTGACCGACCGCCTTTACGGCGGCGGCAGCGAGCACCGGCTGCTCCAGGAGATGCTGCTCGGCATCGGCGGGGTGCGCGCCATCAGGACGTACTGCCGGCTGAGCGGGCACGCCGAGCCGGAGGTCTTCCACACGAACGAGGGCCACGCGGGCTTCCTCGGACTCGAGCGCATCCACGAACTGGCCCGGGAGGGCGTGGAGTTCGACGCGTCGCTGGAAGCCGTGCGCGCCGGGACCGTCTTCACCACCCACACGCCCGTACCCGCCGGGATCGACCGCTTCGACCGTGAGCTGGTGGCCCGGCACTTCGGCCCGGACGCCGAACTGCCCCGCATCGACGTCGAGCGGATACTGCGCCTCGGCATGGAGACGTATCCCGGCGGTGAGCCCAACCTCTTCAACATGGCGGTGATGGGCCTGCGGCTCGGGCGCCGCGCCAACGGCGTCTCCACCCTGCACGGCAAGGTGAGCCGCGAGATGTTCGCGGGCCTGTGGCCGGGATTCGACGCCGAGGAGGTGCCGATCGCCTCCGTCACGAACGGCGTGCACGCCCCGACCTGGGTCGCTCCCGAGGTGTTCCGCCTCGGCGCCCGGCAGATCGGCGCGCAGCGCACGGAGGACGCGCTGTCGGTGGGCGGCTCCGACCGGTGGGACGCGGTCGCCGAGATCCAGGACGCGGACATCTGGGAGCTGCGGCGCGAGCTGCGCGGCCAGCTGGTCACCGAGGTCAGGCAGCGGCTCTACGCGTCCTGGCGTCAACGGGGCGCGGCTAGCGCGGAGTTGGGGTGGATCGACGACGTGCTCGACCCGGACGTCCTGACCATCGGCTTCGCGCGCCGCGTCCCCTCGTACAAACGCCTGACGCTGATGCTGCGGGACCGCGACCGGCTGATGGAGCTGCTCACCCATCCGGAACGGCCGATCCAGATCGTGGTGGCGGGCAAGGCGCACCCGGCGGACGACGGGGGCAAGCGGCTCATCCAGGAGCTGGTGCGCTTCACGGACGACCCGCGGGTCCGCCAGCGGATCGTGTTCCTGCCCGACTACGGCATGGCGATGGCGCAGAAGCTGTATCCGGGGTGCGACGTCTGGCTGAACAACCCCCTCCGTCCCCTTGAGGCGTGCGGGACCAGCGGGATGAAGGCCGCCCTGAACGGCTGCCTCAACCTGTCGGTCCTCGACGGCTGGTGGGACGAGTGGTTCGAGCCGGACTTCGGCTGGGCGATCCCCACGGCGGACGGGGCGGCGACGGACGACGATCGGCGGGACGATCTGGAGGCCGCGGCGCTGTACGACCTCCTGGAGCGCAGGATCACGCCCCGCTTCTACGAGCAGGGGCCCGGTGGCCTGCCGGACCGGTGGATCGAGATGGTGCGCCGGACGCTGACCCGGCTCGGGCCGAAGGTGCTCGCCGGGCGGATGGTGCGGGACTACGTGGAGCTGCTGTACGTCCCCGCCGCGCGGGCGCATCGCACGCTGGGCGCGGACGCGGCGGCGGATCTCGCCGACTGGAAGGCGCGGGTGCGTGCCGCCTGGCCGCGGGTCGTCGTCGATCACGTCGAGGCCTCGGCGACGGGGGCCACCGCCGAGCTGGGGGCCACGCTCTCGTTGCGGGTCCGCGTGCATCTGGGCGATCTGACCCCGGACGACGTGGAGGTGCAGACGATCGCGGGCCGCGTCGATCCCGAGGACGTCATCGCCGAGGCGAGCCCGGTTCCGCTGAAGCCGGTGGGCGGGCCCGACGCGGAGGGCCGCCGCCTCTACGAGGGCCCGCTGTCCCTGGACCGCACGGGGCCGTTCGGCTACACGGTGCGGATCCTTCCGGCCCACCGACTCCTTGCGAGCGGCGCCGAGTTGGGTCTTGTCGCGGTGCCCTCGGAGGGGACGGGGGAGGCCGCGGGGGTGCTGCTGCGGTAGGGCGGCCCAAACGCCGGGCGGGCTGACAAATCAGCCCGCCCGGCGCCAGGGGTGCTACTTGACGTTCACGCCCGTCCAGGCCGCCGCCACGCCCTTGGCCTCGGCGGAGTCGGCGCCGTACAGGTCCGTCGCCGCCTTCAAGGTGCCCTCGCGGGCCGCCTTGTAGTCCGTCGTCGTCGTGAAGTACGTCGTCAGGGCCTTGAACCAGATCTTCTCGGCCTTGTCGCGCCCGATGCCCTCGACCTTGGAGCCGTCGGCCGTCGGGGAGTCGTACTTGACGCCGTTGATCTCCTTCGCGCCGCTGCCCTCGGACAGCAGGTAGAAGAAGTGGTTGGCGATGCCCGAGGAGTAGTGGACGTCCACGTTGCCCGCGTCCGCGCTCCAGTTGTCCAGGGAGCTGCCGTCCTTGGAGGGCTTGTCCATGTAGCGGAGCGGCGATCCGTCGCCGTTGATGTCGATCTTCTCGCCGACCATGTAGTCGGGCACGTCCTCGGCGTTCTTGGCGTTGAACTCGACCGCGGCCGCGAAGATGTCGGAGGTGGCCTCGTTCAGGCCGCCCGACTCACCGCTGTACTCCATGTTGGCGGTCGCCGCCGTGACGCCGTGCGTCATCTCGTGCGCCGCGACGTCCATCGACGTGAGCGGCTTCTTGTCGCCCTCGCCGTCGCCGTACGTCATGCAGAAGCAGCTGTCGTCCCAGAACGCGTTGACGTACGCGTTGCCGTAGTGGACACGCGAGGTCGCGCCCTTGCCGTCGCCCTTGATGCCCTCACGGCCGTGCACGCCCTTGTAGTAGTCCCAGGTCAACTGGGCCCCGTAGGCGGCGTCGACGGCGGCGGTCTGGGCGTCGTCCGGCTTTCCGGTGCCCCAGGTGTCGTCGTCGTCCGTGACGAGCTTGCCCTCGCCGCTCTGGCCGTGGGCCAGGTCGTACGTCGCGTGGCCGCCGCGCGCCTCGTCGATCAGGTCGAAGCCGCTCGAACCCTTCTTGGAGCCGACCTCGACGTCGCCGCTGTACTGGCTGTGGCCCGCGCCGTTCTCGATGGCCTGGTACTGGAAGAGCTTCTTGCCCGTGGCCGCGTCGGTGATGACGTGCAGCTTGCTGGGCGTGCCGTCCTTCTGGACGCCGGTGACGACCGTCTCGTGGGCGAGGACCGGCTTGCCGGACGCGGACCAGACGACCTTGCGCGGGGCCTGCGCGTCGGCCTTCTTGGTGTCGCCCGACTTCGCCGCGGTCGACTCGGCGGACTTCGCCGCCGACTTGGCGCCGACCTTCGCGGAGGTGGACGCGACCTTGATGGTGGCCTTGGCCGCCTTGGTCACGCTCTTGACCGAGCCGCTCTTGGCGGTGTGGACGACCAGGTCGCCGCCGAGGACGGGCAGACCGTCGTAGGTGCGCTCGTAACGGGTGTGCGTGGTGCCGTCACGGTCCTTGACGACATCTCTGACGACGAGCTTCTCCTTGGCGCCCAGGCCGATCTTCTCGGCGGTGGCCGCCTTGTCCGCGTTCGCGTCCTGCAGCAGGCCGGCGCGGGCGGTGGAGGAGAGCGCGACGGGCGCGCCAGAAGAGGCCGCGGCCCGGTCGGGCTGCGCGGAGGCTCCGGTGGTCAGACCGCCGGCGAGGAGTGCTCCGGCGGCCACGGCGGTGGCGATGGCCAGCGTGGAGCGCTTCCGGGATATGTGGGGGGTCACGCATGCTCCTTCTGTGGGGGGCCCGGACGGCGTTGGGGAGCCGGCCGGGCTGAAAGATGCGGTGCGGGTGTACAGATGTTCTGTTGTGTCGTGCGAGGGAAGAGTGTCAGTTGGGCCAGGTGCATGTCAGGTACCTGACCGCAGGTTGGCCGGAAATCGTCCGTTGAGCGATGGTCCATGTACGCAATGCGAACGGCGAGTTGCGCGGGTGGCCCGCACACGCCGGTACACATGGCTGCGCCGCTCCGGGGAGTCGGTCCACCCGGAGCGGCGCACGTCGGTGTGTGTACCTACCGGTTTACGGGAACGTCAGCTTCCAGCTGTTGATGCGGCCGACGTCCTGCGCGGCCACGTCCTGGACCTTCAGCTTCCAGGTGCCGTTGGCCACCTCGGACGAGGCGTTGACCGTGTAGGTCTCCTGGATGTTGTCGGCGGAGTCCGACGAACTCGAGTTCTTCAGGCGGTACGTCGAGCCGTCCGGGGCCACCAGGTCGACGACCAGGTCACCGCGCCAGGTGTGCACGATGTCGACGCCGACCTTGAGGGCGGCGGGAGCGTTGCCCGTGCGGCCGGTGACGTTGATGGACGAGGTGACGGCCGCGCCGCGGTCCGGAATGGCGACGTCGGTGGTGTTCTCGAAGTCGGTGCCACCGCCGCCGCCGGGACGCGCGCCGACGTTGACGCCGGCCCACGCGTGGGCCACCGCCGCGTACTCGGCGCTGCTGGTGCCGTACAGCTCACCGGCCACCGCGAGGGTCCCGGTGCGGGCCGCCGCGTAGTTGGTGGTCGTGGTGAACTTCGTCGTCAGCGCCTTGAACCAGATGAGCGACGCCTTGTCACGACCAATTCCGGTCACGGGCAGGCCGTCGGAGGTGGGCGAGTCGTACGAGACGCCGTTGATCACCTTGGCGCCGCTGCCCTCGCTCAGGAGGTAGTAGAAGTGGTTGGCGACACCGGACGAGTAGTGGACGTCGATGTTGCCGATGCCCGAGTACCAGGAGTCCTTGGACCCGCCGTCCTTGGAGGGCTTGTCCATGTAGCGCAGCGGCGTGCCGTCGCCGTTGATGTCGATCTTCTCGCCGACGTAGTAGTCGCCCTTGTCCTGCGCGTTGTTGGCGTGGAACTCCACGGCCGCCGCGAAGATGTCGGACGTCGCCTCGTTCAGGCCACCGGACTCACCGCTGTACGTCATGTTGCCGGTGGCCGCCGTGACGCCGTGCGTCATCTCGTGGGCCGCCACGTCGATGGACGTCAGGGGCTTGGCGTTGCCCGCGCCGTCGCCGTACGTCATGCAGAAGCAGGCGTCGGACCAGAACGCGTTGACGTAGTTGTTGCCGTAGTGGACCCGTGAGTACGCGCCGACGCCGTCACCCCGGATGCCGGAGCGGCCGTGCACGTTCTTGTAGTAGTCCCAGGTCAGCGCCGCACCGTAGTGGGCGTCCGCGCCGGCCGTCTCCAGGTTGGACGCCTGGCCGTTGCCCCACACGTCGTCGGCGCCCGAGAAGAGCGTGCCGGTGCCGGACGTGCCGCGGTTCAGGTTGTACGTCTTGTGGTTGCCGCGACCGGTGTCGGTCAGGGTGTAGTTGGACCCCGACTGCGCCGTTCCCAGCGTGACTTGACCGCTGTACTGGGTGTTGCCCGTGCCGTTCTCGATGCCCTGCCACTGGAAGAGCTTCTTGCCGGTGGCGGCGTCCGTGATGACGTGCAGCTCGTTCGGGGTGCCGTCGTGCTGCAGCCCGCCGACCACCGTCTCGTACGCCAGGGTCGGCGCGCCCTCGGCCATCCAGACGACCTTGCGCGGCTCGCGGTCCGCGTCGGTCTTCTTCGACCCCTCGGCCTTCGCCGCGCCGAGCGCCTGCTTCTCGGCGGTCGCGGCCTTCACCTCGGCGCTGGTGTCGACGCCCTTGAGCTGCGCCTTCGCGGCCTTGGTGACGCCCTCGGTCTTCCCCGACTTCGCCTCGTCGACCACCAGGTCGCCGCCGAGGACGGGCAGACCGTCGTACGTGCGCTCGTAGCGGGTGTGCGTCGTGCCGTCGCCGTCCTTGGTGACGTCACGTACGACGAGCTTCTCCTTGGCGCCGAGCCCCAGGTCCTTGGCCGTCTCCGCCTTGGTGGCGTTGGCGTCCTTGAGGAGCGCCGCACGCTGGGCGGGAGTGAGCTTCACGGGCAGGGAACCGGGGTCGGCCTTGCCTATCTTCGCGGCGGCCGGGGCTTTGGACTGGGATATCGCGGGGTCGTCGGCGGATGCCGGGCCCGTCTGGAAGGCCACCGCGACGAGTGCGGCGACGGCGGTCAGGGCGCCCGCGGCGGTGGCGCGTCTGTGGGAGGCAGGTCTGTGAGAGGTGCTTCTCAACACGGACTCCTTCTGCGTGGCCGCGGGATACGCGGCCAGGGGGACCGGGCGGCGCGGTCGTGCCGTCCGGGCAGAACAAGGCAGAACGTGGAGCTGGGAATTCAGGGGTCGAGCGGGGTGGAGCGAGGTGTCGCTGGGAATCGAGGGGAAGAGTGGCACTGGCGCGCATTGTTTGTCAGGGGTGCGTCAAGAGTTGGCCGGAACTGGTCCGCTGCCCGGTGGCTCACGTTCGATATACGGAGGGGCCGCCCGAGGTGAGGGGCTCCCGATTGTTCGACGAGAGCCCCGCACCACCGGGCCGGAGCGGCGTGGCTGATTCCGCACCCCCCTGCGAGGCGCCGGAGTCGGCCTGAACTGTTCGGCTACCCCACCACGCTGTCCCGCCACGCCCGGTGCAGATCCGCGAACGAGCCGCTGCCCTCGATGAGCTCGGCCGGGGTGCCGTCCTCCACGATGCGCCCGTGCTCCATCACGAGCACCCGGTCGGCGATCTCCACCGTGGAGAGCCGGTGGGCGATCACCACGGCGGTCCGCCCGCGAAGCACCGTGTGCATGGCGCGCTGCACGGCCCGCTCGCCCGGGATGTCGAGCGAGCTGGTCGCCTCGTCCAGGATCAGCACCGCCGGGTCGGCGAGCAGCGCCCGCGCGAAGGCCACCAACTGGCGCTGACCCGCGGAGATACGGCCACCCCTCTTGCGTACGTCGGTGTCGTAGCCGTCGGGCAGGGACGCGATGAAGTCGTGCGCGCCGATGGCCTTCGCCGCCTGCTCGATCTCCTCGCGGGTGGCGTCGGGGCGGCCGATGGCGATGTTCTCGGCGACGGTTCCGGAGAAGAGGAAGGCCTCCTGCGTCACCATCACCACGCCGCGCCGCAGCTCGGCGTTGGCGAGGTCGCGCAGGTCGACGCCGTCGAGCAGGACCCGGCCGTCCGTCGGGTCGTAGAAGCGGGCGAGCAGCTTGGCGAGCGTCGACTTGCCCGCGCCGGTGGAGCCGACGACGGCGACGGTCTGCCCGGCGGGCAGCGTCAGGTCGAAGCGGGGCAGGACCTCGCCGCCGGTCCGGTAGGCGAACCGTACGCCGTCGAAGTCGACCTCGCGGCCCGGGTGTTCGGAGGCGAGGGCGGGCAGTGGACGGGCGTGGTCCGGGTGCGGCTCGGGCACGGACGGGGTCTGGGCGAGCAGCCCGGCGACCTTCTCGAGGGACGCGGCGGCCGACTGGTAGGAGTTCAGGAACATCCCGAGCCGGTCGATCGGGTCGTACAGGCGCCGCAGGTACAGCACGGCGGCGGCGAGGACGCCGAGCGCGAGGGTGCCGTCGGTGACGCGGTAGGCGCCCCACAGGACGATGCCGGCGACGGCGGTGTTGGCGACGAGCCGGGAGCCGACCACATAGCGGGCCATCTCCAGCATGGCGTCGCCGTTGGCCCGCTCGTGGTGCCGGTTCAGCACACCGAACTCCGCCTCGTTGGCGCGCTCGCGGCGGAACGCGCGGACCGGGCGGATGCCGTTCATCGTCTCGGCGAACTTCACGATGACGGAGGCGATCGCCGTGGACCGCTCCCCGAAGAGGGGGCCCGCGCGGCGCTGATAGCGGCGTACGAGGAGGTAGAGCGGCACGAAGGACGCCACGGCCATGGCGCCGAGGCTCAGGTCGAGCCAGAGCAGCATCGCCGAGATGTAGACGAAGGACAGGATGACGGTGATCAGCTCCTGCAGCCCTTCGCTGAGGAGTTCCCGCAGGGATTCCACGTCGGTGGTGGACCGGGAGATGAGCCGCCCCGAGGTGTACCGCTCGTGGAAGTCCACGCTGAGGGCCTGCGCGTGCCGGAAGATGCGTCCGCGCAGGTCGAGCAGCACGTCCTGGTTGACGCGGGCGGAGGCGACGATGAACGCGTACTGGAAGCCGCCGGAGGCGGCCGCGCACAGCAGATATCCGATGCCGATGGCGACGAGGGGCCCGTAGTCGTCCGCACGGACTGCCGGTACGCCGCTGTCGATGGCGTACGCGACGAGCAGCGGCCCGCCCTGCACGGCGGCCTGCTGGAGGAGCAGCAGCACGGCCGCGAGGACGACGCGCCACCGAAGGCGCGAGAGCAGGGACCGCAACAGGGCGGAGGTGGCACCCGCCGGCGCGGGAAGAGCGTCCCGATCGAAGTCATCGACGGCTCCGCCACCTGCGGCAGCCTGCTCGGTCACCTGCTCGCCGGGGTCAAGGTCGGGGGTCTGGCCCGGGGCCGCCGTCCGTGAGGCCGGTGTCGAAGCGGTCATCGTGCGACCTCACCTTCCGCGGACGCGGGGTCCGCCTCTGCCCGGACACCCGGGGTCGCGGACGAGGAGTCCGCCTCTGCCCGGCCGTCGGCAGCTGCGGGCGCGGCGCCGGACGCTGTCGGGTCGCCGGCGGCCGCGGACGCGCGTCCCGCGTCTGTCCCGGCCTTCGCGCCCGCAGGCGTCGGCTCCGCTTCCCCCGTCGCGGGAGCGCCACCCGCCCCCGACATCAGCCACGCGTACTCCGCGTTGCCGCGGAGGAGTTCCTGGTGGGTGCCCACCGCGGTGATCCTGCCTGCGGAGAGCAGGGCTACCCGGTCGGCCAGGAGCACCGTGGAGGGGCGGTGGGCCACCACCAGGGCCGTCGTGTCGCGCAGGACGCGGCGCAGGGCCGCTTCCACCAGGGCTTCCGTGTGGACGTCCAGAGCCGAGAGCGGGTCGTCAAGGACCAGGAAGCGGGGGCGGCCCACCACCGCGCGGGCCAGGGCCAGGCGTTGGCGCTGACCGCCGGAGAGGCTCAGGCCCTGCTCGCCGACCTGAGTGGCGGTGCCCTGCGGCAGGGCGTGGGCGAAGTCGGCCTGGGCGACGTCGAGGGCGCGGTGCAACTCCGCGTCGCCCGCCCCCTCCGCGGCCCCCATCAGGACGTTCTCGCCCACCGTCGCGGAGAACAGCGTCGGCTCCTCGAAGGCGACGGCCACCAGCGTGCGCAGCCGCTCGCGGTCCATCTCCGCGATGTCCTCGCCGTCCAGCGTGATGCGGCCCCCGCTCACCTCGTGCAGCCGCGGCACCAGCGCCGTCAGCGTCGTCTTGCCGCTGCCCGTCGCCCCGACGAGCGCGAGCGTCTCGCCGGGGCGCACGTGCAGGTCGATCCGGTCGAGCGCGGGCGGCGCCCCGGCAGGCGCGTCCGGGTAACGGAACTCCACGCCGTGGAAACGCAGTCCGCTCGCGGCGGAGCCACCCGCGGCAGGGTGGCCTGCCTCCGTGGAGGACTCCGGCTCCGCGTCCATCACCTCGAAGTACCGCTCCGTGGCCGTCGCCGACTCCTGGCTCATCGCGAGCAGGAACCCGATCGACTCCACCGGCCACCGCAGCGCGAGCGCCGTCGAGAGGAACGCGACCAGCGTGCCCGTGGACAGGCCGCCGTCCGCCACCTGCACCGTCCCCAGGACGAGCGCCGCACCGATCGCGATCTCCGGCAGCGTCACGATCACCGCGTTGATCGCGGCCATCAGCCGCGCCTTGCCGAGTTCCGTGCCCCGCAGCGTGTGTGACAGCTCGTGGAACGCCCGCGCCTGACTGCGGTGGCGGCCGAAGCCCTTGATGATGCGGATGCCGAGCACGCTCTCCTCGACGACCGTGGTCAGATCGCCGACCTGGTCCTGCGCCCGCCGGGCCACGGCCATGTACCGGCTCTCGAAGTACGCGCCGACGATCATCAGCGGCACCAGCGGGGTCAGCAGCACGAGGCCGAGCGCCCAGTCCTGCGCCAGCAGGATCGCCATGCCGACCACGATCGTCGCCCCGTTCACGACCAGGAACGTCAGTGGGAAGGCCAGGAACATCCGAAGGAGCATCAGGTCCGTGGTGCCGCGCGACAGCAACTGGCCCGAGGCCCAGCGGTCGTGGAACGCCACCGGGAGCCGCTGCAGATGGCGGTAGAGATCCGCCCGCATCGACGCCTCCACCGAGGCGAGCGGCCGCGCCACCAGCCACCGCCGCAGACCGAAGAGCAGCGCCTCCGCGACACCGAGCAGCAGCAGGAGCAGCGCCCCGAGCCACACCCCGGCGAGGTCCCGGTCCGCGACCGGGCCGTCCACGAGCCACTTCAGGACGAGGGGGAAGACCAGCCCCGTACAGGACGCGACGACGGCGACAAGTGCCGCGCCGAACAGGCGGGTTCGGACCGGGCGGACGTAAGGCCACAGGCGCAGCAGCGTCCGTACGGCGGACTTTTTGCCCGCTGGATCGGCTGAGTCCTTGGTCGGTGCATCTGGTTTCGGCATCAGGAGCGAGCCTACGGATGGCCACTGACAGAGCCCACCGAGTTTTGGCCCGTCCATGGTCATCCGCTGGTCCTAGGACCGGGCCGCGCCCGCATCGTGTTCGGGCCGCGCCCGCCTCGAGACCGGGCCGCGCCAGCGGAGTCGTAGCCCTCCGTCAACCGATCGGCTGATGCCCCTTCGAGCGCGATGGGCGATGCCCCCGCCCCGCCCACCGGCGAGGCTCGACCCATGCCCATCATCGAAGTGCACGACCTGCGCAAGGCCTACGGCGGACGCCCCGTCGTCGACGGCGTCTCCTTCGCCGTCGAGGAGGGCGAGATCTTCGGCGTCCTCGGACCCAACGGCGCCGGCAAGACCACCACCGTGGAATGCGTCGAGGGGCTGCGCGTACCCGACACCGGAACCGTCCGCGTCGCCGGACTCGACCCTGTCGCCGACCACGACCGCGTCACGCAGATCCTCGGCGCCCAGCTCCAGGAGAGCGAGCTGCAGGCGAAGCTCACCGTGCGCGAGGCGCTCGAACTGTACGCGGCGTTCTACCCGGACCCCGCCGACTGGCGCCCCCTCGCCGAACGCCTGCGCCTGACCGACAAGCTGGACAGCCGCTTCGGCAAGCTCTCCGGCGGCCAGAAGCAGCGCCTGTTCATCGCGCTCGCCCTGATCGGGAACCCGAGGGTCGTCGTGCTCGACGAGCTGACCACCGGCCTCGATCCGCGTGCCCGCCGCGACACCTGGCAGCTCATCGAGGAGGTGCGCGACAGCGGTGTCACCGTCCTGCTCGTCACCCACTTCATGGAGGAGGCCCAGCGCCTCTGCGACCGCATCGCGGTCATCGACCAGGGGCGGATCGCCGCGCTCGACAGCCCCGCGGGCCTCATCAGCCGGGCCGCGGGGTCCACCGTCATGTCCTTCACGCCGTCCGCGCCGCTCGACGAGCGGGAGCTCGCCGCGCTGCCCCAGGTGGTCTCCGTCGGCCAGCGCGACGGCCGCTACACCCTCAACGGCACCGACGCGACCGTCGACGCCGCCATCACGCTGCTCGCCAGGCACCACATCACCGCCCACCAACTCCGGGTCGCCGACGCCACATTGGATGACGCGTTCCTCGACCTCACGGGAGCATCGGCATGAGCACCGCCGTCACCGCACCCCGGGCCCCCGCGAACCGGGGCACGGACAAGAACAGGGCTTCGGCCGCCGTGCTCAAGGCCGAGTTCAGGATCTTCCGCCGCGAGCCCGGCTCCCTCTTCTGGATCATGGCCTTCCCCACGGTCCTCCTGCTGATCCTCGGCTCGATCCCCTCCTTCCGGGAAGCGACGGACTCCCTCGGCGGGCTCCGGACGATCGACGTGTACGTCCCCGTGACGGTGCTGCTCTCGCTGATCATGGCGGGCCTGCAGGCCATGCCGCCGCTCCTCACCGGCTACCGCGAACGCGGCATCCTGCGCCGCATGTCGGCGACGCCGGTCCGCCCTTCCGCCGTGCTCGGCGCGCAGATGGGCATCCACGGTGCCGCCGCGCTCGTCTCGGCCCTGCTCTCCCTGGCCGTGGGCCGCCTGGCCTTCGACGTGGCCCTGCCGGGCCAGGCCTTCGGTTACGTGGTCGCGCTGCTCCTCGCCGTCCTGTGCGGGCTCGCGCTCGGCGCCATGGTCTCCGCGATCTCCCGTACGACGAAGGCGGCGACCGCGATCGGCTCCGCCGTCTTCTTCCCGATGATGTTCAGCGCGGGCGTCTGGCTGCCGGTGCAGGCCATGCCGGACGCGCTCGCCCGCATCGTGGAGATCACCCCGCTCGGCGCCGCATCCCAGGCGCTCGGCGAGGCCGCCGCTGGCGACTGGCCCGGCTGGGTCCACCTGGGCGTCCTCGCGCTGTGGACGGTGGCCCTGACGGCCGGTGCCTCACGCTGGTTCCGGTGGGAGTGAGGGGAGTTGTCGAGGACACTGGGGCGGTGAGCACGAGCACGGCGGACGCCACGCGGAGGATCGAGCAGCGGTGGGGCTTGTTCCACCGCTGGGGCCCCTATGCCCTGTTGGGCTTCGGCGTGGTCATGTCCCTCTGCACGAGCGGCGTCGTCGGCATGACGCGCGGCGACTGGTACACGGCCGGGGCCCTGGTCGGCGCCGGCCTCGCGCTCCAGCTCGGATGGGGCGCGCTGGCCGCCGCCCGCCCCGGCCCCTCACCCGCGGGCATCGGCTACTACGCCCTGCGCTGGGCGATCGCCTTCGTCCTCACCTGGATCAACCCGTTCTTCGCGTTCTACGCCGTCGTCGCGTACTTCGACTCCGAGCGGCTGCTCCCCGCGCGCCTGGTCAAGCCCGGCCTGTTCCTCACCGCCGTCACCATGTCGGGCTCCCAGTCCGGTGGCCTCCCGCCGGACGGCGAGCTCGGCTGGGGCGTCTTCGGCGGGCTGCTCGCGGTGAACGTCGCGCTGCTCGCCGTCTTCGCCCACTTCGCGACGCAGGAGGACCAGCGGGCCCGCGACGCGGCCGCCACCATCGACGAACTGGAACACACCAACAACGCTCTCCAGCAGGCCATGGACGAGAACGCCGCCCTGCACGCCCAACTCCTGGTCCAGGCGCGGGAAGCAGGCGTCGCGGACGAGCGGCGCAGGCTCGCCGCGGAGATCCACGACACCATCGCGCAGGGACTGACCGGCATCATCGCCCAGCTCCAGGTCGTCGCGACCGCGTCCGACGAGGCCCTGGCCCGCGAACACCTGGACCGTGCGGCGCAGTTGGCCCGGCACAGCCTCGGCGAGGCCCGCCGCTCCGTCCACAACCTCTCCCCGACGGCCCTGGAGCACGACGTGCTCCCCGAGGCGCTGAAGAAGACGGTCGTGGAGTGGTCCGAACGTACCGGCGTCCGGGCCGAGCTCACGGTCACCGGCACCGCGGAGCCGTTGCACGAGGAGATCGAGGCGACGCTCCTGCGGATCGTCCAGGAGGCCCTGTCCAACGCATCCCGGCACGCGGCGGCCACCCGCCTTGGCGTCACCCTCTCGTACATGGACGACGAAGTCGCCCTGGACGTACGGGACGACGGCCGCGGCTTCGACCCGCTCGCCCTGGTCCAGCGCACCGGTTCCGGCGGCTTCGGCCTCGACGGCATGCGGGTGCGCGCCGAAAGGGTCGCGGGCTCGTTCACCGTCGAATCGGAGCCGGGGCACGGGACCGCGCTGTCGGCTCGCGTACCGTTGGTCCGCCATGGCTGACCCGATCACTCTGCTCATCGTCGACGACCATCCCGTCGTACGGGACGGTCTGCGCGGCATGTTCCGCTCGGACCCCTGCTTCGAGGTGCTCGGCGAGGCCGCCGACGGTGTCGAGGCCGTCGCCCTGGCGGAGCGCCTGGACCCGGACGTCGTCCTGATGGACCTGCGCATGCCCGGCGGCAACGGCGTCGACGCGATCACCGAGCTCCAGCGGCGCGGTTCCCGCGCGCGGGTCCTGGTCCTCACCACGTACGACACGGACTCGGACACCCTGCCCGCGATCGAGGCGGGCGCGACGGGCTACCTCCTCAAGGACGCGCCCCGCGACGACCTGTTCACCGCGGTCCGCGCGGCGGCGCAGGGCCGCACCGTCCTGTCGCCCGCGGTCGCCTCCCGGCTCGTCTCCCGCGTGCGTGCCCCCGGCAACGAAGCGCTGAGCACCCGGGAACGGGAGGTGCTCGCGCTCGTCGCCAAGGGCACGTCGAACCGTGCGATCGCCGCGGAACTCTTCATCAGTGAGGCCACGGTCAAGACGCATCTCACGCACATCTACGGCAAGTTGGGCGTCAACGACCGGGCCGCGGCCGTCGCGACGGCGTACGGCCGCGGCATTCTGAGCTGACCCCGCAGGTCAGGCCCGCTGCCAGAGCGCCGGAGTGTTCGGCGGCTCCCAGCCGGTCTGCGCCTGGTGGCCCTGGAGGCAGCGGTAGGTCGCACCGCCGTACGTGACGGTGTCACCGGCCGCGTAGACCTTGCCCGCGGCCCACGTGCCGCCGGGCTCGGGGTCACCGGGGCCGGGGCCCGGGTCGCCGCCGCCCGTGGTCTTCAGCGTCAGGCCGAACTGCTGGAGCAGCGGGTTGATCGGCTGATGGAAGGTGGTGCCGCCGCTGCGGCAGTCTCCCGAGCCGCCCGAGGTGACGCCCTGCGCCTGGCTGCCGGATATGTAGGAGCCGCCGGAGTCGCCGGGCTCCGCGCAGACCGTCGTGCGCGTCACGCCGCTGATGGTGCCCTCGGGGTAGGTGACGCTGGTGTTGTGCTGCTGGATCGTGCCGCAGTGCCACCCCGTAGTGGAGCCGGAACGGCAGATCGACGCACCCACCGGGGACTGCGTGGAGCCCCCGACGCCGACCCGTTGCCCGCCCTGGCCCTTCACGTACGGGGTGGCGGTCCACTGGGAGTTGGTGGCGACCCAGGCCATGTCCCTGCCGGGGAAGACGGACGCCTGGAACGTGCCCTGCGCCACCTGGTTGTAGCCGCTGGTCGCGGTGCCGGCCCGCCCGCAGTGACCCGCCGTGGCGAAGCCCTGCTGCGTGCCCTTGGTGATCGGGAAGCCGATGGAACACCGGCCGCCCATGTAGTACGCCTCCCCGCCCACGAGGTCGTACAGCGGACGCGGCCGTTCCTTGGCCTTCTCGACGCGCACGAGGGAGGAGTCGACCCCCGCGGCGGCGACGAGGGACCTCGCGGCGGGGGCGTGCACGGCACGCACCACGACCGCGTTGGACCGTACGTCGACGTACCAGACGGGAGCGTCGCGCGTGGCCGCCTTTTTGGCGGCCCGGTCCAACTTGGCCTTGGCGGCGTCCAGTTGGCCGACGGAGTGCGGCACGACCTCGGCCCGTGCGCCGCGGGCCTCGATCGCGGGGACGTCGGAGGCGTCGGTGGTGGCCACGGTGAGCCGCGCCGAGGTCGCTCCGTGCACCCAGGCGCCCGCGAAGTCACGGCCGAGCGCGGCCCGCAGGGCTCCCGCGACGGCGCCGGCCTCGGCCTCGTTGACCAGACGGGCCTCGGCCTGCGCCGACGTGAGGCCGAGATCCCGCCGCATGGCCTGCAGGACCTCGGGCGATGTCCTGTCGACGGCGGCGGTCTCGGCGGGGGAGGGCGAAGAGGACGTGCCGGGATCGGCCTGGGCGTGCGCGGTGCCGGGCAGTCCGGCCAGGACCAGGGCACCGGCGGCGGCGAGCGCCGCGGCCGCGGCACGTCTGCGATGGATGGGGAGCACGGGGGATCTCCTCGGTGTCGAGGGCGAGCGGATCGCCCACACCGTAGAAGCCTCAACTGCCCGCCAATAGCTGTCAGCTGACCCCTGGCCCCGACGTTATGGAAGGCGCCGCCAGCCAGGCCGTGTAGCTCTCGCTGCGGGCCGTCGCCTCCGCGTGGGCCGCGCGGGTGTGGGCGTACACGGTGGGGGCCGTGGCGTCGGCGCCGGTCGCCGGGTGCCAGCCCAGGAGGTGGCGCCAGTACAGCGGCGATCCCGAGAGGGGCCGGGTCACCACGCCCGGCGTCGGCGGGAACGTCGCGCGGCAGAGCCCCACCGCCCGCCCGACCTGGACCAGGTGGACGCAGGACGCCACGTCCGTCTCGTACACGGAGGACGGCGTGAAACCCGCGCGGGCGCACGCCGCCGTGAAGCAGTCCGCGAAGCAGCCGTCGCCCGGCACGTCCGTCCACGCCTCGTCGGCGAGCAGCGCCAGGTCGATCTCCCGGCGGCCGGCCAGCGGGTGGTCCGTGGGCAGCATGACGAAGACCGGGTCACGGGCCACCTCCCGCCACACCAGGAGCTCGCTCCGGGGCGGCGCGCTCGCCCCGCACGCTCCCACCAGTGCGAAGTCGAGGCGCCCGTCGGCCGTACGGGAGGCGATCTCCCGCTCCGACCAGGAGATGTGGGTCGTCACCGGCACCCCCGGGTGCGCGGCGGCGAGCCGGTCCACCAGGGCGCCCAGCAACGGCCCGTGCGTCGCGCCGAGCCGGAACCCCGTGCCGCCGTCCCAGGCCGTGGCGAACCGCAGCGCCTCCTCCCGCAGTCCGCTCACCGCGGGCAGCACCACTCGGGCGCGGGCCAGCACGAACTCCCCGAGCGCGGTGGCCCGCACCCCGTGCCGCCCCCGCTCGAAGAGCTCCCCTCCCAAGGCGCGCTCGATCCGCTTCAGCTGCGCGCTCAGGGCGGGCTGCGCCAGCCCCAGCACGGTGGCGGCCTTGGTGAGGCTGCCCGCGTCGGCGATCGCCCGGATCGTCTTCAGGTGCCGCAACTCCAGGTCCATGCGCCGAGCTTGACCGGTGCGCCTGACCGCGGCAATGGGCAGGTACGGACCAATGCCCTCGCCCGACGTCAGCCGCCCGCACTCGCCTCCGCGGCCCCCTCCCGCACCCGCAGCAACAGCACCGACCGCCCGGCCACCGTGACCGCCGTGTCGGCGTGCAGGAGGGTGCCGGGCGCCGCCCCCTGCTCCTCCAGGGACGTGTCCACCACCACCTCGTACGCCTGTGCCCACGGCGCCCCCGGCAGCACGAAACTCCCGGCACGGTCCGCCGCGTGCAGGATCGCGAGGAAGCTGTCGTCGACGACCGGCTCGCCCCGGGAGTCGCGCCCCGGGATGTCCCGGCCGGACAGATACATGCCGAGCGTCGCGGTCGGCGCGTACCAGTCGCCCTCCGTCATCTCCGTCCCGCGCGCCGTGAACCACGCCAAATCGCGCAGCCCGTCCGCCGAATGCGCACGCCCGGAGAAGAAGGCGCGCCGCCGCAGCACGGGATGCCGGTGCCGCAGGGAGATCAACCGGGACGTCAGGTCGAAGAGCGCCGCCCACCCCGGCTCGTCGAGGAGCCCCCAGTCCACCCAGCTGACCTCGTTGTCCTGGCAGTACGCGTTGTTGCTGCCCCCCTGCGTACGCCCCATCTCGTCCCCGGCGACGAGCATCGGCACCCCCGTGGAGAGCAGCAGCGTCGTCAGGAGATTGCGCAGCTGGCGCCGCCGCAGCTCCGCCACCCGCTCGTCCGCGCTCTCGCCCTCGGCGCCGCAGTTCCAGGACCGGTTGTCGTCCGACCCGTCCCTGTTCCCCTCCCCGTTCGCCTCGTTGTGTTTGCGTTCGTACGACACCAGGTCCCGCAGCGTGAACCCGTCGTGCGCCGTCACGAAGTTCACCGACGCGTACGGACGGCGCCCGCCCCACGCGTACAGATCGCTCGACCCGGAGAGCCGGTAGCCCAGATCCCGTACATCGGGCAGCGCACCCCGCCAGAAGTCCCGCACCGCACCCCGGTAGCGGTCGTTCCACTCCGTCCACAGCGGAGGGAAGGCCCCCACCTGATAGCCGCCGGAACCCACGTCCCACGGCTCGGCGATCAGCTTCACCCGCCGGAGCACCGGGTCCTGCGCGATCACCGCGAGGAAGGGCGACAGCATGTCGACGTCGTGGAACGAGCGCGCGAGGGCCGCCGCGAGATCGAAGCGGAAACCGTCCACCCCCATCTCGGTCACCCAGTAGCGCAAGGAGTCCGTGATCAGGCGAAGGACGTGCGGCTGCACCACCTGGAGCGTGTTCCCGCAGCCCGTGTAGTCGGCGTAACGACGCGCGTCGCTCGACTGCAGCCGGTAGTAGCCGCGGTTGTCGATGCCCTTGAGCGAGAACATCGGGCCCAGCTCGCCCGCCTCCGCCGTGTGGTTGTAGACCACGTCAAGGATCACCTCGATCCCGGCCTCGTGCAGCGCCCGCACCATCCGCCGGAACTCCCCGACCTGCTCACCCCTGGTCCCCGACGCCGCGTACGCCGCGTGCGGGGCGAAGTAGCCGATCGAGTTGTAGCCCCAGTAGTTGCGCAGGCCCCGCTGCAGGAGATGGTCCTCATGGGCGAACTGGTGGACGGGCAGCAGCTCCACCGCCGTCACGCCGAGCCGCACCAGATGGTCGATCGCCGCCGGATGCGCGAGCCCCGCGTACGTCCCCCGCAGTTCCTCCGGAATCCCCGGGTGCAGCTTGGTGAAGCCCCGTACGTGGACCTCGTAGATGACCGAGTCCGCCCACGGCGTCTTCGGGCGCCGGTCGTCCGCCCACTCGTCGTCCGGCGCGTCGTCGTGCACCACCACGCCCTTGGGGACGTACGGCGCCGAGTCCCGGTCGTCCCGCACGGTGTCGGCCACGTGCTGCTGCGGCCAGTCCCGCACATGCCCGTACACCTCGGGCGGCAGCCCGTGCGTCGCGAAGTCGCCGTCCACCGCGCGCGCGTACGGGTCCAGGAGCAGCTTCGCCGGGTTCCAGCGCGCGCCCGTCCACGGGTCCCAGCGGCCGTGCACGCGGTAGCCGTAGCGCCGGCCCGGCCGGACGCCCGGCACGAAGCCGTGCCATATCTCGTGCGTCAATTCGGTCAGCGGCGCGCGGGTCTCGACGCCCCGGTCGTCGAAGAGGCAGAGCTCGACGGCTTCGGCGCCCCCCGCCCACAGCGCGAAGTTGGTCCCCGCGACACCGTCGGGCCCCACTCTGAACCGCGCCCCGAGCGGCGTCGGCGCCCCCGGCCACACGGGCACCGCGGGCACGACCGAGGCGGCCCGTGGCGCGGCGCGCGACTGCGTGGGCGCCCCGTTCACGACAACGGCCTCCCCGTTCACGGCGGCCGCGCCGGTCCCGCGCCGCCCACCCCGGAGTGCTTCCTGTTCGGCTGCGCTGGACACCCGTTCGCCTCCTGCGGCTCGACCCCTGCCGCGTCCCGGCGGCGGTGGCGTACCCGACCGGACGGCACGTGCGGACCCGCGGATCCGTGCCGTCCTCCCCACTGTTCTGCCCAGCGTGTGCGTCGCACTCACGTTTCCCCAGGAGGGGGACGGTCGTTGGGACGGACGTGAGACAGGTAGCGAGGCGCGCTCGGCGCGCAGGGGCCGCGCTGGCCGCCGTGGTGACATGGGCAGGACTGCTGGCCGGGGCCGCGGGATGCAGCGGCGACGGCGACGGCATCGACAGGCTGATGGGCAAGCCACGGTCGCCCGCCGACGCGATCCGGGTGACGCCCGACGACGGCAGCAAGGGGGTCAAGGGAGACGAGAGGCTCCAGGTCGAGGTCCCCGACGGGCGCCTCGAATCGGTGAAGGTCGTCCGGGTGCAGGACGCGCGGGAGCAGCCCGTGCCCGGCCGCATCGACGAGGACGGCATGACCTGGCGGCCGCTGGACGAGAGCGGCCTCGCGCTCGCCGCGAAGTACTCGGTGGACGCCGTCGCCCTCGACGGCCACGGCCGCCGCTCGGCCCGGCACACGACGTTCACGACCGCCGTTCCCGACGAGCGCTTCATCGCCTACGTCTCGCCGGAGGACCGTTCCACCGTCGGCACTGGCATGATCGTCTCCCTGGAGTTCAACGAGGAGATCGAGAACCTGGAGGCCGTCCAGCGCGCCATCAGCGTCACCGCGAAGCCCGCCGTGGACGTACGGCCGCACTGGTTCGGCAAGACTCGCGTGGACTTCCGCCCCGAGAAGTACTGGAAGCCCGGCACGAAGGTCACCGTCGGCCTGCGCCTGCGTGACGTCGAGGCCGCCCCCGGCGTCTACGGCCTCCAGGACAAGAGCTTCTCGTTCACGGTCGGCCGCAGCCAGACCTCCCTGGTCGACGCCGCCGAGCACACCATGGAGGTACGCCGCGACGGCGAGCTCCTCTCCACCGTCCCGATCACCGCGGGCGCCCCCAAGACCACGACGTACAACGGGAAAATGGTGGTCACGGAGATGCTGGAGGTGACGCGGATGAACAGCCGCACCGTCGGCTTCGGCGGCGAGTACAACATCCCCGACGTCCCGCACGCGATCCGTCTGACGACGTCCGGCACCTTCCTGCACGGCAACTACTGGGCGCCGGACGCCCCCGGCAACACGAATGTCAGCCACGGCTGCGTCGGCCTGCGCGACGTGAAGGGCGGCAGCTCACGGACCCCGGCGGGGTGGTTCTTCGACCGCACCCTGATCGGTGATGTGGTGGAAGTCGTCAACAGCGATGACAAGAAAGTCGCTCCTGACAACGGCCTCGGTGGCTGGAACATGGAGTGGAAGGACTGGACGGCGCAGCCCGGACCGGAGCCGAAGGCCGGGCCCACGGACCGGCGCTGAGGCAGGACCCGCACCCCATGCGCAGTTGGGACTGAACAGTGACATTGGCGGGGAGTCATCGGTCAGGGCCGTGTGGTTATCTAGCGCAGGCGCGTGTCTGTGCGCGCTGAGGCACTGGGGTGCGGGCCTGACCAGGCCGTGCGAGGGGAGACACATCTTGAACGGGCGACCGATATCGGGGACGTCGGTTGGTGCGCGGGGGCGTGCACGACGACGGGGGACCAAGGGCCTCTTTGCGGTGGCATCGGGTGTGACGCTGCTGTTGGTCACGGCGTGCGGCGGGGGCGGCGGCTCGGACGCGGGCGGCGACGGCAAGGACAAGGCGGCGGACAGGAACGCTCCGTCGACGGCGGTGGTGACCATAGCCCCGAAGGACGGCGCCGAATCGGTGGCCACCAGCGGGGCACTGAAGATAGCCGCCGACAAGGGCAAGCTCTCGCAGGTCAAGGTCGAGGACAGCAAGGGCAATCCGGTCCCGGGCAAGATCACCTCGGGCGGCGCCACCTGGACCCCGGCGCATCACCTGGCCGCCTCCACGAAGTACAAGGTCCACGCGATAGCCAAGGACTCCGAGGGACGTGAATCGGCCAAGGACACGTCGTTTACGACGCTGACGCCGAAGAACACCTTCATCGGCCAGTTCACGCCGGAGGACGGCTCGAAGGTCGGCGTGGGAATGCCGTTCTCCGTCCACTTCAACCGGGGCATCACCGAGCCCGAGGACGTCGAGAAGGCCATCCAGATCAAGACCGAGCCGGCCGTGGACGTCGAGCCCCACTGGTTCGGCAACGACCGCATCGACTTCCGCCCCGAGAAGTACTGGAAGGCGGGGACGAAGGTCACCGTCAACCTCAACCTCGACGGTGTCGAGGGCCGGCCCGGGGTCTACGGCGAGCAGGCCAAGACCCTGAAGTTCACCATCGGCCGCAGCCAGGTCTCCACCGTCGACGCCAAGTCGCACCAGATGAAGGTCGTCCGGGACGGCAAGCAGATCAAGAAGATCCCGATCACCGCGGGCGCCCCCGGCACGACGACGTACAACGGCCAGATGGTCATCAGCGAGAAGCTCGCGGTCACGCGTATGAACGGCGAGACGGTCGGCTTCGGCGGCGAGTACGACATCAAGGACGTCCCGCACGCGATGCGCCTGTCCACCTCGGGCACGTTCATCCACGGCAACTACTGGTCGGGCGGCGCCTTCGGCAACACCAACGCCAGCCACGGCTGCATCGGCCTGAGCGACGTGCGCGGCGGCTACAGCAAGAAGACGCCCGCCGGATGGTTCTTCGCCAACTCCCTCATCGGGGACGTCGTGGTCGTGAAGAACTCCGCGGACAAGACCATCCAGCCCGAGAACGGCTACAACGGCTGGAACATGTCCTGGGAGAAGTGGAAGGCCTGACCGGTCGCCACTCCCGTGCGGGGCACGGCTAACGTGCCCCGCATGACATCTGTGCATCTCGAAGTCGCCGAAGGCGTCGGCACGATCCGCCTCGACCGCCCCCCGATGAACGCGCTCGACATCGCCCTGCAGGACCGGCTCAAGGAGCTGGCCGAAGAGGCGACCCGGCGCGACGACGTACGCGCCGTGATCATCTACGGCGGCGAGAAGGTGTTCGCGGCGGGCGCGGACATCAAGGAGATGCAGGCCATGGACCACACGGCGATGGTCGTGCGGTCCAAGGCGCTGCAGGACTCCTTCACCGCGGTCGCCCGCATCCCCAAGCCCGTCGTCGCCGCCGTCACCGGCTACGCGCTCGGCGGCGGCTGCGAGCTGGCCCTCTGCGCCGACTTCCGCATCGCCGCCGACAACGCCAAGCTCGGCCAGCCGGAGATCCTGCTCGGCCTGATCCCCGGCGCGGGCGGCACCCAGCGGCTGTCCCGCCTGGTCGGCCCGTCCAAGGCCAAGGACCTCATCTTCACCGGCCGCATGGTCAAGGCCGACGAGGCGCTCACCATGGGTCTGGTGGACCGGGTCGTGCCCGCCGCCGAGGTGTACGAGCAGGCACACCAGTGGGCCGCACGGCTCGCGCAGGGGCCCGCGCTCGCGCTGCGTGCCGCCAAGGAGGCCGTGGACGCGGGTCTGGAGACGGACATCGACACCGGGCTCGCGATTGAACGCACCTGGTTCGCCGGACTGTTCGCCACCGAGGACCGTGAGCGTGGCATGCGCAGCTTCGTCGAGGAGGGTCCCGGCAAGGCGAAGTTCCTCTGAACTTCCTCTGTGATCCTCTGAATTTCCGCCTGGACGCGATCAGTTGAGGCCGCGTCAGCCAAAGTGTCCCCCGAAGGAGCGGATTATGCGCGGCTTAAGAGAACCTTAAGCCTGGGTGCTCCGAGGCCGTAAGTGATCATACGTAAGCAGGTAGTCACCGCAGGTCAGTGGGGGTGTCGTAGGGCTCTGACTGCCAGTGGCATATGCCTACCCAGCCCCCCGGAATGGATGGTTCCGGGGGGCTTATTCCGTCGGAACGGCCCCGGAACGCGCTGTGTGCGGCCATGATGGGGGGCATGGCGGGGCTGGAGGGTATCGAACAGCCGCGGCGACACGGGAGTGCGACCGCGGCGCGCTGGTCGCCGGCGGTCGAGGACGAACACGCGCTCAAGGCGCTCGAGTTGTTCGGCAATCCGACGGACGCGGAGGTTCCGCTGCCGTCGCGCCCGGAGTCCGCCGCCATCGCGCGCCGGCTCGCCCAGGTCGTGGTGCTCCGGCACTGGGGACTCTCCCCGAAGCTCACCGAGGACGCGGTGCTCCTCACCTCCGAGCTCGTCGGCAACGCCGTGCGGCACACCGGCGCCCGCGTCTTCGGGCTGCGGATGATGCGGCGGCGCGGCTGGATCCGGGTCGAGGTGCGTGACCCCTCGCGCGGACTGCCCTGCCTGATGCCCGTCCAGGAAATGGACCTCAGTGGCCGCGGCCTCTTCCTGGTCGACAAGCTCTCCGACCGCTGGGGCGTGGATCTGCTGCCGCGCGGCAAGACGACGTGGTTCGAGATGCGGGTCGCCGACCGCTGAGGCGTCCGCCCCTGTCGCTGATACGCGGAAGCCCCCGGTCGCCGGTTGTGGCGTTGCGGGGGCTACGCGGGGCGCCGCGGACAAAGGGGTGTGGTCCACGGACGCCGATGACGACCTGAGCCCGGGTCAATGGGGGTCGTGCTCCCGACTATGGCAGACGGGGGCCGACGATCCAAAAGCTCCATTCCGGGCAAAGAGTGGGAAATCCGGACACTTCAAAGGTGAATCCTTGGTGAGCTGGGACACCTGCCTGGTAAACGCTGGTTAAGTTCCGGCTGTGACAGGTGTTCCGCAAGGTGTGTCGAGACGGCCGCCCGCCTCCCGCGCCCGACCCGCGGCTCTCACGCACGGGCAATAAGCGTCTTTTGCCCTCTTTACCCATTAAATGGTCGGGTGACCGAGACCGACCGCCGTGGAGCCCTGCGCGCGGGCGCCGGCCTTGCCGTCGCGGGCGCGCTCACCACGGGCACCCTCACCGCAGGCTGCTCCGCCCTCAAGGCCGCCCCCGCCGACCACCGGGCCGCGCCCGCCACCCGGCACCCCGCCGCCAGAACACCCCGCGCCGCCCCCGCACCCCGACACGTCCCCGGCCTCCCCGACCAGATCGCGCACAGCCCCCGCGGCCGGCCCCAGGTCGCCCTCACCTTCCACGGCCAGGGCGACCAGGCCACCGCACGGTCCATCCTCGCCATCGCCGAGAAGGCGGACGCCAGGATCACCGTCCTCGCCGTCGGCAGCTGGCTCGACGAACACCCCGACCTCGCCCGCCGCATCCTCGACGGCGGCCACGACCTGGGCAACCACACCCACCACCACGTCACGATCAACGAGCTGCCCGAGGCCGACGCCTACGCGGAGATCACCGGCTGCGCCGACCGCCTGCGCCGCCTCACCGGCTCCATCGGCACGTGGTTCCGTCCCTCACGCGCCGACAGGGCGACCCCCCTCGTCGCCCGTCTCGCCCGCCGCGCCGGTTACCCGCACGTCCTCTCGTACGACGTCGACTCCCTCGACTTCACCTCGCCGGGAGCCGGGGCCGTCACCCGCAAGATCACCTCGGAGGTACGCGCGGGCTCCGTCGTGAGCCTGCACTTCGGGTACGCGGACACGGTCGCCGCGCTCCCCGCCGTCCTGGAAGAACTGGACCGCCGCAACCTGCGCGCGGTGACGACCACGGAGTTGCTGACCTGATGACCCTGCACCTGAACCTCACCCGGCGCACCGGAGCGGTCATCGCCGCCGGTGCCGTCGTCGCCGCGGCACTCGCCGGATGCGGCGGCGAGCCCCGCGAGGACGAAGCCCTCGGCACCAAGGGCATCCCGAAGACCGCCACACCCAGACCCAAGGCCGCGCCGGGCCTTCCGGGGATGCCGCCCGTCCTCGACCCGAAGGACGTCTACGCGGCGGACCGCCCGAACAAACTCTCCCCGGTCGTCAAGGACTTCCCCTCCCGGATCTACGTCCCCAACACCAACTCCAACACCGTCTCGGTCATCGACCCCAAGTCGTACGAAGTGATCGACACGATCGACGTCGGGGTCCAGCCCCAGCACGTCGTCCCCTCCTGGGACATGAAGACGCTCTGGGTCAACAACAACCGCGGCCACACGCTCACGCCCATCGACCCCAAGACCGGCAAGGCGGGAAAGCCCGTCGACGTGCACGACCCGTACAACCTCTACTTCACGCCCAACGGCAAGCACGCCATCGTGATGGCCTCCATGGACCGGGAGCTCGTCTTCCGTGACCCGCACACCATGAAGAAGGTCAAGACCGAACCGGTCAGCTGCTACGGCGTCAACCACGCCGACTTCTCCGCCGACGGCCGCTACTTCATCGTCTCCTGCGAGTTCTCGGGCGAACTCCTGAAGGTCGACACGGAGAAGATGAAGGTGATCGGCCAGCAGAAGCTGCCCTTCAAGGGCGCCATGCCGCAGGACGTGAAGATCTCGCCCGACGGCAAGACCTTTTACGTGGCCGACATGATGGCCGACGGCATGTGGGTCCTGAGCGGCGACAAGTTCGACAGGCCGAAGCTGCTGCCGACCGGCAAGGGCACCCACGGCCTGTACGTCAGCCGGGACTCACGCGAGATGTACGTGTCCAACCGCGGCGAGGGCACTGTCTCCGTCTTCGACTTCCCCAAGAACAAGCTCACCAAGAAGTGGAAGCTGCCCCAGGGCGGCAGCCCCGACATGGGCGGCGTCTCGGCGGACGGCAACACCCTCTGGTTGTCGGGCCGTTACGACTCCGAGGTCTACGCCATCGACACCCGCACAGGAGTCCAGACCGCCCGCATCCCGGTGGGCGGCGGCCCGCACGGCCTCGCGGTCTATCCGCAACCGGGCCGCTACTCGCTCGGACATACGGGGATCTTCCGCTGAGCAATACACCTGAATATTACAACGGTTGACCATCACGGCCACCGGGCACCACAAGGGTAGATCCAGCCGACCTCCCCTCTGCCTGCCAGGAGGCTGCCCGTGCTCAAAGGCATCGACGTCAGCTCGTACCAGTCCACGTTCGACACGGACGGCATCTCCTTCGTCATCATAAAAGCGACGGAAGGCCGCTCGTACGTGAACCCACGCCTGACGGCGCAGACGAAGCGGGCGAGGGACGGCGGCTGCGTGGTCGGCTTCTACCACTTCCTGTGGCCGGGGAACATCAAGGCCCAGGCGGAGTATTTCGTCAGCAAGGCCCCGGAAAAGGCAGGGGACTTGCTGGCGGTGGACTGGGAATGGACGGGAGAACACACCCGGGCGAGCAATGCGGAGAAGGACCGGTTCATTCGCGAGGTGAAGGAGCTCAGGCCCCATCACCGGGTCATCTTGTATTGCAATCGGGATTTCTGGCTCAACCACGACAGCACGTCGTACGCGGGCGACGCCCTCTGGATCGCCGACTACGTGTCAGCGGGCAAGCCGCGCATCAAGGCGAAGTGGCGCATCCACCAGTACACGTCGACGCCCCTGGACAAGAACGTCGCGGACTTCGCGAGCGAGGACGCGCTGCGGGAGTGGGCCAAGCCGTAGCCGCTCCCGCAGCGCGACCGGTGGCCGTCAGGCGCGCCACTCCGCCGTGCGCTCCGGGGAAGCCTCGGACAGGGCCTTGGTGATTGCTTCCGCGTCCTTGGCCAGGCCGTAGACCGGGGTGCCGGGCTGTTGGCGCCAGGAGTTGTCCTGGCCGCCGTTGTCGACGGTGTCGAAGCCGATCTCGTCGATGAGGTCGCGTACGACCTTCTTTGCCGCCTCGTCGTCGCCGGAGACTGGGAGGGCTACGCGGCCGGGGGTGCCCTTGGGCTGGGGCTTGTCGAGGATGTCCTGGGCGTACGTGCCGTTGAAGGCCTTGATGACCGGGTGGCCGATCTGGCGCTCGGTCCAGCGGCTCTCGGTCAGGCCCTCCTCGATCTCGGCGATCTTCCCGTCACGCTGCTGGGGGTAGTAGTTGCCGGTGTCGATGACGGCGACGTTCTCGGCGGCGCCGTCGAGGAAGCCGGACGGCAGGTTCGGGACGGCCTTCAGGGGGATCGTCACGACGACGACCTGGGCGCCGCGCGCGGCTTCCTCGACCGGAACGGCCGTGGCGCCGGTCTCCTTGGCGAGGTCGGTGAGGGTGTGCGGGCCACGGGAGTTCGCGACGGACACGTCGTGGCCGAGGGCCGTGAGGCGACGGGTGAGGTTGCCGCCGATGTTGCCCGCGCCGATGATGCCGATCTTCATGACTGACCCTTCCGGGGGTGGTTCGCCGGTGTCGTAACGTAACGGAGCCAACCTCCGGAACGGGGGATGTATTCCTGCCGGGAGGCGGCGTCCGACACTTACTTCGGCAAGGTCGTGGGGGAACTCCAGGGGACGGTGTGACGAGCGGCACAGGAACCCCGCGGAGGGTGCGGAGAGGTACGTGGTGTGAGGCGTACTGAACCGGAAGAACCAGGAGACGGCATCCATGCGCGCATCCGGGCGGGGGAGCGGGAGGCGTTCGGTGAGTTGTACGAGGCGTACGCGCGGGCGGTCTACAACCACGCCCTGCGGCTGACCGGCGACTGGTCGACCGCCGAGGAGGTCATGTCCGAGACCTTCCTCGCGGCCTGGCGCACCCGCGACCGCCTTGAGCCGGACGGCGGTTCGCTCAAGCCGTGGCTGCTCGGCATCGCGACGCACAAGGCGCAGAACGCCAACCGCGGCCTGCGCAGACGGCTCGCCTTTCTGTCCCGTCAGCCCCCGCCGCCCGAAGTGGCGGACTTCGCTGAGGAGTCGGCGGGCCGGATGGACGACGCGCGGCGGCTCGCGGCGGTGCACGGAGCGCTGCGCGGGCTGCGTCGCCCGGAGCGGGAGGTGCTCGTGCTGTGCGTGTGGTCCGGCCTTGACTACGCGCAGGCGGCGGAGGCGCTCGGCGTTCCGGTCGGCACGGTGCGCTCGCGGCTCTCGCGGGCCCGCGCGCGGCTGCGGCGGCTGAGCGAGGACGGGGCGGATGTGACTGTTGTGCCGAAAGTGGAGAACGTGACGGAACCTCTTCGTGGTCGCGGAGAGGTAGAGAGTGAGGCCGCGTTCGCGGCCCTGCCCCTGCGGGAGGAATTCCGATGAACGCCGCCACCCCGTCCCGTGGAGAGGACGAGGCCGCCGAACTGGCCCGCCTGCTCCCGGAGTCGGGCGAGGACGAATGGGATCTTCCGCCGGGGCGTCACCTCCACCACAAGGACGTCCTGATGCAGCAGATCGACCGCGACAAAGCCGCCGACACGGCCGGCGCGACTGACGTGGACCGCGGGGAGTCCGGCCCCGCCGCTCTCCGCCGCCGCCTGCTGCGGCCCGGGGTGCTGATGCCCGCCGCGGCCGCGCTTGCGGTGGCCGGGATTCTGACCGGCACGCTCTCCTCCGGCGGCGGCGGCGCCGACGGCGTACGCGACATGGGCGCCGGCCGGGGTGCAACGCCCGGCGCAACGGTCACGCTCGACCGGATCGCGAGCGCCTCCCTCAAGTCCGGGACGCCATCGGTGAAGGACAGCCAGTTCGTCTACACCCGCAGCCTCGTCCAGAGCAACGACGGCGAGCTCGACGGCCCGGTGAAGCTCGGCGACCCGTACACGGAGGAGATCTGGCTGAACCAGAACCCGGCCCCCGTCACGGACATCGGCATGAGCCGTGTGACCGGGAAGGGCGCTCCGATGGCCGGTCAGGACGTGCCCATCGAGGCGTCCGCCGTGGACGGCTCCGATGACTCCGGTGCCATACCGGAGGGGCCCGACCGCCCGACGTACGACTGGCTGGCCTCGCTGCCCACCGATCCCGACGCCCTCCTGAAGAAGCTGTACGCCGAGACGAAGGTGACCGGCGAGCGGGAGACGAAGGCGCAGGCCGTCTTCGACCGGATCGGCGAACTGGTCGGCGGGACGGTCATGCCGCCGGAGAACTCCGCCGCCCTCTACAAGGCGGTCGCCAAGCTCCCCGGCGTGGTGCAGGTGCCGGACGCGGTGGACGCGGCGGGCCGCCACGGGATAGGCATCACCATCGAGGAGTCGGCGTTCGCGACGCGCTCGGAATGGATCTTCGACAAGAAGACCTTCGCCTACCTCGGTTCACGCGGCTACATGACGAAGAACCACAAGCCGGGCGGCAAGCCGGGCAAGACCGGGAACCCGGAGGTCCTGTACGGCAGCGACGCGATCCTGGAGCGAGCGGTGGTCGATCAACGCGGCATGAAGCCGACCGAGTCCTCCGGCTCCTCCAGCGGCCGCGGCTGAGCGGCCGGCCGTGCAGCGCCTGCCAGGTGACCAGGAGCTCCCTGCGGGCTGCGCGGCGCGCCCGCTGAACACACCGGAGGGGCCCGGCGCTCTCGCGTGCCGGGCCCCTCCCGCGTACGGCCGCTACTTCTTGTTCAGGCTTGCCCAGAACTCGTCGAAGGAGAGGCGCTTGTCCTTGTCGGTGTCCTTCGTGCCGATCACGGCCTCGGCCACCGTCTCGGTGACGTAGAAGTCCCCCATCTTGGCCATGGCCGACTTCCACTCCGCCGCTGTGATGAAGCCGTCGCCGTCCGCGTCGAACTGCTCGAACGTCTTACGCGCTTCCTCGATGTCCGCCACCGGATCCACCCCTTCTTCGTGCACTGCTGACGGTGCTCAGGGTATCCGCCGTCCGGGTGACGCCCGGGACGCGGGCTCAGCCCTCCATCAGGTCAGCACTCGATGATGTTCACCGCGAGGCCGCCGCGCGCCGTCTCCTTGTACTTGACGCTCATGTCGGCGCCCGTGTCCTTCATGGTCTTGATGACCTTGTCGAGGGACACCTTGTGGCTGCCGTCGCCACGCATCGCCATCTTCGCCGCGGTCACGGCCTTCACCGCCGCCATGCCGTTGCGCTCGATGCACGGGATCTGGACGAGGCCGCCGACCGGGTCGCAGGTCAGGCCGAGGTTGTGCTCCATGCCGATCTCCGCGGCGTTCTCGACCTTCTCGGGGCTGCCGCCGAGCACCTCGGCGAGGGCGCCCGCCGCCATCGAGCAGGCGGAGCCGACCTCGCCCTGGCAGCCGACCTCGGCGCCGGAGATCGAGGCGTTCTCCTTGAAGAGCATGCCGATCGCGCCGGCCGCGAGGAGGAAGCGGACCACGCCGTCCTCGTCGGCGCCGGGGATGAAGTTCATGTAGTAGTGCAGGACGGCCGGGATGATGCCCGCGGCGCCGTTCGTCGGGGCGGTCACGACGCGGCCGCCCGCGGCGTTCTCCTCGTTCACGGCCATCGCGTAGAGGGTGATCCACTCCATGGCGCGGGCCTGCGGGTCGCCCTCGGCCCGGAGCTGGCGTGCCGAGTTGGCGGCGCGGCGGCGGACCTTGAGGCCGCCCGGCAGGATGCCCTCGCGGGACATGCCGCGCGAGACGCAGGACTGCATGACGCCCCAGATGTCGAGCAGACCCGAGCGGATCTCCTCCTCCGTGCGCCAGGCCTTCTCGTTCTCCAGCATCAGCGCGGAGATGGACAGGCCGGTCTCCTTGGCGAGGCGGAGCAGCTCGTCGCCGGTGCGGAAGGGGTGCTTGAGGACCGTGTCGTCCGGCACGATCGGGTTCTCGCCGGCCACCGCGTCGTCGTCGACCACGAAGCCGCCGCCCACGGAGTAGTACGTCTTCTCCAGGACGAGCCCGCCGTCACGGTCGTACGCGAAGATCGTCATGCCGTTGGCGTGGTACGGCAGGGCCTTGCGGCGGTGCAGGACCAGGTCCTCGTCGAAGTCGAAGTCGATCTCGTGCATGCCGAGGACGTTGATGCGGCCGCTCGCCTTGATCTGCTCGACGCGGTCGTCCGCCGACTCCACGTCCACCGAGCGCGGCGACTCGCCCTCCAGGCCGAGCAGCACCGCCTTCGGGGTGCCGTGGCCGTGGCCCGTCGCGCCGAGCGAGCCGTAGAGCTCGGCCCGTATGGCGGTGGTGTGGGCCATCAGGCCCTCGTTCTTGAGGCGGCTCGCGAAGATGCGGGCGGCGCGCATGGGACCGACCGTGTGGGAGCTGGACGGGCCGATGCCGATCGAGAACAGGTCGAAGACCGAGAGGGCCACGAGAAACTCCAATGGTGGTTGGTAGACGCCGTTGTCTGCCGGGGTGGTGCAGAAAGCGGGGCATGGACCGGGGCACCGCACTCACTGTCCTCACTGTCCAGTGTGCGCGGTGCCCCGAAGGTCCGTACGAAAGAAAGCGTACGAAAATGCTACAGGTTGGGGTACAGCGGGTGCTTTTCCGCCAAGGCGGAGACGCGGGCCTTCAGGGATTCCGCGTCGAAGCCCGGCTTCAGCGCCTCGGCGATGATGTCGGCGACCTCACGGAAGTCGTCCTCCTGGAAGCCACGGGTCGCGAGCGCGGGCGTACCGATCCGCAGGCCCGAGGTGACCATCGGGGGGCGCGGGTCGTTCGGGATCGCGTTGCGGTTGACCGTGATGCCGACCTCGTGGAGGCGGTCCTCGGCCTGCTGGCCGTCGAGCTCGGAGTTGCGCAGGTCCACCAGGACCAGGTGCACGTCCGTGCCGCCGGACAGGACGTCGACGCCGACGGCCTTCGCGTCGTCCTGCACCAGGCGCTCGGCCAGGATGCGGGCGCCGTCCAGGGTGCGCTGCTGGCGCTCCTTGAACTCCTCGGAGGCCGCGACCTTGAAGGAGACGGCCTTGGCCGCGATCACGTGCTCGAGGGGGCCGCCCTGGAAACCGGGGAAGACCGCGGAGTTCAGCTTCTTCGCGAACTCCTTGTCGCGCGCCAGGATGACGCCGCCACGCGGGCCGCCGAGGGTCTTGTGCGTGGTGGAGGTGACCACGTCCGCGTACGGCACCGGGTTCGGGTGCAGACCGGCGGCGACGAGCCCGGCGAAGTGCGCCATGTCGACCCACAGCTTCGCGCCGACCTCGTCGGCGATGCGGCGGAACTCCGCGAAGTCCAGCTGACGCGGGTAGGCGGACCAGCCCGCGATGATCACCTTGGGGCTGTTCTCCTTGGCCAGGCGCTCGACCTCGGCCATGTCGACCAGACCGGCCTCGTCCACGTGGTACGCGACCACGTTGAACTGCTTGCCGGAGAAGTTCAGGCGCATGCCGTGGGTGAGGTGGCCGCCGTGCGCCAGGTCCAGGCCGAGGATCGTGTCGCCGGGCTTGGCGATCGCGAAGAGGGCGGCCTGGTTGGCGGAGGCGCCGGAGTGCGGCTGGACGTTGGCGTACTCGGCGCCGAACAGGTCCTTGATCCGGTCGATCGCGATCTGCTCGGTGACGTCGACGTGCTCGCAGCCGCCGTAGTAGCGGCGGCCGGGGTAGCCCTCGGCGTACTTGTTGGTGAGGACCGTGCCCTGGGCCTCCATGACGGCGACCGGAGCGAAGTTCTCCGAGGCGATCATTTCCAGGGTGGACTGCTGACGGTGGAGCTCGGCGTCGACGGCGGCGGCGACGTCCGGGTCCAGCTCGTGGAGAGGGGTGTTGAGAAGCGACATCAGGTGGTCCCTAAGGGTCTTCGGGGGGCTTCAGCTGCCGGAGAACTCGGTGTACTCGTCCGCGGAGAGCAGGTCCTTCGGCTCCTCCGTGATCCGTACCTTGAAGAGCCAACCACCCTCGAACGGGGCGGAGTTGACCAGCGACGGGTCATCCACGACGTCCTGGTTCGACTCGACGACCTCGCCGGTCACCGGCGAGTACAGGTCGCTGACCGACTTGGTCGACTCGAGCTCGCCGCACGTCTCGCCCGCGGTCACCGCGGCACCGGCCTCGGGCAGGTCGGCGTAGACGACGTCACCGAGCGCGTTGGCCGCGTGCTCGGTGATGCCGACCGTCGCCACACCGTCCACGGGGGCCGAGAGCCACTCGTGCTCCTTGCTGTAACGCAGCTGCTGGGGGTTGCTCATGACCTGAATTCTCCTGTACGCGGGGGAGTGCTGATGGACGAGGCTGTTGTGCGGGGTGTCACTTCTGGCGCTTGTAGAACGGCAGCGCCACGACCTCGTACGGCTCGTGCGTGCCCCGGATGTCCACGCCGACACCCTCGCTGCCGGGGGTGGCGTGCGCCGCGTCGACGTACGCGATGGCGATCGGCTTGCCAAGGGTCGGGGACGGGGCGCCCGAGGTGACCTCGCCGATGACCTTGCCGTCGGCGACCACCGAGAAGCCCGCGCGCGGGACGCGGCGGCCTGCGGCGACCAGACCGACCAGCTTGCGCGGGGGAGCGGCTTCGGCGCGCTCGGCGGCGGCCGCGAGCGCCGCGCGCCCCACGAAGGTGTCGGACTGCGAGGTCTTCTCGAACTTGACGACCCGGCCGAGGCCCGCGTCGAAGGGCGTCAGCTCCGCGGTCAGCTCATGCCCGTACAGCGGCATGCCCGCCTCCAGGCGCAGCGTGTCGCGGCAGGAGAGCCCGGCGGGGACCAGGCCCGCGGGCTCGCCGGCCTCCATGAGCGCGTTCCACAGCTTCTCGGCGTCGCCGGGCGCGACGAAGAGCTCGAAGCCGTCCTCGCCGGTGTAGCCCGTGCGGGCGATCAGCGCGGGGACGCCCGCCACCGTGCCCGGGAGGCCCGCGTAGTACTTCAGGCCGTCCAGGTCGGCGTCCGTGACTGACTTCAGGATGCCGGGGGACTCGGGGCCCTGGACGGCGAGCAGCGCGTACGCGTCGCGGTCGTCGCGGACCTCGGCGTCGAATCCGTCGGCGCGGGCGGTCAGCGCGTCGAGCACGACCTGTGCGTTCGAGGCGTTGGCGACCACCATGTACTCGGGGGTCTCGGGCTCGCCGAGCCGGTAGACGATCAGGTCGTCCAGGATGCCGCCGTCCTCGGCACAGATCATCGTGTAGCGGGCGCGGCCGACACCGATGGAGCCGATGTTGCCGACGAGCGCGAAGTTCAGGAGGTCCACGGCCTCGGGCCCGGAGACCGTGATCTCGCCCATGTGGGAGAGGTCGAAGAGACCGGCCTTGGTGCGCACGGCGTTGTGCTCGTCGCGCTCGCTCGCGTACCGCAGCGGCATGTCCCAGCCCGCGAAGTCGGTCATGGTCGCGCCGAGCGCACGATGCACGGCATCGAGTGCGGTCAGACGGGGGGCATTACTCATTCGTGGAACTCCCAGGGGCATGACGGGCGAGGTCGATCCTCCCCATCTGTCATCGGAACCTGAGAGGTTCACCACGACCCGTACGCAGGGGGGTCATGACTTGCACCTTGGGTGGAGCCGCGCAGGCGGCCCGCTTTTCAGATGTGCCTCGCCCGCGCGGTACGGGGCCTGAGAGATTCAAGGGAGGGACTTGCTCCTTCGGCGCCCCGGTGCGTCCTGTGACGGCCACCGGGAACTCTCCCGCGCGGATTCAAACGGCCTGTATGGAGTTTGCGCGCACATCATTGCACGCGCCTGCGTCACAGGGCAGTGCCAGTCCAGTAATGCTGTTGTGCCGCATTACCTTCTCTTTACACTTGCCGGGGAAGCTGCGGGAAGCAGGTACGTGACCGCTAAGGGGAGGCCGATCACGGTGCGCAGGACGAGCGTCTACGCGACCAACACAGGGGTGGCCCTGCCCAAACAGGCCGCCGCCCCGACCAGGGAGAGCTGCGGCCCCCTGCCGGCGGCCGTCGTCCGCGACCTGCGGCAGCGGACAGGACACAGCCCGCACCGGCTCACGTTCGGCGAGGGCGACCTCATCGTCGTCTCCGGGTTGCCGGGCAGCGGCAAGTCCACGCTGATGCGCAGGGCCGTCGCGGGCCCGCGCATCGACTCGCAGGACACCCGCGACCGCTGGGCCCGGCGCATGCCGGACCTCCTGCCGTACGCGGTGTACCGCCCGCTGGTCCGCATCGCGCACTACGCGGGCCTGCGCAGAGCCCTGCGCTCCGGCGAGGGCGTCGTGGTGCACGACTGCGGCACCCAGGCCTGGGTGCGCCGCTGGCTGGCCCGCGAGGCCGCGCGGCGCGGCACGACGCTGCACCTGCTGCTGCTCGACGTGCCGCCGGACACCGCCATAGAGGGGCAGCTCGCGCGCGGGCGCGGCGTGTCGCGGTACGCCTTCGCGCGCCACCGCAGGACGGTCGGCCGGCTCGTCGGCGCCGCCGAGCGCGGCGACCTGCCGCGCGGCTGCGGCTCGGCGGTGCTCCTGGACCGGACGGCGGCCGGGGTGCTGCGGGGGATCGGCTTCGGGGACTGAGCCGCCCGCCGCTTCGGAAACCGAGCCGCCCGCCGCGTTAGGGTCGTGCCGCAGGCAGAGCGGGACCGAGCAGGGGTGAGAAGAGATGGACTTTCCGGCGCAGGCGCACGCCCATCCCTACGGAGGATGGCCGGGCAACGAACTCGAAGAGGTGCTCGCGGCATCCCTGGGCACCCCCGGCGCGCCCCGGGCGTCCGCGGGGGCCCGCATCGTCGAGGTGCTCGGCCGCAGCCACGTCTGGGTCCCGCTGCCGAACGGCGGGGCCCCGGACAGCGGCACCCTCGACCTGCCCACGCTGGAGATCGACGGCCAGGCCTATGTCCCCGTCTTCAGCTCCGAGCAGCAGTTCCGGCAGGCCACCGGCGGCCGCATGGGCTGCACCGTGGCGCCCGCCGTGGAGTTCGCCCGCGGCCTGCCCCCGCAGCTGGGCATCGCGGTCAACCCGGACGGCACGGTCGGTGTGCCGCTGCCGCCGCCCGCCGTCGCCGAGCTCTGCCGGGCCGGGCGCACCCCGCTGGACGGCCCCGCGACCGGCGGCCGCGTACGCCTCTTCGAACCGGACTGGCAGGAGGACCCGGTGGACTTCCTGTCCGCCGCCGCCCGCGAGTTCGAGGCCACCGGTGTCGTCCTGAGCGCCCGCCGCTGCCTGGCCAGCGTCGAGGGCGAGGACCCCTCGCTGTTCGTCGGCGTCGAACTGACCTCCTGGGAGGGCAACGCGCGCGAGCTCCCGATGGAGGCCCTGGGCCGGGCCCTGGGGCAGGCCCCGGTGGCCTGGCCGGTGAACCTGGTGCTGCTCGACGTGGCCCAGGACCCGGTCGCCGACTGGATGCGCGAGCGGGTCAGGACCTTCTTCGGTCGCACTCCGGGACACGAGCACGGACATGTGTAAGGACATGTGCAGGTACGTGTGTGAGGGTGCCGTACGTCAAGTCGGTGTCAGGATCGCCGCTTAAGCTGGTTTCATGACCCGGAGTTCCACCGGGTCAGCGGGTCATCGCGAAGGGGCGGTTAAGGGTGAGTGCGTCGGGCACGGCTGCGGCCGGGCAGGTCGAGCACATGCTGCGCCAGGTGACGCCGGGGCGCTATGACGCCTACGAGGCGCTCCTGCGGGCGCTCGCCGCCGACCAGGTGTGGATGCTGCTCTGGCACGGCCAGGCCGGATCCCCCGACGCGCAGTACGGGAACATGGAGGTCGAGGGCCTCGGTTACGCGCCGTGCGTGACCTCGGCCCAGGAGCTCTCCGCCAGTGGCTGGAACCGCTCGTACGAGGTGGTCGGCGGTCTCGACATCTCCCGCACCCTCTTCCCCGACCACTACGGCCTCTGGCTCAACCCGCACGCGCCCGGCGGCGGCGTCGGCATCCCCTGGCTCGACCTGCGGCGCATCGCGTCGGGCCTCGACCTGCTGCCCGCGGGCCCGCTCAGGCTCACCGAGCCGGCCATCGAGATCCCCCAGTTCTACGCCCTGCTCACGCAGAACGCCCACCGCACCCCCGCGGTCCGCTCGCTGCGCCGCGCCTGGGTGCAGCCCGCGCTCGGCGCCCCGTACCTGGCCATCGGCCTCGATGTGTACGACACCGCGCCGGCGTCGGTCGACGGGGTGCGCACGATGATGCAGCAGTCGATCGCCGCGGTCCCCGACGGCCTGCCCGTGTCGACGGTCGCGATGTCCGACGGATACGACCCGGTGGCCATGTGGCTGCGCGCCAACGCCCGCCCGTTCTACGACCGCGAGGCCCAGCCGGCACCGGCGCCCGCGGGCGGTTACGGCTACCCCGCGCAGTACTGAAGCCTCACCGAGCCCCTCCGGTGGGGGCCGGGAACCGGCCACCGCGGCTCGTATACCTGCCTCGACCGTCAGGATGTCCGTTCTGATGGCGGAGGGGGTCTATGGGCCCCCGTGGCGCCTTGCGACCCAACTGCCCCGTGTTCGCCCCTCGTTCACGTGCGTCCGGATAACGGAACACCTCGAACAGCATCACGGTTGAGCATCCTTTCCCCGTCAAGGCTGGTAACAGATCGCAACCCCGATGAAGACTCCCGCAAGTGGGGCGCTTCGCCCCTGTGTACGACGGACTGATCACGTCGCTACAGCGGCAAGTGCGGGCCGGTCACCACCGGTTGAGAGGGGTCCCTGCCACGATGACGGCACCATTGCATGACACACCTGCGGACGCGGACCCGACAGCGGACGTCGCTCCCGCAGCTGATGCAGGGGTGAGGAAGGTCGAGGGGCGGTCCCTCAAGCAGATCGCCTGGAACCGCCTCAAGCGGGACAGGGTCGCTCTGGCCGGCGGCATCACCGTGCTCGTCCTGGTCGTTGTCGCCGTCTTCGCCCCCCTGATCGTCTCCCTGCTGGGCCACCCGCCCAACGAGTTCCATCAGGAAGAGCTGGAAGACCTGACGAACCTGCCCAAGGGCGCGTTCGGCGGCATGAGTTGGGACTTCCTCTTCGGGGTGGAGCCCAACAAGGGCCGCGACGTCTTCAGCCGCATCGTCTACGGAGCCCGCATCTCGCTCCTGGTGGCCTTCCTCGCCGCCGTGGTGGCCGTGGTGCTCGGCACCTTCTTCGGCATCATCGCCGGTTACTTCGGCGGCTGGGTCGACGCGCTGATCAGCCGGGTCATGGACGTGCTGCTCGCCTTCCCGCAGCTGCTCTTCGTGATCTCCCTGGTCTCGGTCCTCCCCGACGACCTGCTCGGTCTCACCGGCAGCGGTGTCCGCATCGCCGTGCTGATCCTGGTGATCGGCTTCTTCGGCTGGCCCTACGTCGGGCGCATCGTCCGAGGGCAGACCCTCAGCCTGCGCGAACGCGAGTACGTGGAAGCGGCCCGCAGCCTCGGCGGCGGCCAACGGCACATCCTCTTCCGTGAGTTGCTGCCGAACCTGATCGCGCCGATCACCGTGTACGCGACGCTCATGATCCCCACCAACATCCTCACCGAAGCGGCCCTCAGCTTCCTCGGCGCAGGTGTGCGTCCGCCGACCGCCTCCTGGGGCGGCATGCTCCGGGACGCCCTGGCGACGTACGAGCACGATCCGATGTTCATGGTCTTCCCCGGCCTGGCGATCTTCGTGACCGTGCTTGCCTTCAACCTCTTCGGTGACGGGCTGCGCGACGCCCTGGACCCCAAGGGAACTCGTTGAACAGCTCCAAATGGCTTGCCCCTGCCGCAGCGTCAGGTGGCTCTTCCCATGGTTCCAAGGCAGTCAAAGCCAAGGACCGCGAATCTCGGAGGATGCGAGAAATGCCCACAGGTTCCTCTAAACGACGGTTGACCGCAGGCGCGGCCCTCGTCGTGGCGGCGCTGGTGACCACCACGGCGTGCGGCGGCGGCAGCGACGACGACGACAGCAAGGGCGCCGGCTACAACGCGGCGATCGGCAAGGTCGCGAACGCGTCGGCGAAGAAGGGCGGAACGCTCAAGTTCATCGCCAAGCAGGACCTGGACTCGGCCGACCCGCAGCGTGCCTACTACGGCATGACGTGGGACTTCATGCGGTTCTACACCCGCACGCTGATCACGTACGACACCAAGCCGGGTGCCGCGTCCAACAAGCTCGTCCCCGACCTCGCCGAGGACACGGCGAAGATCAGCGACGACGGCAAGACCTACACGTACAAGCTGCGTGACGGCCTCACCTGGGAGGACGGCTCGAAGCTGACCTCCAAGGACATCAAGTACGGCATCGAGCGCATCTGGGCCACCAAGGTCATCACCGGTGGCCCCGGTTACCTGAAGTCCACGCTTGACCCCAAGGGCGAGTACAAGGGCCCCTACGAGGACAAGTCGAAGGACAAGCTCGGTCTGAAGGCGATCGAGACGCCGGACGACAACACCATCATCTTCAAGCTGCCCAAGAAGAACGGCGACTTCGAGCAGATGCTCGCGATGCCGTCGGGCACCCCGGTGAAGCAGTCCGAGGACACCGGCGCCAAGTACACCCAGCGCCCGTTCTCCTCCGGCCCGTACAAGTTCCAGAACTACAGCGCGGGCAAGAGCATCACGCTCGTCCGCAACAAGAACTGGAAGAAGTCGTCCGACCCGGTCCGTCCCGCGCTGCCGGACAAGATCCAGGTCACCATCTCGGCGAACCTCGAAGAGAACGACAAGCGCCTGATGGAAGGCGACTACGACATCGACATGAATGGCACCGGCATGACCCAGTCGGGTCGTACCACCGCCATGCAGGACCACAAGGGCAACGTCGACAACATGCAGACGGACTTCGTCCGTTACGTCGCCCTGGTGACCAAGACGAAGCCGTTCGACAACGAGGCCTGCCGCAAGGCCGTCTTCTACGCCACGGACTTCGCGAGCCTGCAGAAGACCCGTGGTGGCCCGATCGCCGCCGGTGAGATCGCCACCAGCGTCTTCCCGAAGTCGATCAAGGGTCACGACGACTACGACCCGTACGGCATCAAGGAGCGCAAGGGCAAGCCGGACGTCACCAAGGCGAAGGCGCAGCTCAAGGAGTGCGGCAAGCCGAACGGCTTCTCGACCAAGATCTCGGCCCGCACCAACCAGCCGGGTGAGGTGGACGCCGCCACGGCGCTCCAGGAGCAGCTGAAGAAGGTCAACATCAACGCCGATGTCGACCAGATCGACGGCGCCGACTCCTCCAGCATCACCGGTTCCCCCTCGGTCGTGAAGAAGCGCGGCATCGGCATGACGATGGCGGGCTGGGGTCCTGACTTCCCGACCGGCCAGGGCTACGCCCAGCCGCTGTTCGACAGCCGTTTCATCAACGAGAACGGCAACTACAACGAGTCGCAGATCGACGAGCCGAAGATCGACAAGTTCTTCGACGACGCGATCGGCACCGTCGACCCCGACAAGGCCGGTCAGATCTACACCGACCTGGCCCACGAGATCGTCGACAAGGCCTACTGGATGCCCTTCATCTACGAGAAGAACATCAGCTGGCGTTCCTCGCGGGCGACCAACGTCTACTCGTCCGCCGCGTACAGCGGTCGCTACGACTACGTGTCGATCGGTGTGAACGACAAGAAGTAGTCCCCGCCCGCAACAAGGCAGACCCACCGCCGAATCCCGCCAGTCCGAAGGGCAGGTGATGGCCTCGGGCGGTGGCCGGGGCCCCTCACAAGGGGGCCCCGGCCACCGCCGGGCCGCGCACAGTGCTTGCTTATCTCATCCGGCGCCTGATCGCCGTCGTCGTCATGGTGCTGGTCGTACTGCTCGCGACCTTCACCGTCTTCTTCATGCTGCCCAAGTGGGCGGGACAGGACATCGCCGTCCTCTTCGCCGGGAAGTCGTCCGGTGCCGAGCAGCTCGCGGGCATCCGGATCAAACTGGGTCTCGACGACCCTCTGCTCGTCCAGTTCTGGGACTTCGTCAAGGGCATCCCGATGGGGCGTGACTACGCCAACGGGGCCGACGTGACGCACTGTCCCGCCCCCTGCTTCGGGTACTCCTTCCGTACCGAGGCGCCCGTCTGGGAGACCCTCAAGGACGCCCTGCCCGTCACCGCCGCGCTCGCCGCCGGCGCGTGTGTGCTGTGGCTGGTCGCCGGTGTCGCCACCGGTGTGCTCTCCGCGCTCAAGCGCGGCACCATCTGGGACCGCACGGCGATGATCACCGCCCTCGCCGGCGTCTCGCTGCCGATCTTCTTCACCGGCATGATCGCGATGGGGCTCTTCGTCCACACCCTCGGCTGGGTGGAGATCGAGGACACCCTCACCACGGAAGACCCGATCAACATCTGGTTTGAGACGCTGATCCTTCCGTGGATCGTGCTCGCGTTCCTGAACGCCGCCATGTACGCGCGACTCACCCGCGCCACCATGCTGGAAGTGCTCGGTGAGGACTACATCCGCACCGCGCGCGCCAAGGGGCTCGGCGAGTCCGTCGTCATCAGGCGGCACGCGCTGCGCTCCGCCATGACGCCGATCCTCACCGTCTTCGGCCTCGACCTCGGTGTGCTCCTCGGCGGCGCCGTACTCACCGAGTCCACCTTCAACCTGCCGGGGCTCGGCCTCGAGGCGGTCAAGGCCATCAGCAACAAGGACCTGCCGGTGATCCTCGGCGTCACCTTGTGCGCATCGCTCGCGATCGCCCTCGCCAACCTCGTCGTCGACCTTCTGTACGCCGTCATCGACCCGCGAGTGAGGCTGGGATGACCGAACTGCACAAGACCGGAGCGGCGGTCGGAGAACCCGTCGCCGATTCGGTCGCTCCCACCGCCTTCCTCGAGGTGCGCGACCTCAAGGTGCACTTCCCGACCGACGACGGCCTGGTCAAGTCCGTCGACGGGCTCAGCTTCAAGCTGGAGAAGGGCAAGACCCTCGGCATCGTCGGCGAGTCAGGATCCGGCAAGTCGGTCACCTCGCTGGGCATCCTCGGCCTGCACACCGCGGGCCAGTACGGCAGCCGCAAGCCGCAGCTGTCCGGCGAGATCTGGCTGAACGGCACGGAGCTGCTCGGCGCGGACCCGAACGAGGTGCGCAAGCTGCGTGGCCGCGAGATGGCGATGATCTTCCAGGATCCGCTGTCCGCGCTGCACCCGTACTACTCCATCGGGCAGCAGATCACCGAGGCGTACCGCGTCCACCACAAGGTGGACAAGAAGGTCGCCCGCAAGCGCGCCATCGAGATGCTCGACCGGGTGGGCATCCCCCAGCCGGACAAGCGGGTCGACAGCTACCCGCACGAGTTCTCCGGCGGCATGCGCCAGCGCGCCATGATCGCGATGGCCCTGGTGAACAACCCCGAGCTGCTCATCGCGGACGAGCCGACGACCGCCCTCGACGTCACCGTCCAGGCGCAGATCCTCGACCTCATCCGCGACCTGCAGAAGGAGTTCGGCTCCGCGGTCATCATGATCACGCACGACCTGGGCGTGGTCGCCGAGATGGCGGACGAGCTGCTCGTGATGTACGGCGGGCGCTGCGTCGAACGCGGCACCGCGGAGAAGGTCTTCTACGAGCCCCAGCACCCCTACACCTGGGGCCTGTTGGGGTCGATGCCGCGCATCGACCGCGAGGAGATGGACCGTCTCGTGCCGGTCAAGGGCTCCCCGCCCAGCCTGATCAACCTGCCTACGGGCTGCGCCTTCAACCCGCGCTGCCCGTACGCAGACATCCCCAAGGACCAGATCACCCGCCGTGAGCGCCCCGACCTGCGTGAGGTCGCGCCCGGACACTTCACCGCGTGCCACATGTCGCAGGACGAGCGCACCCGGATCTGGACCGAAGAGATTGCGCCGAAGCTGTGAAAGACGACACGAAAGACCAGGCGAAGGGCCAGGAGATGACGATCCCGGCGCAGGCGAAGAGCTCGGTCGAGCCGCTGCTCAAGGTCGACGGCCTGGTGAAGCACTTCCCCATCAAGAAGGGGCTGCTGAAGCGCCAGGTGGCGGCCGTCCAGGCCGTCGACGGGCTCAGCTTCGACGTGCGTCCCGGTGAGACGCTCGGCGTCGTGGGCGAGTCGGGCTGCGGCAAGTCGACGATGGGCCGCCTGATCACCCGTCTGCTCGAACCGACCGCGGGCCGCGTGGAGTTCGAGGGCGTGGACATCACGCACCTGGGCACCGGCAAGATGCGGCCGCTGCGCCGCGACGTGCAGATGATCTTCCAGGACCCGTACTCGTCGCTGAACCCGCGGCACACCATCGGCACGATCGTCGGTGCGCCGTTCAAGCTGCAGGGCGTCAAGCCCGAGGGCGGCCTGAAGAAGCACGTGCAGGAGATGCTGGAGCGGGTGGGGCTCAGCCCCGAGCACTACAACCGCTACCCGCACGAGTTCTCCGGCGGCCAGCGCCAGCGCATCGGCATCGCGCGTGCGCTCGCCCTGCGGCCGAAGCTGGTCGTGGCCGACGAGCCCGTCTCCGCCCTGGACGTCTCCATCCAGGCGCAGGTGGTCAACCTCCTGGACGACCTCCAGGACGAGCTCGGTCTCACGTACGTGATCATCGCGCACGACCTCTCGGTCATCCGGCACGTCTCGGACCGCATCGCGGTGATGTACCTCGGCAAGATCGTGGAGCTGGCGGACCGCAAGGACCTCTACTCCACGCCGATGCACCCGTACACCAAGGCGCTGCTCTCCGCGGTGCCCGTGCCCGACCCCAAGCGGCGCGGCGTCAAGAGCGAGCGCATCCTGCTGCGCGGTGACGTCCCCTCGCCGATCGACCCGCCCACCGGCTGCCGTTTCCACACGCGCTGCTGGAAGGCCACGGAGATCTGCGCGAAGACCGAGCCGCCGCTGATCCCCCTCGCCTCCGGTCACCAGGTGGCGTGCCACCACCCGGAGAACGCCGAGGACCAGCAGCCGGGCGACACCAAGCTGCTGCAGGTCGCCACGGAGGCGATCGAGGTGGTGTCGGTGGTGAGCAAGGCGGAGGAGACGGCCGAGGAGGCCGCGGCCCCGAAGAAGACCGTCACGCAGGACACCGCCGTGACCGCCCCGGAGGACACCGCCGCGGCCGTCGCGAAGGACGCCCCGGAAGCGGAGTCCAAGGGTCAGGGGTCAACTGACAAGTAGCGCCTGATGACTTGGTAAAAATCAGTCACCAGGTCATGTACACGCCCATACGGGAGAGTGCAGAGTCTGCGTGTCCGTCTCACCGGAACACGCGCGAAGGGATGACTCATGGCACTCTCCCGTTCGGCACGTCTGGGGGCACTGGCCACCGCCGCCGCCTCCTTCTGCTTGATCGCCGCCGCACCCGCACCGCACCCCGGCTCGCCCGGCGTCGGCGACCCGTACTTCCCGCTGCTCGGCAACGGCGGGTTCGACGTACGCCACTACGGCCTCGACCTGGCGTACAACCCCGACACCGACCGCCTCGACGGCCGCACCACGATCACCGCGCGCGCCACCCAGAACCTCTCCTCCTTCGACCTCGACCTCCAGAAGCTGGAGGTGACGAAGATCGAGGTGGACGGCAGACGCGCGAAGTTCACCCGCGACGGCGACGAGATCCGCATCAGCCCCCGCGACCACCTGCGCAAGAACAAGTCGTTCACCGTGACCGTCAGCTACGGCGGCGTGCCCGAGCCGCTGAGCGGTCCCATCGTCTTCGGCTCCGACTACGGCTGGATGAAGACCACCGACGGCGTCTTCGTCGCCTGCGAGCCCAATGCCGCCTCGACCTGGTTCCCGTCCAGCGACCACCCCTCGGACAAGGCCGCCTTCGACATCCGCATCAAGGCCCCCAAGGGCCTGACCGGCGTCTCCAACGGCCGGCTCGTCGACACGTACACCAAGGGCGGGCAGACCGTCGCCCACTGGCGCGAGACCAAGCCCATGGCGACGTATCTCGCGACCGCCACCATCGGCAAGTTCGACGTGAAGCAGGGCAGGACCCCGGGCGGCACCCCGATCTACGTGGCCATCGACCCCGTCCTGGAGAACAGCAACAACGTCGACGTGTACGGCGTCACCGCCGAGGTCACCGACTACTGGTCGAAGGTCTTCGGCCCCTACCCCTTCGAGGAGACCGGCGCGATCGTCGACGACATGCCGCAGGCGGGCTTCTCCCTGGAGACGCAGACCAAGCCGGTCTACTCCGCGATCCGCAGCGAGTCGACCATCGCCCACGAACTCGCCCACCAGTGGTTCGGCGACTCCGTCACCCCCGAGAAGTGGAACGACATCTGGCTCAACGAAGGCTTCGCGACCTACTCCCAGTGGCTGTGGAGCGAGCACAAGGGCACCCAGACCGCCCGCGAGGCCTTCCTCGCCGGCTACAACGCACGCCCCGCCGACGCGCCCTTCTGGCAGACAGTCGTCGGTGACCCGCAGCGCGACACGATGTTCGCCTCCGCCGTCTACCAGCGCGGCGCCATGACGCTCCAGGTCCTGCGTGAGCGCATCGGCGACAAGGCGTTCTTCAAGCTGCTCCCGGCCTGGGCCGCGCAGCAGCGCTACAGCAACGCCACGACCGCCGAGTTCATCCGGCTCGCCGAGAAGATCTCGGGCAAGCAGCTCGACTCACTCTTCGAGACGTGGCTGTTCACGAAGGGCAAGCCCGCCCTGTAGGGGGTGCGTGGGGCTGGGCGGTGGGCAGGTAAGAATGTCGCGTGATCCAGGATCTGTTCAGTCCCTCCGTCCAGCACGCGCTCGACATCGTCGGAATCTTCGTCTTCGCGATCTCCGGCGCGCTGCTCGCCGTACGCAAGAACTTCGACGTCTTCGGGATCGTCGTGCTCGCCGAGGTCACCGCCCTGGGCGGAGGGATCTTCCGTGACGTGGTCATCGGGGCGGTGCCACCCGCCGCCTTCGTCGACCTCGGCTACTTCATCACGCCGCTGTTCGCGGCCGCCCTGGTGTTCTTCCTCCACCCGGAGGTGGAGCGCACCCAGCTCGCGGTGAACGTCTTCGACGCGGCGGGCCTGGGCCTCTTCTGTGTCACCGGCACGACCAAGGCGTACGACTACGGCCTCGGCCTCACCGCCTCGGCGGCCCTGGGGCTCGCCACCGCGGTGGGCGGCGGCGTGCTGCGCGACATCATCGCCAACGAGGTGCCGTCCCTGGTGCGCTGGGACCGTGACCTGTACGCCGTGCCCGCCATCGTCGGATCCGCGACGGTCGCGCTCTGCATCAACTACGACATGGTGAACGCCTTCACCAGCACCCTCGCCGTGATCACGACCTTCGTCCTGCGGCTGCTCGCGCTGCGCTACCACTGGCGGGCGCCCCGGGCGTGGCACCGGCGGTCCACCGCGGTCGAGGTGGAGGAAGCGGGCTAGCGGGGGAGCGGGGCAGTGCGGGGAGCGGGGTAGTGAGGGGAGCGGCCCGGCACAAAAAGCTACCGCTCAGTAATGAGATGTTGTACGTTGCTGCCATGGCAGAGGCAGCATCCATACCGGCAGCGGTGCCCGCGAGCATCGGCGACAGCGAGTTCGACCGCGACACCGCGGTCACCCGGCGGGAGCCCGGGGTCTACGACATCGATCTCTCCGCGGGCTGGACGATCATCAACGCCGTCAACGGCGGCTATCTCCTCGCGGTCCTCGGCCGCGCGCTGGCCGACGCCCTGCCGCACTCGGACCCCTTCACCGTCTCCGCGCACTACCTGACGGCGTCCCACCCCGGGCCCGCCGTGATCCGCACGGACACGGCGCGGGCCGGGCGGACCCTGTCGACCGGACAGGCCTCGCTCTTCCAGTACGACGAGGAGGGGCGCGAGGTCGAACGAATCCGTGTCCTCGCCTCGTACGGAGACCTGGCGGGCCTTCCCGACGACGTCCGTACGACGGCCAAGCCGCCGGAGCTGCCGCCGCTCGAGCAGTGCTTCGGCCCCCAGGACGCCCCGGACCACCGGCCGGTGCCCGGCAGCTCCGCGATCAGTGACCGGCTGTTCCTGAAGCTGGACCCCTCCACCCTGGGGTGGGCCCTCGGCCAGCCCTCCGGCAAGGGGGAGATGCGCGCCTGGTTCGGCCTCGCGGACGGGCGAGACGCGGATCCGCTGTCGCTGCTGCTCGCGGTGGACGCGTTGCCGCCGACCGCCTTCGAGCTGGGCATCTCCGGCTGGGTGCCGACGGTGGAACTGACGGTCCACGTCCGCGCGAGGCCGGCGCCGGGTCCTCTCCGGGTCTCGATCACCACGCGCAACCTTGCCGGGGGCTTCCTGGAGGAGGACGCGGAGGTCTGGGACGCGGCGGACCGCCTGGTGGCCCAGTCGCGACAGCTGGCGCGGGTGCGGTTGGGCTGAGGCCGGAGCGGTCCCTGCGGGGCTTTCCCCAATCCCACCCCTTCCCGAACCTGGGGCTCCGCCCCAGACCCCGCTCCTCAAACGCCGGAGGGGCTGAAAACTATGTCCGGACCGGCGGGAATCTTTCAGCCCGTCCGGCGTTTGAGGACGAACTCGGCGGAGCCGGTGATGAAGGAACGCAGGCCCTCGCGCCGAGCGAGTTTTCGGGAAGGGGTGGGGTTGGGGAAAATCCCTACCCCACCAGCCGCACGCCCCCATACGAAACCCCCGCCACCACCACCCACGCACACACCCCAAGCGCCGCCACCCGCCCGCCCGTTCGGATCAGCGACGGCAGGTCCACCACCGAGCCGAGGCCGAACAAGGCGGCCGCCAGCAGGAGTTCCTGGGCGTGGCCCGCCAGGTCCAGTACGGACCCCGGCACCCACCCCGTACTCCGCACCGCCACCATCCCCACGAACCCCGCCACGAACAGCGGCAGCAGAGGCGGACGACGGCCGGCCGCCCCGCCCGGAGCAGCGGCCCGCGCCCGCAAGGCGAACGCAACCCCCGCCACCAGCGGCGCAAGCATCGCCACCCGCATCAGCTTCACCAGAACCGCGTCCCCCAGCGCACCAGGCCCAGCGGTCTGCGCCGTGGCCACCACCTGGCCCACGTCGTGCACACCGGCCCCGACCCACCGGCCGAACTCCGCGTCGCTCAGCCCCAACGGCCCCTGCATCAGCGGCAGTACGGCGATGGCCAGCGTCCCGCACAGCGTCACGAGCGCCACGGAGACCGCCGCGTCCCGCTCCTCGCTCTCGGTCGCCTCGCTGACCGCGCCGATAGCGGACGCCCCGCAGATCGCGTACCCGGTGGCGATCAGGAGCGGCTGGTCGCCGGGCAGCCCCATCCGCCGGCCGAGCCACCACGTCCCGAAGAACGTCGCCGCCACCACCCCGAGCACCATCAGCACCGTCGCCCAGCCGAGGCCGAGGACATCGTCCAAACTCAGTTTCAGGCCGAGCAGCACGATGCCGAGCCGCATCAGCCGCTTGCCCGCGAGGGAGAGCCCCGCCTTGCCGGGGCCTCGTACGACCGCGCGCACACCCGGCACATGTGCTGCCACGAGGCCGAGCACCACCGCCGCCGTCAGCATCGGCACGGCCGGGATCAGGGCATGCGTCACCGAGGCCACCGTCACGCCGAGCGCGGCGAGGGCGAGCCCCGGCAGCGGACGGGGCCGCCCGGGAGGCGCGACCGCGGAGATCTGCTGACGCTGCCCCAGGAGCGCCATCAGCGGTCGGCCGGCAGGTCGTACACCCGGCGCACGCTGGTGCCCAGGCGGGAGATGTCCGCGCCGTACACGTGGAGCGAGACCGCCCGCTCCGTGCCGCCGTTCCAGACCCGGTGGATGTCACCGGGCGGCGCGAAACCGCACACCGTGCCCTGCCGGTTGACCAGGTCCTCGGTGGCGACGAGCCGAGCAGGGGTGTCGGCCGACGCCGGGACGAGGCGGTAGCGACGCTCGTGTTCCGCACCCTCGTGGACGCCGGAGACGCACCACGAGACGTGGTCGTGGACCGGCGTGCGCTGACCCGGCAGCCAGACGATGCCGACGACCGAGAAGCTGCCGTCGTGCTCGGCGTGCAGCAGATGCTGCCGGTAGCGCTCGGGGTCACCGGAGAGTTGCTCGTCGGTGAGCAGTTCGGCGGCGCCCAGATGAGGCGCGAGCAGTTCTTCGACCAGGTACGCCGTCAGATCCGGCGGAAGCCCCCGGCCGACGGCCTTACGTATGCCGGAGACGAGGGCGTCAAGACGCCCGGTGGTGCGGGCCGCTCGGTACGCGGTGGTGGAGGCACTCATAGGGGCAGCGTCCTGCCGTCCTTCCATCACGTCCAACGACAGTTTCTAAGCCACTTCCCAACTTCTGCTTATGGATGGAGAGGGGGGAGCAGGAAGGGGCGGAGGGGTACGTCGCCTCAGCAGCCCACGCGGTTCGCCGCGACCGCCTTCAGTTCGTCGAGCACCAGCGCCGTCGCCGGAATCCGCAGATGCTCCCGCAGCGCGTACGCGGCGACCTGCCGCCGTGACGCCGGGTCGAGGGCCCGGCCCGTCACCTGACGGTGGCGCAGGAAGTCGAGGACCAGCCCCGGCATCATCGCGATGCCCAGTCCCTCGGCGACCAGGCTCTGGATGACGAGGTTGTCGTCCGTGGTGAAGGCGATGTCGGGCGTGAAGCCCTGCTCGGCGCACTCGTGCAGGAAGTTGGCGCGGCAGCGCAGGCAGCCCGCGATCCAGCGCTCGCCGGCCAGGTCGACGAGCCGGACGGAACGGCGCCTGGCCAGCGGGTGCCGGGAGGGCATGAGGACCGTCAACTGGTCCTCCATCAGCGGGATCTCCATCACCTCGTCCGGCACGTCCTCGTGCAGGCCGGGGTAGTGGAAGGCCAGGGTGATGTCGCAGTCGCCGTCCACCAGGCGCTGGAGGGACTCGGGCGGCTCGTTCTCCTGGAGTTCGACGCGCACGCCGGGGTGGCTCACCGCGAGCCGGGACAGCGCCTCGGGGAGGAGGGTGGCGTTGGCGCTGGGGAAGGCGCAGATGCGGACGCGGCCGGTGCGCAGGCCCGTGATGGCGTTCATCTGCTGCTGGGCGGCATTGATGTTGCCGAGGATGATCCCCGCGTGCCGGGACAGTGCCTCGCCCGCCTCGGTCAGCCGCATCCTGCGGCCGACGCGGGTGAACAGGACCGTGCCGACGGACCGTTCGAGCGCCTTCATCTGCTGGGTGATCGCGGGCTGCGTATAGCCGAGCGAGCGGGCGGCGGCGGAGTAGGAGCCGGTCCGGACCACTTCATGGAATGACCTGATGTGCCGGGAATCGAACACGCCTGCATCATAAGCATGATCGGCGGAGGGCCGACAGGCCATCCTTGACCGCGTGAAATCCGACCGGCTGCTCTCGATCCTGCTGCTGCTCCAGACCCGCGGGCAGGTCCCCGCCCATGAACTCGCCGACCGCCTCGAAGTCTCCGTACGCACCATCTACCGCGACATCGAGGCGCTTTCCGCCTCGGGCGTCCCGGTCTACGCGGAGCGCGGGCGGCACGGCGGCATCGCGCTCCTGCCCGGCTTCCGTACGGACGTCACGGGGCTCACGGCGGACGAGTCACGCGCGCTGTTCATCCTGGCCGCGCAGGGCGCGCACGCCGCGCTCGGGCTCGACGAGGCGCTCGGCTCGGCGCTGCGCAAGGTCATGGCGGCGCTGCCCGCATCGCACCGCCCCGCCGCCGAGCTGACGAGCCGGCGCATCCTCGTCGACTCGGCACGCTGGATGCCGGGGCCCCGCGGATCGGATCCGGTCGCCGTCGATCTCGACGTACTGCAGGACGCCGTCTTCAGTGACCGGCGGCTGCGGCTGCGCTACCGGCACAGCGGCGACGCGGGGCCGAGCGCCTACACGGTGGATCCGTACGGCCTCGTCTCCAAGGCGGGTGTCTGGTATCTGGTCGCTGACCGGCGCGGCTCCCCGCGGCTCTTCCGTGCCGACCGCGTGCAGGCGGCGACCCTCACGGACCAGCCCGTGCAGCGCAGACCAGGCGTGGAACTCGCCGATGTCTGGGCGGTGTTGAAGCGCCAGGTCGAGGACCGGCCGGTCGGCGTCGACGTGACGGCACGCGTCGCGCGGGACCGCTACGCCCAGTTCGTGCGCCTCAAGGGGCAGTTCCTGAGCGCGCCACCGGAGGACGACGGGGAGAGCGAGTGGATCACCGTCCGGCTGGGGTTCGGCGACGTCGGCGACGCCCGCACGCTGCTGCCGTTCGCCGCCAGTGTGGAGGTCCTTTCGCCGCCCGAGGTCCGCGCCGAGCTTGCGGGCGCCGCCGCCGCCGTCAGCGGCCTGTACGCAGAAACCGGCCGAGCTCGCCGGTGAGCTCGGCGGGCGCGTCCTCCTGCACGAGATGTCCCGCGCCCTCGATGAGCCGCAGCTCGGCGCCGGGGATCAGCTTGGCGAGTTCGTGGCCGCGCTCCACCGGGATCCAGGTGTCGTCCGTGCCCCAGCAGATGAGGACGGGCAGGTCCAACTCCCCGTAGCGGTCCTGGATCTCATCGGTGTACCGCTGGTCGTTCTGCTCGATCTGCCGGTAGAACGCGGGCCTGCCCTCCTCGGTGCACCAGGGCTCGACCAGGCGGTCGAGCACCGCGGGGTGCAGGCCGCGGTGGCTCGCCGAACCGACGTACTCGCGCACGAGTGCCTCGTGCAGGGCGGGCGGCAGCTGGGCGAAGACGTCGGCGTGCGCACCGAGCAGGCGGTAGGTGGGGGAGCCCCAGGGGGCGAGGGCCACCGGGTCGACGACCGCGAGACGTGCGTAGCGGGCGCCGTGCAGGAGGTGGGCGCGCAGGGCGACGCAGCCGCCGAAGTCGTGGGCCACGACCGCCGGTTCGTCCAGGCCCCAGTGGGCGAGGAGCTCGGTGAGGACGCGGGCCTGCGCGGCCAGGGACACGTCCTGTCCGAAGCGCATCTCGGAGGCGCCGTAGCCCGGCAGGTCCCCTGCGTACACGCGGTGCTCGCGGGAGAGTGCGCGGGCCACGCCCCGCCAGACGTACGAGGAGAAAGGGGTGCCGTGGACCAGGACGACGGGCGGTGCGTCCGCGGGGCCGATGGCGGTCCAGCGGACGGCGCCGGTCGGTCCCGCGAAGGTCTGGTCGAGTGTCCAGTCGCGATCGGTCGTCATGACCGTAAGGCTAGTAGCTCCTTACATAGGTGTCGAGACATAGGTGTCGAGGCATGGTGTCGAGGCCCCCGGCCGACGGCCGTGTCGGGTGCTCAGGTCACTGCCCGTCCAGCCAGTGGCGCCGCCCGAGCGACACCAGACGCAGCTGTCGGCGCGCACTGGCCGCCACTCGTTCCTCGGCGTCCGGCGCCGCCTCCAGGAGTGCGGACGCGGTCATCACCATGTGGTCGACGTACATTCTGGCGAGCATCAGGAGGTCGTCGTCGTCCCAGCCCGCGGACTCGGGCTCCCGGGCGAACTGGGCCTTCACCTCCTGGGCGAACAGGGTGAGTTGATCACCTATCGCGGACCGCACGGCCTGCACGCCGCCGTGCTGCTCGCGCGCGATGAAGCGCACGTGCGCGGGGTGCGTGCGCACATAGGCGACGATCAACTCGACCGTGGCCGCGATGCGTTCCTCGCCGTCGCTGTCCGCGCTGTCGCCGGTCGCCGCGAGGAGCGAGACGAGCGTGGTGTGCAGGCTGCTCAGCGCCTCCTCGACCAGTGCCACGCCCAGGTCGGCCATGTCGCGGAAGTGCCGGTAGAAGGCGGTGGGCGCCACGCCCACGGCACGGGTGACCTCGCGCAGTCCCAGGCTGCTCAGGCTCTGCTCCTCGAGCAGCTGGAGCGCCGCGTCGAGGAGTGCCTGCCGGGTTTTCTGCTTCTGGGCCTGCCGGATGCCGAGAGTGTGACTCATGCCATGCAGTTAACAACTGTTCTCCGGGATTGGAAAGCCGGAGGCGAGGTACTCTCTAACTCAGTGAACAGTTGTCACCACAACCGTTCACCGAAAGCTCCAGCCGATACCTCACACGAGAGGCATCCCATGCTGTTCCTCGTAGCCGCCCTCCTGCTGCTCGGTGTCGCCATGGGCTCCGTGGCCCACGCGCCGCTCCCCGTCAGCCTCGTGGCCGCCGCCGTGATCGGCGTCTGGCTCATGGTGTTCGCGGTGCGCGAGCGGCGCTCGCGCCATCACTCCTGAGCAGCTCGTCGGCACCTCCTGAGCGCGCCCCCGCATCCGTGACCGATCCGCACGGCCCCTGAAAGGAGTCGCACCATGGCACTCACCGCCACCAAGCCCAAGACCGCTTCCGACGCCACCTCCACCTCCACCTCTGCCTCTCCCGGTTCCGCTCCCGCCCCCACCGGCCGGCGCGACACCGACGGCATGGCCGTCGCCTCGTTCGTCCTCGGGCTGCTCGGACTGCTCGTCCTGAACCTCTTCCTCGGCCCGATCGCGATCGTCCTCGCGAGCATCGCGCTCTGGCGCGGGACCGGCCGGAAGGGCCGCGCGATGCTCGGACTCGGGCTCGGTGTGGCCGATCTCGTCGTACTCGCCGTGCTGATGTCCATGGACAACACCGTGTCCTGGGGTCTCGCGGGCTGACACCGCTTGGACGCGGGGCTCGGCGAGGCTCGTAGAATCGTGCCCACCATGGCCTACCTCGACCACGCAGCGACCACTCCGATGCTCCCGGAGGCGATCGCGGCGATGACCGCCCAGCTCGCCGTCACCGGCAACGCCTCCTCACTGCACGCTGCGGGGCGCCGGGCGCGACGCACCGTCGAGGAGGCCCGCGAGACGCTCGCCGAGTCGCTCGGCGCGCGCCCCAGCGAGACCGTCTTCACCGCGGGCGGCACCGAGGCCGACAACCTCGCCGTGAAGGGCCTGTACTGGGCGCGGCGCGACGCCGACCCCGCGCGGACCCGCGTCCTGTCCAGCCCCGTCGAGCACCACGCCGTCCTCGACGCCGTGCACTGGCTCGGCGAGCACGAAGGCGCCACCGTCGAGTACCTCCCCGTCGACGCGTACGGCCGCGTGCACCCCGAAGCGCTGCGCGAGGCGATCGAGCGCGACCCCGGCGACGTCGCCCTCGCCACCGTCATGTGGGCCAACAACGAGATCGGCACCATCCAGCCGATCCGTGAACTTGCCGACGTGGCGGGGGAGTTCGGCATCCCGCTGCACGCCGACGCGGTGCAGGCCTTCGGCCAGCTGCCCGTCGACTTCGGCGCGTCCGGGCTCGCCGCGATGACCGTGTCCGGGCACAAGATCGGCGGGCCCTACGGCATCGGGGCGCTGCTCCTGGGCCGTGAGTACAGCCCCGTGCCCGTCCTGCACGGCGGCGGGCAGGAGCGCCACGTGCGCTCCGGGACGCTCGACGTGCCCGCGATCGCCGCGTTCGCCGTGGCCGGGAAGCACGCCGCCGCACAGCGCGAGTGGTTCGCCCGGGAGATCGGCGGCCTGCGGGACGACCTGATCACCGCGGTGCGCGCGGAGGTCCCCGGCGCGATCCTGGGCGGCGACCCGGTCGGCCGGCTGCCCGCGAACGCGCACTTCACCTTCCCCGGCTGCGAGGGCGACTCCCTGCTGCTGCTGCTCGACGCCCAGGGCATCGAATGCTCCACCGGCTCCGCTTGTACGGCGGGAGTGGCCCAGCCGAGCCACGTCCTGCTCGCCACCGGAACCGACCCCGACCTGGCCCGCGGCACGCTCCGCTTCTCCCTCGGGCACACCTCCACCGAGGCGGACGTGGCCGCGGTGGCCGGGGCGATCGGTCCTGCGGTGGAACGGGCGCGCACGGCGGGACTCAGCTGAGCCGGGAGCTGCCTGCTTCCAGGCCCTCTGCTCACGACCTGCCCGTTGTGCGGCGTGCGTGATGAGGCTAACGCCGGACTGTGCTGACCTCCCCCTGAGTTGGTGCCGGTTTCGGCCGCTATAGGCCGGACAGGCACCGGAGCGGGCGACGAGGCCCACAGCCCGCCGATCTATGCTTGCCGCTCGCGAGTCCGCTCCGCGCGTTCGGGGCCGCACGACAACCCCCTCTTCGGGGCTGCACGACCACCCCTCCTGGAGTTCACATTGAAGGCGAACCTCCGCTCTCGCATCGCCGCGCGGCTCGGACGCATGTATCTCTCGCGGATCCAGCGGAACGGGATCAGCGCCTCCACGATCTCGAAGCTGCCCGAGCCCCTGCTCGCGCCGATGCGCCGCGACGGGCTGGACCCGGTCGCAAGCCTCACGGAGCACCAGGCGGAGCAGCCGATATCCAAGGTGCCGCTGCCCTTCGGCATGGACGCCTGGGTGGTCACCGGCTACGACGAGGTGAAGGCGGTCCTCGGCGCGACCGACGGCTTCAGCAACGACTTCATGAACCTCGCGGGCAACGCCGGAGTGGTCGACGACCACCACCCCGGCGGCCTCGGCTTCAGCGACCCCCCGGTCCACACGCATCTGCGCCGCATCCTCACGCCCGAGTTCACGATGCGCAGGCTGCGCCGCCTCACGCCCAGGATCGAGGCCATCGTCGAGGAGCGGCTCGACGCGATGGAGGCCACGGAAGGGCCCGTCGACCTCGTCCAGGCCTTCGCGCTGCCGATCCCCTCCCTGACGATCTGCGAGCTGCTCGGCGTGCCCTACGAGGACCGCCACGACTTCCAGCAGCTGGCCATGGAGCGCTTCGACCTCTTCGGCGGCGCGACCGCTCCCTTCGGCGCGATATCCGCCTCGCTCTCCTACTTCCGGGACGTCGTCAAGAAGCAGCGCGAGAACCCGGGCGACGGACTGCTCGGCATGATCGTGAAGGAACACGGCGACACGGTCGGCGACGAGGAGCTCGCCGGTCTCGCCGACGGCGTCCTCACCGGTGGCTTCGAGACGACCGCGAGCATGGTGGCCCTCGGCTCCCTGCTCCTCCTGCAGCACCCTCGGACCGCCGCGCGGCTGCGTGACGACGACGGGGCGGCCGCACCCTTCGTCGAGGAGGCGCTGCGCTACCTCACCGTCGTGCAGGTGGCCTTCCCGCGGTTCGCCCGCGAGGACATCGAGGTGGCCGGCGTACGCATACCCAAGGGTGACCTGGTCCTGTGCTCCCTGAGCGGCGGCAACCGCGACGCCAAGTACACCCCCGACGGCGGCGGCTTCGACCCGCACCGCAAGGCCTCGGGCCACCTCGCCTTCGGCTACGGCATCCACCGCTGCATCGGCGCGGAACTGGCCCGCATGGAGCTGCGCGCCGCCTACCCGGCCCTGGTGCGCCGCTTCCCCGAGATGCGGCTCGCGGTCGCCCCCGAGGACCTCACCTTCCGCAAGCTGTCCATCGTGTACGGGGTGGAGTCGCTGCCGGTGCACCTGCGCTAGGTCACCTCACCCGAGGGCGGCGCGGGCCTTCTTGACGAGCTTCAGATACCGGTCCCAGTCCCAGTGCGGCCCCGGGTCCGTGTGGTCCGTGCCCGGCACCTCCACGTGCCCGATGATGTGCTCGCGGTCCACCGGGATGTCGTACCGCTCACAGATGCCTGCCGTCAGGCGCGCCGACGACGCGTACATCGCGTCGGTGAACGAGGACTTCTTGTCGACGAAGCCCTCGTGCTCGATGCCGATGCTCCGTTCGTTGTAGCTCTTGTTCCCCGCGTGGAACGCCACGTCGAGCTCGCGAATCATCTGGGCTATGTGCCCGTCCTTGCGCACCACGTAATGGGCCGCCGCGCCGTGTCCGGGGTCCTTGAAGACCTTCAGCGCCGTCGCGTATCCGCCCTGGACGACGTGGATGACGACCATGTCGATGCCGTAGTCGTCGGGGCGGTCCGCGCGGCGCCAGTTGTAGTCGGAAGCCGCCGTCCACTGCGCGCCCCGGGCGTCGACCTCGCCCTCCTTGCGCTTCTTCACCACTCCGGGCATCCGCCACCACAGGCGCCCCAGCTCGTCCGACGCGAGCACGGCCGTGCCGACGGCCGCCGCGGCGCCGCCGATCAGGAGCGTCCGCCGGTTGACGCCCCGGCGTCCCTGCCCCTGCCCCGCTGTCGAGTCCCGTTCTTCCCCCATGTGATCGTCAACGCTTACTCACGGGCGACTGGTTCCCGCGGGCCCGTACCCTGTTAGAGCTATGACTGAGAACCGGACCCCGCAGCACCCCCGCCCCCTCCGCGTGCTCGCCGCCATGTCGGGCGGCGTGGACTCCGCCGTCGCCGCCGCGCGTGCCGCCGAAGCCGGGCACGACGTGACCGGAGTGCACCTGGCGCTCTCGGCGAACCCGCAATCGTTCCGCACGGGCGCGCGAGGCTGTTGCACCATCGAGGACTCCCGCGACGCGCGCCGCGCCGCGGATGTCATCGGCATCCCGTTCTACGTCTGGGACCTGGCCGAGCGCTTCCGTGAGGACGTGGTCGAGGACTTCATCGCCGAGTACGAGGCGGGGCGCACCCCCAACCCGTGCCTGCGCTGCAACGAGAAGATCAAGTTCGCCGCGCTCCTGGACAAGGCGCTCGCCCTGGGCTTCGACGCGGTCGTCACCGGCCACTACGCCACCGTCGTGGTGAACGACGACGGCACCCGCGAGCTGCACCGCGCCTCCGACATGGCCAAGGACCAGTCCTACGTCCTCGGCGTCCTGGACGACCGCCAGCTCGCCCACGCGATGTTCCCCCTCGGTGACACCCTCACCACCAAGGAGGAGATCCGCGCGGAGGCCGAGGAGCGCGGCCTCGCCGTCGCGAAGAAGCCCGACAGCCACGACATCTGCTTCATCGCGGACGGCGACACCCAGGGCTTCCTCGCGGACCGCCTGGGCAAGGCGGAGGGCGACATCGTCGACGCCGACGGCAACAAGCTGGGCACCCACGAGGGCGCCTTCGGCTACACCATCGGCCAGCGCAAGGGCCTGCGGATCGGCACCCCGGCCCCCGACGGCAAGCCGCGCTACGTCCTGGACATCTCCCCGGTGAACAACACCGTGACGGTCGGCCCGGCGGCCGCCCTTGACGTGACCGGACTGACCGCCGTCAAGCCCCGCTGGTGCGGGGTCGCTCCCTCGGGGCCCGGCACGTACACCGCGCAGCTGCGGGCGCACGGCGGCGAGACGACGGTGCGCGCGGAGCTGGTCGACGGCTCGGAGCTGCGCGTCACCTTCGACGAGCCCGTACGCGGCGTGGCCCCCGGCCAGGCGATCGTGCTCTACGACGGCACGCGCGTGGTCGGCTCGGCGACGATCGCCACCACGGAGCGGGCCGCGGCGGCGGTCTAGGCGCCGCCGCCGTCCGCCGGCGCTATCCGGCCTCTTCCACCTCGTAGAAGCAGAAGTGGTCCTTGATCTGCGCCACCGCGTCCTTCGGCTCGGGGTACGCCCACACCGCGTCCTTCGCGCCGGGCATCGACCAGTAGGACGCCGTTCCCTTGAAGGGGCAGTACGTGGTGGTGTCCGAGGGGGTCAGGAGATCCGTGCGCACGTCCTCCGGGGGGAGGTAGTGGCGCACCGGGCAGCCCGTTTCCCTCAACAGCAGCGGGCGGCTGCTCTCGGCCACGACCTGGCCGTCCCGCACCACCCGTACGTGCTCGGTGCCCTGCTCGATGGTGATCTTGTGCCCTGCTGTCACCGTGGTCTCCTTCTGTGGGCTGTCAGGCTCTGTGAACGGCCGCGTCCCACCCAGTCTGGGCCGGATCGTACGGTGAAGCCATGAACATCTGTGTCTTCCTCTCCGCGGCCGACCTCCCCGAGCGTTACACCCGCCCCGCGCGCGAGTTCGCCGAACTGCTCGGCAAGGGCGGCCACACCCTGGTGTGGGGCGGTTCGGAGAGCGGTCTGATGAAGGTCGTCGCCGATGGTGTGGAGGAGGCGGGCGGGCGCCTCGTCGGCGTCTCGGTGGATTTCCTCGCCGCCAAGGCCAGGGCCGTCACCGCGCCCGACGAGATGGTGATCGCGCGTGACCTCGCCGAGCGCAAGGCGCTGCTCCTGGAGAAGTCCGACGCGATCGTGATCATGGTCGGCGGTACGGGCACGCTGGACGAGGCCACCGAGATCCTCGAGCTGAAGAAGCACGGCAAGCACACGAAGCCGGTGGTCCTGCTCAACTCGGCGGGGTTCTACGACGGCCTCAAGGAGCAGTTCCAGCGCATGGAGGACGAGGGCTTCCTGCCGGTGCCGCTGACCGGCCTCGTCTTCTTCGCCGAGGAGCCCGTGGGCGCCCTCGCCTACCTGGAGGAGAGCATGGGCACGCGCTGAGCCGCGCCCGCCGGGGTGCGACGATGGGCGCATGGCAACACATGTGATCACCGGGGCCGGCTCCGGCATCGGCGCGGCCGTCGCCCGCCGCCTCCACGCACGCGGCGACGCGCTCGTCCTGCACGCACGCGACGCGGGCCGGGCCAAGGAACTCGCGGCGCAGTTCCCCGGGTCGGCCACGCTCGTGGGCGACCTCTCCGACCCGGACAAACTGTCCTGGGCCTTCGGCCACCAGTCGCTGCCCGACCAGGTGGACTCCCTGCTCCACGTCGCGGGCGTCGTCGACCTGGGCCCCGTCGGTGACCTCACCCCGAAGTCCTGGCGCCACCAGCTCAACGTCAACCTCATCGCCCCCGCCGAACTGACCCGCCTCTTCCTGCCCCAACTCCGCGCCACCCGGGGCCACGTGGTCTTCGTGAACTCCGGCGCCGGCCTGAGCGCGAGCCCCGCCTGGTCCGCCTACGCCGCCTCCAAGCACGGCCTCAAGGCCCTGGCGGACTCCCTGCGCGGCGAGGAGCACGCGAACGGCGTCCGCGTCACCTCCGTCTATCCGGGCCGCACGGCGAGCGCCATGCAGGCCAAGGTCCACCAGCAGGAGGGCAAGGAGTACGTCCCCTCCCGCTTCATCGACCCGGAGTCCGTCGCCACGACGATCCTGATGGCCATCGACCTGCCGCGCGACGCGGAGGTCAACGACCTGACGGTGCGGCCCGGACAGTGAACGCGATCAGTTGGGGCCCGGCCACCGGCATCGGGTCCATGCCCGGTGGTGACGCCCGCGAGACCGCGAAGACCGTCACCGGCAGTTTCGAGGACTTCCCGTATCTGGCCGAGCTGCCCGCGCGCGGGCCCGGCGCCGACATGATCGGACGCACCGCCGGAATGCTGGTCGAGCTCTACGCGCGCGTGGAGCCCAGCGGCTGGCGGATCGGCGACCGTCCGGGGCGCGACACGCGCCGCGCGAAAGCCTGGCTCGGCGAGGACCTCGACGCCCTCGAGGAGTTCACCCAGGGGTACGAAGGGCCGGTCAAAATCCAGGCCGTCGGGCCGTGGACCCTGGCCGCCGCCCTGGAGCTGAAGAACGGCGAGGCCGCGCTCTCCGACCCCGGCGCCTGCCGTGACCTGGCCGGATCGCTCACCGAAGGCCTGCGCTTCCATCTCGCGGACGTACGCCGCCGCATCCCCGGCGCGCAGATCGTGCTCCAGCTCGACGAGCCCTCGCTCATCGGCGTGCTGCGCGGGCACATCAAGACCGCGAGCGAGTACCGCACCCACCGTGCCGTGGACCGCCAGCTCGTGGAGAGCACCCTGCGGGAGGTGCTCGGCGTGCACGACGGGCCCGCCGTCGTCCACTCCTGCGCGCCGGACGTGCCGTTCGCGCTGCTTCGCCGGGCCGGCGCCGACGCGATCTCGTTCGACTTCTCACTGCTCACCGAGCGTGACGACGAGGCGATCGGTGAGGCCGTCGAGGGGGGCACGAAGCTCTTCGCCGGTGTCGTGGCGGGCGTGGACGGCCCATTGTCAGACCCTGCCGGTAGCGTCATGGGTGTCAGGACGTTGTGGCGCAGGCTGGGGCTGAATCCGGGTTCTCTCGCGGAGTCGGTCGTGGTCACTCCGTCGTGCGGGCTCGCGGGGGCTTCTCCCGCGTACGCACGCGCGGTGCTCGCCCACTGCGTCCGGGCGGCGAGATCACTCGCGGACAACCCTGAGTAATTGGGTATGACGTAACGGGAGGATGTAACGGTGGCTGTCGAACAGCAAGGCTCTGTGCCCGCCGAGGCACGGGATCAGCATGCCCAGCTGGCCGAACAGATCGAGGAGCACCGCTTCCGGTACTACGTGAACGATCAACCGGTCGTCAGTGACGCCGAGTTCGACAAGCTCCTGCGCTCGCTGGAAGCCCTGGAGGAGGAGTACAGCGAGCTGCGCACGCCCGACTCGCCCACCCAGAAGGTCTCCGGGGCGTACGAGACCGAGTTCACCTCGGTCCAGCACCGCGAGCGCATGCTCTCCCTGGACAACGCCTTCGACGACGCGGAGCTCGCCGCCTGGGCCGACCGCGTCGCCAAGGAGGTCGGCACCAGCGACCACCACTTCCTGTGCGAGCTCAAGGTCGACGGCCTCGCCGTGAACCTCACGTACGAGGACGGCAAGCTCACCCGCGCGGCCACCCGCGGCGACGGCCGCACCGGCGAGGACATCACTCCGAACGTCCGCACGATCGCGGACATCCCGGACCGCCTCAAGGGCGACGACATCCCCGCCCTCGTCGAGATCCGCGGCGAGGTCTTCTTCCCCATGGAGAAGTTCGAGGAGCTCAACGCCCGCCTGGTGGAGGCCGGCGACAAGCCCTTCGCCAACCCGCGCAACGCGGCGGCGGGTTCACTGCGCCAGAAGGACCCGCGCGTCACCGCCACCCGCCCGCTGCACATGGTGGTGCACGGCATCGGCGCCCGCGAGGGCTTCGACATCGACTGCCTCAGCCACGCGTACGAACTCCTGAAGGCCTGGGGCCTGCCCACCGCCCAGCACAACAAGGTGGTCCAAGGGCTCGACGGCGTACGGGACTTCATCACGTACTTCGGCGAGAACCGCCACTCCGTCGAGCACGAGATCGACGGCGTCGTCGTGAAGCTGGACGAGATCCCGCTCCAGGGCCGCCTCGGCTCGACCTCGCGCGCGCCGCGCTGGGCGATCGCCTGGAAGTACGCCCCCGAGGAGGTCAACACCAAGCTGGTGAACATCCGCGTGGGCGTCGGCCGCACCGGCCGCGTCACGCCGTACGCCCAGGTGGAGCCCGTCACGGTCGCCGGCTCCGAGGTGGAGTTCGCGACCCTGCACAACCAGGACGTGGTGAAGAAGAAGGGCGTCTTCATCGGCGACACGGTCGTCCTGCGCAAGGCGGGCGACGTCATCCCGGAGATCCTCGGCCCGGTCGTGGACCTGCGTGACGGCACCGAGCGTGAGTTCGTGATGCCCGCCGAGTGCCCCGAGTGCGGGACGGCGCTGCGGCCGATGAAGGAGGCCGACATCGACCTCCGCTGCCCCAACGCGCAGTCCTGCCCCGCCCAGTTGCGCGAGCGCCTCTTCTACCTGGCGGGCCGCAAGAGCCTGGACATCGAGAACTTCGGGTATGTCGCGGCGGCCGCGCTGACCAAGCCCCTCGAGCCGTCCGAGCCGCCGGTCCTGGACGAGGGCGACATCTTCGACCTCACCATCGAGCGCCTCCTGCCGATCAAGGCGTACGTACTGGATCAGGACAGCGGTCTGCCCAAGCGGGACCCGAAGACCGGCGAGGAGAAGATCGCCACGGTCTTCGCCAACCAGCAGGGCGAGGCGAAGAAGAACGCCCTTTCCATGCTGGAGAACATCGCGGCGGCCAAGGAGCGCCCGCTCGCCCGCGTCCTCACCGGCCTGTCCATCCGCCACGTGGGTCCGGTCGCCGCCGAGGCGCTGGCCCGCGAGTTCCGGTCCATCGACCGGATCGAGCAGGCCACGGAGGAGGAGCTTGCCGCCGTCGAGGGTGTCGGCCCGACCATCGCCGCCTCCCTGAAGCAGTGGTTCGAGGAGGAGTGGCACCGGGAGATCCTGCGCAAGTGGCGCGCCGCCGGGGTCCGCATGGAGGAAGAGGGCGGAGGAGAGGACGAGGGGCCGCGACCGCTCGAAGGCCTCACCGTCGTCGTGACCGGAACGCTCGAGCACCACACGCGGGATGGCGCAAAAGATGCGTTGCAGAGCCGGGGAGCAAAGGTCACCGGTTCCGTTTCGAAGAAGACAGCATTCGTGGTCGTGGGCGACAATCCCGGCTCGAAGTACGACAAGGCGATGCAGCTGAAGGTTCCGGTTCTCAACGAGGAAGGCTTCGCCGTCCTGCTGGAACAGGGACCGGACGCGGCAGCGGAAGTCGCGCTTCCGACCGAGGAGTAGCGGTTGAAGGCCACCCGTTCAGCGCATACCAGATGCATACGGGTGGCCGGGTCGCATTCGGGCAACCGTTGTGGACCGCTGCCCGTGGAAGCCTTCTGCGGCCTACTGTTGAGGTGTGCGCCTGCCGTGCCCCGCTGCGATTGGGGTATCCCCTGCTCATCGGGAGCACGGGGAAGGAGTTTCAGACGCGGCTGACTTCTGGAGCGAGTCCGCGTGGCTTGGGCACCGCCGGCTGTGAGAGGGACGGGAATGGAACCGACCGAGAGCGCCGCACCGGACTCCCGGCTGCGCGCGCGCCTGCGGCGCGGACCGGGCGCGTGGCTCAGCGGACGCAGAGCGGCACGGGGGGCACGCGAAGCGGAGAGAGAGCGCCCCGCCGTCCCGAGCACGGCAGTTGAGCGGCGCGAACGCGCATGGAGCACCGTTGGCGGCTACGGCACACAGGAGCTCGGTGTCGGCGAGAGCGCGGGCGGGCGGGACGCGGGGCCCTGTTCCACCCAGACCGGCGTCGAGGGGCGGCGCAGGCCGCTCTGGCGCGGCGCCGAGGCGCACGGACCGGACGACGGATCGAGCGAGCGAGACCCCTGGCCGGTGCTTCCGGTTGTCGTCGTGACGATCGCCGCGGTGGTGCTCGGCACGGGCTTCTTCCACGCGTTCACCGGACGGGGCGACCTGTTCCCCTCCGGCACGGTCGGCTGGTCCCTGGCCGTCCTCACGGGTCTCATCGTCGCCCATCTCGTGGCGCTCGGCCGCGACCGCTGGTGGGGCGGCACGGGATCGGGCGGCGCGCTCACGGTCGCCGTCCTCCTGCTGTACGGCTGGGTGCCCGCCGGCATGGTCAGCCTCACCGTCGTCGTCCTCGTCGGCGTCGCGCGCCGCCACCGCTGGCGCCAGGGCATCCTGCACGGCGCGGTCGACATCCTCGGCATCGGCGCGGGCGCGCTCGCCATGGCCGCGTTCGGCACCGCCCCGACGACGGAGTCGCCCTGGCTGCCCGAGACCTGGGACCTGTACTCCGCCCCCGAGGTGGCCCTCGCCGCCGCGGGCTACCTCGTGGTCACCCGCGTCCTGCTCTGGTACGTCCACGCGCCGCGCACCGGCGCCCTGCCCACGGTCACCCGTACGGCCCTGGTCCGCCAGGGCCTCGTCGGTGTCGCGCTGCTCGGCATCGCGCCGCTGATCTGCGTGGTCGCGGCCTCGACGCCGATACTGCTGCCGCTCTTCGCGATCCCCCTCGTCGCGCTCGACTCGACGCTGTGGATAGCGCGGGCCAGGGCCGAGGAGCAGCTGCGCGACCCGCTCACCGGCCTGCCCAACCGCCAGTGGCTCCTCGAACGGACCTGGACGGCCCTGGACGACGCCGAGCGGATCGGGGCCCGGTCGGCCCTGATGCTGATCGACATGGACCGCTTCCGGTCGGTGAACGACACCCTCGGTCACCTCGCGGGCGACCGTTTACTGCTGCAGATCGCCGACCGGCTGCGGCTCGCCCTGCCGCGCGGTGCGGAGGCCGCGCGGCTCGGCGGTGACGAGTTCGCCGTCCTGCTGCCCGTCGCCGACTCCACGACGTCCGCCACCCGCGTGGCACGGTCCCTCGTCGCCGCCCTCGGCTCACCCCTCGACCTCGACGGCCTGACGCTGGTCCTGGAGGCCAGCGCCGGACTCGCCGTCTTCCCCGACCACGCCATGGACGCCGAGGGGCTGCTCCGCCGGGCGGACGTCGCGATGTACCAGGCCAAGCGGGACCGCACGGGCGTCGAGGTGTACGAGTCCAAGCGGGACTCCAACACCCCCGACCGCCTCGGCCTTTTGGGCGATCTGCGCCGGGCGCTCGACGCGGGCGACGTGGAGCTGCACTACCAGCCGAAGGTCCAGTTCGACGGACGCGTGGCGGGCCTCGAGGCGCTGGTGCGCTGGGTGCACCCCGAGCGCGGGAAGGTGCCGCCGGACGAGTTCATCGCCATCGCGGAGTCCTCCGGCCTCATGCCGCACCTCACGGAGTACGTCCTGGAGACGGCCCTGTGCCAGGTGGCGAAGTGGCAGGCGATGGGCCTCAAGGTCCCCGTCGCGGTGAACGTCTCGCCGCGTGACGTGCACACGCCCGGCTTCGCGGGCGCCGTCGCCGCGCGCCTGGCCCGTCACGGGGTCCCCGCGGGAGCGCTCCAACTGGAGATAACGGAACACGTCCTTCTGGAGGACCCGCAGCGGGCCGCGGACACGCTGGCCGGGCTGACCGGCCACGGCGTCAAGATGTCGCTCGACGACTTCGGCACGGGGTACTCGTCCCTGGTGCACCTGCGGCGGCTGCCGGTGAGCGAACTGAAGATCGACCGCTCCTTCGTCGCGCGCCTGGCCGTCGACAACGAGGACGCGGAGATCGTCCGCTGCACGGTCGACCTCGCGCACTCCCTGGGGCTGCTGGTCGTCGCCGAGGGTGTCGAGGACGACGAGACGTGGGAGCGGTTGCGCGACCTGGGGTGCGACGCGGTGCAGGGGTGGCTGGTCGCCGCCGCGATGCCGCCGGACGAGACCACCGCCTGGCTGCGGGCCAGGGGCTCCCGAGGGTGGCGCCGCCCGGTGGACGTCGCCGCCGAGGAGGCGGCCGCCGCGGCCGAGGCCGAGGCCGGCGCCGACATCGCGAAGTAGGCCGGGCGGACCCCGCGGGAAGGCGGCCCGGCCCGGCCGAGGCAATCCGTTTCACGGGCACGGGGTGTGGCCCCATAGGATTGGGGCCACAAACCACACACTCACCCCCAGAGGATCGCCGCATGCCTGGCATTACGCGCGAGGAGGTCGCCCACCTCGCCCGCCTAGCACGTCTTGAGCTGAAGGACGAGGAGCTCGACCACTTCGCCGGACAGCTCGACGACATCATCGGCGCGGTCGCCCGCGTCTCCGAGGTCGCCGACCAAGACGTACCGCCGACCTCCCACCCGCTGCCGCTGACGAACGTCATGCGCGCGGACGAGGTCCGTCCGTCGCTCACCCCCGAGCAGGCGCTCTCCGGCGCCCCGGCCCAAGAGCAGCAGCGTTTCAAGGTGCCGCAGATCCTGGGGGAGGACTAACCACCATGACGGACAGCAAGATCGACATCATCAGGCTCACCGCCGCCGACATCGCCGCGAAGGTCGCCTCCGGCGAGCTGACGGCCGTCGAGGTCACCGAGGCCCACCTCGCCCGCATCGACGCCGTGGACGAGAAGGTGCACGCCTTCCTGCACGTCGACCGCGAGGGCGCGCTCGCGCAGGCCCGCGCCGTCGACGCCAAGCGGGAGAACGGCGAGAAGCTCGGCCCGCTGGCCGGCGTCCCGCTCGCGCTCAAGGACATCTTCACCACCGAGGGCGTACCGACCACGGTCGGTTCCAAGATCCTCGAGGGCTGGATCCCGCCGTACGACGCGACCGTCACGCGCAGGCTGAAGGACGCCGACGTCGTCATCCTCGGCAAGACCAACATGGACGAGTTCGCCATGGGGTCCTCCACCGAGAACAGCGCGTACGGCCCCACCGGCAACCCCTGGGACCTCACCCGCATCCCCGGCGGCTCCGGCGGCGGTTCCTCCGCCGCCCTCGCGTCGTACGAGGCCCCGCTCGCCATCGGCACGGACACCGGCGGCTCCATCCGCCAGCCCGCGGCCGTCACCGGCACGGTCGGCGTCAAGCCCACCTACGGCGGCGTCTCGCGCTACGGCATGGTCGCGTTCTCGTCCTCCCTCGACCAGGGCGGTCCCTGCGCCCGCACGGTCCTGGACGCAGCGCTCCTGCACGAGGTCATCGCCGGCCACGACGAGCTCGACTCGACGTCCATCGACGCCCCCGTCCCGGCGGTCGTCGAGGCGGCCCGCAACGGCTCCGTACAGGGCATGCGGGTCGGCGTCGTCAAGCAGTTCGCGGGCGAGGGCTACCAGGCCGGTGTCGTCCAGCGCTTCCAGGAGTCCGTCGCGCTCCTCAAGGAGCTCGGCGCCGAGATCGTCGAGCTGGACTGCCCGTCCTTCGACCTGGCGCTCTCCGCGTACTACCTGATCGCGCCCTCCGAGTGCTCCTCGAACCTCGCGCGCTTCGACGCCATGCGCTACGGCCTGCGGGTCGGCGACGACGGCACGAAGTCCGCCGAGGAGGTCACCGCGCTCACCCGCGAGGCGGGCTTCGGCGACGAGGTCAAGCGCCGCGTCATCCTGGGCACGTACGCACTGAGCTCCGGCTACTACGACGCGTACTACGGAAGCGCCCAGAAGGTCCGCACCCTGATCACGAAGGACTTCGAGAAGGCCTTCGAGCAGGTCGACGTGATCGTCTCGCCCGCGACGCCCACCACCGCCTTCCCGATCGGCGAGCGTGCCGACGACCCGATGGCGATGTACCTCGCGGACGTGTGCACCATCCCGTCGAACATGGCGGGCAACGCCGCCATGTCGCTGCCCTGCGGCCTCGCGCCGGAGGACGGCCTGCCCGTCGGACTGCAGATCATCGCCCCGGCCATGAAGGACGACCGCCTTTACAAGGTCGGCGCTGCCGTAGAGGCCGCCTTCGTGGAAAGGTGGGGTCACCCGCTGCTTGAGGAGGCACCGTCACTATGAGTCCTATGACTGCCAAGGCCCAGGGCTTCAAGAAGTCCAAGCCCGGCGCGTACCTGTCGATGGGCACCACCGCCTTCGGCGCGATCTCGGTCGTCAAGCAGGCCAGGCTGGCCCGCAAGGAGAACGACACGCTCCGTCTCATCGACGCCGCTGTCTCCGCCGCCGCCATCGTCACCGGTCTTGCTCTGCTCTATCGCGAGCTGAAGAAGCTCGGCGACGACGACGTCCTGCTGGGTTGAGAGGGAAAGTTTCACCGTGACTGTCACGACTGACCTGGTGTCGTACGAGGATGCCCTCGCGACGTACGACCCCGTCATGGGCCTTGAGGTCCATGTCGAGCTGGGCACCAAGACCAAGATGTTCTGCGGCTGCTCCACCGAGCTCAAGCAGGACGCCAACAGCCAGACCTGCCCGACCTGTCTCGGACTGCCCGGCGCGCTGCCGGTCGTCAACGAGATCGGCGTCGAGTCCGCCATCAAGATCGGTCTCGCGCTGAACTGCGAGATCGCCGAGTGGTGCCGCTTCGCCCGGAAGAACTACTTCTATCCGGACATGCCGAAGAACTTCCAGACCTCCCAGTACGACGAGCCGATCGCCTTCAACGGCTATCTGGACGTCCAGCTGGAGGACGGGGAGGTCTTCCGCGTGGAGATCGAGCGCGCCCACATGGAGGAGGACACCGGCAAGTCCACGCACGTGGGCGGTGCGACGGGCCGTATCCACGGCGCCTCGCACTCGCTCCTCGACTACAACCGCGCCGGCATCCCGCTCATCGAGATCGTCACCAAGCCGATCGAGGGCGCGGGCGAGCGGGCTCCCGAGGTCGCCAAGGCGTACGTCGCGGAGCTGCGCGAGGTCATCAAGGCGCTTGACGTGTCCGAGGCCCGGATGGACAAGGGCCAGATGCGCTGCGACGTGAACCTGTCCCTGCGGCCGCACGGCCGTGCGGAGTTCGGTACGCGCTCGGAGACGAAGAACGTCAACTCGCTCCGTTCCGTGGAGCGTGCGGCGCGTTTCGAGATCCAGCGTCACGCGGCCGTCCTGAACGGCGGCGGAACGATCGTCCAGGAGACCCGTCACTTCCACGAGGAGGACGGTTCCACGACGTCGGGCCGCATCAAGGACAACGCCGAGGACTACCGGTACTTCCCGGAGCCCGACCTGGTCCCGGTCGCCCCGGCGCGCGCATGGGTCGAGGAACTCCGCACTGCTCTCCCCGAGATGCCGCGCGTGCGCCGCAACCGTCTCCGCGAGGAGTGGGGTGTCTCGGAGCACGACATGCAGTCGATCCTGAACGCCGGTGCGGTCGACCCCATCGTCGCCACGATCGAGGCGGGCGCCGATTCGGCTGCCGCGCGCAAGTGGTGGATGGGCGAGCTGGCCCGTAACGCCAACGAGACGGGCCGGGCCCTCGACGAGCTGCCGGTCACCCCGGCGCAGGTCGCCAGGGTCGCCGAGCTCGTCACCAAGGGCGACCTGAACGACAAGCTGGCGCGCCAGGTCTTCGAGGGAGTCCTCGCGGGCGAGGGCACGCCGGACGAGGTCGTCGAGAAGCGCGGCCTGAAGGTCGTCTCGGACGAGGGCGCGCTGTCCACTGCCGTGGAGGAAGCGATCGCCGGTAACCCCGGGGTCGCGGACAAGATCCGCAGCGGCAAGGTCGCTGCGGTCGGCGCGTTGGTCGGTGCGGTCATGAAGGCCACCCGGGGCCAGGCTGACGCGGCCCGCGTCAAGGAACTGATCCTCGAGAAGCTGGGTGTGGAGGGCTAGCACCTCCGGCTCGTACGGGACCCAGGGCGGCGCACCTTTCGGGGGTGCGCCGCCCTTCGCTTGCGCGGGCCTTGGGGGGTGTCTCGCGGCTGCCGGGGCGCCGCCGGACTGTGCCGGTTCCGGTGTGATGCCGTGTGGCGTCCCGTTTTACGCTGGGGGCGTCCGTCCCCGCCGAACCATTGCCCCACGCGGGCCACGGAGCGTCCCCCTGAACACCGTCACCGCCGAGATCCTCTCCGTCGGCCTGCTGCTCGCCGTGCTCGCGTTCGCCGTCGTGCGGCCGAAGAAGTGGCCGGAGGCCGCTGCCGCGTTGCCCGCTGCCGGGATCGTCGTGGGGCTCGGGGCCGTTTCGCCGCAGCACGCGCTCGCGGAGGTGCGGAGTCTGCTGCCCGTGGTGGGGTTTCTTGCCGCCGTGCTCGTGCTGGCGCAACTCTGCGCTGACGACGGGCTCTTCGCCGCCGCCGGGGATCTCGTCGCCCGGATCTGCGGCGGGCGGACCCGGACGCTCCTCGGCGGGGTCTTCGGCGTGGCCGCGGCGATCACCGCCGTGCTCAGCCTCGACGCCACCGTCGTCCTGCTCACGCCGGTCGTCTTCGCCACCGCGGCCCGCGTCGGGGCGAGGCCGCGCCCGCACGTCTACGCCACCGCTCACCTCGCCAACTCGGCGTCACTCCTGCTGCCCGTCTCCAACCTCACCAACCTCCTCGCCCTCACCGCCAGTGGGCTGAGTTTCACGCGGTTCGCGCTGCTCATGGCGGTGCCCTGGCTCGTCGCCATCGGGATCGAGTACCTCGCCTTCCGGCGGTACTTCGCCGCCGATCTGGACGCGGGCGCCGAAGAGGCCAAGGAGGTCGAACCGACCCCCGTACCTGTCTTCACGCTCGTCGTCCTCGGGCTCACGCTCGCCGGCTTCGTCGGCACCTCGCTGGCCGGAGCCGAACCCCTGTGGGCGGCCCTCGCCGGAGCCGCGGTGCTCGCCGTCCGTGCGCTGCTGCGACGACGTACGAGCGCCACCGCACTCGTCCGCTCCGCGAGCCCGCTGTTCTGCCTGTTCGTGCTCGCGCTCGGCATCGTCGTCAAGGCGGTCGTCGACAACGGCCTCGGCACCGGGATCGAGTGGATCCTGCCGGACGGCGCCTCGCTGCCCGCGCTCCTCGCCATCGCGGGTCTCGCCGCCGTACTCGCCAATCTCATCAACAACCTGCCGGCGATTCTCGCTCTCCTGCCCGCCGTCGCGCCCGCCGGGCCCGGGCCCGTCCTCGCCGCTCTGATCGGCGTCAACATCGGGCCGAACCTGACGTACGTGGGCTCGCTCGCCACCCTGCTGTGGCGCCGCATCCTGCACGACCACGGCACGGACGCCGAGTTGGGGACCTTCACCCGCCTCGGCGTGCTGACCGTGCCCCTCACGCTGGCGGCGTCGACCGTCGCGCTGTGGGCGGCGCTGCTGATCGGCGCCTGAGCCCCGCGCATCCGTTCACGTCGACTTCGTCCCCAAGTCTTCACACGGATACCGGACTTCACTACCGTCCCGCCGAGTAGGCCAATGGATCAGCGGAGAACCATTGGCCGTCGACTGGAGGTCGTTACGTGTCCCCCGAGATTTCGCGCAGGCGACTGATGGCGGTCGGCGGTGGCGCGGTCGGCGCCGCCGCCGTCGGATCCTTCCTGCCGCCGTCGTTGCAGCTGGCACTGGCGCAGGACCGGCACAAGCCCGGCAGCGGCGGGCTCGACTCGATCGAGCACGTCGTCATCCTGATGCAGGAGAACCGGTCCTTCGACCACTACTTCGGGGCCCTGCGCGGCGTACGCGGCTTCGGCGACCGCAACGCCATCCGGCTCCCGAGCGGCACGTCCGTGTTCGAGCAGCCGGGCGCGCTGCGCACCGTCATGCCCTTCCCGGTCCGCGAGGCCGCCGCCGCGCAGAAGAAGGACCTGCAGTACATCGGCGCCCTCGACCACTCCTGGAGCGGCGGCGCCAAGGCCTGGCACGACGGCTGGACGGACGGCTGGATCACCGCCAAGACCGCCGCGACGATGGCGTACTACACGCGCGACGACATCCCGCTGCACTACGAACTCGCCGACACCTTCACCGTCTGCGACGCCTACCACTCGTCCATCCACACCTCCACCAGCCCCAACCGCAACCACCTGTGGAGCGGCAAGACGGGCTACGAGGCGAACGGCAAGCGCGCCGTCGGCAACGACGCGTACGACGAGGGCAAGCACCCCGGCTACGACTGGGGGACGTACGCCGAGCGCCTGGAGAAGGCGGGCGTGAGCTGGCAGACGTACACGGAGTGGGAGAACTTCACCGACAACCAGATCGAGTTCTTCACCACCTTCAAGGCGATCGCCAGGAAGGTTCTCGCCAAGACCGGCCTCACCTACATGGAGGCCTTCTACGCCAAGGTGCGCGACGCCAAGGACGAGGCCGAGCGGGCGAAGCTGCTCGCCACCCTGGAGGAGGGCGTCGCGACCCTCACCAAGGCGGAGCGGTCACTGTTCGAGCGCGGCCTGCGGCGCGTGCCCACCGGCAAGCTCGCCGAGGAGTTCGCCAAGGACGTCGCCGGCGGCAAGCTGGCCAAGGTCAGCTACCTGGTGCCCTCCGCCCTGGACTCCGAGCACCCCAGCGTCTCCTCCCCGATCCACAGCGCGACCATCGTCTACAAGGTCCTGGACGCCCTCGCCTCGCACCCCGAGGTCTGGCGGCGCACCGCCGTCTTCATCAACTACGACGAGAACGACGGCTTCTTCGACCACGTCCCGCCGCCCGTGCCCGGCACGGACGCCCCCGAGGACCAGGAGGAGCGCTGGGAGGGCAGGCCCACCGGCCTCGGCGTGCGCGTCCCCATGCTCGTCGTCTCGCCCTGGACCGTCGGCGGCTACGTCACCTCCGAGGTCTTCGACCACACCTCCGTCGTGCGCTTCCTGGAGAAGTGGACCGGCGTCAAGGAACCCAACATCGGCGCCTGGCGCCGCAAGGTCACCGGCGACCTCACCGGCGCCTTCGACTTCAGACGCGGCCACCGGCAGCCCGAGGTCGAGCAGCCCGGCGCCATCCCGGAGTTCAGCGGTCGCTGGTCCCCGCAGCCGCCCCTGAAACAGTCCATGCCGGTCCAGGAGCCGGGCAGCCGCCGCGCACGCCCGCTGCCCTACCAGCCCGACGCGTACGTGAAGCCGGGGCGCGACGGCACCCTCTCCGTGCGGCTGCGCAACGGCGGCCGCTCCAGCGCGCACTTCGCGCTCTATCCCTACGCCGGCGAGTTCGCGGTCCCGCAGCACCAGGACGTCGTGCGCGAGGGTTCCTGGACCGTGCCGGTGGCCAAGGACACGTACGCCTTCACGATCACGGGCCCGAACGGCTTCCGGCGCGAGTTCGCGGGCGCCAAGGACGGCGGCGCGCGGCTCGCCTCCGCGATCACCCGTCGCGAGCTCCACGTGACCCTGGCCAACCGGGGCCGCAAGGAGCTCGTCTTCACGGTCAAGCCGCTCGGCTACGTGGACGAGGACGACGTCAGGAAGCGGACCAGGATCGTCCGCGTCAAGGCGGGCAGCAGCCGCACGATCGCCTGGCGGACGGACGACGAGCACGGCTGGTACGACTTCCAGGTCACGTCCGCGGGCGAGCCCGCCTTTCGGCGCCGTCTGATGGGGCACATAGAGAACGGGCGCGCGAGCGTATCGGGCTGAAGCCCGCACTTCTCAGGGTGTGCGAGGTCCCGGTGGGGCCTCGCACACCCTTTGTGCTCTTGTGAGGAAACCCACGAACCGGACCAACGATCTCCGAGCCCTGTCAAAGTGTCTCTGGCGCACATGTCGTCGCTCATGCGTTCTTTGCGGGCTGTTCAGTTCATTCACGGCTGTTCCCGATAAAGATCCACGAACCACCCCAGGGAGCAGGTCAGTGGCAGCACTCGCACGGTGGTGTGTGAAGCACCGCCTCCTCGCAGTACTGCTCTGGCTCGTCGCCCTCTGCGGCGCAGCGAGCGCCGCAGTGCTCGCCGGATCCGCGTACTCGAACGACTACGACGTGCCGGGCACCGAGTCCGGCCGTGCGACCGAGCTCCTGAACGAGGGGTTCGAGGGGCTCGGCGGCGACAGCAACACCGTCGTCTGGCGGACCGAGGCGGGCACGACGGTGCGCGCCGCCGACGTCGAACAGACGATGACCGACACCCTCGACCGCATCGATGACATGCCGGCTGTCGCCTCCGTCAGCAGTCCGTACGGACAGCACGGCGCCGCGCAGATCAGCGGCGACGCGCGCATCGCGTACGCGACCGTCACCTTCCACGAGCAGGCCGACGCCATCGACAAGGCGGACGCGCAGGCCCTCGTCGACACCGCGAAGGCCGCCGATTCGGACCACCTGGAGGTGGAGCTCGGCGGTGGCGCCGTCGGCCTCACCGAGTCCAAGAGCGCACAGACCGCCGAGATCGTCGGGGTCGCCGTCGCCGCCGTGGTGCTCTTCCTCGCCTTCGGCTCGCTCGCCGCATCGGTCCTGCCCATCGCCACGGCGCTGGTGTCGGTCGGCACGGCCTACGCGGGCATCGTGCTGCTCGGCCATGTCATGACCGTCGCGGACTTCGCCCCGATGCTGGGCACCCTGATCGGGCTCGGCGTCGGCATCGACTACGCGCTGTTCATCGTGACCAGACATCGCAAGGGCCTCAAGCAGGGCCTTCCGGTCGCCGTGGCCGCCGAACGCGCGGTCGCCACCACCGGGCGCGCGGTCGTCTTCGCGGGTGCCACCGTGTGCATCGCGCTGCTCGGCATGCTCATCCTGCGGCTCAGCTTCCTCAACGGCGTCGCCATCGCGGGATCGCTGACCGTGCTCCTCACCGTCGCCGCCTCGGTGACCCTGCTGCCCGCGCTCCTGTCCTGGATCGGACCGCGCGCGCTCAGCCGCCGCGAACGGCGCGCCCTCGCCGAACACGGCCCGGCCCCGGAGCTGCCCACCGGGCTCGCCGCCCGCTGGTCCGCCTTCGTCGAGCGGCATCCGAAGCTGCTCGGCGGCGTCGCCGTCGCCGTGATGGCGGTGCTCGCCCTGCCCACGCTCTCCCTCCACCTGGGCACCTCCGACCAGGGCAACAACCCGGCGACGGCCACCACCCGGCAGGCCTACGACCTCCTCGCGGACGGCTTCGGCCCCGGCGTGAACGGCCCCCTCACGCTCGTCACGGACGTCGACGGAGCGGGCGACCGGCTCGCCCTCACCAACCTCGGCCACACGCTCGAATCGACCCAGGGCGTCGCCTCCGTCAGCCCCGTCACGTACGGCGCCGACGGCACGGTCGCCCACGTCACCGTCGTACCGGACTCGTCCCCCCAGTCGCAGCGGACCAGCGATCTCGTCGACCGGCTGCGCGACGACGTCCTTCCGCGGGCCGAGGCCGACACGTCGCTGGACCTCCAGGTCGGCGGTGTCACGGCGAGCTACGACGACTTCGCGGAGATCATCGTCGGCAAGCTGCCGCTCTTCGTGGGCGTCGTCATCGGGCTCGGCTGTGTCCTGCTGCTTCTGGCCTTCCGGTCCATCGGCATCCCGCTGAAGGCCGCCGCGATGAACGTGGCCGCGGTGGCGTCCGCCTTCGGGGTCGTCGTCGCGATCTTCCAGTGGGGCTGGGGGAGTGAGCTGCTCGGCCTCGGCTCGGCGGGACCGATCGAACCCTTCCTGCCCGTGATCATGGTGTCGGTCCTCTTCGGGCTCTCCATGGACTACCAGGTCTTCCTGGTCAGCCGGATGTACGAGGAATGGCTGGAGACCGGCGACAACCGGCGGGCCGTCCGCGTCGGCCTCGCCGAGACGAGCCGCGTGATCAACTCCGCGGCGGTCATCATGATCTCGGTCTTCCTCGCCTTCGTCCTCAGCGGCGACCGGGTCATCGCGATGTTCGGCATCGGCCTCGCGGCCGCGGTCGCGCTCGACGCCTTCGTCCTGCGCACGCTGCTCGTGCCCGCCCTGATGCACATGCTGGGCGGCGCCAACTGGTGGCTGCCGCGCGGCCTCGACCGCCTGCTGCCGCGCATCAGCATCGAGCCGCCGGAATGTCGTTCGAGTAATTCCGTCCCCGGTGCGAGGATCCCCGTACTGCCGGACGGACTGAAGGAGCGGGATGTTCGCGATATCGCTGGGAGAGGGCGCTGAGCTGCGGCCCATCGAGCCGTGGCAGGCAGCGGAGTTCCTCGCGCACGTCGAGCGTGCGCGGGAGTACGCGGGGCCGTGGGTGCCCCTGACCGTGCGGGTGAAGGACCTCGATTCGGCGCGTGACCTGCTGCAGATGTTCGCCGACCGGCAGGCCGCCGACACGGGCCGCCTGTACGGCATCTGGCTGGACGGCACGCTCGTCGGGGGAGTCCTCTTCCGGATCTTCGACACGGCCATGGAGAGCTGCGAGGTGGGCGTCTGGCTGGAGCCCTCGGCCGCTGGGCGGGGTCTGATCACCAGGGCGAGCCGGGTCCTCATCGACTGGGCGGTGGACGAGCGCGGCATGCACCGCGTGGAGTGGATGGTCTCCACGGCGAACGACCGCAGCAAGGCGGTGGCCAAGCGGCTCGGGATGACCAAGGACGGGGTGCTGCGGGAGAGCTTCCCCTGGCAGGGGGTGCGGCACGACATGGAGGTGTGGTCGGTGCTCGCGCCGGAGTGGCGCAAGGCGCGTGAGGCGCGTGAGGCGCGTGAGGCGCGTGAGACGGCGGGTGCCGGGGGTTCGGCGGCTCGTTAAGAAAGCTCTCAGACTCCGTCCGTACGGTGCGGGGCATGGGAACTAAGACAGAGGACGAGACCACGGCCGAGGCGGCCGCGAAGCCCGCGGAGCCGGAGGCCGCGGACACCGTGGGCACGGCGGACACCAAGGACGCCGTCAAGGTGGAGAAGACCGCCGACGGCGAGGCCCCGGCCGAGGACGCCGTCGAGGACGACGACGCCGATGAGCTCGTCGTGGTGGAAGAGGTCGCCCCGGCCAAGTCCACCGGCGTGTTCCAGGGCGCCGCGGCCGTCGTCTCCGCCGCTCTCGGCGTGATCGGCCTGTCCGGCGGCTGGCTCGGCACGGTCGCCGCGGCGCGCTCGAACATCGTCGGGCAGCTGGAGACCAAGCAGTCGGCGAGCGTCGCCGACCAGATCCAGGCCCTGTACGGCGACTCCTGGCAGGTCACGGCGCTGATCGCCGGCGCCTTCGCGCTCGCCGCGCTCGTCGTCGGGTTCGTCGTCCTGGTCAGGCCCGCGTTCGGTGCGCCCGACCAGGTGCAGGCACCGTGGATCAAGTCGGTCGCGTGGGCGGGTGTCGCCCTGGGTGTCATCGGCCTGCTGCTTGCCATCGCCAAGTACTCGGACCTGATCTACGGGCTGCCGTCGGCCAGTTGACGGCGAACCAGGTACTCAGAACGCCGGAGGGGCTGCGCTGCAGCCCCTCCGGCGTTTCGCCTACCTGAGGAACGAGAGCCCTAAGGCCCCCTCCCACCCTCCTAAGGCCCCTGGCCCCCTCAAGATGCGGCACTCTCCCGATGTGCCACCCCTCCCTGGCGGACGAAAGTAGTGGTCACAACGGAGACAGCAGCCACTCAGAAGCCAGGGAGTTCTCATGTTCGAGTACGAAATGCACCAGCTGCGCGCCGCCGACCTCGTCCGTGAGGCCGACCGCCGCCGCCTCCTGCGCGAGGCCCGCGAGGCCAAGGCGGCCCGCGCCGCCCGCCGTTCGGCCCGCCACGGAACCGAGGGGCGGGTGAGTACGGGCCTGCGGAGAAGCCTCTTCTCCCGGGCCGCGTGATGAGCGCGGCGGGAGCAGACGGAGCGGCCGTCTCTGCCCTTGGGATATCCGCTGCCACCAAGCACTCACCCTGTGCAATGCTCACCGCTGTGGAGACCAGGTCCGTAAGCCCCGTGTTCGTCGGCCGTTCCGACGAGATGGGCGTACTGAAAGACGCACTCGCCCGTGCCAAGGGGACGACCCCCGGCACGGGCGAGCCGCAGGCCTTGCTGCTCGGCGGCGAGGCCGGCGTCGGCAAGACCCGCCTCATCGAGGAGTTCACCGCGGCGGCCCACGCCGAAGGCGCCGTCGTCGCCCTCGGCGGCTGCGTCGAGATCGGCGCGGAGGGCCTGCCCTTCGCCCCCTTCTCCAGCGCCCTGCGCTCGCTGCGCCGCCAGCTCCCCGACGAGGTGGACGCCGCCGCCGCCGACCAGGAGGGCGAGCTCGCCCGGTTGCTGCCCGAACTCGGCGAGGCACCGCAGCGCCGCCGGGGCACCGACGCGCAGCACGACGAGGAGGCCATGGCCCGCCTCTTCGAGCTGACCGTCCGCCTCCTGGAGCGCCTGGCCACCGACCGCACGGTGGTCGTCGCCCTGGAGGACCTGCACTGGGCCGACGCCTCCACCCGCCACCTCCTCGCCTACCTCTTCCGCACGCTGCGCAGCGGCCGCCTCGTCGTCGTCGCCACCTACCGCGCCGACGACATCCACCGCCGCCACCCGCTGCGCCCGCTCCTGGCCGAGCTCGACCGCCTGCGCACGGTGCGGCGCATCGAACTGTCCCGCTTCAGCAAGAGCGAGGTCGCCCGCCAGATGGCGGGCATCCTCAGCGCCGAGCCCGCGCAGAAGCTGGTGGACGACATCTTCGAGCGCTCGGACGGCAACGCCTTCTTCGTCGAGGAGCTCGCGGTCGCCACGCACGGCGGCAGCTGCGCCGGCCTCACGGACTCCCTGCGCGACCTCCTGCTCGTACGTGTCGAGGAGCTGCCCGAGAACAGCCAGCGGGTGGCCAGGATCGTCGCCGAGGGCGGCTCGACCGTCGAGTACCCGCTGCTCGCCGCGGTCGCGGGCCTCGCGGAGGACGACCTGATCGAGGCGCTGCGGGCCGCCGTCGGCGCCAACATCCTGCTGCCGTCGCCCGACGGCGACGGCTACCGCTTCCGGCACTCCCTGGTGCGCGAGGCCGTGGGCGACGACCTGCTGCCCGGTGAGCGCTCCCGGATCAGCCGCCGCTTCGCCACGGTCCTGGAGGCCGACCCCTCACTCGTCGCCGCCGACCAGCGCGCCGCCTGCCTCGCCAGTTACTGGTATCACGCCCACGACGCGGCGAAGGCGCTCCCCGCGGTCCTGCGGGCCTCCGTCGAGGCCCGCCGCCGCTACGCCTACTCCGAGCAACTGCGCCTCCTCGAACGCGCGATGGAGCTGTGGGACGTGGCCCCCGAGGACGTCCGCCTCGCACTGCGCCCCCTCGACTACGCGGAGGTCTACCCTCCCTGCGGCTGCGATCCCGCCACCACCCCCCTGCGCTACCTCGACCTCATGGCGGAGGCCGCCGTCGCGGGCCGCCTCTGCGGGGAGCGGGAACGCGCCCTGAAGATCACCAAGCGTGCGCTGCGGCTCCTCGAGGACGAGCACGACCCCCTGCGCGCCGCCTGGTTCTGGATCCAGCGCTCCCGGCTCGTCTCGACGCTCGCCCGCGGCGACGGCTGGGCGGAGATCGCCACCGCGCAGGACCTGGTCCGCGGCCTCCCGCCGTCCGAGGTGCACGCCGAGGTCCTCACGAACGTCGCCTCCTGGGGCATGCTGCACAACCCCGGCGCCGAGACCCTGGCCGCGGCGCAACGCGCCGTCGAATACGCCCGGATGGTCAAGGCAGAGGAGACCGAACTCAACGCCCGGCTCATCCTCGGCGGCCTCATGGTCGACGCGGGCGACGTCGAACAGGGGCTCGCGGAGATGTACGAGGTCAGGGACCGCTGCTTGGCGCCGCCCGGCCTCGTCTCCCGCATCCCGCACATCCACGTCAACCTGCCGTCCGTGCTCGAAGGGGCGGGCCGCTCCCTCGAATCCCTGGAGGTCAGCGAGCAGGGCCTCGCGCTCTGCCGGAAGTACGGCCTCACGGACACCGAGAGCTGGGTCCAGGTCAACAAGGCGGAGACCCTTGTCTCGCTGGGCCGTTGGGACGAGGCGGTCGAGGCCTCCGAGGCGGCCCGCCGCGGTGCGCTCAGCGTCAAACCGCGGGGCGGCGCGGCCCTGCAGCTCACCTCCGTCGCCCTCGGCCGCGGTGACATGGCCGAAGCCGCCGCCCAACTGGCCACGGCCCGCGCCCACTACGGCTCGCACGACCTCATGCCGCAGTACTCCCTGCCCATGGTCACCGCCGCCATCGGCATCGCCGCCGCCGACCCCGACCGCGCGGCCGGCGTAGCCGAGGCGCGCGCCGAACTCGAACGGGCCGTTGCCACGGGCTTCCCGCCCGGCACCCAGCGCTACACCTGGGCCCTGCTGCTCGCCGCCGCCACCTCGGAGGCCGATACGCGAGGCCTGCCCGCCGCCGAACCCGGCCGGGCCGAGGCCATCGACAGCATCCGCCGGGTCGCCAAGAACCTCCCCTCACCCGTGCCGGTCTGGGTCGCCCACGAGAAGTGGGTCCGCGCGGAACTCCTGCGCGCCGAGGACCGCGACACCCCCGCCGACTGGTCCGCCACCGTCACCGCCTTCGAACCCCTCGACCGCCCCTACGACGTGGCCCGGGTCCGCCTCCGCCTCGCCGAGTCCCTGCTCGCGACCACCGCGGGCACGGGCACGGGCGCGGGCACCGAAGCGGATCGCGAGCGTGCCGCCGGGCTGCTGCGACAGGCCCTGGAGACCGCCGAGGGGCTGCGGGCCCGGCCCCTCGCCGAGGCGGTCGCCGGGCTCGCCCAGCGTGCCCGCCTCGTCCTGAACGACGACGACCACCACACCGCCGTCCCGCACCTCACACCGGTCGACCCCGCGGAGGCGCTCGGCCTCACCAGCCGGGAGCGTGACGTGCTCCGCCGCGTCGCCGCGGGCCGCAGCAACCGGCAGATCGCCGAGGAGCTCTTCATCTCCCCGAAGACGGCGAGCGTCCACGTCTCCAACATCCTCGCCAAGCTGGGCGTGGCCGGCCGGGGCGAGGCGGCGGCCCTGGCCCACCGCCTGCGCCTGTTCCCCGCTGATCGCGCACAGTCCACGGGCTGACCTGCGCTTTCCCGTCCCCGGAGGGTTTCGCGGGCGCTCGCTTACGCTGGAAGGAGGAACCCGGCCGCCAGGAGGCGCAGTGTTCAACCCGATCGAGCTTTTCCAGCCCGGCCGCAAACACACGGACGACGAGCAGAAGCGGCTGGAACTGAGCCGGGTCGACGTGGCCGACGGCGACCCGAGCCGCGGCCCCATAGACCTGACCTCGGGCAAGGTGGTGGTGAGGGTCCCGCAGCAGCCGACCCAGGAGCCGCCCCAGGAACCGGCCGCCGCAGCTGCTCCCGCCGACGCCGCCGCTCCCGCCGACTCGGCCCCGGACACCGCGCCCGAGCGTTAGCCCCCGCCGGCGGTGATCCCTACTTCACCGTCACCTCGAGAATCTTGTCGTCCCCCTTCTCCGGGGTGCCCCGGGAATCCGTTTCGTTCGTCACCAGCCACAGCTTGTCCTTGCCCGCCGCGACCACCGTGCGCAGCCGGCCGTGCTTGCCCTTCAGGAAGGACTGGGGCTCCACGGTGCCTTCCACGCCGCGTACCGGAATGCGCCAGAGGCGCTCGCCGCGCAGGCCCGCCATCCAGACCGACCCCTCGGCATAGGCGATGCCGCTGGGGGAGGCGTCCGAGGTCTTCCACTGGGCCACCGGGTCGTTGTAGCCCTCCTCGTCGCCCTTGCCCTCCACCTCCGGCCAGCCGTAGTTGCCGCCGGCCTTGATCTCGTTCAGCTCGTCCCAGGTGTCCTGGCCGAACTCCGCCGCCCAGAGCCGCTTCTCCTCGTCCCAGGCCAGCCCCTGCACGTTCCGGTGGCCGTACGAATAGACGGGGGAGTCGTCGAAGGGGTTGCCGGGGGCCGGGTCGCCGTCCGCGGTCAGGCGCAGGATCTTGCCGCCCAGCGACTTCTTGTCCTGGGCCAGACCGGTGTCACCCGTCTCGCCCGTGCCCGCGTACAGCATCTTGTCCGGGCCGAAGGCGATCCGGCCGCCGTTGTGGACCACGCCCTTGGGGATGCCCTTGAACACCGTGTCGGGCGCGCCCAGTTGCCGACCGGAGGGCTTCTTCTCGTCGTACAGCATGCGGCTGATGCGGTTGTCCGACTCGGTGGTGAAGTACGCGTAGACCATGTGGTCCGATGCGTACGAGGGAGAGAGGGCCAGGCCCATCAGGCCGCCCTCGCCCGCGGGGGAGACGCCGGGGACCGAGCCCAGCTCCGTCTTCTTGCCCGTCTCGCCGTCGACGCGGGTGATGGTCCCCTCGTCGCGCGAGGACACCAGGAGGTCGCCGCCCGGCAGCGGTGCGAGGCCCCACGGTGACTTCAGGTTCTCGGTGAGTGTCTTGGTGACCGACGCCGAGCCCTTTTCCGGTGGGGCGTCGCCGGCGCGCGCCTTGCCCGAGGGTGACCCCTCAGGCCCCTCCGACTTCGCGGGGCTCGACTCGGCGCTCTTTCCGTTGTCCGGCGTGTCCGAGCCCCCGGACGAGCAACCGGCCGTGAGCACGAGGGCGGCGGCAGCCAATGCGGCCGTGACAGCAGTCCGTTGCACGATCAGGTTCCCTTCGACGCAGCGCTTCTCCTGTTCATACACCGCTCGAGCCCCGCAGGTTCCCAAACAAGCGACGAGCGGACGTCACTCCCAGGATCCCATCGCCGACGGCAGCGCCGCGATCTCGGCCAGGTCCGCCCCGGTCAGCCGCACCACCGCCGCCCCCGCGTTCTGCACCGCCCACCGCTCCCGCTTGGCCCCCGGTATCGGCACCACATCGCGGCCCTGCGCGAGCACCCACGCCAGCGCCACCTGCGCCGGGGTCGCCCCATGCCGCTCGGCCACCCGGCGCAGGCCCACCACCAGCGGCTGGTTGGCGGCCATCATCTCGGCGGTGAACCGCGGGTGCCGGGCCCGCAGGTCGTCCGGCTCGAAGCCCTGCCCCGGCGTCAGCGTCCCCGTGAGGAAACCGTTCCCCAGCGGCATCGCAGCCAGGAAGCCGATCCCTCGCGCCGCACACCACGGCAGCAGCGTCTCCAGGGCCTCGCGTGACCACACCGAGAGCTCCGCCTCCACCGCGCTGACCGGAAAGACCTGCTGGATCCGCTCCAGCTGCCGGATCGTTCCCTCGTGCAGCCCCCGGCCCTCGCGCCGCGAGGCCCGCGCCCCCACCGCGCACAGCCCGAGCGCCCGCACCTTCCCGGCGGCGACGAGCTCGGCCATGGCGCCCCACGTCTCCTCGACGGGCACCTCGGGATCGGCGCGGTGCAACTGGTACAGGTCGATCGTCTCGGTCTGCAGCCGCCGCAGCGACGCGTCGCACGCCCGCTTCACATAGCCGGGGCGGCCGTTGGCGACGATGTGCTGCTCACCCACGAGCAGCCCGCACTTGGTGGACACGAAGGCCTCGGCCCGCCGCTCCTTCAACGCCCTGCCCACCAGGAGTTCGTTGGTGAACGGCCCGTACATGTCCGCGGTGTCGAGGAGGGTCGAGCCCTGGTCGAGCGCGGCGTGCACGGTGCGCAGCGACTCCTCGCCCCGCTGCCGTGAGTCGGTGTACGCCCAGCTCATCGGCATGCAGCCGAGCCCGACCGCACCCACCTCGAGCGCCGCGGCGCCGATCGTCCTGCGGTCCACCTGGCCGTGCCCTCCCACCTCATGTCCGAGCGGCCCCCAACGTAACCTCTGCCTCCCGCCACGCGGCGTGCGCCCTCCGCGCATTAGCCTCCTGACCATGACGACAGACGTATGGCTCCCCTATGCCGAGGACGAGATCGAAGGCCTGCCCCGGGCAGCCGAAGCGGGGATCAACTACCGCCTCTGGGACGGGGGCGCGGACTTCCCCGCGGACCCGGCCGACTGCGCGTTCTATGTGGTGCCCTATCTGAAGGGTCCGGAGGTCGCCGTACGACCGCTGCCGGAGATGACGTCCGTGCGCGTCGTACAGACACTCTCCGCGGGCGTCGACCAGATGCGGTCCGGTCTTCAACACCTCGCGCCAGGCGTGCAGTTGTGCAACGCCAAGGGGGTTCATGAGGCCAGCACGGCGGAGCTGACGCTCGCCTTGATCCTCGCGTCGCTGCGGGGCATTCCCCGGTTCGTGGAAGGACAGCGGCAGGAGGACTGGCGGTCCGGTTTCTATCCGGCGCTGGCCGACAAGTCCGTGCTGATCATCGGATACGGATCGATCGGTTCCGCCATCGAGGACAGGCTCGCCCCCTTCGAGTGCGCGCGGGTGGCGCGCGTCGCGCGCTCTGCCCGTGCCACGGAGCGCGGCCCCGTGCACCCGCTCGCCGAACTGCCGTCGCTGCTGCCCGACGCCGACGTGGTCATCCTCTCCACGCCTCTCACCGACGCCACGCGAGGCCTGGTGGGCGCCGACTTCCTGGCCCGCATGAAGGACGGCGCGCTGCTCGTGAACGTCGCGCGCGGCCCCGTCGTCGACACCAAGGCGCTCCTGGCCGAACTGGAGAGCGGCCGGATCACCGCCGCCCTCGACGTGACCGACCCGGAACCGCTGCCCGCAGGTCACCCCCTGTGGCAGGCTCCTGGAGTGCTCATCAGCCCGCATGTGGGCGGATCGACGTCCGCCTTTCAGCCGCGCGCCAAGCGCCTGCTCGCCGCGCAGCTGACCCGTTACGTGGCCGGGGAACCCCTCGGCAACGTCGTCCTGACGACCGAGTAGGTCACCAAGCGGCGATCACTCGGCGACCGTTCGAGCACACTCCGCACCTGTTTGTGCGCGCCCCGTGTTCACAACACCTCCGACAGTCACGGAGCGTAGAGAAGCTATGTCCCTGAGTGACGAGACTGGTGTATCGTCCCGACAGGGGCTGCGCCGTGGAGAGTTCGTCGGCGCCGGGGACGAGACAGCAGACGCGAGGGGGGCGACGGGCGATGGACGGCCAATGGGCGAACCATCCGACGCGGCGAGGCCGCCGACGACGACTCTCACGCGGACCGGCGCCACGGATCAGGGCGGCCCGGTGAGCACCCGCCCGTCACCCGCCACCGCCCTGGAGGGCGGCGGAGGGCTGACGGCGCCGCTGCCGCCCGGCTCGCCGCTGACCCGGCGCCCCGCACCCGGCGCGAGCCTGGCCTCGCAGATCGCGCTCCTCGTGGTCTGCGGCGGGTATGCCACCGGGGCCGCGTTCGGCTGGGGATCGCCCCGGGCCGCCCTGATCATGGGCGACTTCGGCCTGAGCATCGCGGCGGCGGCCGCGGCGGTCTCCTGTTTCCGCTACTCACGCACCCGGCGCAGCCGCTTTCGACCCGCATGGCTGCTCTTCGCGCTCTCCTCCGCGATGGCGGCCCTGGGCAACGGCGTATGGGGCTGGTACGAGGTCGTGCTCGAACAGCCGGTGCCCAGCCCCGGCCTCGCCGACCTGTTCTTCCTCTGCTTCGCGCCGCCCGCCATCATCGGCCTGCTCGTGCTCGCCAAGCGCCCGGTGACCAAGGCCGGTTGGGTCTGTCTGTCGCTCGACGCCTGGCTCATCGGCGGCTCCCTGCTCACGCTCTCCTGGAGCCTCGCGCTCGCGCACACGGCACAGTTCGAGGGCCAGAGCGTCGCCCATGCCGCGCTCTCGCTCGCCTATCCGCTGCTCGACATCGCGCTGGTCAGCATGGTCCTCGCGCTGCACTTCAGACGGTCCTCCGGCAACCGCACGGCGGTGAACACGGCGATCGGCGCCCTCGCGCTGACCGTCATGTGCGACGCGATGTTCACCTCGCCCCTCCTGCACGCCAGTTACCGCTCGGGGCAGATGCTGGACGCGGGCTGGTTCGCCGGCTCCCTGCTCCTCGCGTACGCGCCCTGGGCGGTGCCCTGGCACAAGCAGGGAGAGGAGGCGCAGCCGCACGCGCGCGTGCGCCGCGACGAGGTCCCCAAGGACGCGCGGTCCGCACCCACCCGGCCCATCGCCGGCTCGCTGGCCGCGCTGACGCCCTATCTGGCCGCCGCCGTCTGCACGTTGGGAATCCTCTACAACGTGCTCAGCGGCCGCAGCGTCGACGAAGTGGTCCTCTTCACCGCGGGCACGGTCGTGCTCGCCCTGGTCGTGCGCCAGGGCATCATGCTCCTGGACAACATCACCCTCACCCAGGAACTGGCCCAGAAGGAGAACCACTTCCGCTCCCTGGTCCAGGGTTCGAGCGACGTCATCATGATCGCCGCGCCGAACGGCATACTCCACTACGTCAGCCCGGCGGCCTCAGGGGTCTACGGCCGCGAGGCCGAGGAGCTCGTCGGCTCCGAACTGGCCTCGCTCATGCACCCCGAGGACCTGGGCCGCGTGGTCCACGAGGTCCGCAGGTTCCTCACCGCGAACCCCGCCGAAGAGCCCACGACCCGCATCGAGTGCCGCTTCAAGTCCGGCCACGGCGACTGGCTGAACGTGGAGTCCACGGTCAACCGCCACCAGGGCGGACTCCTCTTCAACAGCCGTGATGTCACCGAACGGGTGCGCCTCCAGGCGCAGTTGCAGCACAACGCCGAGCACGACCCCCTCACCGACCTGCCCAACCGCTCCCTGTTCACCCGCCGGGTGAGCCAGGCGCTCACCGGCCGCAGGGTCACCGACCGGGGCACGGCCGTGCTCTTCATCGACCTCGACGGATTCAAGGCGGTCAACGACACCATCGGCCACCAAGCGGGAGACGAACTCCTGATCCAGGCGGCCCGCCGCCTTCAGGAGGCCGTCAGGTCCGGGGATTGCGCGGCCCGGCTTGGCGGCGACGAATTCGCCGCGCTCATCGTGGGTGACGGCACCCGCGACCAGACCGCACGCGAGCAGCACATCTACGAACTCGCCGACCGTCTCAGAATCACCCTCTCCCAGCCCTACGCGATCGACGGGAACGACGTACGCGTGGCGGCCTCCATCGGCGTGGCCTTCGCCGAACCCGGCATCGGCGCGGGCGAGCTCCTGCGCAACGCCGACCTCGCGATGTACCGCGCCAAGGCCGCGGGAAAGGGCCGCGTCGAGCTGTACGCACCCCAGATGCAGGCCGACGTCGTGCGCAAGGCGGAGCTGGCGACACGGCTGCGCACCGCCCTGCACGACGGCGAGTTCGCGCTGCTCCACCAGCCGGTGGTCTCCCTGGACGACGGTCGCATCACCTCCGTCGCCGCCCAGGCGCGCTGGCGCTCGGCGCAGGGCATCCTCTTCACGCCCGCCGAGTTCCTGCGCGTGGCCGACTCATCGGACGCCCAGGAGGGCGCCCGTACCGCCGAGCTGGGCCGCTGGATGATCGAGGAGGCCGTCCAGCAGGCCGCCGAGCGCGGCCGTACGGGTCACGCGACGCCCGTCGCGGTCCGTATCAGCGCGCGGCGCCTCCTGGACCGCTCCATGCCGCTCGGGTCCATCGAAGCGCTCCTCACACGGTACGGCCTGCCGTCCGGGGCGCTCATCATCGAGCTCGCCGACAGCGACCCGCGGGTGTCGCTCGACGACCTGGAGCGCAGGCTGACCGCGCTGCGCCGGCTCGGCGTACGGATCGCCCTGGACGGCTTCGGGAGCGGCTATGCCGCCATCACCGCACTGCGGCGGCTCCCCGTGGACGTACTGAAACTGGACCGCAGTCTCATCGAGGGCGTCGTCGAGTCCGCGCGGCTGCACAAGATCACCTCTGGTCTGCTGCGCATCGCCACCGATCTGGGGCTGTGCTCGGTGGCCGACGGCGTCGACCTCCCGGAGCAGGTCATCGCCCTGCGCGCGATGGGCTGCACGCACGGGCAGGGCATGGCGTTCTCCGGCCCGCTCGACGAGTACCGCCTGCGCCGCGCGCTGTCGATCGGGCGGTATCCGGTCCCGCACGGGCCCGCGGAGCCGGTTCTCGCGGGCGGTCCGCACGGGGCGTACGGAGGAGGTGTCGAGGTCTTCGCCCGCTCACATAATGAGACCCCCGTCCCACCTACTTGACAGGCATAGCGCGCCGGGGAGAGGGTCAATGCCATGCGCACCCGAATTCTCGTACTTGGAAAGCGCGTCGGCTGAAGCTGGGACCCACCGGTTCGGAACACCGGAATCCCTGCACCCGCTCCGACGCGCTCCCCTCGCTTGCCTCACGGCACGAGGGGTTTTTTGTTGCACAGGCACCTGCCAAATCCCCGCAAACACCCCGCAAAAACCCTCAGCTTCGAGAAGAGAATGCCGATGACCGAGCAGGCCACCGGGGCCCACCATCCGCAGCCGCGGCCCCGATCCTCAGGACAGTCCGCCCCCGTCGAGCACGTCACGGGTGCCAAGTCCCTCATTCGTTCTCTCGAGGAAGTCGGGGCCGACACGGTATTCGGCATTCCCGGCGGTGCCATCCTTCCCGCGTACGACCCGATGATGGACTCCACCCGCGTCCGCCACGTCCTGGTCCGTCACGAGCAGGGCGCGGGTCACGCCGCCACCGGTTACGCGCAGGCCACCGGCAAGGTCGGGGTGTGCATGGCGACGAGCGGCCCCGGTGCCACCAACCTCGTCACCCCGATCGCCGACGCCCACATGGACTCCGTCCCGCTGGTCGCGATCACCGGCCAGGTGGCCTCCAAGGCGATCGGCACGGACGCCTTCCAGGAGGCGGACATCGTCGGCATCACGATGCCGATCACCAAGCACAACTTCCTGGTCACCAAGGCGGAGGACATCCCGGCGACGATCGCGGAGGCCTTCCACATCGCCTCCACGGGCCGCCCCGGACCGGTCCTGGTCGACATCGCCAAGGACGCGCTCCAGGCGCAGACCACCTTCCAGTGGCCGCCCACCCAGGACCTGCCCGGCTACCGCCCGGTGACCAAGCCGCACGCCAAGCAGATCCGCGAGGCCGCCAAGCTGATCACCGCCGCCAAGCGGCCCGTCCTCTACGTCGGCGGCGGCGTCCTGAAGGCCCAGGCCACCGCCGAGCTGAAGGTCCTCGCCGAACTCACCGGAGCGCCCGTCACCACCACACTGATGGCGCTCGGCGCATTCCCCGACAGCCACCCGCTGCACGTGGGAATGCCGGGCATGCACGGTGCGGTCACCGCCGTCACCGCGCTGCAGAAGGCTGACCTGATCGTCGCCCTCGGAGCCCGCTTCGACGACCGCGTCACCGGCAAGCTGGACAGCTTCGCGCCCTTCGCGAAGATCGTCCACGCCGACATCGACCCGGCCGAGATCGGCAAGAACCGCGCCGCCGACGTGCCGATCGTCGGCGACGCCCGCGAGGTCATCGCCGACCTGATCCAGGCGGTCCAGGCCGAGCACACCGCCGGGGCGCAGGGCGACTACACCGCATGGTGGGCCGACCTCAGCCGCTGGCGCGACACCTACCCCCTCGGCTACACCCAGCCCGAGGACGGCTCGCTCTCCCCGCAGCACGTCATCGAGCGCGTCGGCCAGCTCGCCCCGGAGGGCACGATCTTCGCGGCGGGCGTCGGCCAGCACCAGATGTGGGCCGCCCACTTCATCCAGTACGAGAAGCCCGCCACCTGGCTCAACTCCGGCGGCGCGGGAACGATGGGGTACGCGGTCCCGGCCGCGATGGGTGCCAAGGCCGGAGCGCCCGACCGCACGGTCTGGGCGATCGACGGCGACGGCTGCTTCCAGATGACCAATCAGGAACTGACCACCTGCGCCCTGAACAACATCCCGATCAAGGTCGCCATCATCAACAACGGCGCCCTCGGCATGGTCCGCCAGTGGCAGACGCTGTTCTACAACCAGCGCTACTCCAACACCGTGCTGCACAGCGGTCCCGAGGACATCGGCCCCAACAAGGGCACCCGCGTCCCGGACTTCGTGAAGCTGTCGGAGGCGATGGGCTGCGTGGCGCTGCGCTGCGAGCGCCCCGAGGACCTCGACAAGGTCATCGCCGAGGCCAACGCCATCAACGACCGCCCCGTCGTGGTCGACTTCATCGTCCACGAGGACGCCCAGGTCTGGCCGATGGTCGCCGCAGGCACCTCGAACGACGAGGTCATGGCCGCCCGCGGGGTCCGCCCCGACTTCGGCGACAACGAAGACGACTGAGACCGAGAGCGAAAGAGAGACTCAAGAGTCATGTCCACCAAGCACACGCTCTCCGTCCTGGTCGAGAACAAGCCCGGTGTCCTCGCACGGATCACCGCCCTGTTCTCCCGCCGCGGCTTCAACATCGACTCCCTGGCCGTGGGCGTCACCGAGCACCCCGACATCTCACGCATCACCATCGTCGTGAACGTCGAGGACCTGCCGCTCGAACAGGTCACCAAGCAGCTCAACAAGCTCGTCAACGTCCTGAAGATCGTCGAACTGGAGCCGGCCGGCGCCGTGGCGCGCGAACTGGTCCTCGCCAAGGTCCGCGCCGACAACGAGACGCGCTCCCAGATCGTCGAGATCGTCCAGCTGTTCCGCGCCAAGACCGTGGACGTCTCACCCGAGGCGGTCACCATCGAGGCCACCGGATCCAGCGACAAGCTGGAGGCGATGCTCAAGATGCTGGAACCCTTCGGCATCAAGGAACTCGTCCAGTCCGGCACCATCGCCATCGGCCGCGGCTCCCGCTCCATCACGGACCGCAGCCTGCGGGCGCTCGACCGCTCGGCCTGAACCAGCCGCACGAGCCGTCGGTCCCGCCCGTATGGCGAGACCTGAAAACTTTCTTCCCCCCGCCCGCCGTACGGTGGGTCGCAACACCAGCACACATAGGAGATTTCCAGTGGCCGAGCTGTTCTACGACGACGACGCCGACCTGTCCATCATCCAGGGCCGCAAGGTCGCGGTCATCGGATACGGCAGCCAGGGCCACGCCCACGCGCTGTCGCTCCGTGACTCGGGTGTCGACGTCCGCGTCGGTCTGCACGAGGGCTCCAAGTCCAAGGCCAAGGCCGAGGAGCAGGGCCTGCGCGTGGTGACTCCCTCGGAGGCCGCCGCCGAGGCCGACGTCATCATGATCCTGGTCCCGGACCCGATCCAGGCCCAGGTCTACGAGGAGTCCATCAAGGACAACCTCAAGGACGGCGACGCGCTGTTCTTCGGCCACGGCCTGAACATCCGCTTCGGCTTCATCAAGGCCCCCGAGGGCGTCGACGTCTGCATGGTCGCCCCGAAGGGTCCGGGCCACCTGGTCCGCCGTCAGTACGAGGAGGGCCGCGGCGTTCCGTGTATCGCGGCCGTCGAGCAGGACGCGACCGGCAACGGCTTCGCGCTGGCTCTCTCGTACGCCAAGGGCATCGGCGGCACGCGTGCGGGCGTCATCAAGACGACCTTCACCGAGGAGACCGAGACCGACCTGTTCGGCGAGCAGGCCGTGCTCTGCGGTGGCACCGCGGCGCTGGTCAAGGCGGGCTTCGAGACGCTGACCGAGGCCGGCTACCAGCCGGAGATCGCGTACTTCGAGTGCCTCCACGAGCTGAAGCTGATCGTCGACCTCATGTACGAGGGCGGCCTGGAGAAGATGCGCTGGTCGATCTCCGAGACCGCCGAGTGGGGCGACTACGTCACCGGCCCGCGCATCATCACGGACGCCACCAAGGCCGAGATGAAGAAGGTCCTGGGCGAGATCCAGGACGGCACGTTCGCCAAGCAGTGGATGGACGAGTACCACGGCGGTCTGAAGAAGTACAACGAGTACAAGACCGCGGACTCCGAGCACCTCCTGGAGACCACCGGCAAGGAGCTCCGCAAGCTCATGTCCTGGGTCGACGAAGAGGCCTGACGCACCCCGGAAACGCCGGAGGGGGCGCTCTCCCTCCGGCGTTGTCCACCTCGTCCAGCCACGGACGAGTGATCCTTCCGCGGAGGCGTAAGACGACCTGCGCCGCGCCACTAGACTGCTTTCAATATTCGCGTCGGGCCCACAGCGTCGTGCGTCTTCCACGCGGCTAAGCGACACCGCATGCGGCCGTCGGGACGGCCGTCCGCATTGGACTTGTGAGGACTCACGTGAGCACTGCTGCCAACGGCAAACCGGTCGTACTCATCGCTGAAGAGCTGTCGCCCGCCACTGTCGACGCCTTGGGCCCGGACTTCGAGATCCGGCAGTGCAACGGCGCGGACCGCGCCGAGCTGCTGCCCGCCATCGCCGACGTCGACGCGATTCTGGTCCGCTCCGCGACCAAGGTCGACGCCGAGGCCATCGCGGCCGCCAAGAAACTGAAGGTCGTCGCCCGCGCGGGCGTGGGCCTGGACAACGTGGACGTGTCCGCCGCCACGAAGGCCGGCGTGATGGTGGTGAACGCACCCACCTCGAACATCGTCACCGCGGCCGAGCTCGCCTGTGGCCTGCTCATCGCCACCGCCCGCAACATCCCCCAGGGCAGCCAGGCGCTCAAGGCCGGTGAGTGGAAGCGCTCGAAGTACACGGGCGTCGAGCTCGCCGAGAAGACCCTCGGTGTCGTCGGCCTCGGCCGCATCGGTGCTCTCGTCGCCCAGCGCATGAGCGCCTTCGGCATGAAGGTCGTCGCGTACGACCCGTACGTACAGCCCGCGCGTGCCGCGCAGATGGGCGTCAAGGTCCTCACGCTCGACGAGCTGCTCGAGGTCTCGGACTTCATCACCGTGCACCTGCCCAAGACCCCCGAGACGGTCGGTCTGATCGGCGACGAGGCCCTGCACAAGGTCAAGCCCGCCGTCCGCATCGTGAACGCCGCGCGCGGCGGGATCGTCGACGAGGAGGCGCTGTACTCGGCGCTCAAGGAGGGCCGCGTCGCGGGCGCCGGTCTGGACGTGTACGCGAAGGAGCCCTGCACGGACTCCCCGCTCTTCCAGTTCGACCAGGTCGTCTGCACGCCGCACCTCGGTGCCTCGACGGACGAGGCGCAGGAGAAGGCCGGTATCGCCGTCGCCAAGTCCGTGCGCCTCGCGCTCGCGGGCGAGCTGGTCCCGGACGCGGTGAACGTCCAGGGCGGCGTCATCGCCGAGGACGTGCGTCCCGGTCTGCCGCTCGCCGAGAAGCTCGGCCGCATCTTCACCGCCCTCGCGAGCGAGGTGGCGGCCCGCCTCGACGTCGAGGTGTACGGCGAGATCACCCAGCACGACGTGAAGGTGCTCGAACTGTCCGCGCTCAAGGGCGTGTTCGAGGACGTCGTCGACGAGACCGTGAGCTACGTGAACGCGCCTCTCTTCGCCCAGGAGCGTGGCGTCGAGGTCCGTCTCACCACGAGCTCGGAGTCCCCGGACCACCGGAACGTCGTGACGGTGCGCGGCACGCTCACCGGCGGCGAGGAGATCTCGGTCTCCGGCACGCTGGCCGGCCCGAAGCACCTGCAGAAGATCGTCGCCATCGGCGGGTACGACGTGGACCTGGCGCTCGCCGAGCACATGGTCGTCCTGCGGTACGCGGACCGTCCCGGTGTCGTCGGCACCGTCGGCCGCGTCCTCGGCGAGGCGGGCATCAACATCGGCGGCATGCAGGTCGCTCGCGCCGACGTCGGCGGCGAGGCCCTTGCCGTCCTGACGGTGGACGACACCGTGCCGCAGGCGGTGCTGAACGAGCTGGCCGAGGAGATCGGTGCGGAGTCCGCTCGCGCGGTGAACCTGACCGACTAGGAGCCCCGAAGCTTCGGCTGCCGGTTCATCACCGGCTCCGCCGAGTTCGTCCTCAAACGCCGGACGGGCTGGATATCTCCAGCCCGTCCGGCGTTTTTGTCGTGCGGTCTCAGACCAGGGCCTTCTCCGGCTCGGCAGCCTCCGCCGGCTTGATCCGGCGCAGTGTCGTTGCCGCCAGAGCCGCCGCGATCAGCAGTATCGCCGCCCCGCTGAGCGCCGCCACCTGCATGCCGCTCGTGAACGCCTCCCGGGCCGTGTCGATCAGGGCGGAAGCCGCCTTGTCCGGCAGTTCCCGCGCCACCGCGAGCGCGCCGCCCAGTGTCTCGTGGGCCTCGGACGGGGCCGCGTCCGGGATCTCGTCCCGGTAGACCGCGTTGCCGACCGAGCCGAGCAGTGCCATGCCGAGCGCGCCGCCGAACTCCTGGCCCGTCTCCAGGAGCGACGAGGCGGAGCCCGCCTTCTCCGCCGGGGCCGAACCCAGGGCCAGATCGGTGAGTTGAGAGCCGACGATCACGGCGCCGCACGCGAGGAGCCCGGCCGCCGTGAGGACCGTCCAGATCGAGTCCGTGCCGGTCAGGGTCAGCAGGCCGAATCCGCACGCCGAGACGACGAAGCCGGACGAGACGACGTGGGCGCGGTTCACCCCGCGCTGCACCATGGCCGTGGCGACCGGTGCGGCGAAGCCGATGAGGGCCGAGGGGAGCAGGGCCCACAGGGCGGCTTCCATGGCGCTCTTGCCGAGGACGGACTGCAGGTACTGCGTGGTGAAGTAGGCCGAGCCCATCATCGCCAGCGAGGCGATGAGGTTCAGGAGGACGGCCGGGGCGAAGCCGCGGCCACGGAACAGCGCGGGGGAGATCAGCGGCGACTCCGTGGTGCGCTGGCGGCGGACGAAGAGGGCGGCGAAGACGAGACCGACGGCGAGCGAAGCGCCGTACGCGGGCTCGAAGCCCTCGGCGGCGATCTCCTTGAGGCCGTAGACGACAGGGAGTACGGCGGCCATGGACAGGGGCACGCTCAGCAGGTCGAAGCGGCCCGGCTGCGGGTCCTTGGACTCGGGGATGAGGACCGGCGCGAGGACCAGGAGCATCACCATCGCGGGCAGGTTGACCAGGAAGACCGAGCCCCACCAGAAGTGCTCGACGAGGATGCCGCTCATCACCGAGCCGAGCGCGACCCCGGCCACCATCACGCCCGACCAGATGCCGATCGCCTTCGCGCGCTGCCCGGCGTCGCGGAACATCGTGCGGACGAGGGCCATCGTGGACGGCATCAGGGTCGCGCCGCCGATGCCGAGGACCGCGCGGGCCGCGATGAGCAGCTCGGCGCTGCCCGCGTAGGCGGCGGTCAGGGAAGCCGCGCCGAAGGCGAGCGCCCCGAACATGAGCAGCTTGCGGCGGCCGATGCGGTCGCCGAGCGATCCCATCGTCATGAGCAGTCCCGCGAGGACGAACGCGTAGATGTCGAAGATCCACAGCTGCTGGGTGCCGCTCGGCTCCAGGTCGGCGCTGATCGCCGGTACCGCGAAGTAGAGGACCGAGACGTCCATCGAGACCAGGAGCAGCGGCAGCATCAGGACGGCGAGAGCGGTCCACTCCTTGCGGCCCGCGCGCTCGGGGACCGCCGAATTCGCTTGGTCGTGCGTCGAGTTCGTCATGCCGAGGACTGTACGAGCGTCATAAACATCTGTCTAGTACGTCTGTATAAAACAGTCGTCTGGTACGGGTGTATGGACGGGCGGTACGCTGGCGCGCATGGGACACCGTGAGGATCTGCTCGAAGGCGCCAAGCGCTGCCTGCTGACCAAGGGCTTCGTGAGGACGACGGCCCGCGATCTCGTGAAGGAGTCGGGCACGAATCTGGCATCGATCGGCTACCACTACGGGTCCAAGGACGCGCTCCTCGTGGAGGCGTTCGTCGCCCTGGTGGAGAAGGCCGGTGACGGCTTCGACGACGCTCCCGCCACAGAGAGCGAGGCGAAGGGCGGCTCGCTGGAGCGCTTCGAGCAGGTCTGGGCGAACGTCCTGCGCGACTTCCCCCAGTCCCGCTCCATCTGGATGCTGACCTTCGAGGTCATCACCCAGGGAGAGCGCCTTGCCGGAGTACGTGACCTGTTGGTCAAGGCACAACGGGAGGGCCGCAGCGGGCTCGCCGCGGCCTTCACCGGAATCGCGGAGAGCGACCTCCCCGACGACGTGGTGGAGACCGAAGGCCGCTTCCACACGACGCTGCTCAACGGCCTGATGGTGCAGTGGCTCTTCGACCCTCAATCGGCCACCACGGCGGAGCAGTTGACCGAGGGGATGCGGCGGGTCATGGGGCGCATGTCCCAGGAGTGAGGCGGAGGTCCGGGGAGAGGGACGAAAGGAGCGGTGCGGGTGGCTGGTGAGCCGCCCGCACCGCTCCTCTCATGCTGCTGAGATGTCCTTGGCTACCACTTCATGCAGGCGCGAGGGACGTATCCCTTCTTGTTCGTGCTGTTCGTGATGCCGTAGAGCCACTCGGTGCTCGTCTTGCCGCAGAGCGTGTACTTCTGGCCCTTGATCGACTTGCCGTCGTTGCAGATGAAGCCCTTCTGGCCCTTGGCCCACAGGCCGACGGCCGTGCCGTTCAGCTTCGGCGTCGAGCGGATCTTGACGCTCTCCTTGGCCGGCACGTTCGTCAGGCCGTTGCCACAGCTTGGCGCGGCGGCGGCCACCGGCGCCGTGGGCGTCTGCGCCACGGCGACGCCGCCCGCGAGGGTGGTGCCGACGAGGGCCGCGGCGGCGACGGCAGGTGCCAACAACGTGAATCGCATGGGGTGTTCGTTCTCCCTGTGGAGTGGTGCCTGCGTGATCAAGGCGAGACGCTACCCGGCCATGGTCACGTCAGAAGCCGCCTGTAGCCGTGCTCTTACAGTCGTGACGCCTTCAGGACCATGTGCAGGAGCAGGCGGTCCTCGCCGTCGTCCAGGTCCAGGGTCGTGAGCTGCTCCACGCGGGAGAGGCGGTAGTAGAGCGTCTGGCGGTGGATGCCCAACTCCGCCGCCGCGCGCCCCGCTTGGCCCGCGCAGTCCAGGAACACCTCGGCGGTGCGGGCGAGTTCGCGGTGGGCGGGGGAGAGCAGGGCGCGGGCCGCCGGGTCCTGTGCCGCCTCCGCGGGCAGGGAGGTCAGCAGGCGGTAGGGGCCCACCTGCGACCACTGGGCCACGGGGGCGAAGCGGGGTTCGGCGCGGGCCGCGCGGGCCGCCGTCGACGCCTCCCACCAGGCAGCGCCCAGCTCGTCCAGGCCGTGCCGGGCGTTCGCGATGCCCGCCGCCGCGCCCTTCGCCGTCTCCAGGAGCCGGGTGGCCGCCGACACCGCCGGGGTCGGTACGTCCGCCGAGCGCAGCCGGACCAGGACCGCGAGGCTCTGGCCCGCCGCGCCCCAGGGGACCGTGCACAGGGCGGTCGCCCCCTGCACCGTACGGACCGAGGGGGCGGAGTCCGGGTCGGCGGAGGGCCACGGGGCCACGCACACCACCGCGTGCAGGCCCTCGCCGCGCGGGCCGAGCGCCGTGCGCAGGTCGGCCACGGCCATGTCGCGCTGCCAGCCGCGCTCGGCGGTCAGGACGGCCCGGAACTCCCGGGTCAGATCGGCGCCCGCCTGCACCTCGTCGGCCAGCAGCGCGCCGATGCGGGCGGCGACCTCCATGGCGGCGGTCAGCTGGGCGTCCGTGGGCCCGGGATCGTCGTCGAGCAGCCATACGTATCCCAGGGCGAACCCCCGATGCCGTACGGGAAGGCAGATCCGCCCGCGGTGGACGCCCGCCTCCGGAGTGGGCGGGATGCGGACCGGGGCCGTGGCGCGGGTGATGCCGAAGCTCTCGAACCAGGTGCGGACCCCCGCAGTCGAGCGGCGCGTGAGGATCGAGCGGGTGCGCACCGGGTCGAGCGCCGCCGCGTCGAAGTCGCTGTCGCCGCCGCTGTCGTGCGCGCCGAAGGCGATCAGCTCGAAATCGCGGTTCTCCAGCGTCGCGGGCGCGCCGAGCAGGGCTGAGATCTCGTCGACCAGTTCCTGGTAATCGCCTTTCACGCTGTCCATTCTGACGTAGTTCGCCCCCGCCTTCAGACAGATGTCTGAGATCCAGGGCACGGATGCGTGACAGGTGTCGATGGCCCCGGATCGGAGGGATCCTTAAGTTTCACGGTGGTTCTCCGTGCCGTACCGCTTCGTTACGCCTATCCAGGTACGGCCCTGTTTCTACTCTCCGTGGAGGTGCCCGTGCTGGGTCCCGTGATCCTCGCCGCGTCGCGCAGCGACCAGATGCGCCGCTTCGTCTCTGCGGCCCCGGGCACCAAGCAGGTCGTGAGCCGCTTCATCGCCGGCGAGACCGTGGACCAGGTCGTGCCGATCATCACGGACGCCGCCGACAAGGGCCTCGAGGTCACCCTCGACGTCGTCGGCGAGGACATCACCACGCCCGAGCAGGCCGCCGCCGCGCGCGACGCCTACCTGGAGCTGGTCGAGCGTCTCAAGGACCTCGGCCTCGGCACCAAGGCCGAGATGTCCGTGAAGCTGTCCATGTTCGGCCAGGCGCTCGAAGGCGGCCACGAGCTCGCCCTCGCCAACGTCCGTCCGGTCGTCGAGGCCGCCGCCGCCATCGGCACCACGGTCACCCTGGACGCCGAGGACCACACGACCCTCGACTCGATGTTTGCCATCCACGAGGAGCTGCGGAAGGACTTCCCGCAGACCGGCTGCGTCATCCAGTCCTACCTCTTCCGCACCGAGGACGACGCCCGCCGCCTGGCCGCCGCCGGCAGCCGCGTACGCATCGTGAAGGGCGCCTACAAGGAGCCCGCCGAGGTCGCGCACCAGGACAAGGCCGAGATCGACAAGGCGTACGTGCGGATCATGCGCATCCTCATGGAGGGCGACGGGTACCCGATGATCGGGTCCCACGACCCGCGTCTGATCTCCATCGCCCAGGAGCTCGGCCGCCGTGCCGGGCGCAAACTGGACGAGTACGAGTTCCAGATGCTGTACGGCATCCGCAGCGACGAGCACCTGCGGCTCGCGGCCGAGGGCCACCGGATGCGCGTGTACACCGCCTACGGCACCGACTGGTACGGATACTTCATGCGCCGCCTCGCGGAGAAGCCGGCCAACCTGCTCTTCTTCGCCCGCTCCATCCTCACCAAGGGCTGAGCGCTCCTCTCCCGACTTCCCCCGACCCCCCGTAAGGAGTACGGAACTCATGGACGCCGTCACCCAGGTCCCCGCGCCGGTCAACGAGCCGGTGCACGGCTACGCCCCCGGTTCCCCGGAGCGTGCCCGCCTCGAGACCAAGCTCAAGGAGCTCTCCGAGAACCCCATCGAGCTGCCGATGACCATCGGCGGCGTCAAGCGCCTCGGTGGCGGTGAGCCCTTCAAGGTCGTGCAGCCGCACAACCACCAGGCCGTCATCGGCACCGGCCGCGGCGCCACGCAGCAGGACGCCCAGGACGCGATCGACGCCGCGCTCGCCGCCGCACCGGCCTGGCGCGCGATGTCCTTCGACGACCGCGCCGCGATCATCCTGCGCGCCGCCGAGCTGCTCTCCACGACGTGGCGCGAGACGCTCGCCGCCTCGACGATGCTCGGCCAGTCGAAGACCGCCCAGCAGGCCGAGATCGACACGCCCTGTGAGCTCATCGACTTCTGGCGCTTCAACGTCAAGTACGCCCGTGACCTGCTCGCCGAGCAGCCCCCGGCGAACGCGACCGGCGTCTGGAACCGCCTGGACCACCGCCCGCTCGAGGGCTTCGTCTACGCGATCACCCCCTTCAACTTCACCGCCATCGCGGGCAACCTCCCCACCGCCCCGGCCCTCATGGGCAACGTGGTCGTGTGGAAGCCGTCCCCGACGCAGACGCACGCCGCCGTGCTGCTCATGCAGCTCCTGGAAGAGGCCGGTCTGCCCAAGGGCGTCATCAACCTGGTGACCGGCGACGGCATCGCCGTCTCCGAGGTGGCCCTGACCCACCGCGACCTGGCGGGCATCCACTTCACCGGCTCGACCCCGACCTTCCAGCACCTGTGGAAGACGGTCGGCGAGAACATCGCCAACTACCGCACGTACCCGCGTCTCGTCGGCGAGACCGGCGGCAAGGACTTCGTCGTCGCGCACCCGTCCGCGGACCGCGCCATCCTGAAGACCGCGCTGACCCGCGGCTCCTTCGAGTTCCAGGGCCAGAAGTGCAGCGCCTCGTCGCGTGCGTACGTTCCCGCCTCGATCTGGAACGACGGCTTCAAGGAGGAGTTCGCGGCCGAGGTCGACGGCATCAAGATGGGTGACGTCACCGATCTGTCGAACTTCATCGGTGCCGTCATCGACGAGCGCGCGTTCGCCAAGAACAAGGCGGCCATCGACCGCGCCGCGGCCGACCCGACCTGCACGATCGTCGCGGGCGGCACGTACGACGACTCGGTGGGCTACTTCGTCCGTCCGACGGTCGTCGAGTGCTCGGACCCGGCCAACGAGGTCTTCACGACCGAGTACTTCGGCCCGTTCCTGGCCATCCACGTCTACGAGGACGACAAGTACGAGGAGATGCTGACCCAGATGGAGTCGGCCTCGGACTACGCCCTCACCGGCTCGGTCATCGCGGGTGACCGCGCCGCGGCCGCGTACACGATGGAGAAGCTCCGCTACGCCGCGGGCAACTTCTACATCAACGACAAGTCGACCGGCGCCGTCGTCGGCCAGCAGCCCTTCGGCGGCGGCCGCGCGTCCGGCACCAACGACAAGGCCGGCGCCCCGCAGAACCTGCAGCGCTGGACGCTGACCCGCGCCATCAAGGAGACGCTGGTCCCGCCGACGGAGTACGCGTACCCGCACATGGGCTGACGCCCCCCAGGGGCCTCGACGCCCCCTAGAACCCCGCCCCCGACCTGGGCCCCACCCCGGTCGGGGGCGGTGCTGTCTCACCGCGCCGGTGCGTCGAGGCGCCGGGTCAGGAAGTCGTCGATCAGTCCGGCGATCTGCGCCGCGTGGGTCTCCAGGGCGAAGTGGCCGGCGGGCAGCAGGTGCACCTCGGCCTCCGGCAGATCGCGGAGGAAGGCGAGGGCGCCGCCCCGCACGAAGATCTCGTCGTGGGCGCCCCAGGTGGCGAGCAGCGGGACCTGGGAGGTGCGGAAGTACTCCTGGAACGCGGGGTACAGCTCGATGTTGCTGCCGTAGTCGCCGATCAGGGAGAGCTGGATCTCGTCCTGGCCCTCGCGGGCCATCAGCGCCGCGTCGTGCAGCCAGGCGTCCGGGCTGACGAGGGTCGGGTCCGCAACACCGTGCGTGTACTGCCACTTGATGCCTTCGAGGGAGCGGATCTCCCGTACGGGCGCGGCGGTCTTCTCGTTCGGGTCCGCGATGTACGCGAGGACGGGTGCCCAGGCCTCGGTGCCGAGGCCCTCCTCGTACGCGTTGCCGTTCTGCGTGACGATGGCGGTGACGCGCTCGGGGTGCGCGAGGGCCAGGCGCAGGCCGATGGGTGCGCCGTAGTCCTGGATGTAGAGCGCGAAACGCGTCAGGCCCAGTTGCTCGGTGAACTCCGCGGTGAGGTCGGCGAGTTCGGCGAAGGAGTACGTGAAGTCCTGTGCCAACGGGGTGGCGGAGCGGCCGAAGCCGAGGTGATCGGGGGCGATGACGCGGTAGCGGTGGGCCAGGAGCGGAATGAGGTCGCGGAACATGTGCGAGCTGGAGGGGAAGCCGTGCAGCAGGAGGAGGACGGGGGCGTCGGCGCGGCCGGCCTCGCGGTAGGCGATCTCGTGGCCCCGGACGGTGATGGAGCGGTGGTGGGTCCTGTTGCTCATCTCTAACCCCTCAAACGCGTGTTGATGGTTGCCTTGGAGGTGAGTAGAGCACGCGTCGACCTAACCAGTCAACGCGTTTTAAGGGGTTAGGTAAACTTCAAGGGGTCACGCGTTGCTCTTCCCCGCCGCGGTGATCACCTCGTCGAGCACGTCTCTGGCTCGCAGCAACTCCTCGACCATGCCGTCGATCCGCGCCCGCTCCACCGAGAGCTCCTCCACCAGCCAGGGCGTCGCCTTCTCCGACGGGCCGCCGTCCTGGTCCCGCATGCAGGGCAGCAGCTGCACGATCTTCGCGCTGCACAGGCCCGCCGCGAACAGCTCCTGGATGTGGACGACCCGGTCGACCGCGGACTCCGGGTAGTCGCGGTGGCCGCCCGGTGTGCGGTCCGCGTGCAGCAGGCCCTGCTTCTCGTAGTAGCGCAGGGACCGCTCGCTCACAGCGGTACGCTTCGCCAGCTCGCCGATCCTCATGTCACGCGTACCTCCGCACTCGACGTACTTCCGCACTTGAATCTGACACCGGTGTCAGCTTCTACCGTTCCGGCATGACGAACACCAAGCTCCTCACACCGTATTCCGCCCCCACCGCTCACGGCCTGCGTCTGCCCAATCGCATCGTCATGGCCCCCATGAGCCGCCACCGCGCCACCGAGGACGGCACCCCGCTGCCGGTCGTCGCCGACCACTACGCCCAGCGTGCGAGCGCCGGCCTCATCGTCACCGAGGGCATCTGGCCCAGCAGCCGGGGCCAGAGCGGCTGGCGCTTCCCCGGCCTTCAGACCGCCGCGCACATCGAGGGGTGGCGGCGGGTCACCGAGGCCGTGCACGCCGCGGGAGGCCGCATCTACGCCCAGTTGATGCACGGCGGCAGACACGGGCACCCGCTGTCCCGGATCGACGAGGACGTTCCCGCGGCTCCGTCCGCCGTGCTCGTCGACCCGAGCCGCGTCCATGTGCGCGACGGCGGCAAGGCCGACCCGGCCACCCCGCGCGAGATGAGCGTCGACGAGATCCACACGGCGGTCCGTGACTTCGCCGACGCCGCCCGCAACGCCATCGCGGCGGGCTTCGACGGCGTCGAACTGCACGGCGCCAACAGCTACTTGATCCACCAGTTCCTCGCGGACAACTCCAACCTCCGTGACGACGCGTACGGCCGCAACACCATCGCCGACCGCATCCGCTTCGCCGTGGAGGTCGTACGCGCCGCCGCCGACGCCATCGGCGCCGAGCGCCTGGGCCTGCGCCTCTCGCCGGGCAACCCGCAGTTCGGCATGGCGGAGGCGGACCCCGGCCCCGTCTACCGCGCGCTGCTCGACGCGATCGACGGCCTGGGCCTGGCCTACCTCCACCTCACCGACAACGACAGCTACCCGGCCCTCGCCGACCTGCGCCCCCACTGGCACGGCACCCTCATCGGCAACGTCGGCGAGAACGGCGACCCGACCACACGGGAGGCCGGGGAGGCGGTCCTCGCCGAAGGCCTCGCGGACCTCGTCTCGTACGGCCGTGCCTTCATCTCCAACCCCGACCTGCCGGAGCGGTTCGCGGTGGGCGCGCCGCTCCAGGAGATCGACGCGCGGCACCTCTACACCCACGGCGCCGAGGGGTACACCGACTACCCCTCCCTGGAGAGCCAGTTGGTCTCCGCTCAGACCTCCACGAGCACCTGATCGAGGGACTTGCGCACGAGGTCGGGGACCTGGCAGTCCGGCGCCGGATAGCCCACCGGGATCACCGCGAACGCCTTCTCGTTCTCCGGCCTGCCCAGCACCTGCGACAGGAACCGCATCGGGCTCGGCGTGTGGATCAGCGCGGCGAGGCCCGACAGATGCAGCGCGGAAAGGAGCATCCCCACCGCGATGCCCACCGACTCGTCGACGTAGTAGTGCTTGCGCTTGGTGCCGTCATCGCCCAGCCAGTAGCGCTGCTGGAAGACGACGATCAGCGCGGGCGCGTCCGTCAGATGCGGCTTCACCTCGTCCGTGCCGAGCGGGCGCAGGGCCGCGAGCCACTCCTCGCCGAGCCGCCCGTCGTACGAGACCTGCTCCTCGTGCTCGGCGGCCTCGCGGATTCGGCGGCGTACCTCCGGGTCCTGGACGAGGACGAAGGTCCACGGCTGCTGGTGCGCGCCGGACGGCGCGGTCGCCGCGCACGCGACGGCGTCCCGCACGACCTGCGCGGGCACGGGGTCCGGCGCGAACTGCCGCACGGTGCGGCGCTCCCGCATCCGCTCGCGCAACTCGGCGGACCGGGACAGGGACTGGGACGCGGGCATGCGCTCGGGGCGGTACGGAACGGAGCGGTAGGGCTCGCCGTGGATGGGGGTCCAGGGCCGTTCTGCGGTGTAGTCAGCCATGGCCCCGAGTGTGCCCCGGTCAGCTCGACCCCGTCACCCGAAGGCCCCAAAGGCGAGGCTCACCGCCGCGGGGAAATCGGCGTGCGTACGCAGACAGGGCCTGAGTACGGTGGAGAGGTGACCACGCTGCGTACGGCCCATACCTGCGACATCGACCCGGCCGAACTCCGCGCCGCCCGCGCCCTGATGGACGAGGCGTTCGACGGGGACTTCAGTGACCAGGACTGGGAGCACGGCCTCGGCGGCATGCACGCCCTGGTGCACGACGACTCCGGCCTCCTCCTCGCGCACGGCTCCGTGGTGCAGCGCCGCATCCTGCACGACGGCCGTTCGCTGCGCGTCGGTTACGTCGAGGCGGTCGCCGTCCGCCCGGACCGGCAGCGGCAGGGCCTGGGCGGGCAGGTGATGGGCGCCCTGGAGCGGGTGATCGACCGGGCGTACGCGCTGGGCGCGCTCTCGGCGTCGGACGAGGGGGAGCGGCTCTATCTCGGGCGCGGCTGGCAGCGGTGGAAGGGCACGGTCGGCACCCTCGGCCCGCAGGGCGCCGTCCCCATGCCGGACGAGGAACCCCCGCTCCTGTGGGGCGCCGGCCTCGACCCGGCGCACGAACTCCTCATCGACTGGCGTGACGGGGACGTCTTCTAGGCGGCGACAATGATCTTGCCGAGGTTCTCGCCGCGCAGCATCCCCAGGAACGCGTCCACGATCGAGCCGAAGCCCTCCACCACGGTCTCGTCGAGCCCGACGCGCCCGCTCTGCAGATGCGGCACCACGAACTCGTACAACTCCTCCTGCACCGCGTAGTGATCGCGGACCAGGAAGCCCTCCATGCGCAGGCTCTTCTCGACGATGTCGGGGAGGTTGCGCAGGGCGTACGGCGTGCCGGTGCTGTTGTACTGGGCGATCGTGCCGATGCGCACGATCCGTCCACGGTCGCGCAGCGAGGAGATCGCCGCTTCCAGGTGCTCGCCGCCGACGTTGTCCATGTAGAGGTCGATCCCCTCGGGCGCCGCCTTCGCGAGCAGCTCGGCCGTCGGGCCCGCGTGGTAGTCGAAGACCTCGTCGTAGCCGACGTGTTCCGTCAGGTACGCCGCCTTCGCCGCCGTGCCCGCGCCGCCGACGAGCCGTCCCGCGCCCATCAGCCGGGCGAGCCGCCCGGTGGCCGTGCCGACGCCGCCGCCCGCCGCGGAGACGAACACGTCCTGGCCCGCGCGGAGTTCGGCGATGCGGGTGAGGCCGACGTAGGCCGTGAGGCCCGTACCGCCGAGGATGCTCAGGTGCGCGGAGAGCGGTACGCCGTCGAAGCGGGGGACGGCGCGCGCCTCATCGGGGGTGACGACGGTGTGCGTGCGCCAGCCCTGCCGGTGGAAGACGATCTCGCCCTCGCGGAGCGCGGGGTCACGGGACTCGATGACGCGGCCGAGGGTGCGGCCCTCCAGGGGCGCGTTCAGGGCGAAGTCCCCGTCCATCATCTCGCGGTGGTAGGGGTCCACCGACCAGTACAGGTTCTCCACCAGGGCGGTGCCCGGCGTGGGTCGGGGCAGCGCCGACTCCACGAAGGCGAAGTGGTCGCGGGTGGGGAAGCCGTGGGGGCGGGCGGTCTGGTGCACGGTGAGCGCGGTCTCGGTCATGGCGGTGACCGTACGGAGGAATGCGGGGGCGGGGGAGTGGGTTGCGCTCATGGAACGCCCCGAACCATGAAGAGCCCTCATAGAAGCAGGTGGGACCCCCGATGAGCGCTGCCGGAACGCCGAACGCGACCACCGCCGCCACCGACCTGGCGCCGCACGAACTGCGCATCCTCGTGGCCGTCGACCGCGAGCGCGGATTCTCGGCGGCGGCCGAGGCGCTCGGGGTGACCCAGTCCGCGGTCTCGCACTCCGTCCGCGGGACGGAACGCAAGATCGGGGCGGTGCTCTTCGAACGCGGCCGCAAGGGAGCGACCCCGACCCCGGCCGGCGTGGCCGCCGCCGCCCACGCCCGGCGCGTCCTGCGGCTCCTGGACACCCTGGCCGCCGAGGCGCGTGGCGCCGCACAGGGCACGGTCGCGGGAGTGCTGCGCATCGCCGCGTTCCGCAGCGTGGCCCTGCATCTGCTGCCGCCCGTCCTGGAGCGGCTCACCACCCGCCATCCCGGCATCGAACCGGAGGTGCGCGTGGTGCGCGAACTGGGGGCCGGGACCGCGGGCGAGGTCGCTCAGGGGCGGGCGGACGTGGGCATCGCGACGATCGGGGCGACCTCGCCGGTGCCCGCCGGACTCATCGGTGACGTACTCATCGAGGAGCCCTACTCGCTGGTGCACCCGGCGGGACACCCCGACCCGCGCTCCCTGCCCCTCGTGGACTGGCACGAGAACTGCGGCTCCTACACCCGGCAGTGGTGGGCCGGACAGGACTGGATCCCGAAGGCGACGGTGCTGACCGAGGACGACGGAGCGGTGCTCTCGATGGTGAGCAGGGGTCACGGCATGGCGATCATGCCCGCGCTCTCACTGAACGGAGCACCGGACGGAATCGAGATCACCGATCTCGGTCCGGAGCGCCCGTCGCGCTCCGTGGGCTACGTCACCACGCCTGAGCTGGCCTCCACGGCCGCTGTCCGTGCCCTCATCCGCGAGCTCAGGGCCTCCAGAGGAGGGGCCGCGGAAGAAGGCCGTCTCAGATAGTAGGAAGTCCGAGTAATTGTGGAGACAGACGCTCCGTCCTCGCTTAGCTTTGTAGGAGCCGAACGTCTCGCTCGATCAAGCGAATGGCGGTCGTGAGCCGGAGCCCCGTGCAGGCAACCCCTGCGGCTCCCCGCTCCCCGCCCTTCCGGCGTCTCGAAGTACACGCTTCCCTCAAGGAGTGGATCCCCCATGGCCGAGACGACCGCACGCCGAGTCCGCCACGCCTCCCGTACCAGCGATGCCGACCGCAGGAAGGCCGCCGCAGCCCTGCAGCGCGCCCTCGACCGCAGGGACAACGGCGGCGAGACGGGTCACTGACCCGCCCGCCCCCTGAGCCTGCTTTCGAGTCCCTACTTACCGCGCACCACCTCGAAGTGGTCCACGCGCTCTCCGCTCTCGGCGAGCGCGGAGACCGTCAGCCTCGGGTCGGCGCCGGCCGTCACCTCCACCGCGAGGAACGAGAAGCCGGTGTACCGCACCCGTGACCACGCCACGGTGTCCGGAGCGTGCAGGCGCGACGAGGTCCAGTGGAACGACTTGACCGCATCCCGGTCGTCGACATGGCCCTCGTAGCTGTCCTTCACGCCCGCCGGAAAGCTGTAGAGGTCCTTGCCCGCGCCGCCCGCGGTGACGTACACGATGCCGTCGCGCGTCGGATCGGTCGACGCGCCGACCGGCACGGGCTTGCCGACCTCGCCGCCCTTGATCGCGTCGGTGCGCTCGTACACGTGGTTGTGGCCGTTGATCACCAGGTCCACCTGGTGCCTGGTGAACAGCTCGAGCCACGCGTCGCGCACCCCGCCGTCGGACCCGTGCGTCGCCGTCGAGTACATGCAGTGGTGGAAGAAGACCACGACGAAGTCGACGGTCTCGTCCGCCCGCAGCTCGCCGAGGCGCCTGTCCAGCCACGCCGTCTGCCTGCCGTCCGTGTAGCCCTTGTTGGCCGGGATCTCGTACGAGACGTCGTTCGCGTCGAGCGCGACGACGCCGACATTGCCGTACGTGAAGGAGTAGACGCCCGGCGCCTGCACGGGGTCGAAGCCGTTCTCCGGCAGCGACCAGCGGGCGGACTGCCCGCCGTAGCCGTTCGGGGAGTACCACGCCTCCATGTCGTGGTTGCCGGTCGTCACCATCCACGGGACCGACTTCGCCACGGACTCCGTCTGCGCGAGGAAGGTGTCCCACACGCGTGCGTCGTACGTGTCGGACTCCTTGCCGTGCCCGGTGCTGTCCGCGTAGCAGATGTCGCCCGCGTGCAGATGGAAGGACGGATTCTGGCCCAGGATCAACTGGTCGTTGGCGAGCGCGTCGTAGCTCACGCCCTGGTCGCCGAAGGCCGTGAAGACGAACTTCTCCGCCGTCGCCGGGGCCGTGCGGAAGGTGCCGATCGTCGCCATGCGCTCGGGCGACGCCGGGTCGAAGCCCTCGTGGCCGACCCCGTAGTAGTACGTCGTGCCGGGCCGCAGGCCGTCGAGGGCCGCGTGCAGGTAGTACTGCTCGACCGCGGGCAGCTTCTTCGACAGGGAGGGGGTGTGCAGGTCGCGCACCTCCGCCTCGATCTTCCGGCTCAGCTCCCAGGGCTTCGGTCCCACCCGCAGATAAGGGGACTTGACCGCGAACGGCACCTGCCAGGAGACCCGCATCTGTGTCTTGGGGTCGGCCCCGAAGGCGAGATGCCGGGCGAAGGGCGCCACCAGCCTGCCGTCGACCTTGACCGGCGCGGACCGCGCGGAAGCCGCGGTGAGGGGGCTCGACCCTGACGCGCTCCCGCCCTGGGCGTCGCCCGAGCCGCCCGAACTGCCCGCGAGCAGGCCGATGCCACCGACCGTCCCTGCCGCGGCGAACGAACTGGCGAGGACCTTGCGCCGGGACAGCCTCTTGCGCAGGTACTCGTGCTGCTCCGGCATGCTCATCCCGGCCGCGAGCCGCTCCGGTATGCCGACGTTGGGGGTGTCCATGTCCCTGCACCTTCCCGGTGATTCCCCACTCCCGCCAGGCCTGCGGGTGAAGGGCGGGTGGCCATGTGATGACGCACCCATGGCGTGACCAGGGGTGTCCGCATGCCGGACTGCGTGTGTCATCCCCTGGGACGACGCGTACGCTGCTGGCATGTCTCGCAGCATCAATCTCGCAGTGATCCCCGGTGATGGAATCGGCCAGGAAGTCGTGGCCCAGGGGCTCAAGGTCCTCAACGCCGTCCTCCCGCAGGATGTGAAGCTGGAGACCAAGGAGTTCGACTTCGGCGCCAAGCGCTACCACGCGACCGGTGAGACCCTCACCGACGCCGACGTCGAGGCCCTCAAGCAGTACGACGCGATCCTCCTCGGCGCGATCGGCGACCCCTCGGTCCCGTCCGGCGTCCTGGAGCGCGGCTTCCTGCTGAAGCTCCGCTTCCTCTTCGACCACCACGTCAACCTGCGGCCCTCGAAGCTGCTCCCGGGTGTGGCCACCCCGCTCAAGGGCCAGCCCGAGATCGACTTCATCGTCGTACGCGAAGGAACCGAGGGCCCCTACACGGGCAACGGCGGCTCGATCCGCACGGGCACCCCGCACGAGGTCGCCACCGAGGTCTCCGTCAACACCGCCTTCGGTGTGGAGCGCGTGGTCCGTGACGCCTTCGCCCGCGCGCAGGCCCGCCCGCGCAAGAAGCTGACGCTGGTCCACAAGAACAACGTCCTCGCCTACGCCGGTCACCTCTGGACGAACGTCTTCAACGCGGTGGCGAAGGACTTCCCCGACGTCACCACCGACTACATCCACGTCGACGCCGCGACGATCTACCTCGTCACCGACCCGGGCCGTTTCGACGTGATCGTCACCGACAACCTCTTCGGCGACATCATCACCGACCTCGCGGCCGCCGTCTCCGGCGGCATCGGCGTCGCGGCATCCGGCAACATCAACCCGAGCCGCGAGTTCCCGTCGATGTTCGAGCCCGTGCACGGCTCCGCGCCGGACATCGCGGGCCAGGGCAAGGCCGACCCGTCGGCCACCGTCCTGTCCGTCGCGCTCCTCCTGCGTCACCTCGGCTACGAGGACCAGGCGGCGCGCATCGAGACCGCCGTCTCCACCGACCTGGCGGAGCGCGGCGACACGGTCCGCACCACCGAGCAGATCGGCGACGCGCTCGCCGTACGAGTAGCCGACTGACCCGGCAGCTCATCCTCTTGCACACAAGCCGCCGGGTCTGGTTCACCACCCGGCGGCTTCTCGTATGCGGCTCCGGGTGCCACCATCGACCCCTGGGCCGCATTCACGCTGTTTCTTCCTCGGCGCCACGCGAGCGATAATCGAACGTGGGGCCGCGGAATGCAGGGTTGCTCGGACGTCCTAGTACGACACGTACTGGCGTGAGCGCGGTCCGTCACCATCACACCGTGAAGGACTAGTACTCATGACGACGACGCCGACACCCACGATCGAGCTCAAGCCCACCTCGAGCCCGCTGTCCAAGGCGGAGCGCGAGGCGATTTTGGCCAACCCCGGGTTCGGCCGCCACTTCACCGACCACATGGTGACGATCAAGTGGACGGAGGGCCGCGGCTGGCACGACGGCCAGCTCGTGCCGTACGGCCCGCTCTCCCTCGACCCGGCGACCAACGTCCTGCACTACGCGCAGGAGATCTTCGAGGGCCTGAAGGCCTACCGGCAGCCCGACGGCTCGGTGGCCTCCTTCCGCCCCGACGCCAACGCCGAGCGCTTCCAGCGCTCCGCGCGGCGGCTCGCGATGCCGGAGCTGCCGGTCGAGACGTTCATCGAGGCGTGCGACGCGCTGGTGAAGGCGGACAAGGCGTGGGTGCCCGCGCACGGCGGCGAGGAGTCGCTCTACCTGCGCCCCTTCATGATCGCCAGTGAGGTCGGCCTGGGCGTGAAGCCCGCCAACGAGTACCTCTTCATCGTCATCGCCTCGCCCGCCGGCGCGTACTTCCCCGGCGGCGTCAAGCCCGTCTCCATCTGGCTGTCGGAGGACCGCGTGCGGGCCGTCCCCGGTGGCGTGGGCGACGCCAAGACCGGCGGCAACTACGCGGCGTCCCTGCTCGCGCAGGCCGAGGCCGCGGAGAAGGGCTGCGACCAGGTCGCCTACCTGGACGCCGTGGAGCACAAGTGGGTCGAGGAGCTCGGCGGCATGAACCTGTACTTCGTGTACGGGGACAAGATCGTCACCCCGACCCTGACCGGTTCGCTGCTCGCCGGGATCACCCGCGACTCGCTGCTCACGGTCGCCCAGGACCTCGGCTACAAGTCGGAGGAGTCGCGGGTCTCGATCGACCAGTGGCAGGCGGACACGGCCGAGGGCACCCTCACGGAGGTCTTCGCGTGCGGCACGGCCGCGGTGATCACCCCCGTGGGCACGGTCAAGTGCCGCTCGGGCGAGTGGACCCAGAGCGGCGGCGAGCCGGGCCCGGTCACGATGAAGCTGCGCGAGGCGCTGCTCGACGTGCAGCGCGGCACGTCGGAGGACAAGCACGGCTGGATGCATGACCTCGGCTGAGGTCTTGACCCAGTAGGACCGCGAGGGCCGGGCCCGGAAGCAAGCCTTCCGGGCCCGGCCGCTTTGCGTCTACGGCGTCGGCACGCCGACCGCGGGTTCACCCGCCGGTTCGGGCGCACTTCGGCGTTCCAGGACCACGTACGCCAGGCCGCCCGCAAGGCCCGACAGCAGGAAACTGCAGTCCACCCCACCGGTGAGGGAGAGCAGCGGCCCCTCGTAGGAGGGGAGCGAGACCGCCGCGAGGCCGACCACCGCGCCCAGGGCCCAGCTCACCGTCGCCGGGATGTTCCAGCCCGCCCGGTACCAGTAGATCCCTCCCCGGGAACGGCGGTTGAAGACCTGGAGGGCCTCCGCGTCGTACGTGCCCCCGCAGCGGACGAAGCCGATCAGGGTGATCACCGCCCACGGTGTGCCGATGGCGGTGAGGAGCAGGACGAAGGACGTCATCGCGTCCTGCGCCTCCCACGCGTAGTGCCCCACGAACACGCACCCCGTGGCGACCACCGCCACGGTGTACGTCGCGCGGGCCCGCGACGCCCGCGGCAGGATCGCGTCGAGGTCCAGGCCCATCGAGTACAGCATCAGGCCCGCGTTGCCGACCGAACCCGCGGAGGCGGCCAGGAGGAGCGGGACCAGGTACCAGCCCGGGGCCGCCGAGACCAGCGGCCCGGCGTAGTCGAGCGCCGCCCCCGCCGCGTACGCCGTGAACGTGCCGAAGAGCTGGGGGACGAGGAGCCCGGCGAGCAGGCCGACCCACGACGCCCGCAGCACCGTACGGGAGGTGTGGCGTGCGGGGGAGACGTAGCGCGTGTAGTCGCCCAGGAGCGTGATGAACGCGATCGGGCCGCTCAGGCCCGCCGCCACCAGGGCCAGCAGCCACGTCGGCCAGAACGAGCCGAGGAGGTAGCCGCCCGCGTCGGGGAGCGGTGACGTCGTGAAGTCGGGGGCGTACGCCACCACCCCGAGGACGAGCAGAGCCGTCATGCCGACCGCGAGGATGCGCGAGAGGCGAAGCAGCACCCGGTAGCCGTAGACGGCGCCCGCCACCGTGGCGGCGGCGAGCAGCGCGTACACGAGCCCGTACGAGAGGCCGCTCGCGGGAAGCCCCGTCAGGCGGTGCAGCGCGCCCACCATCACGTCGCCGCCGATCCAGATGGTCAGGGCGGTGTAGCCGAGGGACAGCAGGAGGCCGACGACCGAGCCGACCAGGCGGCCCCGCACGCCGAACTGGGCTCCGGACGAGGTGGACAGGTTCGTGCCCGTACGGAGCGAGACCAGGGCAAGGGGCGCGGTCAGGGCGGTGCCGATGACGGTGCCCGCCACCACCGAGGTGACGGACGCCCACCAGCCGAGGCCGAACGACACCGGCAGCCAGCCGAAGACGATCACCCCCAGGCAGAGGTTGGAGCCGAGCAGGATCGAGATGAGATCGCGGGGGCCGCTGGTGCGTTCCCCGTCCGGGATGGTGTCGACTCCGCGCTGTTCTATCGGCATGAGGGTGCCCCTGACGCTCGATCGTGGCCGCCTGCGCACACAGGCTGCCGGACGACTGTTTGAGTGCCGCTCAATGTGACCTGAGTCAAGCTCACACGTCAATGTTTCCGTCGCATCAATCTCATGGTTAGAGTGTTGGTCAAACGATGGAGGTGTGGTGGCGTGCGGCTTACCCCCACGGAACGCGACCGGCTGCTGCTCTTCGGGGCCGCCGAGCTTGCCAGGGCCCGCAAGGCGCGCGGCCTCAGACTCAACGTCCCCGAGGCGACCGCCCTGATCGCGGACACGGTGTGCGAGGCGGCCCGCGACGGGGCCAGGCTCGCCGAGGCGATCGACCGGGCCCGCTCGGTCCTCGGGCCCGACGACGTCCTGCCGGGCGTCGCGGATGTGGTGACCGAGGTGCATGTGGAGGCAGTCTTCGACGACGGGTCCCGGCTCGCGGTCGTCTCGCAGCCCCTCGGGGCGGGGCTCGGCAGCGAGGCGCCCGGGGCGCTGCTGCCCGGTGCCGAGCACGAGGAGCCGGCGCCTGTCGCGACGATCGCCGTGCACAACACCGCCACCGTGCCCGTCTCCGTGACCTCGCACTTCCACTTCTTCGAGGCCAATCCCCGGCTCGACTTCGACCGCCCGGCCGCGTACGGCATGCGGCTCGCGGTGCCCGCCGGGTCCTCGGTCCGCTTCGGGCCCGGCGAGAGCGCCGAGGTCGGGCTGCTTCCGATCGGCGGCGAACGGATCGCGATCGGATTCGCCGGCCTCGTCGACGGGCCGCTGGACGCGCCGGGTGCCCGCGAAGAGGCCCTGCGCCGCGCCGCCGCCTGCGGCTACCTCGGCACACCGGAAACCACTGAGCAGGAGGTCGAGCGATGAGCCGCCCCGGAGGCCACCCCGCGGAACCGCGCCGCCTCACCCCGTACGAGTACGCCGCCACGCACGGCCCCCGGGCCGGCGACCGCGTCAGGCTCGGCGACTCGGGCCTGACCGTCCGGGTGGAGTCCGACGCGCAGAAGTACGGCGAGGAGTTCCTCGCCGGGTTCGGCAAGACCGCCCGCGACGGGCTGCACCTGAAGGCCGCCGCGGTCCGCGAGACCTGTGACGTGGTGATCAGCAACGTCCTGGTGATCGACGCCGTGCAGGGCATCCGCAAGGTGTCGATCGGCATCAGGGAAGGCCGCATCCACGCCATCGGGCGCGCGGGCAACCCGGACACCCTCGACGGGGTCGACGTGGTGGTCGGCACCGGCACGTCCATCGTCTCGGGCGAAGGGCTCATCGCCACCGCCGGAGCCGTGGACACCCACGTGCACCTGCTCTCGCCGCGCATCATGGAGGCCTCGCTCGCCTCCGGCGTCACCACGGTCATCGGTCAGGAATTCGGGCCCGTGTGGGGCGTCGGCGTCAACTCGCCCTGGGCGCTGCGGCACGCGTTCAACGCCTTCGACGCCTGGCCGGTCAACATCGGCTTCCTCGGCCGGGGTTCGTCCTCGCACGACGCCCCGCTGATCGAGGCGCTCGCCGAGGGCGGGGCATCGGGCTTCAAGGTGCACGAGGACATGGGCGCCCATACGCGTGCGCTCGACACCGCGCTGCGGGTCGCCGAAGAGCACGACGTGCAAGTCGCCCTGCACAGCGACGGACTGAACGAGTGCCTCTCCGTCGAGGACACCCTGAAGGTCCTCGAAGGGCGCACCATCCACGCCTTCCACATCGAGGGGTGCGGCGGCGGACACGTGCCGAACGTCCTGAAGATGGCGGGCGTGCCCAACGTGATCGGCTCCTCCACCAACCCCACGCTGCCCTTCGGACGCGACGCCGTCGCCGAGCACTACGGCATGATCGTCTCGGTCCACGACCTGAAGACCGACCTGCCGGGCGACGCGGCCATGGCGCGTGACCGCATCCGCGCCGGGACCATGGGCGCGGAGGACGTCCTTCACGACCTGGGCGCCATCGGCATCACCTCGTCCGACGCGCAGGGCATGGGGCGCGCGGGCGAGACCGTACGCAGGACCTTCGCGATGGCCGGGAAGATGAAGGCCGAGCTCGGCCCCATGGAGGGCGACGGTGACGGCGACGACAACGCGCGCGTCCTGCGCTACATGGCCAAGCTGACCATCAACCCCGCCATCGCCCACGGCCTCGCCCACGAGGTCGGCTCCATCGAGGTCGGCAAGATGGCCGACATCGTGCTCTGGCGGCCCGAGTTCTTCGGCGCCAAACCGCAGTTGGTCCTGAAGTCGGGCTTCCCCGCCTATGGCGTCGTGGGTGACCCGAACGCGGCGACCGACACCTGCGAGCCGCTCGTCCTGGGCCCGCAGTTCGGCGCGTACGGCTCGACGCCCGCCGACATCTCGGTGGCCTTCGTCGCCCAGGCCGCCGTCGACCAGGGCAACGACAAGATGCCCACGCGCCGCAGAAGGGTCGCCGTGCGCGGCACCCGCGGCATCGGGCCCGCCGACCTGCGCCTCAACTCCCGCACCGGCTCCGTCGACGTCGACCAGCGCTCCGGCCTGGTCACGCTCGACGGCGACCCGGTCCGCTCCGAGCCCGCGGACTCCGTCTCCCTCAACCGCCTCTACTTCCTCTAAGGACGTACGTCATGAGCGCAGCCGCCGACGGCTTCCGCATGCCCGCCGAGTGGGCCCCGCACGAGCGCACCTGGATGGCGTGGCCGTGCCCCAACCCGACCTTCGACGACCCCTCGGGCCTGGACGAGTCCCGCCTCGCCTGGGCGAACGTCGCACGGGCCGTACGCCGCTTCGAGCCGGTCACCGTGGTCTGCGGACCCGCGCAGTCCGCGTACGCGAGCGAGCTCCTCGGCCCGGACATCGAGGTGGTGGAGCGGGAGCTCGACGACGCCTGGATGCGGGACATCGGGCCGACCTTCCTCACCGACGGAAAGGGCAGCCTTGCCGCCGTCGACTGGACGTTCAACGGCTGGGGCGCCCAGGAGTGGGCGCGCTGGGACCACGACGCGAAGATCGGCGCGTACGTCGCCGACCTCGCCGGGGCCCGGACGTACCCCTCGACGCTGGTGAACGAGGGCGGCGGCATCCACGTCGACGGCGAGGGCACCGTCCTGCTCACCGAGACGGTGCAGCTCGGCCCCGAGCGCAACCCCGGCTGGACCAAGGAGCAGGTCGAGGCGGAGATCCACGCCCGCCTCGGCACCACCAAGGCGATCTGGCTGCCGCGCGGCCTCACCGCCGACTACCCCGGGCACGGCTTCGGCACCCTCGGCCACGTCGACATCGTCGCTGCCTTCGCCGCGCCCGGTGTCGTCCTCGTCCACTCCCAGCGCGACCCCGCCCACCCCGACTTCGAGGTCAGCAAGGAGGTCGTCGCCGCCCTGACCGGGCAGACGGACGCGCGCGGCCGCACCCTGCGGATCGTCGAGGTGCCCGCCCCGACCGTCCTGAAGGACGACGAGGGCTGGGTCGACTACTCCTACATCAACCACTACCTCTGCAACGGCGGCGTCGTCCTGTGCGCCTTCGGCGACCCCCACGACGAGCTCGCGGCCGGCATCTTCCGCGGCCTCTTCCCCGACCGTACGGTGACGCTCGTCGACGCCCGTACGATCTTTGCCGGGGGTGGTGGCATCCACTGCATCACCCAGCAGCAGCCGAAGGTGTGATCAAGGAGAACGCAATGGCAGGCCAGGCCCGCGCGCGGAAGAACGCCCCACCGCGCGAGGACGTCCTCGCCGCCGCCATGGAGATGATCGCCGAGCGCGGCCTGGAGAAGCTGACCATGGCCGCGCTCGGCCGCGAGGTCGGCATGAGCAGCGGCCACCTCCTCTACTACTTCCGCACCAAGGACGAACTGCTCCTGCGCACCCTGGAGTGGAGCGAGTCCGCGCTCGGCGCCGAGCGCGGCCGGCTGCTCGCCCGGCAGGGCACCGCCCGCGAGCGGCTCGACGCGTACGTCGACCTGTATGTCCCCGACGCCCCCGGCGACCCCCACTGGACGCTCTGGCTCGAGGTCTGGAACCGCTCCCTGAACGCCGACGACGACGAGCGCGACCGGCAGGCCGCCATCGAGAGCGCCTGGCACCGCGACCTGGTGGCGCTGCTCGCCGAAGGCGTGTCGCGGGGCGAGTTCCGCGCCCTGGACCCCGACCGGTTCGCCGCCCGGCTGCGGGCGCTGCTCGACGGCTTCTCCATCCATGTGGCGATCGGTCTGCGCGGCACGGGTCGTGACCAGATCCTGGCCCACGTACGGGAGTTCCTGGACGGAGCGCTCGGCTCAGGTTCGTAAGTCCCTCGTAGGACCCTCGTAAGACCCGGATAACCCCGTCTAGGTTGTACGCATTTCTGCGGATTGTGTGTTTCCTGATGGTGCGCTTGTATCCCCGTGGGACCTCGGTCCCTCCGCACCGCACTGTGATCGACCACGGGGGAATCAAGCATGTACAGCACCATGCACAGCACCAAGCGCCGCGCCGCCCTGGCCGCCGCCGCACTCGTCGCGGCGGTCACCGCCACGACGTTGCCCGCCGCCTTCGCCGCGCCCGCCGCCGACACGCCCCGCACCGAGGGCATCAGCGTCACGGCCGACGGCAAGGCCGCCGATGACCGCTCGGCGGGGGCCGTGATCAGCCGCAACGGCAGGTACGCCGCCTTCGACTCCGCCGCCACCGACCTGGCCGCGGGCGACACCAACGGCCTGAACGACATCTTCGTACGCGATCTGCGTACCCGGAAGACCGAGCGGATCACGCTCGAAGGGCGCGACGTCAGGAGCCCTTCGCTGAGCGCCGACGGACGCTACGTCGCCATGATCACCAGCCCGGCGGACGCCTACTCGGTGACCGACGTCCGGCTCTACGACCGCAGGACCAAGAAGTTCGAGCGTCTCGACGTCGAACTGCCCGACGGCTACCCGGGGGAGAGCGCGGGCGGCGTCTCCCTGAGCGCGAACGGCCGGTACGCCGTGTTCAGCACGGACGGGCCTCAGTTCGACGGCACGGCGGTCTTCCTGCGCGACCGGAAGACCGGCACCACCGAGAGGATCAGCCACCCGTACACGGGCGGCGACGGGGAGCGCAACGCCCACTCGCCGACCGTCAGCGACGACGGCCGCCGCATCGCGTACGCGACCTCCTTCGTCAACGGCCCGCGCGGCGACGACTGGAGCGACCTCTGGGTGCGCGACCGCGGGACCGGGAAGGTGACGCAGGTCGACCGTTCCCACGACGGCTCCAAGACGGAGAAGGAGTCCCTGGACGTGTCCATCAGCGGCAACGGGCGCACGGTCGTCTTCGAGTCGCGTGACACCCACCTCGTCCCGAACGACGACGACGGCGCCTGGAACGTCTTCGTGCACGACCTCGCGTCCGGCGAGAACCGGCGCATCCACGGCACCCAGGGCGGCCCCGGCCAGGCCTACAGCCGCTCGCCGGCCATCAGCGCCGACGGCCGCCATCTGACGTTCGTGTCGGAACTCACCGAAGCCGGCGCCGAGTACGGCAAGGAGTGGCCCGTCTACCTGCGCGACCTGAAGAAGGGCGGCACCACGCTCGTCACGCCGGACACCACGGGCGGCGCGGCCTCGGCGGAGGTGGCTCCCGGCGGCATCTCGGCGGACGCCCGCCGCATCGCCTTCCTCAGCGGCGACGCGACCTTGCTGAGCGGCGACACGAACGACGGCTACGACACCTTCGTGCGCCACGTGCGCTGACACCTCACCGTCACGCGGGCGGCGCGCGCCACGCGTCGCCCGCGTCGAGGTCGCCCGCGTCGAGGTGTCCCAGGACGTCCACGTACGCCCGCATCGTGAGACGGGGCAGCGCGGTGTGTGCGGGCTGTGGCAGGCTGCCACCGTGCTCTCGTTCGCCATGATTATTGGCAGCAGGCGCGCCGGTCCGCAGTGACCGTCTCGTACCACCATGTACGGGCGGACACCGTCGTCTCTCAGACCCGCGCGCAAACCTCTCGTACCCACGAGGGGTTTTTTCGTTTCCTGGCCCAACATCAGCCGGACGCGGAGCGCGGGGGATCATTGAGGCGGTGGAGCCGGTCATTCCGGTAGACCGAGATCCGACACAGGAGCCAGATCAGCATGACGGAAACCAGCACACCCGACGATGCGTTCCACGTCTTTGACACCACGCTGCGCGACGGCGCGCAGCGCGAGGGAATCAACCTGACCGTCGCGGACAAGCTGACCATCGCCCGGCACCTGGACGACTTCGGCGTGGGCTTCATCGAGGGCGGCTGGCCGGGCGCCAACCCCCGCGACACCGAGTTCTTCGCCCGCGCCCAACAAGAGATCACCTTCCGGCACGCCCAGCTCGTCGCCTTCGGCGCCACGCGCCGCGCCGGTGGCTCGGCGGCCACGGACCCGCAGGTCAACGCCCTGCTCGAGTCCGGCGCCCCGGTCATCACGCTCGTCGCCAAGGCCCATGACCGGCACGTCGAGCTCGCCCTGCGCACCACCCTGGAGGAGAACCTGGAGATGGTGCGCGACACCGTCTCCTACCTCCGTGACCAGGGGCGGCGCGTCTTCGTCGACTGCGAGCACTTCTTCGACGGCTACCGCGCCAACCCGGAGTACGCGAAAGCCGTCGTCCGCACGGCCTGTGAGGCGGGCGCCGACGTCGTCGTCCTGTGCGACACGAACGGCGGCATGCTCCCCGCCCAGGTCAAGGCCATCGTCGGCACGGTCATCGCGGACACCGGCGCACGGCTCGGCATCCACGCGCAGGACGACACGGGGTGCGCGGTCGCCAACACCCTCGCCGCCGTCGACGCCGGTGCCACCCACGTGCAGTGCACCGCCAACGGCTACGGCGAGCGGGTCGGCAACGCCAACCTCTTCCCCGTGGTCGGCGCCCTCGAGCTCAAGTACGGCAAGCGGGTCCTGCCCGAGGGCGCGCTGCGCGAGATGACCCGCGTCTCGCACGCCATCGCCGAGGTCGTGAACCTCACGCCCTCCACCCACCAGCCGTACGTCGGCGTGTCGGCCTTCGCCCACAAGGCGGGCCTGCACGCCTCCGCGATCAAGGTCGACCCGGACCTCTACCAGCACATCGACCCGGACCTGGTGGGCAACCGCATCCGGATGCTGGTCTCGGACATGGCGGGGCGCGCCTCCATCGAGCTCAAGGGCAAGGAGCTCGGGATCGACCTGGGCGACGACCGGGCGCTGGTGGGCCGGGTCGTGGAGCGGGTCAAGGAGCGCGAGCTCAGCGGATACACGTACGAGGCCGCCGACGCGTCCTTCGAGCTGCTGCTCCGCGAGGAGGTCGAGGGCCGGGCGCGCCGCTACTTCCGCGTCGAGTCCTGGCGGGCCATCGTCGAGGACCGGCCCGACGGCACGCACGCGAACGAGGCGACCGTGAAGCTGTGGGCCAAGGGTGAGCGCATCGTCGCCACGGCGGAGGGGAACGGCCCGGTCAACGCGCTCGACCGTTCGCTCCGTGTCGGCCTGGAGCGGATCTACCCCCAGCTCGCCAAGATGGAGCTGGTCGACTACAAGGTCCGCATCCTGGAGGGCAAGCACGGCACGTCGTCCACGACCCGGGTGCTGATCTCCACCAGCGACGGTGACGGCGAGTGGTCGACGGTGGGCGTGGCCGAGAACGTGATCGCGGCGTCGTGGCAGGCGCTGGAGGACGCCTACACCTTCGGTCTGCTGCGGGCGGGCGTCGAGCCGGTGGAGTAGTCGCCGTAAATCAGGCGGTCACGGACCGCCGTCGGGGGCCCGGCTGAGTTAGCTTCGAAGTATGAGCAATGGGGCGAAGCGAATATTTGTCGCACTGTCCGGGCTTCTCGTGTCCCTGGGTGCCGTGTCGTTCACGGCGGCGCCCGGGGCCGCGGCCGCCACCAGTGTCCCGGCTGTGGCCGACGCCTGGGAGAAGAGCCCGGTGTACGTGGATCCGGCCGCCTCGGGCCAGCTGTCCGGGGCCGATGCGGATGCCATCGCGGAGAAGATCAAGGACGCCGACAAACCGGTCTTCGTGGCGGTCCTTCCCGCGGACTTCCCCCAACAGGGCCTCTTCCAGAAGCTGCGCACCGAGACCGGCGTGACGGGTGTGTACGGCATCCGGCTCGGCGACGCGTTCGACGCGAAGGCCGACCCTGCGGTGCTGAGCAACGCGGCCGTGTCGAACCTCGTCGCGACGTACGGGGACGAGGGCGACACCAAGACCCAGCTCAACGCCTTCGTCGACCAGGCGGTGAAGGACGCCCGCGGCTCGGCGCCTGCTTCCTGGGACGCCGGCGGCTCCGACAGCGGCACCCCCGTCGGCGCGCTGATCGGCGTCGGCGCGGTGCTCGTCGCGGGCGGCGGCGCCACGTACGCGGTGGTCCGGCGCAACCGGCGGCGCAAGGCCGAGGAACAGCGCGTCGCGCTTGAGAAGCTGCGGGTCGTGGTGGACGAGGACATCACGGCGTACGGCGAGGAGCTGGACCGGCTCGACTTCCACCCCGCCGAGGCCGGTGCGGACGACGCGATGCGCGCGGACTACGAACGGGCCCTCGACTCGTACGAGAAGGCGAAGTCGTTCATGGCGGCCGCGGAGCGCCCCGAGGAGGTGCGGGCCGTCACCCAGTCCCTGGAGGACGGCCGCTTCTCGCTCGCCCTGCTCGCCGCACGACGGGAGGGCCGCGCGCTGCCGGAGCGCCGCGCCCCCTGCTTCTTCGACCCGCGGCACGGCCCGTCGGTGAAGGACGCCCCGTGGGCGCCGCCGGGCGGGGCCGAGCGGACGGTCCCGGTCTGCCTGGCGGACGCGACGCGCCTCGCGGACGGTGAGGAGCCGATGTCCCGGACGGTGGCCACGGAGTCGGGGGAGCGGCGGCCGTACTGGGAGGCGGGCCCGGCGTACGGCCCCTGGGCCGGCGGCTACTTCGGCGGCGGCATGCTGCCGGGCCTGCTGGTCGGCACGATGCTGGGCGGCATGATGGCGAGCCCGGCGTACGCGGCGGACTACGGCGGCGGTTACGGCGACTTCGGCGGGGGAGCGGGCGCCGGGTACGAGGGCGGCGACTATTCGGGCTCGGACTTCGACCCCGGTGACTTCGGAGGCGGCTTCGGGGGCGGGGACTTCGGCGGGGGTGGCGGGGACTTCGGGGGCGGAGGGTTCTAGACGGGTCCGGCAGGGTCTGGCGGGTTGACGGCACGAGGGCTTTGCGAGACGATACGTATCGTCTTAGCGAATACGTCGTTGCTACGGAAGGTCACCCCATGCGTCACCATCAGCAGCAGTACGTCGAAGCGGCCCCCGGCATCCGCCTCTGGACGGAGCGGCGTGGCGCGCCCGACGCCCCCGCGCTGCTCCTGATCATGGGCGCCCAGGCGTCGGGCCTCGGGTGGCCCGACGCCCTGGTCGACGAGCTCGCCGCCCGGCATCAGGTCATCCGTTACGACCACCGGGACACCGGCCGCTCCACGACCACCTTCGACGAACACCCTTACCCCATCACCGACTTGGCGAGGGATGCCGTGGCCGTCCTGGACGGCTGGGGAGTGGAGCGTGCTCACCTGGTGGGCATGTCCCTCGGCGGCATGCTGACCCAGCTGGTCCTCGCCGACCATCCCGAGCGCGTCCTCAGCGCCACGCTCATCGGCACCTGCGCGCTCAGCGAGACCCCGTACGTGGCACCGGACGGAACCAGCGTCCCCGTGGGCGAACTCCCCGGCATCGCGCCGGAAGTCCTGGAGATGTGGTCCCGCCCGGTCGAGGACAGGGGAGTCGAGGCCGAGCTGGACCGCAGGGTGGAGCACTGGCGCGTCCTGAACGGCCGTCAACTCGACGTGGACGACGCGTACTTCCGCGCCCTCGAGCGCCGGATCATCGAGCACACCGGCACCCACATCGCCTCCACCGCCCACGCCCGTGCCGACGACTCCCACATGCTCCGCACCGACGAACTGGCCCGCACGAAGGTCCCCACGCTCATCGTGTCCGGCCCGGCAGAGCCGGTGTTCCCGCCCCCGCACCCGCACCACCTGGCACAGGTCATCGGCGGCGGCAGCGCGCACGTGGTGGAGATCGCGGGCATGGGCCACGCGCTGCCCCCGGCGGTCCAGGGCCCCCTGGCGAAGGCGATCCTGGCCCACACGGAGTCCGTCCACACGTGAGGCGGGCTGGGACGGGTGCCGACCCAGTGAACGCAGTGCGTCGGCCAGGAGATGGATCACGAAACAGCCGCGCCGGCGGCCGTCGGGACACGTTCTCGTACGACGCGATGGTGATTCACTCGTGCTGGTCGGGCTCCGTGGGGTCATGGTCCCAGGCGCCCGAACTCATCGCCACATCCCGTCAGTTCGGCGGAGAGCCGCCACAGGAGGGCCGCCGCATCGGGGTCGGTCGCCCACGGCTTGACGCCACCGGTCAGCATGTCGTCCGTCAGGGCGGGCTCCGCCACATCGCAGTCCTGGCAGTACGCGCCGCCCCGCGCGTCGAGGAGTGGTGACGTCGCCGCCCACACTGCCGTGGCCGCACCCTGCGCCGGGGTCTTGAAGCCCTGCGCGGGCGTGCCGTCGGCGCTCATCCAGCCCTGCGCGATCTGTTCCTCGCGGGGGATGTGGCGCTGGAGGGGCGTGAGGATGCTGCCGGGGTGTACGGAGAAGGCCCGCGGGCCGCTGCCCGCCGCGCCCAGGGAGTCGAGGTGCACGGCGAAGAGCGCGTTCGCCGTCTTGGACTGGGCGTAGGCGAGCCAGCGGTCGTACCCCGCGTCGAAATGCGGGTCTGTCCAACGGATGTCGGAGAGGAAGTGCCCGGACGAGGCCACCGACACCACGCGTGCGGCCGTGCCCCGACTCAGCGCCGGGTAGAGGCGGTTGACCAGGGCGAAGTGGCCGAGGTGATTGATCGCGAAGTGGGACTCCCATGCGCCGCCGGGGCCGACGCGGGCCTCGGGACAGGCCATGACGCCCGCGTTGTTGACGAGGATGTCGAGGGTGGGGTGGGTGGCAAGGAAGCGTTCCGCGAAGTGCTTGACGCTGTCCTGGTCCGCCAGGTCCATCGCCCGCACCTCCACGCGGTCCGTGCCCCGCAACGCGTCCTCCGCGACGCGGGGTCTGCGCGCCGGCACGACGACGTGCGCCCCTGCCCGGGCGAGCGCCCGGGTGATCTCCAGGCCGAGCCCGGAGTAGCCGCCGGTCACCAGCGCCGTCCTGCCCGAGAGGTCGACGCCGTCGAGCACGTCGTCCGCCGTGCTGAGCGCCCCGAACCCGCTGCCGATCCTGCGCTGTCGCGCCTTCTCTGTGGTCATGGGCGCGACGCTAGAAGCTGGACCGCGCTCTAGGGCAAGGTGAGGTTGCCCGGTCGGCGGGTTCCACAGGAGGAGGGGGCGACGTGAGCGAGCACGGCGCGACGAACACCAATTGGGCCATCCTCGACGACGCACACGCGGCACTTCGCGCGGCCGTTCGGGGCGTACCGGACGGGTACTGGGAGCGCCCGACGCCCTGCACGGAATGGAACGTCACGCAGGTCCTGCAGCACGCCGCGGGAGACCAGCTGGGCTACGCCTCGGCCCTCACCGGAGGCCCAGGCCCGGAAGGAAACCCCTTCACACCCTCCGGCAAGCTGACGGATTCCCCGGAGGCCCTGCTCGAACCGGCGCTGGCGGCGGCAGCCGAAGCCTGGGCGGCGGTCGACGAGGGTTCCCAGGAGGTACCGGTACCGCTTCCGCCCGGCACCATGCCGGCCACCCTCGGGGTCGGCGCCTGTGCCCTGGACGCGGCGGTCCACGCCTGGGACATAGCGATGGCCACCGGCCAACTTTCCCCACTCAACGACGAGTTGGCCCGCCCCTTGCTGCGCGTGGCCCACCAAATAGTCGAACCCCTCCGAGCCTTCGCTTTCGCACCCCCGGTGGAGCCGACGCAGAACACCGAGCCCGAGGGCGAAGCAGCAGAGCTACTGCGCTATTTGGGCCGCAACCCAACGTGGCCGTAACCCAAGAGGGACCCACGACCGCACCCGCACCAAAACCGAACCCCCACCCACCCCAAGCCCCGAACGAACCAACCCCACCCACCCCAAAGTGGCGGACGAAACGAACCCGCCCACCCACCCCTAGTGGCGGACGAACCGCCCCCCACCCCAAGCCGCGTACGAAACGAACCAGCCCACCCACCCCACCCCTGTACGCGGGGTAATCGGGTGGGTGGGCGGGCAAGCATCCGTCGCGAAGCGGCGGCCCAGGAAACCGCCCAAGGCTCAGGAGCCAGAACGAATCGCGGAAATGTCAAAGCTCAGCTTGATCTTGTCGGAGACCAGCACCCCGCCCGTCTCCAGCGCCGCGTTCCACGTCAGGCCCCAGTCCGAGCGCAGGATCTCCGCCTTGCCCTCGAAGCCGACCCGCTCGTTCCCGAAGGGGTCGGTGGCGGAGCCGTTGAACTCCAGGTCGATGGAGAGCGGCTTCGTGGTGCCGAGGATCGTCAGGTCACCGGTGATGCGGTAGTCGTCGCCGCCCAGCGCCTCCGCCTTCGTGGAGCGGAAGGTCATCTCGGGGAACTCGTCGGTCTTGAAGAAGTCCGCGCTCTTCAGGTGACCGTCACGGTCGGCGCTGCCGGTGTCGATGCTCTCCATCTGTACGTCGATGGAAGCCGTCGACTGAGCCGGGTCCGTACCGTCCAGGTGCAGCGTGCCGGCGACGTCGGTGAAGGAACCCTTGACGTTGGTGACCATGGCGTGGCGGGCGACGAAGCCGATCGACGTGTGCGAGGGGTCGATCGTGTACTCGCCGGTCAGGGCGGCCAGCTCCGGGCTGACCGGAGCGACGGCCGTGGCCGTGGCGGAGGAGGTCGAGGACGAGGTGGCGGTTTCGTTCTTGCGGCCGAAGAGACCCATGACTGCTCCTTGGGGGACGAGCTACGAGCGGGAGGCCCGAGCTGCGAGCTACGGGGGATGAATCTGTTGAATGTTCAACGAGATTGACTCTAGCGCGGTTCAGTTCAACATTCAACCTATAGCTCTCAGTAGCGCGCCGCTCACCCACAGCGCTCACCCCCCACCCACCCTGTGAGCTGTCTCTCACGCCCACCTTTGTGGAATCCCTACAGCCGCAGACGGCCTTGAGCAGTCACTTCGCGCGTACGGCGAAGGGCTTCTGTTCGGGGGTGCCAGGAAAACGGGCCGGAGACTGTGCAGAGTCGACGGTCCGTTTCACTAGGTGCACTTCGTAAGGTCACTACATGACCGTTTTGGACGACACCGCTTCTTCTCCCGAAGGCGAGCCCACCGACGCACGCGGCCGCGTGGCCGAGCTGCACGCGATCCGTGCCGAGGCGCTGCGCGGCCCCAGCGAGAAGGCGACGAAGGCCCAGCACGCCAAGGGCAAGCTGACCGCACGCGAGCGGATCGAGCTGCTTCTGGACGCGGGGTCGTTCCAGGAGGTCGAGCAGTTGCGCCGGCACCGGGCGACCGGTTTCGGCCTGGAGGCGAAGAAGCCGTACACCGACGGTGTCATCACCGGCTGGGGCACGGTCGAGGGCCGCACGGTCTTCGTGTACGCCCACGACTTCCGCATCTTCGGCGGCGCCCTCGGCGAGGCCCACGCCACGAAGATCCACAAGATCATGGACATGGCCATCGCGGCCGGTGCCCCGCTGGTCTCCCTGAACGACGGCGCCGGCGCCCGTATCCAGGAGGGCGTCTCCGCGCTCGCCGGATACGGCGGCATCTTCCAGCGCAACACCAAGGCGTCCGGCGTCATCCCGCAGATCAGCGTGATGCTGGGCCCGTGCGCGGGCGGCGCGGCCTACAGCCCCGCCCTGACCGACTTCGTCTTCATGGTCCGTGAGACCTCGCAGATGTTCATCACCGGACCGGACGTGGTCCGCGCGGTGACCGGCGAGGAGATCAGCCAGAACGGCCTGGGCGGCGCCGACGTGCACGCCGAGACGAGCGGCGTCTGCCACTTCGCGTACGACGACGAGGAGACCTGCCTCGCCGAGGTCCGCTACCTCATCGCGATGCTCCCCTCGAACAACCGCGAGAACCCGCCCACCCACGACTCGGACGACCCGGCGGACCGCCGCTCGGACGTCCTGCTCGACCTGGTCCCGGCCGACGGCAACCGTCCGTACGACATGGCCAAGGTCATCGAGGAGCTCGTCGACGACGGCGACTTCCTCGAGGTCCACGAGCGCTGGGCGCGCAACATCATCTGCGCCCTGGCCCGCCTGGACGGCAAGGTCGTCGGCATCGTCGCCAACCAGCCGCAGTCCCTGGCCGGTGTCCTGGACATCGAGGCCTCCGAGAAGGCGGCCCGCTTCGTCCAGATGTGCGACGCCTTCAACATCCCGATCGTGACCCTCCTGGACGTCCCCGGCTTCCTGCCGGGCGTCGACCAGGAGCACGGCGGGATCATCCGGCACGGCGCCAAGCTGCTCTACGCGTACTGCAACGCCACCGTGCCGCGCATCTCGCTGATCCTGCGCAAGGCCTACGGCGGCGCCTACATCGTCATGGACTCCCAGTCCATCGGCGCCGACCTGACCTACGCCTGGCCCACCAACGAGATCGCGGTGATGGGCGCCGAGGGCGCCGCCAACGTCATCTTCCGCCGGCAGATCGCGGCGGCCGAGGACCCCGAGGCCATGCGGCAGAAGATGGTCAAGGAGTACAAGGCCGAGCTCATGCACCCCTACTACGCGGCCGAGCGCGGCCTGGTCGACGACGTCATCGACCCCGCCGCCACCCGCGAGGTGCTCATCAGCTCCCTCGCGATGCTCCGCAACAAGCACGCAGACCTGCCGTCGCGCAAGCACGGCAACCCCCCGCAGTAGTCCCGCAGTAGCCCACAAGGAGAACGCTGCACATGAACACTCCTGACATCCGCGTCGAGAAGGGCCACGCCGAGCCCGAGGAGGTCGCCGCCATCACGGCGATCCTGCTGGCCCGTGGCGCCGCCGCCACCGCGCAGGCCCCCACGCCCCGCCGAGGCCGCGACAAGGCCGGCTGGCGCCGCCTGGAGCGCTCGCCCGGCTTCCGCGCCCCGCACAGCTGGCAGGGCTGAGCCCAGGCCGCCTGACCGCACACGACGAAGGCCCCGGTACTCCTTGGAGTACCGGGGCCTTCGCGTACGGGCGAGGACCGCTAGCGCAGCCGCGCCATCAGCGCGTGCTCCACGAGCGTGATCAGCGCGCTCTTGGCGTCGGCGCGATGCCGCGCGTCCGTCGTGATGATCGGGGTGTCCGGGCCGATCTGCAGCGCCTCGCGCACCTCGTCCGGCGTGTACGGCTGGTGGCCGTCGAAGCCGTTGAGGGCGATGACGAAGGGCAGGCCGGAGTTCTCGAAGTAGTCGACGGCGGGGAAGCAGTCGGCGAGCCTCCTCGTGTCGACCAGGACCACCGCGCCGATGGCGCCGCGGACGAGGTCGTCCCACATGAACCAGAAGCGGTCCTGTCCGGGCGTACCGAAGAGGTACAGGATCAGGTCCTGGTCCAGGGTGATGCGGCCGAAGTCCATGGCCACCGTGGTGGTGGTCTTGTCCCCGGTGTGGGTGAGGTCGTCGATGCCCGCGGAGGCGGACGTCATGACGGCCTCGGTGCGCAGCGGGTTGATCTCAGAGACCGCCCCCACGAACGTGGTCTTGCCCACGCCGAAGCCGCCCGCCACCACGATCTTCGCGGAGGTGGTGGAGCGAGCTGTTGCTCCGCCGCTAGAGCTTGCGAAGTCCACTGAGCACCCTTTCGAGCAGTGTCACGTCTGGCTGGCCGCCGGCGGACTCGTCGCCGCCAGGCTGATGGATGGCGACAAGTCCGGCCTCCGCCAGGTCGGCTACGAGGATCCGGGCGACGCCGAGAGGAATGGTGAGAAGTGCCGAGATCTCAGCGACTGACTTGATCTCGCGGCACAGATTGCAGATCCGCTGATGCTCGGGCAACTGGCCCTGCAACTGGTGCGGTTGGGCGGTGGTGTGCACCAGCGCCTCGATGGCGAGCTGATACCGGGGCCTGGTGCGGCCGCCCGTCATGGCGTACGGGCGCACCAGGGGGTTGCTCGCAGCGGGCGCCGACTCGGGCGCGCGTCGCTGTGGTTGCACTGGCTGGATCCTGGGGGTGTGAGGCTGCTCGTACGGGCTCTGGCGGGGGCCCGGCTGCTGCGGCTGCTGGTAAGGCCTGCGGTGCTGGCTGGGCGCGGAGGGGAAGTTGTAACGGTTGGGCGCCCCGTCGTGCGGCCCCTGCCCCTGGCCGTGACCAGGCGACCAGTTGGCCGATGACGAACCGTCCGGGGGTGTTCCTGAGCCTGCCACGTACTCCTCCTCCGACTGTGCCGGGCACCATCATTCTGGAGCCGCGTCCCGAAACCTTACGGCCACGGGACGCGAAAACGCACCGTACGTCTACTAGTTGAGAAGGCTCCCCTGCAGCTCCGCACGCAGGTCGGGCGTGAGTACGGTGCCGGCACGGTCCACAAGAAGTGCCATCTCGTACCCAATGAGACCGATGTCCGCATCCGGGTGGGCGAGGACGGCCAGCGAGGAGCCGTCAGAGATGGACATGAGGAAGAGAAATCCTCGCTCCATCTCCACAACGGTCTGGGTCACGGAACCGCCCTCGAAGATCCGGGAGGCCCCGGCGGTGAGGGAGGTCAGACCGGATGCGACGGCCGCGAGCTGGTCGGCCCGGTCGCGGGGGAAGCCTTCGGACATCGCCAGAAGGAGTCCGTCGGCGGAGACCACCACCGTGTGGGACACCCCAGGGGTGTTGTCCACGAAGTTGGTGATCAACCAGTTCAGGTTCTGCGCCGCCTGGCTCATCGGGCTCACACTAACGCTCCTGGTTGTAGGTGCTGTCAGGGCCGAGGCCCTGGCCATTCGTGGTGTCACTGCCTGCGCTGCGTCCCCGCTGGACGCCGCGGCGCAGGTTGCTCAGCCGACCCCGAACGTCCTCGGGGTCGCGGGAGACCTGAGGGCCGCCCTGTGGGGTCTGTTCCGCCGTGCCCTCGACCAGATTGGCCTTGGGCACCCGCTTCGGGAGACCGGACGGGGTGACGCCACCCGCCTTGGGCTCCTTCAGCGACTCGGCGCGCAGCCAGCGGTCGTCGTTGGACGACGAACGCCAGTTGCTCTCGCTGTTGCCGACATTGTTCCCGAACGCGTCGCCGGAGGTGTTCCCGAACGCGTCACCCATCGGGGCCGAAGCGCTGTCGCTGCCCGCCGCACCGGTGGACCCGCGGCGCGGGAGGCCCGCGGCGGTGGTGTCGTGGACTGCGGACGGGACCGGTCCGGGACGCTCGAAGCCTACGCGCTCGGCGCCGTTCGCGGGAGCCGCCGGACCGGATTCCGGTTCCGGAGCGTACTCGGCCTGATACGCGCCCGAGTTGCTCTCGTATCCGTCGTTCGACGGCCAGTCGTCCTGGTGAGAGCGGTCGGGGTAGGCCGCGAACGGCTCGGAGACGGCACCCGTACGAGCGGCGTGATCGTCGTGACCGGCCTCCGTATAGGGGGCGTCCTGGTACCCGTCACGCGCCGGGTAGTACGCGTCGTCGTACGCCGGCTGCGCCGCCTGGCCCTGGTTGTACTCGTCGTACGCCGGGGCCTGCTGGTCGTACCCGGGCTCGTAACCGCCCTGCTGCTGCTCGAAGCCCTGCTGCTGCGCGGATATCTCGTCGCGGAAGAGCGGACGGCCGTCGGTGGACTGCGCCTGCGCCTCCAGGGCGGCACGCCGCTCCTCGCGCATCAGCGAACGGCCGACGGGGTCGAGGTCCGCGGGTTCGACGGAGTCGCCGTTGTACCGGCTGTCGTCGAAGCCCAGCTCGGCCGCCGTACGCATCGGCTCGTGGTGGAAGGCGGGCTGCTCCGGGGCCTGCTGCTCCGGCATGATCGAGGAGACCGTGAACTCGGACTCGGGCAGCTGGTGTTCGCCGCCGCCACCGTGCGTGATCCCGTCGGGGAGCATGACGAGCGAGGTCGTGCCGGCCTGCTCGCCCGAGGGGCGCAGCTGGACGCGGATGCCGTGCCGGTCGGAGAGGCGCCCGACCACGAACAGACCCATGCGCTGGGAGATCGCGGCGTCCACCGTCGGCGGGTTGGCCAGCTTGTGGTTGATGTCCGCGAAGTCCTCGGCGGTGAGGCCGATGCCCTTGTCGTGGATCTCGACCATGATGCGGCCGTCGGGCAGACGGGTCGCGGTGACGCGGACCTTGGTCTGCGGCGAGGAGAACGTGGTGGCGTTCTCCAGGAGCTCGGCGAGCAGGTGCACGAGGTCGGTCACGGCGAGGCCGTGGATCTCGGCCTCCGGAACGCCGGAGAGCTCGATGCGCTCGTACTGCTCCACCTCGGATGAGGCGGCGCGCAGGACGTCGACCAGCGGAACCGGCTGGTCCCAGCGGCGGCCCGGCTCCTCGCCGGAGAGGACCAGGAGGTTCTCGCCGTTGCGTCGCATACGGGTCGCCAGGTGGTCCAGGCGGAAGAGGCTCTCCAGCTGGTCCGGGTCGGCCTCGTTGTTCTCCAGGTCGGTGATGAGGGTCAGCTGGCCCTCGATCAGGGACTGGTTGCGGCGCGAGAGGTTGGTGAAGATCGCGTTGATGTTGCCTCGCAGCAGGGCCTGCTCGGCGGCGAGCCTGACGGCCTCGCGGTGCACCTGGTCGAAGGCGCGGGCGACCTCGCCGATCTCGTCCGTGGAGGAGATCGGGATGGGCTGTACGCGGGTGTCGACGCGTCCGGGGTCGGTGCGCGAGAGCTGGTCGACCAGCATCGGAAGGCGCTGCTCGGCGATGCCGAAGGCGGCCGTACGCAGCTGGCGCATCGCCTTGGACATCTGGCGGGCCATCATCCCGGCCAGGATGAACGCGGCGAGCAGCGCGATCACGACGATGGCGCCGGTGATGTACGCGTTGCGCTGGGCGTCGGCGGCGATGTCCGACGCCTCCGTCACCGCCTTGTCGGCGAGGTCGGACTCGATGGTGCGGTACGCGTCGAACTTGGCGGACGTCGTGGCCCACCAGGCTTCCTTGGTGACGCCCTTGCCGGCGAGGGCCACGCGGGCGCTGGGCTGCGTGCTCGGCAGCGTCGCGATGGCGGAGACCATGGCCTCGGGGGACGGCGGCGGGACGAACGTCTTGCCCTGGGCCTTCGCGGCGGCGGCGGCCTGCTTGGCCTGCTTCTCGCCGTCGGCCTTCAGCTTCTTCTTGGCGGCCTCGAGCTTGGCGACGTCCTGCGGGGTGCCACCGCCCGTGTACTCCTCGATGGCGATGCCCTCGAGGTAGGCGTACGAGGAGAGCGCGACCTTCTGCTTGCCGAAGCTGCTCGCGGTCGGTCCGGGCTTGACCAGCAGGTGCATGCCGATGGAGCGCTCGAGGGAGAGCGCGGCCTTGGTCAGCGAGATGGCGTAGACGGTCCGGCCGTAGCTGGTGATGTTTCCGGTGCCCAGACCGAGCTCGTTGGCGAACTCCATCAGGGGGTGCTGGATGCCGACGTAGGCCTCTTCGGTCTGCGCGCCGGGGAGCTTGGAGGTGTACGCGGCCTGGCGCAGGGACTGCAGACCCGGCTCCACCTTGTGGAAGCCGTCGAGGCGGCGCTTGAGGCCTTCCTTCTGCGGCATGTTCTCGGCGGCGGCGTCGAACTCCTCGGCGGCCTTGTCGGTGGCCTTGCGGGCCTTCACGACGGCCGGGGCGTTCTTCTCGCCGCGCAGCAGCGGGGCGGCGGAGATGTCGCGCTCTTCGATGAGGCGGTTGCCGTAGTTCAGCGAGGCCTGCACGAGGCGGGCCGTGTGCTCGGCGTCCTGGGCCTCGCTCCAGGTGTCGATGGAGCCCTTGACCTGGAAGCCGCCCATGACGAGACCGACGAGCACGGGTATGAGGAGGATCGCGTTCAGGCGGGTCGGCACGCGCCAGTTGCGCGGGGACATTCTGCCGCCGGAGGGCGCCGGCGGTTCCATGCCCTGCACATCGGCGGGGGACGCCGCTGTGCGCGGCGGCGGGGTGAAGTTGCCCCGCGTGTCCCGCGTCTGCGGCGGTGCGGGGCTCGTCTTGCTTCGCCTCACTCGACCAACAACCTCTCGGCGGCGGGACCTACACCGGTCCCGCTGTCGTCTCCAAGGCCCGTGCTACTGGGCAGTTCAGCGCATTCCAGCACGTCAGGGGGTCCTCTACCAAACAGTGGGAAGGGCAAGTTCCGAGTGGTGTAAGCCTCAGATAAAACGGTCAAAAAGAGCGAGCCCCGCCAAAAGGCGGGGCTCTTGTGCGCGCAGCGACACCGAATGACCGCGACGCGTGGCGGCGCCCGGCGAATTCTCTGTCGAAACGTTATGAACAGAGCGGTCATCCGTGTCAAATGACACAGACCACTCTGTGGAATCTACGGCAACTGCCGTACGTCCTCGTCTACTTGAGTCGGGCCATAAGTGCGTGCTCGACGAGTGTGATCAGGCCACTCTTTGCGTCCGCACGGTGTCGGGCGTCCGTGGTGATGATCGGGGTGTTGGGACCGATCTGGAGAGCTTCGCGCACTTCATCGGGGGTGTACGGCTGGTGGCCGTCGAAGCCGTTGAGCGCGATGACGAAGGGCAGACCGGAGTTCTCGAAGTAGTCGACGGCCGGAAAACAGTCGGCGAGACGGCGGGTGTCGACGAGCACGACGGCGCCGATGGCGCCGCGGACGAGGTCGTCCCACATGAACCAGAAGCGATCCTGTCCGGGCGTACCGAAGAGGTACAGGATCAGGTCCTGGTCCAGGGTGATGCGGCCGAAGTCCATGGCGACGGTCGTCGTCGTCTTGTCGCCGGTGTGGGTGAGGTCGTCGATGCCCGCGGAGGCGGACGTCATGACGGCCTCGGTGCGCAGCGGGTTGATCTCAGAGACCGCCCCGACGAACGTGGTCTTGCCCACGCCGAAGCCGCCCGCCACCACGATCTTCGCGCTGGTGGTGGAGCGGCCTCCGCCGCTGCTAGAGCTTGCGAAGTCCACTGAGCACCCTTTCGAGCAGTGTCACGTCTGGCTGGCCGCCGGCGTTCTCGTCGCCGCCGGGCTGGTGAATGGCGACGAGCCCGGCCTCGGCCAGGTCGGCCACGAGAATCCTGGCCACGCCGAGCGGCATGGAGAGCAGCGCCGAGACCTCGGCCACCGACTTGACCTCGCGGCACAGGTGGCAGATGCGCTGGTGCTCCGGGAGCAGCCCCATCAGCTGCGCCGGGTCGGCCGTCGTGCTCACCAGCGCCTCTATCGCGAGCTGGTAGCGGGGCCTTGTCCGGCCGCCGGTCATCGCGTAAGGACGCACCAGCGGCTGGTCGCCTTCATAGCCGTACGACGCCTGAGAGCCGTACGGTTCGTGAGAGGCGTTGGGCGGGGTCATGGATCCTCCGGGCGGGACAGCAGGTGGTCTGCGTGCCGTCTGATAGAGCCGGTGGGGGGCACCAGGTTGGCCGGACGGTGGTCAGTACGTTCGGTCGGTGGGGCGGCCGATGAAGAGAACTAGTGCAGCAGGCTGCCCTGCAGTTCGGCGCGGAGATCCGGGGTCAGGACGGCGCCCGCGCGGTCGACGAGGAGTGCCATCTCGTAGCCGACGAGGCCGATGTCGCACTCGGGGTGCGCGAGCACGGCGAGGGACGAACCGTCGGAGACCGACATGAGGAAGAGGAACCCCCGCTCCATCTCCACCACGGTCTGGGTGACGGCGCCGCCCTCGAAGATCCGCGAGGCCCCGGCGGTGAGGGAGGTCAGCCCCGACGCGACCGCGGCCAGCTGGTCGGCACGGTCACGCGGGAAGCCCTCGGACATCGCCAGAAGGAGGCCGTCGGCGGAGACCACGACGGTGTGGGACACCCCGGGGGTGTTGTCCACGAAGTTCGTGATCAACCAGTTCAGATTCTGTGCCGCCTGGCTCGGACTCAACTAACGCTCCTGCTGGTGAGTGGGGAAGCTGCCGGTCTGGCCGGTACCGGCCTGGCGACCCTGCTGGATGCCCCGACGGAGATTCGTCAGCCGGCCGCGCACGTCATCGGGCGCACGCGAGACCTGCGGACCTGTGCTGTCCTGCTGCTGCTGAGCGGTGCCCGCGACGAGGTTGGCTCGCGGGACGCGGCGCGGCAGGCCGGATGTGGTGACGCCACCCGCGGACGGCTGCCGGACGCGCTCGGCCTGGCGGCCCAGCTCGTCGTTGGGCGAGGTGCGCCAGGAGGCGGCACTGCCGTTCGTGACGTGGCTGCCGTTCCCGCCACCGGTTCCGTTGGCCGTCGACGGGGCGGCGGGAGCCCCGGCCGAGCGCTGGGGAGCGGCCGGGTTCTGCGGCTGCTGACCCTGCGGCTGCTGTGCCTGCGGCCTCGACGGAAGGGACGACGAAGGCGACGCCGGCTGCTGCCGCTGCGGACGCTGGGGCTGCTGCTGCTCGGGCACGCCGCCCTGGGGCTGCTGCTGCCCTTGCTGCTGCTGCTGCTGTTGCTGCTGGAACCAGTTGGTCTCCAGCGTGTCGAAGAGCGGGGTACGGCCGTCACCGGGACCGGCGGGCGGCAGCTCGTCCGGCTGCGAGGGCCGCACGGGCTGCTGGGGCTGCGGCGGCACCGGCGGAATGCCGAGCTGGCCACCCTGGCTCTGACCGCCCTGGTTCTGCCCGCGCCGGGGCGCCCCGCCGTTGTAACCGGGAGCGCTGGTGCCGGGACGCTGGAACTGGCCCGTGCCCGAAGAGGCGTCCTGCCCACCGAAGACGTCGGGGCGGACGAACTGACCGGTGCCCTGCTGACCCTGACCCTGGCCCTGGCCTTGTCCCTGCTGACCCTGCTGGCCCGCGTTCTGCGGCGAACCCGTGCCGGGCGGCGGCCCGTTGAAGTCAGGCCGCGCGAACTCGGCGGTCGAACCAGGGCCTTGTGCGGCGCCGGCCGAGGGGTGCGGGAACTGTCCGGTGGACTCCGGCTCCTCGTGCCCGCGGGGGGTGTCGAACGGCTCGCGCGATATCTGCGGCTGCGCGTTCTCGTCGCTCCAACTGGGCACGCGGGGCTGCGGGTTGCCCCCGGGAAGCTCGGCACGCGGACCACCGCGCGGCGGCAGCTGCGGCCTGCGCCCCTGGTCACCGGCGTTGCTCGCGGAGGGGTTCGCCGGGCCTGCGGGGTTCGCGGGCCCCGCAGGGTTCACCGGGTTCGTACGCTGCTGGGGCACCGGAGGCTGCGGCGCGGAGGCCTGGCCGCGGCCACCGCCCTGCCCGCCCCCGAAGAGGCTGCCACCGGACGAGCCCGGGGCGCCGGCACCCTGTCCGGGCGGGCCCTGGCGGGGAGGCTGCTGACCGGACGGCGGGCCCGCGGGAGCGGACGGCGAACCGTTGCGCGGCCCCGGCCCCGCGTCACGCGAGGGCAGCGCGGCTCGCGGCCCCGCACCCGTGACCTGGCCACGGGGCGGACCGGCGCCGAGCCTGCCCTGGGATCCGGCCGAACCGGGAGCACCGTTTCCGGGGGCGCCGTTGCCGGCACCGACTCCGCGGCGCGCTGCCGCGGCACCCGCGGACGCCTGCGCGGCGACCGGGCCACCGCCCTGGCCGGGGGCGGGCGCACCGGGCTTGTTCGGCGCCTTCTTGCCGCCCTGGGCGACATCGATGGGCAGCATGACGAGCGCGGTCGTGCCGCCGGAGTCCGACGGGCGGAGCTGGATGCGGATGCCGTGGCGCTGCGACAGACGGCCGACCACGAACAGACCCATGCGGCGCGAGACCGAGACGTCCACGGTGGGCGGCGACGCGAGCCGCTCGTTGATCGCGGCGAGGTCCTCGGGGGAGAGGCCGATGCCGGTGTCGTGGATCTCGATCAGCACACGCCCGTCGGGCAGCGCGTGACCGGTGACCTTGACCTTGGTCTGCGGCGAGGAGAACGACGTCGCGTTCTCGAGCAGCTCGGCGAGCAGGTGCACGAGGTCGTTGACCACGCGTCCGGCGACCTCGGTCGTCGGGACCGCGGAGAGCTCGATGCGCTCGTACTGCTCCACCTCGGACGCGGCGGCACGCAGCACGTCGACGAGCGGAACGGGCCTGGTCCAACGGCGACCGGGCTCTTCACCGGCCAGAACCAGCAGGTTCTCACCGTTACGGCGCATGCGGGTCGCGAGGTGGTCGAGCTTGAAGAGCGAGGAGAGCTGGTCGGGATCAGCCTCACGCGACTCCAGCTCGGAGATGAGAGACAGCTGGCGCTGGATGAGGCCCTGCGAACGGCGCGAGAGGTTGGTGAACATCGCGTTGACGTTGCCTCGCAGGAGCGCCTGCTCGGCGGCGAGGCGGACGGCCTCACGGTGCACGTCGTCGAAGGCCGCGGCCACCTGGCCGATCTCGTCCCGGGAGTGCACACCGACGGACTCGACAGAGGTGTCGACGTCCTGCGGGTCGGCCTCGGAGAGCTGCTTGACGAGCTCGGGCAGCCGGTCCTGGGCGACCTTGGTCGCGGTGTCCTGCAGCCGCCGCAGCGAGCGGATCATGGACCGGGCCACGACGAAGGCGCCGACGAGCGAGACACCGAGGACGAGCAGGATCAGCGCACCGTTGAGGATGGCGGCCTGCTCGGACTCGTTGCGCAGCTCGCGGGCCTTCTGCTCCATCTCGTTGAGCAGCGTGAGCTCGATCTTGGACATCGCGTCGATCTTGGTGGTGTCGGCGTCGACCCAGTCCTTGTACGACCGCTTGTCCTGAAGCTTGATGCCGCCCTCCTGCTCAAGCACACGCTTGGCGTAGGAGTCGGCGCCCTTGATGCCCGAGTTGCCGCCGTCGATGGGCTTGGTCAGCTCATCGGGGTTGCCCGAGTAGATGCCCTTGAAGGCATCCAGTTCGGAGTTCTCCTTGTCGAGGGCGGACCAGCCATAGCGCCGGTCGGTCTCGGAGATCTTGCCGAACGTGCTGTCACCCGCGGGGAGCGAGGCGGCGATCACGGCGCGCTGGACCGAGGCGTACTCCTTGGCGGAGGAGAAGGCCGTCAGGGCGCGGGTGCGCTGGATCATGTCCGGGTTGCTGGTCGCCTGCGCCATGTCCGAGGACAGGGTGAGCAGCTGCTCGATGAGCTGGCTGTAGGCGTCGACCGTCTGCGACGTGGAGTTCTTGTCGTCGTAGGCGTTCTTGCGTACGTCGTTGATCTTCTGCAGCTGCTGGGTGATTTCGACGGTGTTCGCGCGGACGCCGAGGAGGCCCTTGTCGCCGTCGGTGTTGTCGAGGTCCTGCGTCTCCTGCAGGAAGCGGTTGTAGGCGCGGTCGGTCTTCTGCCGGGCGCCCTTGACCACGTAGTCCGAGGAGTTCGCGCCGTGCGCGAGGGGGCCTGCCGAGCGGTCGCGCTCCTCCTGGAGCGCGGAGGCCAGCTCGGTGGCGCGCTTGGTCATGTCAGTCAGCAGCTTCATGTTGTTGAGCTGCTGGATCTCGTCCATGGACTCGTTGATGCGGAGCGCGCCGAGGGAGGTCGCGGTGATCACGGGGAGCGCGAGCAGCGAGACCAGTCGGGTGGAGATGCGCCAGTTGCGCAGGGCTATTCGCGAGCCGGGCCCGGTGGGTGACTTCACGGTGCCCGTCGTGCCGCCCGACGACGCGGTGGCCGTGGGCAGGCTTACGCCGCCGACTCCGCGGCCGGTCTCGCCGGACGGTATCTGCCCGGGGTTCTGGGCGTGCTGGGCCGAGGAGCCGCGGTCGGTCCCGCCGCGCTCCGGCTCTGCCGCAGCGCTGCTGCCATCCCTCTTGAAACGTCCCTGCACTAGCGTCGCAACCTCTGGACCAGGCGTCCCTCCGCACAAACGGCGGGACGGTGTCGGCGTCGTGGGGCGCAGAACGCCCCATGGTGGTCGTGAGTGACCGGCGCTGGCTCCCCTTTCCCGCCGCCACTCGGCGCTGCGTTGCGCCCCTGCGCGCCGGTTCGATCCCGCGGCGGTCCCGGGAATTCCAGCACAGTGCAGGATCTCCAACAAGGCCCGTGTGTCGCGCCGTGACCTCCGTGACTGGGCGTGAGGGGCGCGTCACGAGACGTAGAAAGTGATCTGGGGCAAAACGGTCCATTGGACCCAGTAAAGCTCTGGTCTGCGGGTGTCCCAGTGTTCATGATCGGGAGCGGAATGATGGCTTCAGGTGGGCTATGTCCGATTCCAACAGGGCCTTCACGGGCCTGAATTGACCCTTTTGCCCGCTACCTCGTGAGCAAACTCACATCAAGATCAAGGCCTCATCCGGGCTTTGGGCGGGAATTGGATGTTTAGCCTGACGCTTTACAGGGATGGCGAATCCGACAACCGGCGTCCACCGCACGACGCCTCAACTGACAGGGCACGAACAGCAGATGAAGACCGTCAAGTCGGCGATGTTCCGCAACATAGCCAACCCGCGCCGCACGACCCTCGCCCACCTCACGGACGCGCAGGAGGTCGCCCCGGCCGCCGAGCAGCCGGCCCACGCGACGGAACTCCCGGCGGTGACGGCCAACCCCCGCCGCACTGTCTTGATGGACGCCCCCGAGGCCTTCAGCCCGTCCGGCGTCTGAGGACGAGCTCGCGCAGCGGCGACAGGCGGGGTGCCGACGCGGGGTCACGTGAGATCCGGTCGCACACCGGCCGCAGGCCACCGCGTTAGCCTGGGGTGTCAGACTCTCCCCTCCAGCAAAGGGCACCGCTCTTGCGCATCGCCAGGTTCTCCATCGACGGCAACGTCGCCTTCGGCGCGGTCGAGGGCGAAAGTCCCCCCGGAACGACCGACGGGCTCGTCCTCGACATCATCAAGGGCATCCCGTTCGCGGACTTCGAGCTCTCCGGCACGAAGGTCCCGCTGAGCAAGGTCAGGCTGCTGCCTCCGGTGCTCCCCAACAAGGTCGTGGGCATCGGCCGCAACTACGCGGACCACGCCAAGGAACTCGGCAACGAGGTCCCCGACGTCCCGGTCGCCTTCTTCAAGCCGTCCACCTCGGTGATCGGCCCCGGCGACGCCATCGCGTACCCCTCCTTCTCGCAGGAGGTGCACTACGAGGCCGAGCTCGCCGTGGTCATCGGCCGCATGTGCCGCGAGGTCCCGCGCGAGCGCGCCCGTGACGTCATCCTGGGCTACACCTGCGCCAACGACGTCACCGCGCGTGACGTGCAGCAGCGCGAGAAGCAGTGGGCCAGGGCCAAGGGCTTCGACAGCTCCTGCCCGCTCGGCCCCTGGGTGGAGACCGACCTCGACCCCTCCGACCTCACCATCCAGTGCACGGTCAACGGCGAACAGCGCCAGCTGGGGCGTACGACGGACATGGTCCGCTCCATCGAGGACCTGATCGTGCACATCTCCGAGGCCATGACGCTGCTCCCGGGCGACGTCATCCTCACGGGCACCCCGGCAGGCGTCGGGCCGCTCAACGTCGGCGACGAGGTCGCCGTCACCATCGAAGGCATCGGCACTCTCACCAACAAGGTGATCAAGCGTGGCTAACGCGACCCCCGTACGCGTACGGTTCTGTCCCTCGCCGACCGGCAACCCCCACGTGGGCCTGGTCCGCACCGCTCTCTTCAACTGGGCCTACGCCCGGCACAACGAGGGCTCCCTGGTCTTCCGCATCGAGGACACCGACGCGGCCCGCGACTCGGAGGAGTCGTACGAGCAGCTCCTGGAAGCGATGCGCTGGCTGGGCTTCGACTGGGACGAGGGCCCCGAGGTCGGCGGCCCGCACGCGCCGTACCGCCAGTCGCAGCGCATGGACATCTACCAGGACGTCGCCGCCAAGCTTCTGGAGTCCGGCCGCGCGTACTACTGCTACTGCTCCACGGAGGAGCTGGACGCCCGCCGCGACGCCGCCCGCGCCGCCGGCAAGCCGTCCGGCTACGACGGGCACTGCCGCGACCTGACCGCCGAGCAGCGTGCCGCGTACGAGACGGAGGGCCGCAAGCCCATCGTCCGCTTCCGCATGCCCGACGAGGCGATCACGTTCACGGACCTGGTCCGCGGCGAGATCACCGTCCAGCCGGAGAACGTCCCGGACTACGGCATCGTCCGCGCCAACGGAGCACCGCTCTACACCCTGGTGAACCCGGTCGACGACGCCCTGATGGAGATCACCCACGTCCTGCGCGGCGAGGACCTGCTCTCCTCGACCCCCCGCCAGATCGCCCTCTACAAGGCGCTCGCGGACCTGGGCATCGCCAAGGAGACCCCGGTCTTCGGCCACCTCCCGTACGTCATGGGCGAGGGCAACAAGAAGCTGAGCAAGCGTGACCCGCAGGCCTCGCTCAACCTCTACAGGGAGCGCGGTTTCCTCCCGGAGGGCCTGCTCAACTACCTGTCCCTCCTGGGCTGGTCGTTCTCCGCGGACCAGGACGTCTTCTCGATCGAGGACATGGTCGCCAAGTTCGACCTCGCGGACGTGAACGCCAACCCGGCCCGCTTCGACCTGAAGAAGGCCGAGGCGATCAACGCCGACCACATCCGCATGCTGGACGTGAAGGCGTTCGCGGCGGCCTGCGAGCCGTGGCTGAAGGCCCCGCACGCCAACTGGGCGCCCGAGGACTTCGACCAGGCCGCCTGGGAGGCCATCGCCCCCCACGCCCAGACCCGCATCAAGGTCCTCTCCGAGATCACGGAGAACGTGGACTTCCTCTTCCTCGACGCGCCGGTCGAGGATGAGGCGTCCTGGACGAAGGCCATGGGCAAGGGCGACCCCGCCGCCCTCCTGACGACGGCCCGCGCCAAGCTGGCCGACGCCGACTGGACGGACCCGGAGTCCCTCAAGAACGCGGTCCTGGCGGCCGGCGAGGAGCACGGCCTGAAGCTCGGCAAGGCCCAGGCCCCGGTCCGCGTCGCCGTCACCGGCCGCACGGTCGGCCTGCCCCTCTTCGAGTCCCTGGAGATCCTGGGCAAGGAGAAGTCCCTGGCCCGCATCGACGCGGCCCTGGCCAAGCTCGCCGCGTAAGCGCATCCGCAAGCAACGAAGGACCCGGAAGCCGGACGGCTCCCGGGTCCTTCGCATACGGTCGAAGACATGCCGATCAAAGCCGTGGTCTGGGACGTAGACGACACGATCTTCGATTACGCGCACGCCGACACCACCGGCATGCACGCCCACCTCGCCGCCGAAGGCCTCATGGAGCGGTACGAGACCGCCGAGCGCGCCCTGGCCCTGTGGAAAGAGGTCACCGAGCGCCACTGGGCACGCTTCAGCGCCGGAGGGATCGAGTTCCAGGCCCAGCGCCGCGACCGCGTACGCGACTTCCTGGACGCCGTCCTGAGTGACCAGGAGGCGGACGCCTGGTTCGAGCGATACCTCACCCACTACGAATCCGCCTGGACCCTCTTCCCCGACACCGTCCCCGTCCTCGACGCCCTCGCCGACGACTACCGCCACGCGGTCCTCTCCAACTCCGCGCTGCTGGTCCAGGACCGCAAGCTGCGCGTCCTCGGCGTGCGCGACCGCTTCGAGTCCGTCCTGTGCGCCGCCGAACTGGGCGTGTCCAAGCCCGCGGCGGAAGCCTTCCTCGCGGTGTGCACGACGATGGGTCTCGCGCCGGGGGAGGTGGCCTACGTGGGGGACCAGCCGGAGATCGACGCACGGGGCGCCCGGGACGCGGGTCTCCTCGGGATCTGGCTCGACCGCAACGGCGCGGTCCAGGAAGGCCCGTCGGGCGTGCACCGCATCACGCGTCTCACCGAGCTGCCCCCGCTGCTCCGCGGCGATACCCGTTTTGGAGCGCCGTCCACCTTCGGGTAATGTTCTTCCTGCGCCGCCCGAGAAGGCCGAAAGGTCCGACCAGGAAGCGCAAGTCGAGCAAAACTCCCGCGAGGGGTTGCGTATCGATGGCCTATGGTGTAATTGGCAGCACGACGGTTTCTGGTTCCGTTAGTCTAGGTTCGAGTCCTGGTAGGCCAGCTCGCAGAGCTTATCTGCAACGCCCCCGTTGTGTAGCGGCCTAGCACGCCGCCCTCTCAAGGCGGTAGCGCCGGTTCGAATCCGGTCGGGGGTACAGATCCTTCCCATGGAAGCAGTCAGGGTCGCACCCACTGCTACCGATGCAGGATCGCTAGGGCCCCCGTTGTGTAGCGGCCTAGCACGCCGCCCTCTCAAGGCGGTAGCGCCGGTTCGAATCCGGTCGGGGGTACGCAGTGTCTAGCTGGTCTAGACCACAGTGGGCTATGGTGTAATTGGCAACACGACGGTTTCTGGTTCCGTTGTTCTAGGTTCGAGTCCTGGTAGCCCAGCGCAGTACGGCAGGACAAGCAGGAAAAGCTAGCCCCCGTTGTGTAGCGGCCTAGCACGCCGCCCTCTCAAGGCGGTAGCGCCGGTTCGAATCCGGTCGGGGGTACAGAAAAGAAGGGGCCTTCCCGCAAGGGAGGGCCCCTTCGTCGTTACTCCAAACTCTCTTGCTCCGAAGTCCCTTGCCCGAAGCGGTGGTTGGACTCCTCCGCCTGCGCGATCCGGCGCAGCGCGAGCAGCACCGGCTCATACAGCACGGTGAGCGCGACGGCCGCCTGCAGCTGTTCGTCCGGGGACTCGTACCGCTCGATCAAGTCCAGGTCGGCGACGGCGAGTTGGCGTCCCGCGCGCGCGTAGGGCGCCAAGTCGTCTACGGAGCACGGGTATCCGAGCCTGGCCAGGCTGGTGACCGCGGTCACCAGCATCCCGTACGCCGGCGAATGGGGCCCATACGCCTGGGCGTACTCCCAGTCGAGCCGTTCGAGCAGTGCGTCGACCGTGCGCCGTGCCGCCTCCGCGTGCGGGTCGTCCTCGGTGGACTCGGGCCCGTGGGGGAGTGCCCAGACGGCCATGCCCAGACGGGAGTTGTGGTCCAGGGAGTCGTCCTCCAGGGCGGTGAGCACCTCCCTGGCCGAGGCGATCGGGACGCGCCCGACCTGGATGAGTGCCCGCACCAGGCGCAGTCGCCGCAGGTGCTGCTCGTCGTACTCGGCCTGCGTGGCCGTCACGCGGCGGCCCGGCGGGAGCAGCCCCTCGCGCAGGTAGTACTTGATCGTGGCCGTCGAGACCCCGCTGCGCGTGCTGAGCTCAGCCAGTCGCATCGGCTCGCTCCTTCTCTTGGTTCTCTCTTGCGCTTCCCCTTGGGGAGTGCCACTATCCAAGCATGGATAGCAAGGCTATCCAACGCTTTCCGAAGGGGGAACCATCGTGAGCACCAAGCCGATCGAAGGGCGCATGACCGCCGACGCGCAGGGCCCGGTCACCGTCTTCAACATCGGGATGCGTATCAACAACTTCCGTGCCGTGCGCAGCTGGTGGCCCGTCTTCCGGGCGATGCCCCGGATGCTCAAGGAGCTGTCGCGGGACCCGGGGAGCGGCATGCTCGGCTACCAGCTGCTGCTCGGCAGTCCGCGGGTGCTGTACGTCGTCCAGTACTGGGAGTCGCCGGAGAAACTCCTCGCCTACGCGTCCGAGCAGGGCAAGGAGCACCGGCCCGCCTGGGCCGCCTTCAACCGGCGGCTGCGGGAGGGCAAGGGCAAGGTCGGCTTCTGGCACGAGACGTATGTGGTGCCGACCGGTGCGCACGAATCGGTCTACGTCAACATGCCGGAGTTCGGTCTGGGCAAGGCCGTCGGTGTGGTGCCGGTGGGCCGCCGGGGGGAGAGGGCCGCCGACCGGCTCAAGGTGGTCTGAGGGCATCGAGGAGACGTACGGAAAAACGCCCGAGGGGCAGCCGCGGCGTTGAGGCGGCCCCTCGGGCGTTTCTGTGTGCTGCTATGCGTGGTGCCGGGCGGGTCAGCCCGTGCGGCGCAGGGCCTCGGACAGGCGCCCCGCGGCGTCGATGATGGCCTGGGCGTGCATCCTGCCCGGGTGACGGGTCAGGCGCTCGATCGGCCCGGAGACCGAGACGGCGGCGACCACGCGGTTCGAGGGGCCGCGCACGGGGGCGGAGACGGACGCGACGCCCGGCTCCCGCTCGCCGATCGACTGGGCCCAGCCCCGGCGGCGTACGCCCGAGAGGGCGGTGGCCGTGAAGCGGGCGCCCTGGAGGCCGCGGTGCAGGCGCTCGGGCTCCTCCCAGGCCATCAGGATCTGCGCGGACGAGCCCGCCTTCATCGTGAGCGTCGAGCCGACGGGGACCGTGTCCCGCAGGCCGGAGAGGCGCTCGGCCGCCGCGACGCAGATGCGCATGTCGCCCTGGCGGCGGTAGAGCTGCGCGCTCTCGCCCGTCACGTCACGCAGGTGCGTGAGGACCGGGCCCGCCGTGGCGAGCAGACGGTCCTCGCCGGCCGCCGCCGCGAGTTCCGCGAGCCGCGGGCCGAGAATGAAACGGCCCTGCATGTCGCGCGCCACCATCCGGTGGTGTTCCAGTGCCACGGCGAGGCGATGTGCCGTGGGTCGTGCGAGTCCGGTGGCCGCGACCAGACCCGCGAGGGTGGCCGGACCGGACTCCAGGGCGCTCAAGACGAGAGCCGCCTTGTCGAGAACGCCGACGCCGCTAGAGTTGTCCATGCGTCGATACTCGCGTCTCACTCTGTGAAACGCAAGTTCAATTTTCCATGGAACACGTCACCCTGTAGGTGCGATCCGCGGACCAACGGAAAGCGGTCCACGCGCGGCACGAGGGGTACGGGCGTGGACGAACAATTCTCTAGTTGGGCCGGCCCAACACAGCCGGTCGGAGGGAAAGCGATGGGTAGGACACTCGCGGAGAAGGTCTGGGACGACCACGTCGTCCGGCGCGCCGAAGGCGAGCCCGACCTTCTCTTCATCGATCTGCACCTGCTGCACGAGGTGACGAGCCCGCAGGCCTTCGACGGCCTCCGCCAGGCAGGCCGCCCGGTGCGGCGTCTCGACCTCACCATCGCCACCGAGGATCACAACACCCCGACCCTCGACATCGACAAGCCCATCGCGGACCCCGTCTCGCGGGCGCAGTTGGAGACGCTGCGCAAGAACTGCGCGGAGTTCGGCGTACGGCTGCACTCGCTGGGCGACGTCGAGCAGGGCGTCGTCCACGTGGTGGGCCCCCAGCTGGGCCTGACCCAGCCCGGCACCACCGTGGTCTGCGGCGACTCGCACACCTCCACGCACGGCGCCTTCGGCGCGCTGGCGTTCGGCATCGGCACCTCCCAGGTCGAGCACGTCCTGGCCACGCAGACGCTGCCGATGGCGCCGCCGAAGACCATGGCCATCACCGTCGACGGCGAACTGCCCGACGACGTCACGGCCAAGGACCTGATCCTCGCCATCATCGCGAAGATCGGCACCGGCGGCGGCCAGGGCTACGTCCTGGAGTACCGCGGCTCCGCCATCGAGAAACTCTCGATGGAAGCCCGCATGACCATCTGCAACATGTCGATCGAGGCCGGTGCCCGCGCGGGCATGATCGCCCCCGACGCCACCACCTTCGACTACATCGAGGGCCGCGACCACGCCCCGAAGGGCGAGGAGTGGGACGCGGCGGTCGAGTACTGGAAGACCCTGAAGACGGACGACGACGCGGTCTTCGACGCCGAGGTCTACATCGACGCCACCAAGCTCGCGCCGTTCGTCACGTGGGGCACCAACCCCGGCCAGGGCGCGCCGCTCTCGGCACAGGTCCCCGACCCTGCTTCGTACGAAGACGCCTCGGAGCGGTACGCCGCCGAAAAGGCCCTGGAATACATGGGGTTGACCGCGGGACAGGCGCTGCGCGACATCAAGGTCGACACCGTCTTCGTAGGTTCGTGCACCAACGGCCGCATCGAGGACCTGCGTGCGGCGGCCTCCATCGTCGAGGGGCGCAAAGTCGCCGACGGCGTACGGATGCTGATCGTCCCGGGCTCGGTCCGGGTCGCCCTGCAGGCCATCGAGGAGGGCCTGGACAAGGTCTTCGTCGCCGCGGGCGCCGAATGGCGGCACGCGGGCTGCTCGATGTGCCTGGGCATGAACCCCGACCAACTGGCGCCCGGCGAGCGCTCCGCGTCGACCTCCAACCGCAACTTCGAGGGCAGGCAGGGCAAGGGCGGCCGCACCCACCTGGTGTCGCCCCAGGTCGCCGCCGCCACCGCGGTGACGGGCCACCTCTCCTCGCCCGCCGACCTGACCGACGCCCCTGTCACCGCCGGAGTCTGAGAGCCATGGAAGCATTCACCACGCACACCGGCCGGGCCGTTCCGCTGCGCCGCAGCAACGTCGACACCGACCAGATCATCCCCGCCCACTGGCTGAAGAAGGTCACCAGGGACGGATTTGAGGACGGGCTCTTCGAGGCCTGGCGCAAGGACGGCGAGTTCATCCTGAACAAGCCCGAACGCCAGGGCGCCACGGTCCTGGTGGCAGGCCCCGACTTCGGTACGGGCTCCTCGCGCGAGCACGCCGTCTGGGCGCTGCAGAACTACGGCTTCAAGACCGTCATCTCCTCGCGCTTCGCCGACATCTTCCGCGGCAACTCGCTGAAGAACGGCCTGCTCACCGTGGTGCTCGACCAGAAGATCGTGGACGCGCTCTGGGATCTGACGGAGGCCGACCCGCAGGCCGAGATCACCGTTGACCTGCAGGATCGCCAGGTCCGCGCCGAGGGCGTCACCGCCGACTTCGAGCTCGACGAGAACGCCCGCTGGCGTCTCCTGAACGGCCTGGACGACATCAGCATCACGCTCCAGAACGAGCCGGACATCGCCGCCTACGAGGCCGGCCGACGCTCGTACAAGCCGCGGACCGTGCAGGTCTGACACCCCCGCAACACCCTGGTGTACCCCCAATCGTGGACGGTTGGGGGTACATCTGTGTCCGGGGCCGGGAGGGGGGCCGCTGACCTGAACGGGTGGTCTCAACTCCCTTGATTCGGACGGAAGAAGAGGCTTGAAATCCCCTTGTACTCGGTCCGACCGGGTACCCTCAGGAGGGCGCCGGATGTGGGTAGTTACCCCCTGCGGAGGCGACAACTCGCCCCAGATGGCACAATCGGTGCATGGAACGTGACAGCCAACTCGAGCTCTACGGGCTTGTTGCGGACCAACTGAAGGAAGCGCACTCAAGGGTGCGTGCACTGCAAGTCCCGGAGGGCGTACGGATGGCGCTGACCCGGAAGCTGCTGGTCATTACGGCCGCGGCCAAACACGATCTCGCCGATGCGGCAAGGCGTCTGGAGCGATTGATGGCGTCCCTCGACGAAGCTGAAGAGGGCCGATTCCCCGAAGATGCCTGAGCCACAAGGCTCAAACGGCCCTTCGAGGAACCTTCGAGGAACTCATGGACAGCCGAGTTCGTTGCGGCACAAGGGTGATTAGCCCGTTTCGTGTTTGATTTGCGGTATATATCTGCCTAACGTGCGAAAAAGCCTGGCGAATACGCTCGGGCGAGGTCTCCGAAGGGGAAGACGTGAACAAGGCGCAGCTCGTAGAAGCGATTGCCGACAAGGTGGGCGGCCGCCAGCAGGCCGCCGACGCCGTGGACGCGGTTCTGGACGCAGTCGTCCGTGCCGTGGTCAGCGGAGACCGTGTTTCGGTCACCGGGTTCGGCTCGTTCGAGAAGGTTGACCGTCCGGCCCGTTACGCCCGCAACCCGCAGACCGGGGAGCGCGTTCGGGTCAAGAAGACCTCGGTTCCGCGCTTCCGCGCCGGTCAGGGCTTCAAGGACCTGGTGAGCGGCTCGAAGAAGCTCCCGAAGAACGACGTCGCGGTCAAGAAGGCGCCCAAGGGCAGCCTTTCGGGCGGCGGCGCCTCGGCGACCGTCAAGAAGGCCGCGGCCAAGAAGGCCACCACCGCCAAGAAGGCGACGGCGAAGAAGGCCACCACCGCCAAGAAGGCCACCGCCAAGAAGACGACGGCGACCGCCAAGAAGGCGGCCACGGCCAAGAAGGCGACCGCCAAGAAGACCACGGCGACCGCCAAGAAGGCGGCCACGGCCAAGAAGGCGACGGCGAAGAAGGCCAGCCCCGCCAAGAAGGCCACCGCCAAGAAGACCGCGCCGGCCACCAAGAAGGCCACCGCGAAGAAGACCGCTCCCGCCAAGAAGTCGACGGCGCGCAAGACCACCGCCAAGAAGGCGACCGCCCGCAAGAAGTAAGGGCACGAGGGCACTCACGCGCCGGGCCGGGCTCCCCACTGGGAGCCCGGCCCGCGGCGTGTGCGGGGGCTTCTCGGAAGGTCAGGACGTCAGACCGTCAGAACGTCTGGAGCGTCACCAACGTGATGCGGCGGCCCTCACCCTCGCCCTCGACCTCGATCCGCACACGCTGGCCGGGCCTGAGCAGCCGCAGGCCGCCCGCGTCGAACGCCGGGGGATCGAAGGGCACCGGAGTGCCGTCGTCGAGCAGCACGCTGCCGCTGCGGGTCTCGGAGTCGTACGTGTACGCGGTCGCCTGCATGGGGGAAGCGTACTCAGTCGGCGATCAGCAGCCTCGCGGCAGCCGCCGCCGTGCGCGGCCCCACGCCCAGCGCGAGCGCGGCCCGCAGGTCGTCGCCGGTGTCCACGTCCTGGCGTACGGAATCGACGTCGTCGGGCCGAAGTTCCACCGCGCCCGAGTCCGTGTGCCGCGAACGGGACGCCGCGCCGAATGCCGGACGCAATTCGACGCCGGGGGCGGCACAGAGCAACGTCGTACCGATTCCGGCGGCATCCGCGAGGAAAGAACGGGGAAATCGGGCCGCGCCGTCGAGTACCCGGGTCAATTCCGCGGGGCGCAGCGCGGGGAGATCGGCATTCAGCGCCGCGACGGCTGTCGAGGGCCGTCCGGCGCGCACGTTGGCCGCCCCGTGCGCCAGGGCCGCGTTGAGGCCCCCGGCCGGCTCGTCACGGACGATCCCGGCCCCCAGCGCCGCCAGCTCGCGCCCGGCGAGGCCGTCGTCCGTGACGACCACCACATCCCGGACCGCCGGGCAGGCCAGCGCGGCGGCCACGGTGTCCTGCGCGAAGGCGAGGGCGAGGCCGGGGCGCATGGTGTCGCCGGTGGTGGCGGTGAGCCTGCTCTTGGCGCGTTCCAGCGGTTTCAGGGGTATCACCAGGGTCCACTGCACGGGTGGCGGCTCCGTCCTTCGCGTCGGGCCCATTGTGACCTGCTGGGCGGGGCACTACCGGGGCCGGGCTCCGGAGGCGGGCGTACGGTGTTCTCGACAGACAGACAGCCTGGGGCGACACTTGTGCGGCCGACCAGGTTCATGGAGGAAGGTGTCCGAGTGTCCCGCCGCAGAATCGGGTTCTGGTACCGCCTGGCGGCGGTCATCGCAAAACCGCCGCTGGTGGTTCTGTTCAAGCGGGACTGGCGCGGAATGGAGCACATTCCGGCCGACGGTGGATTCATCACGGCGGTGAATCACAACTCGTATATCGACCCGCTCTCGTACGCGCATTTTCAGTACAACACCGGACGAGTGCCTCGTTTCCTGGCAAAGGACGGCCTTTTCAAGGACGGCTTCGTCGGCAAGGTCATGAAGGGCACGGGCCAGATCCCGGTCTACCGCGAGACCACGAATGCGCTCGACGCCTTCCGTGCCGCGGTCGACGCGATCGAGCGCGGTGAGTGCGTGGCGTTCTACCCCGAGGGCACCCTCACCAGGGACCCCGAGATGTGGCCGATGACCGCCAAGTCCGGTGCCGCGCGGGTCGCCCTGCGCACCAAGTGCCCGGTGATCCCCGTCGCGCAGTGGGGCGCCAACCTCGCGCTTCCCCCGTACAGCAAGAAGCTCAGCCTCTTCCCGCGCAAGAAGCTCCAGGTCCTCGCGGGCAAGCCGGTCGACCTCTCGCGCTTCTACGACAAGGAACCCACCCCCGAGATCCTGCGGGAGGTGACCGAGGAGATCATGGCCGGGGTCACCGAACTCCTCGAGGAGATCCGGCAGGAGAAGGCCCCCGCGGTTCCCTACGACCCGCGCAAGGCGCGGCTCGCCCAACGCCGCAAGGCGACCGGCCCTAGCGGTTCAGGCGTCCCCGAGAACAGCCCCGAGAACACCACGGAGGACAGCAAGTGACGAACCCGGTGAAGGTCGCCGTCTTCGGAACCGGATCGTGGGGCACCGCCTTCGGCATGGTGCTCGCCGACGCGGGCTGCGACGTCACCCTGTGGGCCCGCCGCGCCGAACTCGCCGACGCCGTCAACTCCTCGCACGGCAACCCGGACTACCTCCCCGGTGTCGAACTCCCGGAGCACCTCAGGGCGACCACCGACCCGGCCGAGGCCGCCGCCGGCGCCGACTTCACCGTGCTCGCGGTGCCCTCGCAGACGCTGCGCGGCAACCTCGCCGAGTGGGCGCCGCTGCTCGCCCCCGACACCGTGCTCGTCTCCCTCATGAAGGGCGTCGAACTGGGCTCCGCGATGCGGATGAGCGAGGTCATCGAGGACGTCACGAAGGTCGCCGCCGACCGCGTCGCCGTCGTCACGGGCCCCAACCTCGCCCGCGAGATCGCCGCGAGGCAGCCCGCCGCCGCCGTGGTCGCCTGCCGCGACGAATCGATCGCGCAACGCCTCCAGACCGCCTGCCACACCCCGTACTTCCGCCCGTACACGAACACGGACGTCGCCGGCTGCGAACTCGGCGGCGCCGTCAAGAACGTCATCGGCCTGGCCGTCGGCATCGCGGACGGCATGGGCCTGGGCGACAACACCAAGGGCTCGCTCATCACGCGCGGGCTCGCCGAGACCACCCGCCTGGGCATGGCGATGGGCGCCGACCCGCTGACGTTCTCCGGACTCGCGGGCCTGGGCGACCTGGTGGCCACCTGCTCGTCGCCGCTCTCGCGCAACCACACCTTCGGTACGAACCTCGGCAAGGGCATGACGCTGGAGGAGACCATCGCGGTCACCAAGCAGACCGCGGAGGGCGTCAAGTCCTGTGAGTCGGTGCTCGATCTGGCCCGCAGGCACGGCGTCGACATGCCCATCACCGAGACGGTCGTGGGCATCGTGCACGAGGGCACGCCCCCGGTGGTCGCCCTCAAGGAACTGATGTCGCGCAGCGCCAAGCCCGAGCGCCGCTGACTCTCCCCGGGCCAGCGGGTACCCTCAAGCCGATATGAGCAGCGAGAACCTCCCCCAGAGCCCCAAGCCGCGTGTGGCCGTCGTGTTCGGCGGCCGCAGCTCGGAGCACGGCATCTCGGTCGTCACGGCGGGCGCCGTACTGCGTGCCATCGACCGCACCAAGTACGACGTCCTGCCCATCGGCATCACGACGGACGGCCGCTGGGCCCTGACCGCCGACGATCCCGACCGCATGGCGATCACCGACCGGCAGGTGCCCAACGTCGACGCCCTTGCCGAATCGGCCGAGGGCGGCGTGGTGATGCCCCTGGACCCGGGCAACCGCGAGGTCGTCTACAGCGAGCCCGGCTCCGTGCCCAAGGCGCTCGGCGAGGTCGACGTCGTCTTCCCGATGCTGCACGGCCCCTACGGAGAGGACGGCACCCTCCAGGGACTCCTGGAGCTCTCCGGAGTGCCCTACGTGGGCGCCGGAGTGCTCGCGTCGGCTGTCGGCCAGGACAAGGAGTACATGAAGCGGGTGTTCACCTCCTTCGGGCTGCCCGTCGGCCCGTACCTGGTGATCCGCCCGCGCGAGTGGGACCGCGACCAGCAGACCGCCCGCAAGAAGATCGCGGAGTTCGCCGGCGAGCACGGCTGGCCGCTGTTCATCAAGCCCGCGCGCGGGGGCTCTTCGATGGGCATCACGAAGGTCGACTCCTTCGACGGCCTCGACGAGGCGATCGAGGAGGCCCGCCGCCACGACCCCAAGATCCTCGTCGAGTCGCTGCTGCGCGGCCGCGAGATCGAGTGCGGGGTCCTGGAGTTCGAGGACGGGCCGCGCGCGAGCGTGCCCGCCGAGATCCCGCCGGTGCAGTCGCACGACTACTACGACTTCGAGGCGAAGTACATCGACTCGACGCCCGGGATCGTGCCCGCCCCGCTGACCCCCGAGCAGACCGCCGAGATCCAGCGGCTCGCGGTCGACGCCTTCGAGGCCACGTCCTGCGAGGGCCTGGTGCGCGCGGACTTCTTCCTCACCGAGGACGGGTTCGTGATCAACGAGATCAACACGATGCCGGGCTTCACGCCCATCTCGATGTACCCGCAGATGTGGGAGGCGAGCGGCGTCAGCTACCCCGAGCTGGTGGACCGTCTCGTCCAGGCGGCCCTCAACCGGTCGACGGGGCTGCGCTAGCGCCCTCCGTGGCGGGCGCCGAGGCGCTAGGCGATCCCCTTGGGGATCGTCTTCTTGACGGGGGCGGCGAAGTCCGTCAGCGGGCTCACGCCGCTCCCCGCGCGCTCCTCGGGCAGCGTGATCTCCACGTACGCCTTGCGCAGCGTGGACGTGAAGCGGAACGAACCGTCGTCCTGCTGCTCCATCAGCCAGTTGACGCCGTCAGCCGTCACGCCGTCCGCCTCGGGGTCGTTCATCTTCGGCGGTCGGGCGACACCGCAGCGCAGTATGATCGCCGGGTCTCCCCACCCGGCGGTCAGCTCCGACCTCGGCTCGGGATCAACGCGCTCCAGACCGTCCACCTTCTTCGGCAGCCGCTTGTCCAGGTTCCGGCACAGTTCGGTGACCTTGCTGTCCGGGGTGGGAACCGCAGCCTTCACCGCTTCGTCTGCTGAGGAGCAGCCCGCGGACGCGATCAGCAGTGCGAGGGCGGGGGCGGAGACGAGGCAGCGACGCCGGCGACGGGAAATCTTCACCGGCCAAGGGTAGACGGGGGCTACAGGTGCACGACGGGGCAGGTCAGGGTGCGGGTGATGCCGTCCACTTGCTGGACTTTGGCGACCACCATGCGGCCGAGTTCGTCGACCGTGTCCGCCTGGGCGCGCACGATGACATCGTAGGGTCCGGTCACGTCCTCGGCCTGGATCACTCCTGGGATCTTGCCGATCAGCTCGGCGACGGTCGACGCCTTGCCGACCTCTGTTTGGATCAGGATGTACGCCTGTACCACGGAACCTCCAGGGCGGCCACGAGGATCATGTGGGGAGAAGGGACGCCACGGTACCGCGTCGCCGCTTCCCACGGGGAGACCCGGGGGAGCTGTGGCGCGCACATCGCGGTGGACGGGCAACAGAAGTTGACGGTCATATCGACCGTACCTATGACAGTGACGGCTCGCGACCGCGAGCCGAGCAGCGTGAAAGGGCATGGTGAGTCCCGGTGAAGGGAACCGTCGGCGAGTTGGGGGAGTTCGGGCTCATCAGGGAACTCACCTCCCGGCTCACGTCCACCCCGGCCGTCCGGCTCGGACCGGGCGATGACGCCGCCGTCGTGTCGGCCCCCGACCGCAGGGTCGTGGCGAGCACTGACATCCTCCTGGAGGGGCGGCACTTCCGGCGCGACTGGTCGACCGCGTACGACGTGGGCCGCAAGGCAGCCGCGCAGAACCTCGCGGACATCGCTGCCATGGGCGCCGTGCCCACCGCGCTCCTCCTCGGCCTGGTCGTGCCCGCCGAACTCCCCGCCAGCTGGCCCACCGAGCTCATGGACGGCCTGCGGGACGAATGCCAGGTCGCGGGAGCGGCGGTCGTGGGCGGAGATGTCGTACGGGGCGACACGATCACCGTCGCGATCACCGCGCTCGGCGATCTGCGCAACCACGAGCCGGTCACGCGCGCGGGCGCTCAGCCCGGCGATGTCGTGGCCGTCACCGGCTGGTTGGGCTGGTCGGCCGCCGGGCACGCGGTGCTCTCCCGCGGCTTCCGCTCACCGCGCGCCTTCGTGGAGGCCCACCGCAGGCCCGAACCGCCGTACCACGCGGGCCCCGCGGCCGCCGGTCTCGGCGCCACCTCGATGACGGACGTCAGCGACGGGCTCATCGCCGACCTCGGCCACATCGCCGAGTCCAGCAAGGTGCGCATCGACATCCGCTCCGGAGACGTCGACGTGCCCTCGCAGATGAACGACATCGGCCAGGCGGTCGGCGTCGACCCGCTGCAGTGGGTGCTCAACGGCGGCGAGGACCACGCCATAGTGGCGACGTTCCCGCCGGACGTGAAGCTGCCCGCCCGCTGGAAGGTCATCGGCGAGGTCCTCAACCCCTCCGCCCTGCCCCAGGTGACGGTGGACGGCGCCCCCTGGACCAGCAAGGGCTGGGACCACTTCGGGGACAACGGAGACGTGGAGTGAGCGCCTGAGCGAGGGCACACGAAAGAGCCGGTCCCCCGAAGGGGACCGGCTCTTTCAGCAACCAGCTAGGTGGCCGCGCTGACGTCAGCGCGAGACCTTGCCGGCCTTGATGCACGAGGTGCAGGCGTTGAGCCGCTTCGGCGTCCCGCTGACCACGGCACGAACGCGCTGGATGTTCGGGTTCCAGCGACGGGACGTACGGCGGTGAGAGTGCGAGATGTTGTTGCCGAAGCTCGGCCCCTTGCCGCAGACGTCGCAGTTGGCAGCCACGGGTCACTCCAAGACTTCAGATGCACTTACGGGTAATCCCGGCATGCCGGGATCAGTGCAATGATCGTGGGTGGCGTTGCCAGGAGGATTGGCCCGATGGGTATCGGGCAACCGGAGCAGCATACAACGACTGCTTCGGTAGAACGAAACTACCATGTCTCGCCCCGGCCCCGCCCCGGGCCTTTCGCCCTTCCCGGTTTACGCTGCGTCCATTCCGGATGCCCTTAGGAGGCGAGCAGGTGCCGCAGAACCTCGACGCCGTCGCGGTGCGCGCCTGGTGCGGCCTCGCTCTGGACGCCCTGGGAAGGGCCCGCGAGGAGATCGACGCGATCAACGTCTATCCGGTCGCGGACGGAGACACCGGAACCAACCTCTACCTGACCGTGGAATCGGCGTCCCAGGCGGTCGACGCCGCCTTCACCGGCCTGGACCCGACCCACCCCACGCTGGCCGAGGCCGCGCGGGCGATGGCCCACGGAGCGCTGATCGGGGCCCGCGGGAACTCGGGCACGATCCTGTCGCAGCTGCTGCGGGGCATGGCGCAGGTCCTGGGCGCCGACCGTGACACTGATCACGCCGACGGCCGGGCGCTGGCGCTCGCGCTGCGCCGGGCCGCCGAGTCGGCCTACCAGGCGGTGGCCCACCCCGTGGAGGGCACGGTCCTGACGGTGGCGGCCGCCGCCGCCGACGCGGCATCGGGCGCCGACGGCGACTGCGGGACGGTGGCGCGGGCCGCGTACGACGGTGCGTGCAGGGCGCTGGACGCGACGCCGGAGCAGCTCGCGGTGCTCGGCCGCGCGGGAGTGGTGGACGCAGGGGGGCGCGGGCTGGTGGCCGTGCTCGGAGCGCTCGTACGAGCTCTGTCGGGCGGGACGCTGCCGCCGAGGGCCGCGTCCCCGCGGACGGCCGAGAGCGCGGGCAGCGCCGCCGTCGAGTGCCAGGACGCCCCGGCAGACGGCGCGGCCCCCGCCTTCGAGGTCATCTACCTCCTGGAGGCCGACGACACGGCTGTCGACCGGCTGCGGACGCGCCTCGACGGGCTCGGGGACTCGCTCGTCGTCGTCGGCGGCGACGGGCTGTGGAACGTCCACGTCCATGTGGACGACGCCGGCGCCGCCGTGGAGGCGGGCGTCGAGGCAGGGCGGCCCCACCGCATCCGCATCACGCACTTCGGGGTGGGCGACGCGCACACCGCGGGCGCCGCGCAGCCGCCCCGCGAGCGGGTGCAGCGCGGGATCGTCGCCGTCGTGCCGGGGGAGGGGCTCGCCGGGCTCTACGCCGACGCCGGTGCGACCACCGTGCCCACGCGCCCCGGGGAGCCGCCCGCCAGCGGGGAGCTCGTCGAGGCGATCAGGCGGGCCCACGCGCGCGAGGTGGTGCTCCTGCCCAACGACGCCGAGCTGCGCCACACCGCGGCGGCCGCGGCCGAACAGGCCCGCACCGAAGGGGTGCGGGTCGCGCTGATCCCGACCCGGTCCGCGGTCCAGGGCATCGCGGCGCTTGCCGTACACGAGCCGGACCGCCGCTTCGACGAGGACGTCGTCGCGATGACCTCGGCGGCCGGCGCGACGCGGTACGCCGAACTGGCCGTCGCCGAGCGCCAGTCGTGGACCATGGCGGGCATCTGCCAGGCCGGGGACGTCCTCGGCCTGATCGACGGCGATGTCGCGTTGATCGGCGACGACACCACACGCACCGCACGGTCCGTGCTCGACCGGATGCTCGCGGCGGGCGGCGAGATGGTCACGCTGGTGCTCGGTGACGACGTTCCCGACAGCCTCGGCGACGACCTGGAGAAGCATGTGCGTGAGGTGCATCTGGCGGTCGACACGGTGGTCTACCGCGGCGGACGCCAGTCGGCGCTGCTGCTGATCGGCGTGGAGTAGCGTGCGACAGCCGGGCGTCCGGCCTTCCTGACCAGCGGATTTCGGGGACGTACGCCGAATTGTCAGTGGCGTGGTGTGCAATGGATCTCGTGCCCGCGCTCGAAGAACCCCTGAAGAAAGTGGTCGGTCCCGCCACCGCGAAGGTGATGGCCGAGCACCTGGACCTGCACACGGTCGGCGACCTGCTGCACCACTACCCGCGGAGGTACGCGGAGCGGGGCGAGCTCACCCGCCTCGCCGACCTCCCGCTGGACGAGCACGTCACGGTGGTCGCCCAGGTCGCCACGGCGCGCATCCTGACGTTCAACGGCGGCAGGGGCCAGCGCCTCGAAGTGACCATCACCGACGGCAGCGGCCAGCTCCAACTGGTCTTCTTCGGCCGGGGCATCCACAAGCCGCACAAGGACCTGCTGCCGGGCACGCGCGCGATGTTCGCGGGCAAGGCGTCCGTCTTCAACCGCAAGATGCAGCTCGCACACCCGGCGTACGAATTGCTCAAGGGCGACGCCGACGAGGCGGTCGACTCCTGGGCGGGCGCCCTCATCCCGATCTATCCGGCCACGGCGAAGCTGGAGTCCTGGAAGATCGCCAAATCCGTCGACGCGGTCCTGCCCAGCGCCCAGGAGGCCGTCGACCCGCTGCCGCCGAGTCTGCGGGAGGGGCGGGAGCTGATCCCGCTCCCCGAAGCGCTCCTGAAGATCCACCGTCCGCACACCAAGGCGGACATCGAGTCCGCCCGCGCCCGCCTGAAGTGGGACGAGGCCTTCGTCCTCCAAGTGGCCCTGGCCCGCCGGAGGTATGCGGACGCGCAACTCCCCGCCACCGCCCGCCGCCCCCGCGAGGGCGGCCTGCTCGACGCCTTCGACGCCAAGCTGCCCTTCACCCTCACCGAGGGCCAGGAGAAGGTCAGCAAGGAGATCTTCGACGACCTGGCGACGGAACACCCGATGCACCGCCTCCTCCAGGGCGAGGTGGGTTCCGGCAAGGCACAGCCGCTCGATTCGCTGGTTCTGACCCCTGAGGGCTTTCGGCCGATGGGCGACATGAGCGTGGGTACCACCGTCGTCGTGCCCACCGGGGAGATCGCCGTGATCGACGGCGTCTTTCCGCAGGGCGAGCGGGACGTGTGGAAACTGAACCTCTCCGACGGCAGCTCTGTGGAATGCGACGACGAGCACCTCTGGATCGTCGGCACGAGTTGTGGCTGGCACCGTGGCCAGGCGCCCAAGACGCTGACGACCAAAGAGATCCGCCTCGATCCGCACAAGGCGAACGGTTCGTCGAAGTGGTACCTCCCCGCAGCGACACCGGTCGATCTCGGAACCGATGCTCAGCTACCGCTCGACCCGTACCTCTTCGGGCTGCTGCTGGGTGACGGTTCGTTCCGGCACAACTTGCGGCTTTCCACCATCGACGACGAGATCCGTGACGCGGCGGCCGCTGCCGTGGCGCCGGACTGCCGGCTGGTCCCGGTGAGCGGCTCCTCCTGCGACCATACGATCCAGCTCTCCCACCGGGCAGGAGGCACCCGCAACCCCGTCATCCAGCAGCTGCGCGACTTGGGACTTTGGGGCGAGACGTCACACGGCAAGTTCATTCCCGACGTGTTCAAGAACACGTCGATCAAGAACCGACTTGCTCTGCTGCAAGGCCTCCTGGACACGGACGGCACAATTCAGGCGAATGGACTGAGCATCTCACTGTGCTCCGCATCGCCCAGGCTCGCTGAGGATGTCGCGTGGCTCGTCCGCTCGCTCGGCGGCCGGGCAAGAGTGCTGCCGAAGAGGTCGGCCTTCAACGTGTCGATCGCGTTGCCCGACGAGTACGCGCCTTTCAGGCTGTCCCGCAAGGCGGACCGCGTGCGCACCCGGCCGAAGTACAACACCTTCCGCAGAGGCATCCGCAGCGTCGAGTTCGTCGGACGTAAGCCGGTCCAGTGCATCAGCGTCGCCCACCCGAGCAGGGCGTATGTCACCGACAACTTCACTGTCACGCACAACACGATGGTCGCCCTGCGCGCCATGCTCGCCGTCGTCGACGCGGGCGGGCAGGCCGCGATGCTCGCGCCGACCGAGGTCCTGGCGCAGCAGCACCACCGGTCGATCACCGAGATGATGGGCGAGCTCGCCGAGGGCGGCATGCTCGGAGGCTCGGACCAGGGCACCAAGGTCACGCTGCTGACCGGCTCCATGGGTGTCGCGGCCCGCCGCCAGGCCCTGCTCGACCTGGTCACCGGAGAGGCCGGGATCGTCATCGGCACGCACGCGCTGATCGAGGACAAGGTCCAGTTCCACGACCTGGGCCTGGTCGTCGTCGACGAACAGCACCGCTTCGGGGTCGAGCAGCGCGACGCCCTGCGCGGCAAGGGCAAGCAGCCCCCGCACCTCCTCGTCATGACGGCCACGCCCATCCCGCGCACGGTGGCGATGACGGTCTTCGGCGACCTGGAGACCTCCGTCCTGGACCAGCTCCCGGCCGGCCGTTCACCGATCGCCAGCCACGTCGTGCCCGCCGAGGACAAGCCCCACTTCCTGGCGCGCGCGTGGGAGCGCGTGCGCGAGGAGGTGGAGAACGGCCACCAGGCGTACGTGGTCTGCCCCCGGATCGGCGATGAGGACGACGACCCGAAGAAGGCCAAGAAGAAGGCCGAGGACGAAGCCACCGCCGAGAAGCGGCCCCCGCTCGCCGTGATCGAGGTCGCCGAGCAGCTCGCCCGCGGACCGCTGAGCGGCCTCAAGATCGAGGTCCTGCACGGCCGCATGCAGCCCGACGACAAGGACGCGGTGATGCGCCGCTTCGCCGCGGGCGAGACCCAGGTCCTGGTCGCCACGACGGTCATCGAGGTCGGCGTGAACGTCCCGAACGCCACCGCCATGGTGATCATGGACGCCGACCGCTTCGGCGTATCGCAGCTGCACCAGCTGCGCGGCCGCGTCGGCCGTGGCTCGGCCCCCGGCCTCTGCCTCCTGGTCACCGAGATGCCGGAGGCCAGCCCCGCCCGCGGCCGCCTCGGTGCCGTGGCCGCCACGCTCGACGGCTTCGAGCTCTCCCGGATCGACCTGGAGCAGCGCCGCGAGGGCGACGTCCTCGGCCAGGCGCAGTCCGGCGTCCGCTCCAGCCTGCGCATGCTCGCCGTCATCGAGGACGAGGAGATCATCGCCGAGGCCCGCGAGGAGGCCGTGTCGGTGGTCTCGGCCGACCCGGATCTGGAGCACCTGCCCGAGCTGCGCACCGCCCTCGACGCCCTCCTGGACGACGAGCGCGAGCAGTACCTCGACAAGGGCTGACAGGCGGCGCGGCCACCGGGACTGAGAGACTGGGGCCGGACCACCCGTACGTACACCGACAAGGACTCAGATGACCCGCGTGATCGCCGGTGTGGCCGGCGGACGTCGCCTAGCCGTCCCGCCGGGAACCGGCACACGGCCCACGACCGACCGTGCGCGCGAGGGCCTGTTCTCCACCTGGCAGGCCCTGGAAGGCACGCTGGACGGCGCGCGCGTCCTCGACCTGTACGCCGGGTCCGGAGCCATCGGCCTCGAAGCGCTCTCGCGCGGCGCAAGCCACGCCCTGCTCGTCGAGGCGGACGCCCGCGCGGTGCGCACCGTCCGGGAGAACGTGAAGTCGATCGGTCTGCCCGGCGCCGAGGTCAGGGCGGGCAAAGCCGCCCAGATCATCCAGGGCGGCGCCCCCACCACCCCGTACGACCTGGTCTTTCTCGACCCTCCGTACGTCGTCACCGACGACGATCTTCGCGAGATACTGCTCACACTCCGCGCCGGGGGCTGGCTCACGGACGATGCGCTCGTCACCGTTGAACGCAGTACCAGAGGCGGAGAATTCGGCTGGCCCGACGGCTTCGAAGCACTGAGGTCCCGTCGCTACGGCGAAGGCACGTTTTGGTACGGTCGCGCCGCCTCTACGTGCGACGACTCAGTGATCGCGCCATGACCGGACCGGAGAGCGAGGGAGTTCAGTTGCGCCGCGCCGTCTGTCCGGGGTCATTCGACCCCATCACCAATGGACACCTCGACATCATCGCCCGCGCCTCCAGGCTGTACGACGTGGTGCACGTCGCGGTGATGATCAATCAGTCGAAGAAGGGCCTGTTCACCGTCGACGAGCGGATCGAGCTGATCCGCGAGGTGACCGCCGACTTCGGGAACGTGGAGGTCGAGTCCTTCCACGGCCTCCTCGTCGACTTCTGCAAGCAGCGCGACATCCCGGCCATCGTCAAGGGCCTGCGCGCGGTCAGCGATTTCGACTACGAACTCCAGATGGCCCAGATGAACAACGGCCTCTCGGGTGTCGAGACGCTCTTCGTGCCCACCAACCCCACCTACAGCTTCCTGTCCTCCTCGCTCGTCAAGGAGGTCGCGGCCTGGGGCGGCGACGTCGCCCACCTGCTGCCGCCGGTGGTCCACGAGGCGCTGACCGAGCGCATCGGCAAGAAGTGACTGCCCCCCGGGCGAACTGACAGCCCGTCACCCGGTGTCGGACGGCCGCCGACTGGCCTTACAGTCGTGCCGTCCGTCTCCAACCAGCTGTAGAGAGTGGCGAGCACACGGTGGACGTGCAGAAGAAGATCGATGAGATCGTCGACGCGGTCGGCAGTGCCCGGTCCATGCCGATGTCGGCCTCGTGCGTGGTCAACCGCGCCGATCTGCTGTCGATGCTCGAAGAGGTGCGCCAGGCGCTGCCCGGCTCCCTCGCCCAGGCCCAGGAGCTCATCGGCGGCCGCGAGCAGCTCGTCGAGCAGGCCCGCCAGGAGGCGGAGCGGATCATCGAGACCGCGCACGCCGAGCGCGGTTCGCTGATCTCCGACACGGAGGTCGCCCGCAACTCCCAGGGCGAGGCCGAACGCATCCTCGCCGAGGCCCGCCAGGCCGCCGAGGAGGTCCGCGTCGAGGCCGACGACTACGTGGACAGCAAGCTGGCCAACTTCGAGGTCGTCCTCACCAAGACCCTCGGCTCGGTCGGCCGCGGCCGCGAGAAGCTCCTCGGCACCGGTCCCGGCCTCGACGAGCAGGGCTACGAGGACGAGGACGCCCCCCAGCGCAGCCTCGACCCCGAGACGCTGCGCCGCGACGCGGACGCGTACGTCGACGCCAAGCTCGGTGCCTTCGAGGCGGTCCTCGCCAAGACCCTGGAGGCGGTCGGCCGCGGCCGCCAGACCCTGCACGGCCGCGCGCCCGCCGACGACCTGGCGGGCCTCGCCGACGGCGGCCTGGGCTCCCAGGCGCACACCACGGACGCCGAGTACCTCGCGGGCCTCACCGACCCCACGGCGCCCGCGGCCCCCGCGGCTCCCGCCCCGGTGGCCCCGCAGCCTCCCCAGGCGCCCCCGCAGATCCCGGCCCAGCAGCCGTACGCGCCGCCCCAGCAGGAGCCGGACCCGTACGCGTACCAGCAGCAGGACCAGTACGGCTACCAGCAGCAGTACGCCCAGCAGGACCCGTACGCCTACCAGCAGCAGGATCCGTACGGCTACGCGCAGCAGGGGTACGACCCCTCCCAGCAGCAGGGGTACGCGGAGCCGCAGCAGCAGCATCACCAGGCGCCCGGCGTGCTCGACGAGACCAGCCTCTTCGACACCGGCATGATCACGGCGGAGCAGCTGCGTCAGTACGAACAGGGCCGCTGAGGCCGGGTCCGTGCTCCTCGCGGGACCGGATTGGGCCGAGAGCGAAAGGTCCAGTATCCTGGTTCTTCGGTCGCGCGTACGTCCGCGATCCAGGCTGCCCGGCTGACGAGCGAAGCTCGTTTTGGGGCGGCCCTTGAACTTCCAGGATTCGAAAGCAGGAAAAGCCCTGAGTGCTCGCCTTGACCACCGCAACCCCCTCGTGTTCGACACACACGAGCTGGGTCGGCGTCCCGGTGCGCTGCAGCGGCTGACCCGTTCCGTCGAAGCGCCCGGTTCGCCGGCCGTCCTCGGCATCGAAGGGGTCATCGGAGTGCCGGCCGGCGCTCCGGTCGAGCTGAAGATCCGCCTTGAGTCGGTCATGGAAGGGGTGCTTGTCACAGGCACCGCCCGTGCGTCGGCCGAGGGGGAGTGCGTAAGGTGTCTGGAGCCGCTGAAGCTTGAGGTGGAAGCGGATTTCCAGGAGATGTTCTCGTACCCTGACGCCGACGACCGGGGCCGCACCGCGGAACCGGCCGACGACGCCGAGGACGACGAGGACAGGCTCTATCTCGAGGACGGCTTGTTCGACCTCGAGCCTGTGCTGCGTGATGCGGTGGTGCTTGCACTGCCGATGCAGCCGGTGTGCCGGGACGACTGTCCGGGTCTGTGTTCCCAGTGTGGGGCACGGCTCGCGGACGACCCGGACCACCACCATGACGCCGTCGACATTCGTTGGGCGGCATTGCAGGGACTCGCCGGGACCATCCAGGACGGCGAGAAGGACGACGTGAGCGGCGCCGAAGCCGGCGTCGACGAGAAGCAGGAGAAGTAGCCGTGGCTGTTCCGAAGCGGAAGATGTCGCGCAGCAACACGCGCCACCGCCGGTCGCAGTGGAAGGCTGCGGTCCCCACCCTGGTTTCGTGTGAGCGTTGCCAGGAGCCGAAGCTCCAGCACATCGCGTGCCCGAGCTGCGGCACGTACAACAAGCGCCAGGTCCTCGAGGTCTGAGCGGCTGGTGAGAGGCACCGTGTCTAGCCACAAGATGGCGGAAGACGCCAACGCTGAAAAGGCTGCAAACGCCAAGAAGCAGGCGGAAAACACGGCCTCGTCCCACACGCTTTTGGAAGGGCGGCTCGGGTACAGACTCGAGTCCGCCCTTCTGGTGCGTGCACTGACCCACCGTTCGTACGCGTACGAGAACGGCGGTCTGCCGACGAATGAACGGCTCGAGTTCCTCGGGGACTCGGTGCTGGGACTCGTCGTCACGGACACGCTCTATCGCACCCACCCCGACCTGCCCGAAGGCCAGCTGGCCAAGTTGCGGGCCGCGGTGGTCAATTCGCGTGCGCTGGCGGAGGTCAGTCGTGGCCTCGAACTCGGCCTCTTCATCCGGCTCGGCCGGGGCGAAGAGGGCACGGGTGGCCGGGACAAGGCATCCATCCTCGCCGACACCCTTGAAGCGGTGATCGGCGCGGTCTATCTGGACCAGGGTCTGGACGCGGCGGGCGAGCTGGTACACCGGCTCTTCGACCCGCTGATCGAAAAGTCCTCGAACCTGGGTGCGGGCCTGGACTGGAAGACCAGCCTCCAGGAGCTCACCGCGACCGAGAGCCTCGGCGTTCCCGAGTACCTCGTCACGGAGAGCGGCCCCGACCACGAGAAGACCTTTACTGCTGCCGCCCGCGTCGGAGGCGTCTCGTACGGCACCGGCACCGGCCGCAGCAAGAAGGAAGCGGAGCAGCAGGCCGCGGAGTCCGCCTGGCGCGAGATTCGCGCTGCCGCGGATGAGCGGATCAAGGCGGCGGAAGCCGATGCCGCTGCCGCTGCTGTGAAGGTTGACGGGGGCTCCGAAGCTCCGTCCGCCTGACAAGCGCTTTACTGTTGGTGCCGGTCGCCTTTTGGTGGCCGGCACCAGCCTTTTTCGCCGCTTCGCGGCGGGTTTCCCACCCGCCCGCCCGTCACCCGGAGTCAAGACCCCCATGCCCGAACTGCCCGAGGTAGAAGTCGTCCGGCGTGGGCTTGAGCGCTGGGTGGCTCACCGCACCGTCGCCGATGTCGAGGTGCGGCATCCGCGTGCCGTGCGGCGGCACCTCGCGGGCGGCGACGACTTCGGGCAGCGTCTCAAGGGCCACCGGGTCGGTACGGCGATGCGGCGCGGCAAGTATCTGTGGCTGCCGCTGGAGGACAGCGGCACCTCGATCCTCGCCCATCTCGGCATGAGCGGGCAGCTGCTCGTCCAGCCCCAAGAGGCGCCCGACGAGAAGCACTTGCGGATCCGTGTGCGGTTCGCCGACGCGCTCGGCACCGAGCTGCGCTTCGTCGACCAGCGGACCTTCGGCGGTCTCTCGCTGCACGAGAACACCCCGGACGGGCTGCCGGACGTCATCGCGCACATCGCACGCGATCCGCTGGACGAGCAGTTCGACGACGCGGCCTTCCACGCCGCGCTGCGCCGCCGCCGTACGACGATCAAACGGGCCCTGCTCGACCAGTCGTTGATCAGCGGCGTCGGCAACATCTACGCGGACGAGGCCCTTTGGCGGGCGAAGCTGCACTACGAGCGTCCCACGGCCACGTTCACGCGCCCCCGCACGGACCAACTCCTGGGCCACGTCAGGGACGTGATGAACGCGGCGCTGGCTGTCGGCGGCACGAGCTTCGACAGCCTGTACGTGAACGTGAACGGCGAGTCGGGGTACTTCGAGCGGTCGCTCGACGCCTACGGACGCGAGGACGAGCCGTGCCGCCGCTGCGGTACGGCGATGCGCCGGCGCCCCTGGATGAATCGCTCCAGCTATTTCTGCCCGCGCTGTCAGCGGCCGCCGGTCGCCCGCTTGTCGTAGCGGTCGCGCGCTTCGAGCACGCCGTCCATCCTGCCCTCCACGAAGTGGATGAGGTTCATCAGGCGGTCGGTGATCTCGCGGCCCAGCGGGGTCAGCTCGTAGTCCACCCGCGGCGGATTCGTGGGCTGCGCCTCGCGGTGCACCAGGCCGTCGCGTTCCAGTGCGTGCAGCGTCTGGGACAGCATCTTCTCGCTCACGCCGTCGACCCGGCGGCGCAGTTCGTTGAAACGGAACGTGCCCTCGTGCAGCGCGCCCAGGGTGAGTGCGCCCCAGCGGCCGGTGACGTGCTCCAGGGTGCCGCGCGAGGGGCACTGCTTGGAGAACACGTCGTACGCCAGATCCTGGGAGTCCATACAGGCAGCATACTCCCGCACAGCGCTGACCCAGGGGGAGCGCTAACTGGAGGTTAGTGCTTCTGGTGAGGGGATCTAGAAGCCGAAGTCCTGCGTCCACCACGGGCCGCCCGGCGCGAAGTGCGCGCCGACGCCCAGGGTCTTGTAGTCGCAGTTGAGGATGTTGGCGCGGTGGCCGGGGCTGTTCATCCAGGCGTCCATCACGGACTGCGCGTTGGCCTGGCCCCGGGCGATGTTCTCGCCGCCCAGGTCCGATATCCCGGCCTTCTCGGCGCGGTCCCAGGGGGTCGCGCCGTCCGGGTCGGTGTGGTCGAAGAAGTCGCGCTCGGCCATGTCCGAGCTGAAGTCACCGGCGAGCGAGGCGAGCGCGGCGTCACCGCTCACGGGGGAGCAGCCCACCTTGGCGCGCTCCTGGTTGACCAGGGTGAGCACGTCCGCCTCGGCGACGCTCTCCGCGGACGGGGACTTCGAACCGGTGGACGGCGGGGTCTTGGTCTTCTCGGCGGGCTTGCGCGAGGGGCCCGGGGGCGTCGTCTCTTTCTTCTTCTCGTCGGTCCGGGGCGCGGGCGCCTTGGACGACGGCTTCTTCGACGGCTCGGCCGAGGGCTTCTCGGTGGTCCGCGAGGGGGAGGGGGCCGGGGCGTCCGGGCGCTCGGAGCCGCGGCTCGGCGGGGCCGTCTCGCGCTCGGCGGTGCCCGTGTCGCCGCCCTGGGGCGACACCTCGCTGGGAGTCGTGGCGGCCCGCACCTTGTTCGAGTCGCCGCCACCGCCCAGGGAGTAGTTGTCGGCGCCCGGGATCAGGCCGGACGCGACCGCCACGGCACCCATGGCCACGGCTGCCGAGACCCCGAGCAGGCCGGTGCGCACCGGGGCGGCACGGCCCTTGCGGCGATGTGACACGGTGGCGGGGCGGGGCTCCGGGACGCCGGCATGTCCGCCCGCGTATGTGTCGGAGACCCCAGTGGCGCGGCCGGTGGCGGCTGCCCCTGCGCCGGAGCGTCGGTGGCGTCCCATCTCCTGGCCTTCCTCGTCCTCAGCGGTCAACGTGGCTCACCCATACGAGTGAGGCTCATCGTGTCGGGACTGTACGCGATGGCGCATGGGGACGAAGTGCTCCGAGAGCAATTGGCCGGTTAGCGTGCACCCATGAACGAAGAAGTCAGAGTCACGGCCTGGGTGCGTGGCCAGGTGCAAGGCGTGGGTTTCCGCTGGTTCACGCGGGCCAAGGCTCTGGAGATCGGGGGCCTGAGTGGTTTTGCTCTCAATTTGGAGGACGGCCGTGTGCAGGTCGTCGCCGAGGGTCCCCGCGCGGGCGCCCAGGGGCTGCTCGACTGGCTGCGTACGGGCGACACACCCGGCCGCGTCGACGGCGTCACTGAGATCTGGGACACTCCGCGCGGCATCTACGACACCTTCGCGATTCGCTGACGGACAGCTGTCGCGCGGGCCCGCTCCCGTGGGGCCGTGGCAACTGCCCGGGGCAGAAAACGCCTGGTGGTTGCCAAGAACGTCCCGTCGTGGCAGGCTCCCGGGTGAAGGATGATCGACACGCCCTCAGGGCCCCGCAGCAGAGGCAGCGCCGCCGTTTCCACGGCCGCAGGCCCCCGGGTTGCCCGCCAATACGGGGCGTGATCGTGTTGACCGTCAAACTTTTTGGTGAGACTCTGGAAGCCCCGCGCACCTTAGCTGTTTGGCATGTGAGAACGGCCCTGCAAAACCAGCACGAACAACGAGTGCCAAGCACCGCGGGTGCGATTCCCTCACGACCCACACCGCTTCGGTCGGTCACTCATTGTGGAGGACCATCCATCATGGCAAAGGCGCTTCTCGGTTACGTCGGCGGTTCCGACCCGCGACTTCTCGCCGAGATGCGACGGCTCCAGCAACGCGTCCAGGACCTGGAATCTGAGCTCGTGAAGATCCAGGCCGAGAACGACGCGCTCGCGGCTGCCGCTTCTCACGAATCGCTCCTGGAGAGCATCGACGTACCCCAGGCGGAGCCTGCGCTCACCTGACCACCATCTTCAGCAAGGCGCTCAGCTCACACGACCGTGCGTAACGCCTCTTCGCGTCACGCGTGCTCCGGTCTGTGGGATGCCTGTTAACGCATGAGGTCAGGCTGCCCATGTCAGCCGCTTGTCCAGATCTGCAAGGGACGCTTCGGCGTCCCTTCTTTCTTGTCGCCGCATGGCCCTATTCCGTTACACCTGATGTGCCCTGCATGTTCCTGGGTGAAACGGTCAGTGAAAGGTAGAGTCCGGCGGCGTGCACCTCAAGGCCCTGACACTGCGCGGTTTCAAATCCTTCGCGTCGGCGACGACGCTGAAGTTCGAGCCCGGCATCACCTGCGTCGTCGGACCGAACGGCTCCGGCAAGTCCAATGTCGTGGACGCGCTGTCCTGGGTCATGGGCGAGCAGGGCGCCAAGTCGCTGCGCGGCGGCAAGATGGAGGACGTCATCTTCGCCGGCACCACCGGGCGCCCGCCGCTCGGCCGTGCCGAGGTGTCCCTCACCATCGACAACTCCGACGGCGCGCTGCCCATCGAGTACGCCGAGGTCACCATCACGCGGATCATGTTCCGCAACGGCGGCAGCGAGTACCAGATCAACGGCGACACCTGCCGGCTGCTCGACATCCAGGAGCTGCTCTCCGACTCCGGCATCGGGCGCGAGATGCACGTCATCGTCGGCCAGGGTCAGCTCGACGGCGTCCTGCACGCCGACCCCATGGGGCGCCGCGCCTTCATCGAGGAGGCCGCGGGCGTCCTCAAGCACCGCAAGCGCAAAGAGAAGGCGCTGCGCAAGCTCGACGCGATGCAGGCCAACCTCGCGCGCGTACAGGACCTGACCGACGAACTGCGGCGTCAGCTCAAGCCGCTCGGCCGGCAGGCCGCCGTGGCGCGCAGGGCCGCCGTCATCCAGGCCGACCTGCGCGACGCCCGCCTCCGGCTGCTCGCCGACGACCTCGTACGCATGCGGGACGCGCTGCGGACCGAGGTGGCCGACGAGGCGGAGCTCAAGCGGCGCAAGGACACCGCCGAGGCCGAGCTGAAGAAGGCGCTCCAGCGGGAGGCGGAGCTCGAGGACGAGGTGCGCCGCCTCACGCCACGGCTCCAGCGGGCGCAGCAGACGTGGTACGAGCTGTCGCAGCTGGCCGAGCGCGTGCGCGGCACCGTCTCCCTTGCCGACGCCCGGGTCAAGAGCGCCACCGCCGCGCCCCCGGAGGAGCGGCGCGGCCGTGACCCCGAGGACATGGAGCGCGAGGCCGCGCGGATCCGCGAGCAGGAGGCGGAGCTCGAAGCCGCCCTGGAGGCCGCGGAGCACGCCCTTGAGGACACCGTCGGCCACCGCGCCGACCTGGAGCGGGAGCTGGCCGTCGAGGAGCGCCGCCTCAAGGACGTGGCGCGGGCCATCGCCGACCGGCGCGAAGGCCTCGCCCGGCTGAACGGCCAGGTCAACGCGGCGCGCTCGCGGGCGGGCTCCGCACAGGCCGAGATCGACCGGCTCGCCCTCGCGCGTGACGAGGCGGGGGAGCGCGCGGTCGCCGCCCAGGAGGAGTACGAGCAGCTGAAGGCGGAGGTCGACGGGCTCGACGCCGGTGACGCGGAGCTCGGCGAGCGGCACGACGAGGCGAAGCGTTCCCTCACGGAGGCCGAGGGCGCGCTGACCGCCGCCCGGGAGGCGGCCACCGCCGCCGAACGCAAGCGCGCCGCGGTCGCCGCCCGGCACGAGGCGCTCGCGCTCGGCCTGCGGCGCAAGGACGGGACGGGGGCGCTGCTCGCCGCCAAGGACCGCCTCGCGGGGCTGCTCGGTCCCGCGGCCGAGCTGCTGTCGATCACCCCGGGGCACGAGGTCGCGGTCGCGGCGGCGTTCGGCGCGGCGGCGGACGCGATCGCCGTGACCACACCGGCGTCGGCGGCGGAGGCCATCCGGCTGCTGCGCAAGCAGGACGCGGGCCGGGCCGCGCTGCTCCTCGCGGGGGCGCCGGACGCCGGCCCCGGTGACGTACGTCAGGGGAGTGCTCAAGGGCCGCCCATGGTCGCCGAACTGGTGCGCGGGCCCGAGGAGTTGATGCCCGCGGTGCGGCGGCTGCTGCGCGGGATGGTCGCCGTCGGCACCCTTGAGGACGCCGAGGACTTCGTCTACGCCCACCCGCAGCTCACCGCCGTCACCGCCGAAGGCGACCTGCTCGGGGCGCACTTCGCGCAGGGCGGGTCGGCAGGGGCGCCCAGCCTGCTCGAAGTACAGGCATCCGTCGACGAGGCGGCGGCCGAGCTCGAGCAACTCGCCGAACAGTGCGAGGAGTTGGCGCACGCCCAGCAGGAAGCCGGCGAGCGGCGCAAGGAGGTGGCCGCGCTCGTCGAGGAGCTGGGGGAGCGCAGGCGCGCCGCCGACCGGGAGAAGTCCGCCGTGGCCCAGCAGTTGGGGGCGCTCGCCGGGCAGGCGCGTGGCGCGGCGGGCGAGGCCGAGCGCAGTGCGGCCGCCGCGGCGAAGGCCCAGGAAGCGCTGGACAAGGCGGTCGAGGACGCCGAGGAGCTGGCCGAGCGGCTCGCCGTGGCCGAGGAGGCTCCGGTCGAGGAGGAGCCCGACACCTCGGTGCGTGACCGGCTGGCCGCCGACGGGGCCAACGCCCGGCAGACCGAGATGGAGGCCAGGCTCCAGGTACGTACGCACGAGGAGCGGGTCAAGGGCCTGGCGGGACGCGCCGACTCGTTGGACAGGGCCGCGCGCGCCGAACGCGAGGCACGCGCGCGTGCCGAGCAGCGCAAGGCCCGGATGCGGCACGAGGCCGCGGTCGCCGAGGCCGTGGCCCGTGGCGCGCGGCAGCTGCTCGCACACGTCGAGGTGTCCCTCGTGCGGGCCGAGCAGGAACGTGCCGCCGCCGAGCAGGCCAAGGAGGTGCGGGAGCGGGATCTGACCGCCGAGCGGGGCCAGGGGCGTGACCTCAAGGCGGAGCTCGACAAACTGACGGATTCAGTCCACCGCGGCGAGGTACTCGGTGCCGAGAAGCGGCTGCGGATCGAGCAGCTGGAGTCCAAGGCACTGGAGGAACTCGGTGTGGAACCGGCAGGACTCGTGTCCGACTACGGCCCCGACCAGCTCGTGCCGCCCTCCCCCGCGGCCGAGGGCGAGGAGCTCCCCGATGACCCGGAACACCCGCGCAACCGGCCCGTGCCGTACGTCCGCGGTGAGCAGGAGAAGCGGCTGAGGTCAGCCGAACGGGCGTACCAGCAGCTCGGGAAGGTGAACCCGCTGGCGCTCGAGGAGTTCGCCGCGCTTGAGGAGCGTCACAAGTTCCTGAGCGAGCAGCTCGAGGACCTGAAGAAGACGCGGGCCGACCTCCTGCAAGTGGTGAAGGAGGTCGACGAGCGCGTCGAGCAGGTCTTCACCGAGGCCTACCGGGACACCGCCCGTGAGTTCGAGGGCGTCTTCTCGCGGCTCTTCCCTGGCGGCGAGGGACGGCTCATCCTGACCGACCCCGAGAACATGCTCGCCACGGGTGTCGACGTCGAGGCGCGCCCGCCGGGCAAGAAGGTCAAGCGCCTCTCGCTGCTCTCCGGCGGTGAGCGGTCCCTGACCGCCGTCGCGCTGCTCGTCTCGATCTTCAAGGCACGGCCGAGTCCCTTCTATGTGATGGACGAGGTCGAGGCCGCGCTCGACGACACCAACCTGCAGCGGCTCATCCGCATCATGGAGGAGCTGCAGGAGGCCTCGCAGCTCATCGTGATCACGCACCAGAAGCGGACGATGGAGGTCGCCGACGCGCTGTACGGCGTGTCCATGCAGGGCGACGGCGTCTCGAAGGTGATCAGCCAGCGGCTCCGGTAGCCGCTCGCCGGTGCCCTTCGTCACCCCTTCTCCATAACTTCAAGACTTGAACGAACTACGCCTCAGGAGTCCCTGAAAGTCACAGGAACCCAGGTATTGACTTCGAAACTTGAAGACATAGTCTCTGCAACGTTGCTTTTACCTTCAGGTGGTGGGCGGCGTGAAGTTGTGCGCCACTTGAAGTGCTCACCCCCACCCCCGGCGATGTTGCCGGTGGCCCGAGGAGTCCATGTGACCAGCACAACGAAGGCGCCGCAGCCCGGCCACGGCAGAGAGGCCCAGCCGGACCATCTCGGCCATGTCATCTTCATTACGGCGGCCGCCGCGATGGGTGGCTTCCTGTTCGGCTACGACAGTTCGGTGATCAATGGCGCGACCGTCGCCATCCAGCACCGGTTCGACGTCGACGCCAACATGCTCGGCTGGATCATCGCCACCGCACTGCTCGGCTGTGCCGTCGGTGCCGCGATCGCCGGCCGTATCGCCGACCGCATCGGCCGCATCCGCTGCATGCAGATCGCCGCCGTCCTCTTCGCGGCGAGCGCCGTCGGTTCGGCCCTGCCGTTCGCGGCGTGGGACCTGACGATGTGGCGCTTCATCGGCGGCATCGGCATCGGCATGGCGTCCGTCATCGGCCCGGCCTACATCGCCGAGGTCGCGCCGCCCGCCTACCGAGGCCGCCTCGCCTCGTTCCAGCAGGCCGCGATCGTCATCGGCATCGCCGTCTCCCAGCTGGTCAACTGGGCCATCCTGAACATGGCGGACGGTGACCAGCGCGGCAAGCTCCTGGGCCTCGAGGCCTGGCAGCTGATGCTCGGCGTCATGGTCATCCCGGCCCTCCTCTACGGCCTGCTCTCCTTCGCGATCCCCGAGTCGCCGCGCTTCCTCATCTCCGTCGGCCGCAACACCGAGGCCAAGAAGGTCCTCGGCGAGGTCGAGGGAACCAAGATCGACCTCGACGCCCGCGTCACCGAGATCGAGGAGGGCATGCGCCGCGAGCACAAGTCCTCGTTCAAGGACCTGCTCGGCAAGGTCGGCTTCCTGCCGATCGTCTGGATCGGCATCGGCCTCTCGGTGTTCCAGCAGCTCGTCGGCATCAACGTGATCTTCTACTACTCGAACCAGCTGTGGCAGTCGATCGGCAAGGACCCGAGCAGCTCGTTCCTGTACTCGTTCGAGACGTCGATCGTGAACATCGTTGGTACGGTCATCGCGATGATCTTCGTCGACCGCATTGGCCGCAAGCCGCTGGCCATCATCGGCTCGGCCGGCATGGCGCTCGCGCTCTTCACCTGCGCCTGGGCGTTCTCCTACCGCACCGGCACCGGCGACAACGTCTCGCTGCCGGACGCGCAGGGCCTGACGGCGATCATCGCCGCCAACTTCTTCGTGCTCTTCTTCGCCCTCTCCTGGGGCGTGGTGGTCTGGGTGCTGCTCGGCGAGATCTTCCCGAACCGCATCCGCGCCGCGGCGCTCGGTGTGGCGGCCTCGGCCCAGTGGCTCGCGAACTTCGCGATCACCAAGACCTTCCCGAGCATGTCCGAGTGGAGCCTGACCGGCTCGTACATCATCTACGGCGCCTTCGCCGTGATCTCGATCCCCTTCGTCATGAAGTTCGTCAAGGAGACGAAGGGCAAGACCCTGGAGGAGATGGGCTAATCCCCGCTGCCCCTCCTCTGAGGAAGCTGCCCCGGTTCAAGGACCTACTCCTTGAGCCGGGGCAGTACGTTTTCGCAGAAGTGGTGCAGGCTGCGCCAGCCCTCGTCGACCGGCATCCCGCCGGAGAGCGGATGCAGCACGAGATTGGCCGCGCCGCCCTGCACGTACGCCACGCACTGGTCGGGCGTCAGGACGCGGTAGACGCCCTCGGCGCGCAGCTCGTCGACCGTGGTCGCGCTCGACTTCACCGCCGAGCGGATGTCCTTGGACTGCCAGGAGGCGTACGTACGGGCCTCGTGCAGGAAGTGCTCGCCGTGCTCGGCCCAGGTGCGGTCCGGGTCGTCCGCGATGTGCAGGAGCGGGGTCTCGGCGGCGGGCATCATCGTCCAGCCCTCGGTGCCGTACTCCGCGAGGCGTGCGTTGTAGTACGCCTCGAGCTCCGGCAGATGGGCGCTGGGGAAGAACGGCAGGCCGAGCCGGGCCGCGCGGCGGGCCGCCGCCTGCGAGGAGCCGCCGACCAGGAGCATCGGATGCGGCTGGGTGTACGGACGCGGGGTGACGCGCGCGGTGCGGCCGCGGAACTCGAAGGGCTGGCCCGTCCACGCCTGCAGCAGGGTCTGCAGGAGCTCGTCCTGCAGCTTGCCGCGCCGCTTCCAGTCGACGCCGAACGCCTCGTACTCCTCGGGCCGGTAGCCGATCCCCGCCACCGTGACGAGGCGCCCGCCGCTGAGCAGATCCAGTACGGCGATGTCCTCGGCGAGCCGCAGCGGATCGTGCAGCGGGCCGATGATCGCGGAGACCGTGACCGCGATGCGCCGGGTCGCACCGAAGACCGCGCCGGCGAAGGTGAAGGGCGAGGGCAGCCAGTTGTTGCCGACGCCGTGGTGCTCCTCGGTCTGCACGGTGGAGATGCCCCGGTCGTCGGCGTACGTGGCCATCTCCAGGGCGGCCTTGTAGCGATCGCTCAGCGAGGAGGGCGTGGCATCCGGATCGACGAGGTTGAGGCGTACGACTGTGACGGGCATGGGAACGTCCCCCTTCACCGTGTGCGGGCGAAGAGGGACGTTAGGTGATGCGGTGTCAGATGACCAGGGTCCGTGGGCAGTTGGTCCGGATCAGCCGCGCAGCGGCCTCAGGCCGAGACCAGCTCCGTCTCGTCCCCGCCCTTGCCTTCGGGGGCCTCGACGGCCGGGGTCCGCGGAAGCACCGCGTACAGCGCGGCGGCGATGAGGATCGTGGCCAGCCAGCCCAGGCCGTTGCGGCCGATCCAGGAGGTGGCGAGCGGGCCGCTGAACCAGTCGACCTTCGTGAAGAGGAGGCCCATCACCAGGGCAATCGCCCACGCGGTCATGGCCTGCCAGGCGAAGCCCGCCTTGTACCAGTAGGCGCTGGTGCGCTTGGTGTCCATCAGCGCCTCGCCGTCGTACGTCTTCCTGCGCAGCATGTCGACGCCGAAGACGCCGATCCAGGCGGAGAAGGCGACCGCGAGCAGCGTCAGGAAGGAGATGAACGAGCCGATGAAGCTGGTGGCCACGTTCATCAGGAGGTAGCCGAAGATCAGGCTGATGATGGCGTTGATCGAGACCGCCCACGTGCGCGGGACCTTGATGCCGAGCGTCATGGCGGTGAAGCCCGCGGAGTACATCGACATCGAGTTGATCAGGAGCATGCCGATCAGGGCCATCAGCAGGTACGGCACCGCGATCCACGTCGGGAGCAGCTCGCCGAGGAAGGAGACCGGGTCCGATGCCTTCGACAGGCTCGGCGTGCTGACCGCCATGACGGCGCCCATCAGGACCATCGGGACGACGACGATGCCGGCGCCGCCGATGGCGTTGCCCACCAGGGCCTTGTTGGACGCCTTGCGCGGGAGGTAGCGCGTGAAGTCCGGGCCGGTGGGGACCCAGCTGATGCCGCCGGCGGCGATCACGCCGACGCCCGCGACCATGGCCGCGGTGGAGCCCGCGGGCCGCGAGAAGACGTCCGACCAGGGGGTGTTGGCCACCAGGTAGACGAGGACGAGGACGCTGAACGCGCCGAAGAGGTACGTGGCCCAGGTGTTGCAGATGTGCAGGACCTTGCGGCCCAGGCCGCTGATGACGAACGTGCAGGCGACGAAGGCGATCAGCGTCACGATCGTCAGCCACGTGCTGGACTCCACGCCGAAGCAGATGTCCAGGACGGTGATGATCGCGTACGCGCCCGTGACTGCGTTGATCGTCTCCCAGCCCCAGCGGGCGATCCAGATGAGCGAGCCGGGGAAGAGGTTGCCGCGCTGGCCGAAGACGGCGCGCGAGAGGGTCATGCCGGGGGAGCCGCCGCGCTTGCCCGAGATGGAGATCAGACCGACCAGGCCGTAGCTGAGAAGGGGCGAGACCAGGGCGACGACCAGGGCCTGCCAGAAGTTGAGGCCGTTGGTCACGATGAGACCCGCGCCCATGGTGAGCAGCAGGACGCTGATGTTGGCCGCCACCCACGTGGGGAACAGCTCGCGGGCCTTGCCGGTGCGCTCGGAGTCGGGGACGGGCTCGAGGCCGCGTGTCTCCAGGGCGCCTTCGTTTTCGGCGGTGGTGCTCATGGGGTGGGGTCCGTGCCTCTCGCTCGGATCGCAACGCCGCGATCCGTCCGTGGGGGTGATCGCGTTGGACTCTACGCGCGTTGATGCGGAGAGCTCCATCGTACTTTAGTCCGAGTAGTGCCCTCTATGAGCTTATGTTCTTTGGAGGAAGCTACAGCTTGGGCCTGTGTTGCCCCCATGGCTGATACTGGGGAGGTTATGGAAATCGTCATCCTTGCTGTAGTCATCGCCGTGGTCGTGATCGGCGCGCTCGGCGGGCTCGTGATCGGCAGCCGCAAGAAGAAGCAGCTGTCGCCGAAGGCCCCGTCGTCCACGCCCACCATCACCGCTCCTCCGGCCGAGCCGCATGTCGGCGACGAGGCCGAGACGCCGCGCGACGAACCGCGCCGCACGATCGAGGAGGTGGAACTTCCGCTCGCCGAGCCGTCGGCGTCGGCCCCCGTCGTCATCGAGGAGCCGGCCGCCCCGGAGGTCGAGACCCCGGAGCCCACGGCAGGTCGCCTGGTCCGTCTGCGCTCGCGCCTCTCGCGCTCGCAGAACGCACTCGGCAAGGGGCTGCTCACGCTCCTCTCCCGCGAGCACCTGGACGAGGACACCTGGGAGGAGATCGAGGACACGCTCCTCACCGCCGACGTCGGCGTCGCCCCCACGCAGGAACTGGTCGAGCGGCTCCGCGAGCGCGTCCGCGTGCTCGGCACCCGTACCCCCGACGAGCTGCGCACGCTGCTGCGCGAGGAACTCGTGGCGCTCGTCGACCCGGACCTCGACCGCACGGTCAAGACCGAGTCGGGCCTGGAGACGCCCGGCATCGTGATGGTCGTCGGCGTGAACGGCACCGGCAAGACCACCACCACCGGCAAGCTCGCCCGCGTCCTGGTCGCCGACGGCCGCTCCGTGGTCCTCGGCGCCGCGGACACGTTCCGCGCGGCCGCCGCCGACCAGCTGCAGACCTGGGGCGAGCGCGTCGGCGCCCGCACGGTCCGCGGCCCCGAGGGCGGCGACCCCGCCTCGATCGCCTTCGACGCGGTCAAGGAAGGCATCGCGGAAGGCGCCGACGTCGTCCTCATCGACACCGCGGGCCGTCTGCACACCAAAACCGGCCTGATGGACGAGCTCGGCAAGGTCAAGCGCGTCGTCGAGAAGCACGCGCCGCTCGACGAGGTGCTGCTCGTCCTGGACGCCACGACCGGGCAGAACGGCCTGGTGCAGGCGCGGGTCTTCGCCGAGGTCGTCGACATCACCGGCATCGTCCTGACGAAGCTGGACGGCACGGCCAAGGGCGGCATCGTCGTCGCGGTCCAGCGCGAGCTGGGCGTGCCCGTGAAGCTGATCGGACTCGGCGAGGGCGCGGACGACCTGGCGCCGTTCGAGCCCGAGGCGTTCGTCGACGCGCTGATCGGCGAGTAGCCACCAGGCGTTCGGTGCCACGCGGGCGCTCGGCGCCGCGCACGAAGAAATGCCCCACCCCGGGGTGCAGCCGGGGTGGGGCATTTCGTGTGCGGGCGCCGGTCGCTACGCCGGTGAGCGATGGGCCACGTACGCCAGGGTCCCGAGGAGAAGCCGTGCCTGGGGCGGGTGCGTCGCCGAGTCCAGGTCCGGGGCGCGGAGCCAGCGGACCGGGCCGAGGCCCGCGCGGTCGGAGGGCGGGGCGGTGATGTGTGTGCCGGGGCCCAGGCCGTGCAGGTCGATGCCGGCGTCGTCCCAGCCCATGCGGTAGAGCAGCTGGGGGAGTTCGGCGGCGGCGCCGGGGGCGACGAAGAAGTGCGCGCGGCCCTCCGGGGTGGCGGCCACCGGGCCGAGCGGCAGGCCCATGCGCTCCAGGCGGACCAGCGCCCTGCGTCCGGCGGCCTCCGCCACCTCGATGACGTCGAAGGCGCGGCCCACGGGCAGCAGTACGGCGGCGCCGGGGAACTGCGCCCAGGCCTCGGTCACTTCGTCGAGCGTCGCCCCGGCGGGGACCTCGGGGGCGAACTCCAGGGGGTGGGCGCCGGGGGCGGCGCAGTCGGCCGCGCCGCAGGAGCAGCGGCCGTCGAGTGCGCGTGCGCCGGGGACCGCTGCCCATCCCCACAGTCCGGTGTACTCCGCCACCGCGGTGCAGTCCGACGTGCGGCCGCGCCGCCGTGAACCGGTGCGAGGCTTGTCCGTTCCCCGGATGCCGCCGATCGTGAAGCCCATGCCCCCTCCAACGGGTCGAGCGCGGTGTGGTTACGTGACGGAATCGGATCGTGACCCTGTGTTTTTGTGCGGCGCCCGGTGGCCCAAGGGGCATGCGTCCGGTCATGCGCGCCCCGAAGTGCTCCCTTCCGCCCACCTTCGGTCGTCCACTGTCAAGTCAATCGCTTGTCGCGGCCCGGGAGTTCATTCGAAGGGGTGGCGAATGGTGGCGTTTCCGCGATCGCCCTCGCCGGAGGGGTGATCGTAGGACTACTTTCAGTGCACGGACCCTGAGTGCCGTGCACTCGTGGGTATGCCGGAGGCAAGTCGGTTTCCTGTTCGATGGGTGACGTTCTCCGGACGGAGGGCCGCGCCGCGCGGCATTCTGGTAGGGCTTGGCGTGGGACTGCGCGTAAGTGTCTTGAGGGATGGGGGCGTTCCAGTGGGCGGCAATGGCGGAAGTGGTGCGAACGCTGAGAAGCGCCCCAACGAACTGCTCAATTCCTGGTTCGTGCGCAGCGGCTGGTCGAAGGGCGAGCTGGCGCGCCAAGTGAACCGCAGGGCACGGCAGTTGGGCGCGCACCACATCTCCACCGACACCTCACGGGTGCGGCGCTGGCTGGACGGCGAGAACCCCCGCGAGCCCATCCCGCGCATCCTCTCCGAGCTGTTCTCCGAGCGGTTCGGCTGTGTGGTCGCCGTCGAGGACCTCGGGCTGCGCGCCGCGCACCAGTCGCCGTCCGTCTCGGGCGTCGACCTGCCCTGGACCGGGCCCCAGACCGTCGCGCTCATCAGTGAGTTCTCGCGCAGCGACCTGATGCTGGCCCGGCGCGGCTTCCTCGGCACCTCGCTCGCGCTCTCCGCCGGTCCCTCCCTCATCGAGCCCATGCAGCGCTGGCTGGTGCCGGGGCCGACGACGCCGGTCGGCGACCCGGAGCCGCCCACCCCGTCCCGCAGGCCCGGCAGGCTCTCCAGGCCGGAGCTCGACCTCCTGGAGTCCACGACCGTCATGTTCCGGCAGTGGGACGCGCAGTGCGGCGGCGGCCTGCGGCGCAAGGCGGTCGTCGGCCAGCTGCACGAGGTGACGGACCTGTTGCAGGAGCCGCAGCCGGAGGCCACGTCCAAGCGGCTCTTCAAGGTCGCGGGCGAACTGGCCGAGCTGGCCGGCTGGATGAGCTACGACGTGGGTCTCCAGCCCACCGCCCAGAAGTACTTCGTGCTTGCCCTGCACGCCGCGAAGGAAGCGGGCGAGAAGCCCCTCGGTTCGTACATCCTCTCCAGCATGAGCCGCCAGATGATCCACCTCGGACGGCCGGACGACGCGCTCGAACTGATCCACCTCGCGCAGTACGGCAGCCGTGACTGCGCGAGCCCCCGCACCCAGGCCATGCTGTATGCGATGGAGGCCCGCGCCTACGCCAGCATGGGCCAGCCCGGCAAGTGCAAGCGGGCCGTCCGCATGGCCGAGGACACCTTCGCCGACGCCGCCGACTTCGACGAGCCCGAGCCCGACTGGATCCGCTTCTTCTCCGAGGCCGAGCTGAACGGCGAGAACGCCCACTCGTTCCGCGACCTGGCCTACGTCGCGGGACGCAGCCCGACGTACGCCTCACTCGCCGAGCCCGTCATGGAGCGCGCCGTCGACCTCTTCGGCAAGGACTCCGAGCACCAGCGTTCGTACGCACTGAACCTCATCGGGATGGCCACGGTTCACCTGCTCAGGCGCGAGCCCGAGCAGAGCACGGTCCTCGCGGGCCAGGCCCTGACCATCGCCAAGAAGGTGCGCTCCGAGCGGGTCAACACCCGCCTCCGCAAGACCGTGGACACCGCCGTGCGGGACTTCGGCGACATCGCCGAGGTCGTGCAGCTCACCGACCAGCTCGCCATCGACATGCCCGAGACCGCGGAGGCGGTCTGACGGGCCCCGCCAGAACTCCGGCCGCGGAGGTCCATCCCGAACTGCCCGACTCGGCTCCCCCACGCCAAGTCAATCGGATGGCCGCCGCGGCCGGTTTTTTCTGTGTGCGCAGGGTAGGAAAACGCGCCCCGCCCGACCCGGCAGTTCATGGACGCGTAACACGCATGACCTCTTCGTCACTGCGGCGAAACATCGAGGGGCGCCCCCCGAAACGGCGCTGGGCCAATCTCATGGCGCATAACGGCCCACCCCCTCTAGGGCCTGTCGTCACACTCCCGTCTGCCGCGCGACGCCATGCACGCACTCTCGCCGCACCGGGCGCAGACCCAAGTACGTCCAGTACGAGGGTCTACGCCCGGCACGCCGAGAGCACGCACCTGACGCCGCGCGGCCCGCCCTTCGGGCGGACGACGGGAGTGTGACGACAGGCCCTAGCCCCGCCCGCACGCGCCGCATACGACGACGAGGAGACGCCGATGCCCCCAGGCATCACGATCGCCGCAGACGCCCCGCAGCTGTCTGCCGCCAACACAGGGTTCATGCTCATCTGTTCCGCCCTGGTGATGCTCATGACGCCGGGACTCGCCTTCTTCTACGGAGGCATGGTCCGCGTCAAGAGCACACTGAACATGCTGATGATGAGCTTCATCAGTCTGGGGATCGTCACCATCCTCTGGGTGCTGTACGGCTTCTCCATCGCGTTCGGCACCGACCACGGCAGCCTCGTCGGCTGGTCGTCCGACTATGTCGGCCTCAGCGGCATAGGGCTCACCGAGCTGTGGGACGGCTACACCATCCCGGTCTACGTCTTCGCGGTCTTCCAGCTGATGTTCGCGATCATCACGCCCGCGCTGATCAGCGGTGCGCTCGCCGACCGCGTGAAGTTCACCGCCTGGGCGCTGTTCGTCGCGCTCTGGGCCACGGTCGTCTACTTCCCGGTCGCGCACTGGGTGTGGGGCACGGGCGGCTGGGCCTTCGAGCTCGGCGTCATCGACTTCGCGGGCGGTACGGCCGTGCACATCAACGCCGGTGCCGCCGCGCTCGGCGTGATCCTGGTCATCGGCAAGCGCGTCGGCTTCAAGAAGGACCCGATGCGGCCGCACAGCCTGCCGCTCGTCATGCTCGGCGCCGCCCTCCTCTGGTTCGGCTGGTTCGGCTTCAACGCCGGATCGTGGCTGGGCAACGACGACGGCGTCGGCGCGATGATGTTCCTGAACACGCAGGTCGCCACCGCCGCGGCCATGCTGGCCTGGCTCGCCTACGAGAAGATCCGGCACGGCGCGTTCACCACCCTCGGTGCCGCCTCGGGCGCCGTCGCCGGACTCGTCGCGATCACCCCGTCCGGCGGCTCCTGCTCGCCGCTCGGCGCGATCGCCATCGGTGCCATCGCCGGTCTGCTCTGCGCCATGGCCGTCGGCCTGAAGTTCAAGTTCGGCTACGACGACTCCCTGGACGTCGTCGGCGTCCACCTCGTCGGCGGTGTCGTGGGCTCGCTGCTCGTCGGCTTCTTCGCCACCGGCGGTGTCCAGTCCGACGCCAAGGGCCTCTTCTACGGCGGCGGGCTCGAACAGCTGGGCAAGCAGGCCGCCGGTGTCGGCGCCGTCCTCGCGTACTCCATGATCGCCTCCGCGATCCTCGCCTTCCTGGTCGACAAGACCATCGGGATGCGGGTCAGCGAGGACGAGGAGGTCTCGGGCATCGACCAGGTGCAGCACGCCGAGACCGCGTACGACTTCAGTGGCGCGGGCGGCGGCACGGCGCCCCGTACCGCAGCTGTGCCGGGCCCGCCGGCCCAGGAAACCGGCAAGGGTGCGACCGAGAAGAACAAGAGGGTTGACGCATGAAGCTCATCACCGCGGTCGTCAAGCCGCACCGGCTCGACGAGATCAAGGAGGCCCTCCAGGCCTTCGGCGTCCAGGGCCTGACCGTGACCGAGGCCAGCGGCTACGGCCGCCAGCGCGGCCACACCGAGGTCTACCGTGGCGCGGAGTACACCGTCGACCTCGTGCCGAAGATCCGGATCGAGGTCCTGGTCGAGGACGACGACGCCGAACAACTCGTGGATGTCGTGGTCAAGGCCGCCCGGACCGGCAAGATCGGGGACGGCAAGGTCTGGAGCGTCCCGGTCGAGACGGCCGTCCGGGTACGGACCGGCGAGCGCGGACCGGACGCGCTCTGAGCCCGCGCGGGTCAAGGGTGCCGGAGCGGAACTGAGCGCAACTGAGCGGAACTGGAACAGGAGCTGCTGGGTGACGAGTGTGGACGTACGTACTGAATCGGACTCGGAAGACTCCGGACCCAGCGGCTATGCGGCGGCCCGGCTGCGCCTCCTTCAAGGGGAGGCGCGGTCCGGGCCGCCGCGCCGTTCGGCCCTCGCCGACCTCACGGACGACTGGCTGACCGGCCTCTTCACGGCCGCGGGTGCGCCACGGGGGGCCGCACTGGTGGCCGTGGGGGGATACGGCAGGGGAGAGCTCTCGCCGCGCAGCGACCTCGACCTGCTGTTGCTGCACGACGGCAGCGCGGACGCCGGGGAGGTGGCGGCCCTCGCGGACCGCATCTGGTACCCCATCTGGGATCTCGGGCTCGCGCTCGACCACTCCGTGCGTACGCCCGCGGAGGCGCGCAGGACCGCGGGCGAGGACCTCAAGGTGCAGCTGGGGCTGCTCGACGCGCGGCATGTCGTGGGGGATCTCGGACTGACCGCCGGGCTGCGCACGGCGGTGCTCGCCGACTGGCGCAACCTCGCGCCGAAGCGGCTGCCCGAGCTGCGCGAGCTGTGCGAGGAACGGGCCGAGCGGCAGGGGGAGTTGAGCTACCTCCTGGAGCCGGACCTGAAGGAGGCCCGGGGCGGCCTGCGGGACGCGACCGCCCTGCGGGCCGTCGCCGCCTCCTGGCTGGCGGACGCGCCTCGCGAGGGGCTCTCCGACGCCCGGCGGCGACTCCTCGACGTGCGGGACGCGCTGCATCTGACCACCGGGCGGGCCACCGACCGGCTCGCGCTGCAGGAACAGGATCAAGTCGCCGCCGAACTCGGCCTGTTGGACGCCGACACCTTGCTGCGACAGGTGTATGAGTCCGCGCGCACCGTCTCGTACGCGAGCGACGTGACGTGGCGTGAGGTGGGCAGGGTGCTGCGGTCCCGGTCCGTGCGGCCTCGGCTGCGGGCGATGCTGGGCGGCGGCAAGGGGGCGGTCGCCGAGCGTTCGCCGCTGGCCGAGGGGGTCGTGGAGCAGGACGGGGAGGTCGTCCTCGCGCGGGCGGCCCGGCCCGAGCGGGACCCCGTGCTGCCGCTGCGGGCCGCCGCGGCAGCGGCCCAGGCGGGGCTGCCCCTGTCGCTGCACGCGGTGCGCAGGATGGCCGCCGCGGTGCGGCCGCTGCCCACGCCGTGGCCGGCCGAGGCCAGGGAGCAGCTGGTGACGCTCCTCGGAGCCGGGCGGCCCACGGTCGAGGTGTGGGAGGCGCTGGAGGCCGAGGGGCTCGTCACCCGGCTCCTTCCGGACTGGGAGCGGGTGCGATGCAGGCCCCAGCGCAACGCCGTGCACACCTGGACGGTCGACCGGCATCTGGTGGAGACGGCGGTGCAGGCCTCGGAGCTGACCCGGCGGGTGGGGCGGCCCGACCTGTTGCTGGTGGCCGGACTGCTGCACGACATCGGAAAGGGCTGGCCCGGGGACCACTCCGAGGCCGGGGAGATCATCGCCCGCGACGTCGCCGCCCGGATCGGCTTCGACCGGGCCGACGTGGCGGTCCTCGCGACCCTCGTGCGACACCACCTGCTGCTGATCGAGACGGCCACGCGGCGCGACCTCGACGACCCGGCCACGGTACGGGCGGTCGCGGACGCGGTGGGTTCGACCGGGACGCTGGAACTGCTGCACGCGCTCACCGAGGCGGACGCGCTGGCCACCGGCCCTGCCGCCTGGTCCGCCTGGCGGGGTTCGCTCGTCGCCGACCTGGTGAAGCGGGTCGGCGCGGTGCTGTCCGGGGAGGAGCCGGAGAAAGCGGAGGACTTCACTCCCACCGCGGAGCAGGAGCGCCTCGCGGTGGAGGCGTTCCGTACGGGCGGGCCGGTGCTCGCGCTGCGGGCGCAGACGGAGGCGGTCACTGCCGAGGAGCCGACCGGGGACCCGGAGCCGCTGGGCGTGGAGCTGGTCATCGCGGTGCCGGACCAGCCGGGCGTGCTGTCCGCCGTCGCGGGGGTGCTCGCCATGCACCGGCTCACGGTGCGGACCGCGGAGCTGCGCGGGGTGAGGCTGCCGTCCGGTCTCGAGGACTCGGTGCTGCTGCTCGACTGGCGGGTCGCCGCGGAGTACGGCTCCCTGCCGCAGGCCGCGCGGCTGCGGGCGGACCTGGTGCGGGCCCTGGACGGCTCGCTGGACATCGCGGCACGGCTTGCGGAACGGGACGCGGCGTACCCACGGCGGCGGGGCACGGTCGCGCCGCCGCCCCGGGTGACCGTGGCTTCGGCGGGCTCCCGCCTCGCGACGGTCATCGAGGTGCGGGCCCAGGACGCACCGGGCCTGCTGCACCGCATCGGCCGGGCGCTGGAGTCGGCGGGCGTGGAGGTACGCAGCGCCCACGTGTCGACGCTGGGCGCGAACGCGGTGGACGCGTTCTACGTGACGGGGTCGGGTGCGCCTTTGCCGGGGGACAGGGCTGCGGGGGTGGCTCGGGCTGTGGAGGAGGCGTTGCGGGGGTAGCGCCCTAGGTCGGTGCGGGGCGGTGCGGTTCTGGTCCGTGGGTGGGCGGGAAATGCTTGTTCGTCCGGGGTCGGATGCGGGGTGAACGGGCGGGTAGGAGGGAGAGGCCCGTTCGGCGGGCCCGATGCCGGGCGGCGAGGGGAGGGGGCCACCCGCCCCCCCGGGGTGCACAAGCTCTGCCCAGACGCTGCGCGCCCAGGCGCCCGGTGGTGCAGATACCCTGGAGGGCGACCCATCCGCCCTCCCCCATACTCAGCTCCGCGCGAGCGGGGGCCCCTTCGACCCGAGGATTCGCGACCGCCGTGTTCGACACTCTCTCCGACCGCCTCGCAGCGACATTCAAGAACCTCCGGGGCAAGGGCCGCCTGTCCGAGGCGGACATCGACGCCACGGCGCGCGAGATCCGCATCGCCCTGCTCGAGGCGGACGTCGCCCTCCCCGTCGTCCGGGCCTTCATCAAGCAGATCAAGGAGCGCGCCACCGGGGCCGAGGTCTCGCAGGCCCTGAACCCCGCCCAGCAGGTCATCAAGATCGTCAACGAGGAGCTCGTAGGCATCCTCGGCGGCGAGACGCGACGCCTGCGGTTCGCCAAGAACCCGCCGAGCGTCATCATGCTCGCCGGTCTGCAGGGTGCCGGTAAGACGACCCTCGCCGGAAAGCTCGGCCTCTGGCTGAAGGGGCAGGGCCACTCGCCGCTCCTGGTGGCGTGCGACCTGCAGCGTCCCAACGCCGTGAACCAGCTCTCCGTCGTCGCCGAGCGCGCGGGGGTCGGCGTCTACGCCCCCCAGCCGGGCAACGGCGTGGGTGACCCGGTCCAGGTCGCCAAGGACTCGATCGAGTTCGCCAAGACCAAGCAGTACGACGTCGTCATCGTCGACACCGCCGGCCGCCTCGGCATCGACCAGGAGCTGATGCAGCAGGCCGCGGACATCCGCGACGCCGTCAGCCCGGACGAGGTCCTCTTCGTCGTCGACGCCATGATCGGTCAGGACGCCGTCAACACGGCGGAGTCCTTCCGCGACGGCGTGGGCTTCGACGGCGTCGTCCTGTCGAAGCTCGACGGTGACGCCCGTGGTGGCGCCGCCCTGTCGATCGCGCAGGTCACAGGCCGCCAGATCATGTTCGCCTCGAACGGCGAGAAGCTGGACGACTTCGACGCGTTCCACCCGGACCGCATGGCGTCCCGCATCCTCGGCATGGGCGACATGCTCACGCTGATCGAGAAGGCCGAGCAGACCTTCTCCCAGCAAGAGGCCGAGAAGATGGCCTCCAAGCTGGCGAGCAGCAAGGGCAAGGACTTCACGCTCGACGACTTCCTGGCCCAGATGGAGCAGGTCCGCAAGATGGGCAGCATCAGCAAGCTGCTCGGGATGATGCCCGGAATGGGGCAGATCAAGGACCAGATCAACAACCTGGACGAGCGGGACGTCGACCGCACCGCCGCCATCATCAAGTCGATGACGCCGGCCGAGCGCCACGAGCCGACCCTCATCAACGGCTCCCGCCGCGCCCGTATCGCCAAGGGTTCCGGCGTCGAGGTCAGCGCCGTCAAGAATCTGGTCGAGCGCTTCTTCGAGGCCCGCAAGATGATGTCGCGCATGGCCCAGGGCGGCGGAATGCCGGGCATGCCCGGTATGCCCGGCATGGGTGGCGGCGCCGGCAAGCAGAAGAAGAAGCAGAAGCAGGCCAAGGGCAAGCGGAAGTCGGGCAACCCGATGAAGCGCAAGCAGGAGGAGCTGGAGGCCGCAGCCCGCCGCGAGCAGGCGGCCCAGGAAGGCGGCGCCTTCAACCTCCCCGCGGGGCAGCAGGGGCAGAACTTCGAGCTGCCGGACGAGTTCAAGAAGTTCATGGGCTGACCTCGCCCGATCTCGTACGCCGCCTGGGGCGCCCCTCTGCCGAGAGGGGCGCCCCAGGCGTTTTCGGAGCGGATGCCCGGCCCCGGTTTGTGTCGTAGCGTCCGGATATGAGCAACCCTGTGCCGCCGCGCCAGGCGCCCGACCAGCCATGGCGCTCCGAGGGCGCACCCCCGCCCGCGCCCACACCACCGCCGAAGAAGAAGATGCCGGGCGGGTGGGGCGGGCTCATCCTCACCGCGCTCATCGTCTATCTCATCGCCAACCTCGTCCTCTCGTTCTTCAACGACGGCGACGAGCCGACGATCTCGTACACGGAGTTCAGCAAGCAGGTCGACTCCGGGAACGTCACGAAGATCTACTCCAAGGGCGACGCGATCCAGGGGCAGCTCAAGAAGGAGCAGGAGAAGCCCGGTGACGCGAAGGGGAACTACACCAAGTTCATCACCCAGCGGCCCGCCTTCGCCGACGACAAGCTCTGGGACGACCTGACCAAGCACGACGTCACCGTCACCGCCGAGCCCGTCGTCCAGGAGCGCAGCTTCCTCTCCAACCTACTCATCTCGCTCGCCCCGATGCTGCTCCTGGTCTTCCTGTGGATCTTCATCGCCCGGCGGATGAGCTCGGGCATGGGTGGCGGCGCGGGCGGCATGCTCGGCCGCAAGGCCCCGCCCAAGCCGGTGGAGCTCGAACCGGGCGACAAGCGCACCACCTTCGAGGACGTGGCGGGCATCGACGAGGTCGAGGGCGAGCTCAGTGATGTCGTCGACTTCCTGAAGAACCCCGCCGCCTACCGCGAGATGGGCGCCAAGATGCCGCGGGGCGTGCTGCTGGCCGGCCTGCCCGGCACCGGCAAGACGCTGCTCGCGCGGGCCGTCGCGGGCGAGGCCGGGGTGCCCTTCTTCTCGGCGTCCGCGTCGGAATTCATCGAGATGATCGTGGGCGTCGGCGCCTCGCGCGTACGTGAACTCTTCGCCGAGGCCAGGAAAGTCGCGCCGTCCATCATCTTCATCGACGAGATCGACACCATCGGGCGGGCGCGTGGTGGCGGCAGCGGGATGGGCGGCCATGACGAACGTGAGCAGACGCTGAACCAGATCCTCACCGAGATGGATGGTTTCTCCGGCTCCGAAGGTGTCATCGTCCTGGCGGCCACCAACCGCGCCGACATCCTCGACCCCGCCCTGACCCGCCCCGGACGCTTCGACCGGGTCGTCACCGTCAGCCCGCCCGACCGGAGCGGACGCGAGGCCATCCTCAAGATCCACACCCGTGAGATCCCGATGGCGGACGGCATCGACCTCGCCCAGGTCGCCCGTACGACACCGGGGATGACCGGCGCCGAACTCGCCAACCTCGCCAACGAAGCCGCTCTGCTCGCCGTCAAGCGGGGGCAGAAGGAAGTGACCCAGGCCGACCTCTCCGAGGCCCTGGAGAAGGTCCAGCTCGGCGCCGAGCGGCCGCTGGTCATGCCCGAGGAGGAGCGGCGGCGCACGGCGTACCACGAGAGCGGACACGCCCTCCTCGGCATGCTGCAGCCCGGCGCCGACCCGGTCCGCAAGATCACCATCGTGCCCCGGGGCCGCGCGCTCGGCGTCACGCTGTCGACGCCGGACGCCGACAAGTACGCGTACACGGAGGAGTATCTGCGCGGCCGCATCGTCGGCGCCCTGGGAGGCATGGCGGCCGAACAAGTCGTCTTCGGGGTCATCACGACAGGCGCCGAGAACGACCTCGAACAGGTCACCAACATCGCCCGCGGCATGGTCGGCCGCTGGGGCATGAGCGAGCGCGTCGGCAGGCTCTCGGCGCTGCCGAGCGACGCCCAGCAGGCCTACGGCCTCTCGGCCGCCCCCGTCACTCTCGACACGATCGACCATGAGATGCGCCGGATCGTCGACGAGTGTTACGAGAGCGCCTGCCGCCAACTGAGGGACCACCGGGGGCAACTGGACGACCTGGCGGCCGCGCTCCTGGAGAACGAGACACTGGAGGAGGAGGCGGCCTACCGGGTCGCCGGGATCACACGCCTCACCAAGAACGTCGACTAGACGGGTCCGGTGACGAATCGGGCGTGCGGCTCCCCTCGCAGGAGACCTCGGGGAAGCTTCCTGCCGTACAGGACCAGGAGGAGGTCCTGCGCGGCGCCGGTCAGCGGCGCCCCGGTGCCGTAGCTCCAGTCGAGGTCGTCGGCGCACAGCCGTACGCCACCGACGTCCGCCCCGAAGAACTTGGTGCTCCTGGGCGTGACCTTCTCAAGAAGGACGCGTATGCGGTCCAGGGGAACCCTGCGATCGAGCCCCAGGGCCACCGAGATGTCCAGACCGTGCACCACGTCGTGGCCGAGCGCTCCCTCGATCCCGGCGAAGGGCGGCTGCCAAGGGTGGTCCGCGTTCTCCCGGAGGAAGGCGGCGAGGCGGTCGGTCGAGTGGGCGGCGGCGTCCGCGCGGGCGCACCGGTCCGTCATCCGGTGCAGGCTCCCGCGTGCCTTGACCAGTTCGGCCAGCGTCCTCGGGAGCGAGTATCGGAAGCCCAGCGACATGTGGGCCGCCACTTCACGGACCCGCCACCCGGCGCACAGCGTCGGCGCGTCCCACTGCGCGGGCGACAAGTCGTCGAGCAGGGCGGCGAGATCACGGCGTTCAGCGGCGACAGCGGTTCTGATGTCCACTGCTCCAGGGTGTCGACGACCTCGCCATAAGTCCAAGAGCTGGATCTTCTCGCCGCTAGCATGCCCAGTTATGGAACTGCGCCAGCTCCAGTACTTCGTCGCCGTCGCGGAGGAAGCCAACTTCACCCGCGCCGCCGCCCGCCTGCACTTGGCCCAGCCAGGCGTGAGCGCCCAGGTCCGGCAGCTGGAGAAGGAGCTCGGCCAGCAACTCCTCGACCGCTCGGGGCGGTCGGTGACCCTGACGGAGGTGGGGGAGGCCGTCCTGCCGTTCGCGCGGGCCGCGCTCGCCGCGGTCGAGGGCGTGCGGCACACCGCGGACGAGTTCACCGGACTGCTGCGGGGGCAGGTGACGGTGGGACTCGTGTCAGGGGCCGCCACGCATGAGTTCGACGTGGTCTCCGTCCTCGCCGACTTCCATGACGCCCACCCCGAGGTGGAGATCGCCCTCACCGAGGACGCGTCCGACCGCATGCTGGCCGCGCTGCGCCGCGGCGAACTGGACATCGCCCTGCTCGGCCTCGCGGACGGGGCACCCCCGCCGGGTGTCTCCGCGCAGTTCGTGATCGACGAACCACTGGTGGCCGTCGTGCTCCCCGGCGACCCCCTGCTGACCTCCGAGAGCCGTACGAGTGTGCCGCTGGCCGAGCTCCGTGACCGCCCGCTGATCAGCCTGCCGCGCGGCACCGGCGTGCGCGGTGTTCTCGACCGCGCCTGCGCGCAGGCCGGCGTCCGGCCCCGCATCGCCTTCGAGGCCGCGGTCCCGCAGGTCCTCGTACAACTCGTCGTACGCGGCCTGGGGGTGGCCGTCCTTCCGGCCCTGGAACCCCGTACGGCAGCCGCCTACGGACTGCGGACGCTGGAGGTCACGGACCCCCGGCTCCGTGGCCGGATCGCGCTGACCTGGCGCACGGACGGCCCCGCGAGCCCGGCGGCCAGGGTGCTGCTCGATCGGCTCCGGACGGCGCTGGGTGAACCTGAGGGGAGCTAGCCGCTACCGCGTACGCGCGATCAAGTATCGGAACACGTTCGGCATCCACACGGTTCCGTCCCGCCGTTTGTGCGGGTGCAGGGCCTCCGTCAGTTCCTTGTCGACCTGTACCTGGTCGGTCGCGCCCACTGCCGCGTCGAACAGTCCCGTGGAGAGAAGGCCGCGGACCGCGCTCTCGGTGTCCGCGTACCCGAAGGGGCAGGCGACGCGTCCCGAGCCGTCCGGTTTGAGGCCCGCACGCTGGGCGACCTCCTCCAGGTCGTCACGGAGCGCGGGGCGCCAACTTCCCGTACTACGGAGCGGGTCGGCGAGCTTGGTCGCCACCTTCAGTACAGAAGAGGTCGTGCAGCGCTCCGGCGGACCCCAGCCGGCGAGCACCACGGGGGTGCCGCGCCCGGTCAGCGGGACGGTGGACTCCAGGAGGCCGGAAAGGCCCTCGGAGTCGCCCGCCACACAGCCGATCGGCTGGAACGCGGTCACCAGGTTGAAGAGGGGGACATCCGGCCCCGAGACGTCGGCGGGGCCTCCCTCGACGAGCCGGGTGCCGCCGTGACCCCGGGTGTCCGTGTCCGAGGCCGTCTCCGGCAGCAGGCGTTCGCGCGCCAGGGCGAGCCGTTCGGGTGCCGCGGTGTCGACGCCGGTGACCGAGGCGCCCCGGGATTCCGCCATCAGGAGGGCGAGCCCGGAACCGCAGCCGAGTCCGAGAAGCCGCGTCCCGCCGCCCACGTCGAGTCGTTCGTACACCGCCTCGTAGAGCGGGACCAGCATCCGTTCCTGGATTTCCGCCCAGTCACGCGCGCGTGCGCACCGGTCCACGCCGCGCGGGGTCGTGCCCGCGCGGGGGAGGTGCGGCTGCGCGAGTGTAGGTGACATCGAAAGCGCCCCAATCCGCCGAGAGTTGCTGGAGTGTCGTATTCAAACGGTTCGTCCGCCCCCGTGCAGTGCGCTCGCACTCCCCCCGTATGCCAGAGAACTCCGCATCCGTCGCGGCGTCCAGAGGTTGTGGGGCAATGCTTGCGTGCCACCGTCGTGCGCCCCCTGACGAAGCCCCGGGGGAGGCCCCGGGAGAAACCCCGGAAGAATTCAATTCACGCGCTCCGGAGGCCCGCCGTACCATGCGCGCCATGGCCAAGGCACCCGTACTCACGCCCCGGGCGGAAGACTTTCCGCGCTGGTACCAGGACCTGATCAACAAGGCCGAGCTGGCCGACAACGGCCCGGTGCGGGGCACCATGGTGATCCGGCCGTACGGCTACGGCCTGTGGGAGCGCATGCAGCAGGACATGGACGCCCGCATCAAGGAGACGGGTACCCAGAACGCGTACTTCCCTCTCCTCATCCCCCAGTCGTACCTGACCAGGGAGGCCGAGCACGTCGAGGGCTTCGCCCCCGAGCTGGCCGTCGTCACGCACGGCGGGGGCAAGGAGCTCGAGGAGCCGGTCGTCGTCCGCCCGACCTCCGAGACGATCGTCAACGAGTACTTCGCCAAGTGGGTGCAGAGCTACCGCGACCTGCCGCTTTTGATCAACCAGTGGGCCAACGTGGTCCGTTGGGAGCTGCGGCCCCGGCTCTTCCTGCGCACGTCGGAGTTCCTCTGGCAGGAGGGCCACACGGCCCACGCGACGTACGAGGAAGCACGCGACTTCGCGGCCCGCATCCACCGCGACGTCTACGGAGCCTTCATGCGGGACGTCCTCGCGATGGACTTCGTGCTGGGCCGCAAGACCGCGAAGGAGCGCTTCGCGGGCGCCGTCAACACCCTCACGCTCGAAGGCATGATGGGCGACGGCAAGGCCCTCCAGCTGGGCACCAGCCACGAGCTCGGCCAGAACTTCGCCAGGGCCTTCCACACCCGATACCTCTCCAAGGAGGGCAAGCAGGAGCTGGTCTGGCAGACCTCCTGGGGCAGTACGACAAGAATGATCGGCGCCCTGGTGATGATGCACGGCGACGACAGCGGCCTGCGGGTCCCGCCGCGTCTCGCGCCGGTCCAGGCCGTCGTCCTCGCCGTCAAGGGAGACGACGCGGTGCTCGCCGAGGTCCGCGAGATCGGCGAGCGCCTCAAGGCCGCCGGCGTGCGCGTCCAGGTCGACGACCGCACGGACATCCCCTTCGGGCGCCGAGCCGTCGACTGGGAGCTCAAGGGAGTGCCGGTGCGCGTCGAGGTCGGCCCGCGCGACCTGGAGAACGGCACCGCGATGGTGGCACGCCGGATCGCGAGCGAGCACAGCGAGCACGGCGGGCGCGGCAGGGGCGGCAAGGAACCGGTCGCGATCGACTCCCTGGCGACGCTGCTGCCCACCCTCCTCGAAGAAGGCCAGCAAATGCTCCTGGACCAGGCCCGCGAACGGCGGGAGTCCCGCACCTCGGACGTCACCACGGTGCGGGAGGCCGTGGAGGCCACGGCCGCCGGCGGCTGGGCACGCATCCCCTGGGCCACGCTCGGCCCGGAGGGCGAGGCGAAGCTCGCGGAGCACTCCGTGTCCGTACGGTGTCTGGTCACGGAGGACGGGGCGGTGCCGGACGCCGATGAGACCCCGGGTAACGTCGCCGTGGTGGCCCGCGCCTACTGACGCGGCCGCCTCCGGTATTGGAGCGCTCGTTCTCGGCTCGCAGCCTGCCGAGTCAACACACGTCCCGGTGTGCGCGCTTCTTCTACGCGCCGGGGCGTACGCGCCACTACGTACCGGCTTGCCATGAGCTGCGAGGCTTCTGGGCAGATCAGCGCACCCGCCCTCGTCCGGACGCATCAATGGCAACTGACGGGTACGTGCAAATTATTTGGGATGCCCCGGAATGGAACCCCCGGGCATCCCGGCTCGTTGTTCACGACGTGAGCACGACACCACCTGTTCTCGCCGCAGAGCTGGCACAGGCGTGGGCCGATATTCAGCGGCACCACCCCGAGCTGCCCGATCTAGCCGCGCCCGAATCCCTGATCGGAGAGTCGTCGTCCGCCTGCGGCGCCGAACTCTCCTTCGAGCGACTGCTCCACGAGGCAGTCCATGGCATCGCCGCGTCACGCGGCGTACGCGACACCTCACGCGCGGGCCGCTATCACAACCGCAGATTCCTCGCGATCGCCGAGGAACTGGGCCTCGACCACCCCGAGGAGCCGCATCCCAGCAGCGGCTTCTCGCTGGTCACGCTCAACCCCGAGGCGCGCAAGCGTTACCGCCCGACGATCGAGCGGCTCCAGCGCGCCCTCAAGGCGCACACCGCGGCGACCGCCGCCGACACGGCACGCAGCTTCCGGGGGCCGGCCGCCCGGCACGGCTCCTCCGGGGGCGGCGTCCGCGTCAAGGCGGTCTGCGACTGCGGACGCAACGTCCGCGTGGTCCCCTCGGTGCTCGCCCAGGCGCCCATCGTCTGCGGCGGCTGCGGCAAGCCCTTCCGTATCCCGGAAGTGGTCGGCGCCGCTGCGGGCTGACGGGCTGAGCTGGGGATGCGTCGCGAGGGCGTCCGAACCGGATTCGGACGCCCCGGCGGCGTATGGCACAATGGCTAGCTGTACTCGACAGCCGCATAGGAACCCTCTCGCCTCCGGCTGACGCGTCCATCGGGCACCCCGAGTACCGCAACCCCACGTGGCATCTCGTTGTGCCCAACCACGTCAAGACCAGGAGACACCACTCCAGTGGCAGTCAAGATCAAGCTGAAGCGTCTGGGCAAGATCCGTTCGCCTCACTACCGCATCGTCGTCGCCGACTCCCGTACCCGCCGTGATGGTCGGGCCATCGAGGAGATCGGTCTGTACCACCCGGTGCAGAACCCCTCGCGCATCGAGGTCGACTCGGAGCGCGCGCGTTACTGGCTCTCCGTCGGCGCTCAGCCGACCGAGCCGGTCATGGCGATCCTGAAGCTCACCGGTGACTGGCAGGCGCACAAGGGCCTTCCGGCCCCCGCGCCGCTGCTCGTCGCGGAGCCCAAGGACAAGCGCGCCGCGTTCGAGGCCTTCACCAAGGGCCTCGAGGGCGACGAGGCGAAGGGTGAGGCCATCACCCAGAAGGCCAAGAAGGCTGACAAGAAGGCGGACGAGGCCAAGGCCGAGTCCACCGAGTCGACCGAGGCCTGAGCATGCTCGAGGAGGCTCTCGAGCACCTCGTGAAGGGCATCGTCGACAACCCCGACGACGTGCAGGTCGCCTCGCGCAACCTGCGCCGGGGGCGTGTGCTCGAGGTCCGGGTCCACCCGGATGACCTCGGCAAGGTGATCGGCCGCAACGGCCGCACCGCGCGCGCTCTGCGGACCGTCGTGGGCGCCATCGGCGGCCGCGGTGTCCGCGTCGACCTCGTCGACGTGGACCAGGTTCACTGAACCAAAGGCAGCACCGGCACGGGCCGGGGAGGGCTTCTTGGCCTTCCTCGGCCCGTAGTCGTCTGTAGGCACACGTCAGGAGAGACAGCAGTGCAGCTGGTAGTCGCGCGGATCGGCCGCGCCCATGGCATCAAGGGTGAGGTCACCGTCGAGGTGCGCACCGACGAGCCGGAGCTGCGGCTCGGCCCCGGCGCCGTACTCGCCACCGACCCCGCCTCCACGGGGCCGCTGACCATCGAGACCGGCCGGGTGCACAGCGGCCGCCTCCTGCTGCGCTTCGAGGGCGTACGCGACCGCACGGGCGCCGAGGCGCTGCGCAACACGCTGCTCATCGCGGAGGTCGACCCGGAAGAGCTTCCCGAGGACGAGGACGAGTACTACGACCATCAGCTGATGGACCTCGACATCGTCACCAAGGACGGGCTCGAGGTCGGCCGCATCACGGAGATCTCGCACCTCCCCTCGCAGGACCTGTTCATCGTGGAGCGCCCCGACGGCAGCGAGGTAATGATCCCCTTCGTGGAGTCGATCGTCACCGAGATCGACCTGGAGGAGCAGCGGGCGATCATCGACCCGCCGCCCGGCCTGATCGACGACCGCGCGGTGATCGCCTCCGCCAGGGACGGCGAGGAGTCTTCGGACGGGGAGCCTTCGGACGAGAGGCCCTCGGGGGACGACGCCTGATGCGGCTCGACGTCGTCACGATCTTCCCCGAGTACCTGGAACCCCTGAACGTCTCCCTCGTCGGCAAGGCACGCGCGCGTGGACAGCTCGACGTGAACGTGCACGACCTCAGGGAGTGGACGTACGACCGCCACAACACGGTCGACGACACCCCCTACGGCGGCGGCCCCGGCATGGTCATGAAGACCGAGCCCTGGGGTGCGGCACTCGACGACGTACTCGCCGAGGGGTACGAGGCGGGGGCCCACGGGCCCGTCCTGGTCGTCCCCACGCCCAGCGGGCGCCCCTTCACCCAGGAACTCGCCGTCGAGCTCTCCGAGCGGCCCTGGCTGGTCTTCACGCCCGCGCGCTACGAAGGCATCGACCGCCGCGTCATGGACGAGTACGCGACCCGGATGCCGGTCTACGAAGTGTCGATCGGCGACTACGTCCTCGCGGGCGGCGAGGCGGCCGTCCTGGTGATCACCGAGGCCGTGGCCCGGCTCCTGCCCGGAGTCCTCGGCAACGCCGAGTCCCACCGCGACGACTCCTTCGCGCCCGGCGCCATGGCCAACCTCCTCGAGGGCCCCGTCTACACGAAGCCTCCCCAGTGGCGCGGCCACGGCATCCCGGACGTGCTCATCAGCGGCCACCACGGCAAGATCGCACGCTGGCGCAGGGACGAGGCGCTGCGGCGCACGGTCCGCAACAGGCCCGATCTGATCGAGCGCTGCGACCCTGCAGTCTTCGACAAGAAGGACCGCGAGATGCTCTCGATCCTGGGGTGGCGCCCGGGTCCCGACGGCCGATTTGGGCGAGACCCCCAGGCCGTGGAAGAATAAGCCGCTGCTGTACGTCCAGCGCGCGCCCCTGCCACAGGGGGAACGACGCCCGCCCGACGCGAACAGCTATCGAATCCTCATCACGAACTTCCCGCTGATGACCTGTGGCATCAGTGAAGAAAGCAGACGATCATGGCTAACCTGCTCGACTCCGTCGACAGCGCTTCGCTGCGCACCGACATCCCGGCCTTCCGCCCGGGTGACACCGTCAACGTCCACGTGCGCGTCATCGAGGGCAACCGCTCCCGTGTGCAGCAGTTCAAGGGCGTAGTCATCCGTCGCCAGGGTGCCGGCGTGCGCGAGACCTTCACGGTCCGCAAGGTCTCCTTCTCCGTCGGCGTGGAGCGCACCTTCCCGGTGCACACCCCGATCGTCGAGAAGATCGAGCTCGTCTCCCGTGGCGCCGTGCGCCGCGCGAAGCTGTACTACCTCCGTGAGCTGCGCGGCAAGGCCGCGAAGATCAAGGAGAAGCGCGACAACTGAGCTGACGCACGGGTCCACAGCGGGGCCGGATAGCATCTGGCCCCGATGGACACCGAAGCACAGCACACGGAGCGCGACCGCTCCTCCCCACCCACGGATTCCCCGAGCGCCGAGCGCGAGGGTGAGTCCGAGGGGACGGAGGACCGGTCGCGCTCCGCTTTTGTGTCGTTCGTGTCCTGGGTCCCCGGCGGCAGAGTCACTCTGACCCTGCTGTTCTGCATGGTGTCCCTGCTCCTCGTCAGCACCTTCGTGATGCAGCCCTTCCAGATCCCCAGCGGCTCCATGGAGCCCGCGTTCCGGGTCGGAGACCGGGTACTCGTCAACAAGTTGGCGTACCGTTTCGGTTCCGAGCCGCAGCGAGGTGACGCGGTCGTCTTCGACGGCAGCGGCTACTTCGGAGATGCCGACTACATCAAGCGGGTCGCAGGGGTAGGGGGAGACCGGGTGGTCTGCTGCGACAAGCGGGGGAGGATCAAGGTGAACGGCGAGCCCGTCGACGAGCCGTACCTGTACCCGGGGGACGCCCCCTCGAAGGCGCGCTTCGTCGCGGTCGTCCCCGAAGGCAGCCTGTTCCTCCTCGGTGACCACCGCAGCGACTCCAGTGACTCCCGCGACCGCCTGGGGCAGCCCGGCGGCGGCATGATCCCCGTCGACTCCGTGATCGGCAGGGCCGACTGGATCGCCTGGCCCATCGGACACTGGACCTCCCTGGAGCGTCCCGACAGCTACGCGCGCGTGCCGGCACCAGGCGGCGCGCATGGGTAACCGCGGGCGTACACGCGCCGCCAGTCACCGAGCCGACACCCGGCTGCCCACCGGCTCCCGGCCCACCACCGGTCCCGTACTGCCCGGCAGGGCCGAGCGGCGCAAGCTCGCGCGGAAGGTCAAGCGGCGCAGGCAGCGCTCGGCGATCAAGGAGATACCTCTCCTCATAGGCGTGGCGCTGCTCATAGCCCTGGTCTTGAAGACCTTCCTGGTGCAGGCCTTCGTGATCCCCTCGGGCTCGATGGAACAGACGATCAAGATCGGCGACCGCGTACTCGTCGACAAGCTCACCCCGTGGTTCGGAGCCAAGCCGGAGCGCGGCGACGTCGTCGTCTTCGAGGACCCGGGCAACTGGCTCAAGGACGAGCAGACCAAGAAGAAGGACGACCCCGTAGGCGTCAAGCAGGTCAAGGAAGGCCTCGCCTTCATCGGACTGCTTCCCTCCGACAACGAACGCGACCTGATCAAGCGCGTCGTTGGCGTCGGCGGCGACACCGTGAAGTGCTGTGACAAGAACAAGAAGCTCATGGTCAACGGAGTCCCCCTCACCGAGCCCTACATCAACCCGGGGGACGAGCCCTCGTCCTTCGAGTTCGAGGTGAAGGTCCCCGAGGGCCGGCTCTTCGTCATGGGCGACCACCGCTCCGACTCGGCCGACTCCCGCTTCCACCGCACCGAGAAGTTCAGCGGCACGGTCTCCGAGGACAGCGTGGTGGGCCGCGCGCTCGTCATCGCCTGGCCCTTCGACCACTGGCGCAAACTGGAGGAGCCCGAGACGTACGCGTCGGTGCCCGACGCGCGTGCGGGGTCGGACACCGCCCTTGGCCCGTCGCATAGGGTGGCCCCAGGCGATCGACACGGATTGACCGGACTCCCGACCCCTGCGGAACTCCCGCTCGTTATGGGAGTGGTGGGCCTGCATCGCATCAGGAGCGGGCAGCGGCACGGACTGAGGAGTGGATGTGGGGGATGTGGCGGTCGGCGCACGGTCCGGACACGGTGGGCCCGAAGAACAGCCGGGGCGTTCAGACGAGCCGGAGGCCGCGGCGGACGGCGTGAGCCCCGGGAGTGACACGGCGGGTGCCGGTCCTGCGCCCGGCGAGCCGGAAGGCAAGCAGACCAGGGAGGCGAAGAAGCCCCGCTCCTTCTGGAAGGAGCTTCCCCTCCTCATCGGCATCGCGCTGATCCTGGCCCTGGTGATCAAGACTTTCCTGGTGCAGGCGTTCTCGATTCCCTCGGACTCGATGCAGAACACGCTCCAGAAGGGCGACCGCGTCCTGGTCGACAAGCTGACCCCGTGGTTCGGCTCGGAGCCCGAGCGCGGCGAGGTCGTCGTCTTCAGGGACCCCGGCCACTGGCTGGACGGTGAGCCGACGCCCGATCCGAACGCGCTTCAGCGGGTCCTCGGCTGGGTCGGCCTGATGCCGTCCGCCGACGAGAAGGACCTGATCAAGCGGGTCATCGCGGTCGGCGGCGACACGGTGGAGTGCAAGGGCACGGGCCCGGTGAAGGTCAACGGCAAGGCGCTGAACGAGCCGTACGTCTTCGAGGGCAACACCCCGTGCACGGTCGACGACCAGGGCGGCCAGTTCAAGGTGACCGTCCCCGCGGGCAAGATCTGGGTCATGGGCGACCACCGGCAGAACTCGCTGGACTCCCGCTACCACCAGAACCAGCCCGGCGGCGGCGCCGTCCCCGTGGACAACGTCGTGGGCCGCGCCATCGTGATCGCCTGGCCGCCCACCCGCTGGGCGACGCTGCCCAAGCCGGACACCTTCGACCAGCAGGGCATCAACACCGCCATGAGCGCGGCGCCGGCGGCCCTCGGGCTCGCGGGTGCGGTGCCGGTCGTGCTCTGGCGCCGGCGCCGGCTGACGGTGGCTGCCGCGCAGGCCGCGAGGGTTTCTGGCGGAGGTACCGCCGGGTAGGGTGCCGTCCCAGATCGCCGATCTTCCGCGCTCCTGTTCGTAGGGGCGCGGGGTCGTCTCCGAAATGGGGGAGCACTGGGATGAGCAGGACACAACGTACGGACGAGGGCCACGGACGGCTCGGCAGCGTGCTGTCGGGACTGGCCGTGGCCCTTGGCTGTGTGCTCTTCCTGGGAGGCTTCGTCTGGGGCGCCGTCCTGTACCAGCCCTACACCGTTCCCACCGGGTCGATGACGCCGACGATCGGCGCGGGCGACCGGGTCCTTGCCGAGCGGATCGACGGCAGCGAGGTGCGCCGCGGGGACGTCGTCGTCTTCCGGCAGGCGAGCTGGGGCGACCTGCCGATGGTCAAGCGCGTGGTCGGCGTCGGCGGTGACCGCATCTCCTGCTGCACCGACGGCAAGCTGATGGTCAACGGCAAGCCCGTCGCAGAACCGTATCTTCCGAAGGGCACGGGAGCCGCGGCCACCGGAATCCCGGCCACCACGGTCCCCAAGGGCAACCTCTTCCTGCTCGGTGACGAGCGCAGCGGCTCCCTGGACTCCACCGTGCACCTGGAGGACTCCAACCGCGGCTCCGTGCCGCGCGGCGCGGTGGAGGGGCGGGTCGACGCGGTGGCCTGGCCGTCGGAGCGGCTCGGGACGCTGGAGCGTCCCGAGGGCTTCGCGGACATGCCGGGCGGAATCTCCGAGCCAGGGCCCGTCGGGCTCATGGTGTGGGCGGTGGTGGCCGGCGCCGTCCTCGTCCTGGGCGGCGCGGCGTACGGCCCGGTGGCCAAGCGGCTTCGGCGCGGGCGCGGGCGCGAGCGTCCGCGGAGCCGCGACCGGTCGGGAGAGAGCGCCCATGTCGGCTGAGGAGCCGCAGCCGCCGCACCAGTCCCGGCCGCGTCTGGAGCCGGAAGCGCTGCGCAAGGTCGCACGGGTGGTGCTCCTGGACCCGCAGGACCGCATCCTCCTGTTGCACGGCCATGAGCCGGAGGACACGTCGGACGACTGGTGGTTCACGCCGGGCGGCGGTCTGGAAGGCGAGGAGACGCATGAACAGGCCGCGCTGCGTGAACTGATGGAAGAGACGGGCATCACCGAGGTCGAGCTCGGCCCCGCCCTGTGGCAGCGGTTCTGCTCCTTCCCCTTCGCCGGACGGCGCTGGGACCAGGACGAGCGGTACTTCCTGGCGCGTACGTCGCAGACGTACACGCGGGCCGCGGGGCTGACGGAGCTGGAACGGCGGAGTGTCGCGGGAGCGCGATGGTGGACGTGCCAGGAACTGACCGAGGCACATGAGACGGTGTATCCGACCAGGCTCGCCGAGTTGCTTCGCAGGCTGCTCGACGAGGGTCCCCCGAGCCGGCCCGAGACCCTCGACACGGAAATCGTGTAGAGGCTCCAGGGGCTGACGCACAATAGGGGGACGCAAGGCTGAAGGGGAACATGCCATGAGCGCCGAGGACCTCGAGAAGTACGAGACCGAGATGGAGCTGAAGCTCTACCGGGAGTACCGCGATGTCGTCGGTCTGTTCAAATATGTGATCGAGACCGAACGGCGCTTCTACCTCACCAACGACTACGAGATGCAGGTGCACTCGGTCCAGGGTGAGGTTTTCTTCGAGGTGTCCATGGCGGACGCCTGGGTGTGGGACATGTACAGGCCCGCCCGGTTCGTGAAGCAGGTGCGCGTCCTCACGTTCAAGGACGTAAACATCGAGGAGCTCAACAAGAGCGACCTCGAGCTGCCGGGCGGCTGAGTTCACAGCTCGGTTCACCACCACGGCTCGGTTCACCACCACGGCTCGGTTCACCACCACGGCTCGGTTCGCCACGCGGTTCACCGTCACGGGTGAGCGAGTTTTCCACAACGCGTGAGTCGTCCACCAAGATCCACAGCGCTTCGGGCTGAGCCCCAGTGTGGGTGTCGGAGGTGGTTCCGACATGAACGCACGTGGGGCACTCGGGCGGTACGGCGAAGATCTGGCCGCGCGGCGGCTGGGCGAAGCCGGGATGACGGTTCTGGAGCGCAACTGGCGCGGCGGCAGGACCGGCGAGATCGACATCGTGGCCATGGACGGCGAAGCGCTGGTCGTCTGTGAGGTCAAGACACGCAGGGCCGCCCTGGTCGGCTCGGGGATCTATCAGCACCCGATGGCCGCCGTGGGCCAGGCCAAGGCGGAGCGGCTGCGGCGTCTCGCCGAGCGCTGGATCGACGAACGTGGCGGCCCACCGCCGGGCGGAGTGCGGATCGATCTCGTCGGCGTCCTGATCCCACGCCGCGGGGCACCGGTCGTGGAGCACGCGCGGGGGGTGGCCTGATGGGATTCGCGCGTACGTGTTCCGTGGCTCTGGTGGGCGTCGAGGGCGTGGTCGTCGAGGTGCAGGCCGACCTGGAGCCGGGCGTCGCGGCGTTCACGCTGGTCGGACTCCCGGACAAGAGCCTGACGGAGAGCAAGGACCGGGTCAGGGCCGCGGTGGTCAACTCCGGAGCGGAGTGGCCCCAGAAGAAGCTCACGGTGGGCCTCAGCCCGGCGTCGGTGCCCAAGGGCGGCAGCGGCTTCGATCTCGCGATCGCCTGCGCGGTGCTCGGCGCGGCGGAGCGCATCGATCCGCGGACCCTCACCGACATCGTGATGATCGGCGAGCTGGGGCTCGACGGGCGGGTGCGGCCGGTCAGGGGAGTGCTGCCCGCGGTCCTCGCGGCGGCCGACGCGGGCTATGAGCAGGTCGTCGTCCCGGAGTGCACGGCGGCGGAAGCCGCGCTGGTGCCGGGGATCTCGATCCTCGGGGTGCGCAGCCTGCGGCAGCTGATCGCCGTGCTGACCGACGAGCCGGTGCCCCAGGAGGAGCCCGACGAGCCCGGGCGTCCGGACCCGATGCTCGCGGGGCTCTGCGTGCCCGGGACCGGTGTGGGCACAGGGCTCAGCGGCGGTCTGGACGACGCCCTCGCCCTCGACCTCGCCGATGTCGTCGGCCAGACCTCGGCCAGGACCGCCGTGGAGGTGGCGGCGACGGGCGGACACCACCTCTTTCTGCAGGGACCGCCGGGCGCGGGAAAGACGATGCTCGCGGAGCGGCTGCCGGCGATCCTGCCCCGGCTGACCCGGGAGGAGTCCCTGGAGGTGACGGCCGTCCACTCCGTGGCGGGCATGCTGCCACCGGGCAAGCCCTTGGTGGACACCGCGCCGTACTGCGCGCCGCACCACTCCGCGACGATGCAGTCGCTGGTGGGCGGCGGCAAGGGAATCGCGCGACCGGGGGCGGTGTCGTTGGCTCACCGCGGGGTGCTTTTCCTCGACGAGGCGCCGGAGTTCAGCGGCCAGACCCTGGACTCCTTGCGCCAGCCCCTGGAATCGGGGCACGTGGTGATCGCTCGCAGCGCGGGAGTGGTGCGCCTGCCCGCGAAGTTCCTGATGGTGCTCGCCGCCAACCCCTGTCCCTGCGGCCGGCACACCCTGCTGGGTGACGGCTGCGAGTGCCCGGCGTCCGTCATCCGCCGCTATCAGGCGCGGCTGTCGGGACCGCTGCTCGACCGGGTCGACCTGAAGGTCGAGGTGGAGCCCGTCACGCGCTCCGAGCTGGCCGGGCACGGCACTCCGGGGGACTCCACGCAGACGGTCGCCGACCGGGTGCGCGCCGCCCGGGAGCGGGCCGCGGCCAGGCTGACCGGCACCGGCTGGCGCACGAACAGCGAGGTCCCGGGACACGCGCTGCGCACGCGATGGCCCGCGGAGCCGGGCGCTTTGGACGCCGCCGAACTCGACCTGGAGCGTGGCTTCCTGACCGCCCGGGGGCTCGACCGCGTCCTGCGGGTCGCCTGGACTGTCGCCGACCTCGCTGGACGGGGCCGGCCCGGGGTGCAGGACGTCGCCCTGGCACTGCAGTTGCGTACGGGGATCTCGCGGGGAGTGCCGATGGCGATCGGGGCGGTGACATGACCTCGGACCAGGGCGGCGCCCCGGAGGAGGAGCGGCTGGCGAGGGCCGCCCTGACCCGGATTCTGGAACCGGGGGACGCGGTGGGCGGACGGTGGTTGCGCGAGACCGGGGCCGCGGAAGTGGTGCGGCGGCTGGTCGAGGGGGAGGAGCGGTTGGCCGGGGTGACTCCGGTGCGGTGGGAAGGGCTGCGGGCGCGGGCCGCGAAGGCACGGCCTGGGTGGGACCTGGCGGTGGCACGGGACGCGGGGGTGCGCTTCGTGTGTCCGGGGGAGTCGGAGTGGCCCGCCCAGCTGGACGACCTCGGGGACGCTCGGCCCGTGGGGCTCTGGGTGCGGGGGCAGCCCAGCCTGCGGATATGGGCGCTGCGGTCGGTGGCCGTGGTCGGCGCGCGGGCCTGCACGGAGTACGGGGCGCACATGGCGGCCGGTCTCGCCGCGGGTCTTGCCGAGCGGGGGTGGGTGGTCGTGTCGGGGGGCGCCTACGGGGTGGACGGTGCCGCGCACCGGGGAGCGCTGGGGGCCGGTGGGGCCACGGTCGCGGTGCTCGCCTGCGGGGTCGATCAGGCCTATCCGCGCGGTCACGCCGAGTTGCTGAGGAGGATCGCGGAACAGGGGCTGCTGGTGGGGGAGTTGCCGCCCGGGGACCATCCCACGCCGAGCCGGTTCATCCTGCGGAACCGTGTGATCGCCGCTCTCACCCGGGGGAGTGTCGTCGTCGAGGCCGCTTACCGCAGTGGTGCGCTCGCCACGGCGCGCAGTGCCCAGGAGCTCGGACGGTTCGCGATGGGGGTGCCGGGCCCCGCGACGAGCGGCCTCTCGGCGGGGGTGCACGAACTGCTGCGGCGGGACGGAGTCCTGGTGACCGACGCGGCGGACGTCGTCGAGCTGGTGGGCGACATGGGCGAGCTGGCCCCGGAGCGGCGCGGACCCGTCGTGCCGCGCGATCTGCTCGCCCCGGATGCCGCGCGCGTCCTGGCGGCGGTGCCCGGCCGGGGGAGTGCGTCGCCCCGGGAGATCGCACTCGGGGCGGGCACGGTGGTGGACCTGGCGATCGGTCGGTTGTACGAGTTGCGCTCTCTCGGGTTCGTCGAACGACACGGCGAGGGCTGGCAGTTGACACGCCAGGCGATTGTGTCGGTCTCGCCGGAGGGAGGCGGTTCGTGACCGACCGTGTTCGGCCGTCTGGATGAACCCCCGATGGCCTTGGGAGCGGCCGCAGTTGACGCTTCAAGCTCGTCACGGACGGCGACGGAGGGTACTCGGTGGGGCGCCCAGCGGAACGTATCTGCGTACGCGGGATCCCCCGCTGTTCGCACACTGCGACTCTTCAGTCACGCTACGCTCACAAGGATTCCGACGCGGACAGGCAACCACAGGCAAGCAGACGGACAACCTCATTCACTTCACGCACACTCACCACCTCGCGGGCGCGGGCGCATCCATCGGCCCGCACGACCTCACCGGTTCACGGCAGAACGGCTCAAGGCAACAAATGCCCCAGCACACCTCAGGGTCCGATCGGGCGGCGGCTCCTCCCGCCGCCCGGAGCGGAGAGCGGGAGCGGCCCCCCGCCCCCTCGTCGCTGGACGAGCTGTGGCGGTCGTACAAGGACACGGGGGACGGGCGGCTGCGCGAACAGCTGATCCTGCACTACTCGCCGCTGGTGAAGTATGTCGCGGGCCGGGTCAGCGTGGGCCTTCCGCCCAATGTCGAGCAGGCGGACTTCGTGTCCTCCGGGGTGTTCGGTCTGATCGACGCGATCGAGAAGTTCGACATCGAGCGTTCCATCAAGTTCGAGACGTACGCGATCACCCGCATCCGTGGCGCGATGATCGACGAACTGCGCGCGCTCGACTGGATCCCCCGGTCGGTGCGGCAGAAGGCACGCAACGTCGAGCGGGCCTACGCCACGCTCGAAGCGCAGTTGCGGCGTACTCCGTCGGAGGGCGAGGTCGCCCACGAGATGGGCATCGCCATCGAGGAACTGCACGCCATTTTCAGCCAGTTGTCGCTGGCGAACGTGGTGGCCCTCGAGGAGCTGCTGCACGTCGGCGGCGAGGGCGGCAACCGCCTGAGCCTGATGGACACCCTCGAGGACACCGCGGCCGACAACCCTGTGGAGGTCGCCGAGGACCGCGAGCTGCGGCGGCTGCTCGCGCGCGCGATCAACACGCTGCCGGAGCGGGAGAAGACCGTCGTCACGCTCTACTACTACGAGGGTCTGACGCTCGCCGAGATCGGCAACGTGCTCGGCGTGACGGAGAGCCGCGTGAGCCAGATCCACACGAAGTCGGTGCTCCAGCTGCGGGCGAAGCTGGCGAGTTTCGGCCGCTGAAAGCGCTGAATCGTCCCTGCCCCGGGCATGTGCCGTGCGACCAGGGCGTGCGGTTCTGCCGAGTGCATCGACTCCCGTCCGCGCGGTCACGTCCGTAGAGTGGAGGGCGTGCCAAGGATTCGAGCGGCCTCTGTGGCCGAGCACCGGTCGATGCAGCGCGGCGCCCTCCTGGACGCCGCACGGTCCCTGCTGTCCGAGGGCGGTACGGAGGCGCTGACCTTCCCCGCCCTCGCTGAACGCACGGGGCTCGCGCGGTCGTCCGTGTACGAGTACTTCCGGTCGCGTGCCGCGGTCGTGGAGGAGCTGTGCGAGGTCGACTTCCCCGTCTGGGCGGCGGAGGTGTCCGCCGCGATGGAGGGCGCCGACTCCGCCGAGGGCAAGGTCGAGGCGTACGTCAGGCGTCAGCTCGACCTGGTGGGGGACCGCCGCCACCGGGCCGTCGTCGCGATCTCCGCGGCCGAGCTGGACGCGGGTGCGCGCGAGAAGATCCGGGCCGCGCACGGCGGGCTCGTCGCCATGATCGGCGAGGCGCTGTGCGAGCTGGGGCACGACGAGCCACGGCTCGCGGCGATGCTCCTGCAGGGTGTCGTGGACGCGGCGGTGCGGCGCATCGAGCTGGGCGCCGCCGAGGACCCGTCCGCCATCACCGAAGCAGCCGTGGCCATGGCCCTGCGAGGGGTCCGGGGCTGAGGCCTCGCACGACAATGCCCGGCAGCGGGGCGTCCAGGCCCCCTGCCCCGCCCGGCAGAACGCCCGCCCACGGCGGGTACGGCCGCGGGAACGGCACATCGATCACCGGCAGCAGGCGGGCGGCCCCGCGTCGCAGCAGCCACGGCGGCATCAGCGACAGCGGGTCCAGATACGCCTCGGCCCTCAGCAGCCCCCAGTGGAGACAGCTGCCCGAGCAGTGGGCGCGGGGCGGTTCCAGCACCCCCAGCGTTCCGCCCGCCGCCACCTCGGCGCCCTTCTCGACCGTGGCCCGCACCGGCTCGTACGTCGTGCGCAGGGGCGGGTCGCCGGTGCCCGTCAGCTCCACGGCGACCACTCCCCGCCCTGCCACCCGGCCCGCGAAGGAGACCCTGCCCGCGGCCACCGCCCGGACCACCGAGCCCGGTGGCGCCGCGAGGTCCACGCCCCGGTGTCCCCGGCCGTACTCCGTCGCCGGCGGCTCCCAGCCCCGTACGACAGCGGGCCGCACCCCCACCGGCCAAGCGCGGCCGACCTTCGGCACCTTCGGCACCGGCTCCTCGGCAGCCCCGGCGGGCACCCCCGCCACGGTGATCAGGGCCACGCACAGCAGCACGAGACCCAGCAGCGGACGCGGAACAGCACTCAGGTTTCTTCGCATGTGAGACATGCCAGAACCGTCCCGCGCCGGGCCGGCCCGCGGGGATCATGGCGCGGATCTGTGGATGACCAGCCGCTTGTGGACATCGGCGTCACCCGCTGCCTCGCGGGTCCCGTACACTTCTTGTGGCGATCCGGGTCACCGGGTCGACTTCGCACGCCCCGACACCAGGCCATGAAAAGCCAGGTGCCAGCGCCTCTCGGTCCTTTGCGGCACGGCGCATCGCGGGCGTCAGGCGCGTCTGCCATCCGGCGGACGCGGCACAACCGAGAACACCAAGGAGTACGGCCATGGCCGTCGTCACGATGCGGGAGCTGCTGGAAAGCGGCGTCCACTTCGGTCACCAGACCCGTCGTTGGAACCCGAAGATGAAGCGCTTCATCTTCACGGAGCGCAACGGCATCTACATCATCGACCTGCTCCAGTCGCTGTCGTACATCGACCGCGCCTACGAGTTCGTCAAGGAGACCGTCGCCCACGGCGGCACGGTCATGTTCGTCGGCACGAAGAAGCAGGCGCAGGAGGCCATCGCCGAGCAGGCGACCCGCGTCGGCATGCCCTACGTGAACCAGCGCTGGCTGGGCGGCATGCTCACCAACTTCTCGACCGTCTACAAGCGCCTGCAGCGCCTGAAGGAGCTCGAGCAGATCGACTTCGAGGATGTGGCCGCGTCCGGCCTCACCAAGAAGGAGCTGCTCGTCCTCTCCCGCGAGAAGGCCAAGCTGGAGAAGACCCTCGGCGGTATCCGCGAGATGTCCAAGGTGCCCAGCGCCGTCTGGATCGTGGACACCAAGAAGGAGCACATCGCGGTCGGCGAGGCCCGGAAGCTCAACATCCCGGTCGTCGCCATCCTCGACACCAACTGTGACCCCGACGAGGTCGACTACAAGATCCCGGGCAACGACGACGCGATCCGCTCCGTCACCCTGCTCACCCGCGTGATCGCCGACGCCGTCGCCGAGGGCCTCATCGCCCGTTCCGGCGTCGCCACGGGCGACCAGAAGCCGGGCGAGAAGGCCGCCGGCGAGCCGCTCGCCGAGTGGGAGCGCGACCTGCTCGAGGGCGAGAAGAAGGCCGACGAGCCGAAGGCCGCCGAGGCCGAGGCCGAGGTTCAGAAGTCCGCCGAGACGGAGAAGGCCGCCGACGCCGAGCAGGCCGAGGCCCCCGCCGAGGTTGCTGCTGCCGAGGCCCCCGCCGCGGAGACCGAGCAGGCCTGACCTTCACAGGTTCGGTAGTTGACGGCGGGGGCCCACAGGCCCCCGCCGTTCACCCGTAGATCTTTCAGACCTCCGAAAGAGAATTTCAGGATCATGGCGAACTACACCGCCGCTGACGTCAAGAAGCTCCGTGAGCTCACGGGCGCCGGCATGATGGACTGCAAGAAGGCGCTCGACGAGGCCGACGGCAGCGTCGACAAGGCCGTCGAGGCCCTGCGCATCAAGGGCCAGAAGGGCGTCGCCAAGCGCGAGGGCCGCTCCGCCGAGAACGGCGCCGTGGTGTCCCTCATCGCCGACGACAACACCTCCGGCGTGATCGTCGAGCTGAAGTGCGAGACGGACTTCGTCGCCAAGGGCGAGAAGTTCCAGGCCGTCGCGAACTCGCTGGCCGCGCACATCGCCAAGACGTCGCCCGCCGACATCGCCGCGCTGCTCGCCTCCGAGATCGAGGCCGGCAAGACCGTCCAGGCGTACGTCGACGAGGCCAACGCCAACCTCGGCGAGAAGATCGTCCTGGACCGCTTCGCCCAGTTCGCGGGCACGTACGTCACCGCGTACATGCACCGCACCATGCCCGACCTGCCCCCGCAGATCGGTGTTCTGGTCGAGCTGGACAAGGCCGACGCCGACCTGGCCAAGGGCATCGCCCAGCACATCGCCGCCTTCGCGCCGAAGTACCTCTCCCGCGAGGACGTCCCGGCCGAGGTCGTCGAGTCCGAGCGCCGCGTCGCCGAGGAGACCACCCGCGCCGAGGGCAAGCCCGAGGCCGCGCTGCCCAAGATCGTCGAGGGTCGCGTCAACGGCTTCTTCAAGGAGGCCACCCTCCTCGGTCAGCCGTACGCGCTCGACAACAAGAAGTCCGTCCAGAAGGTCCTGGACGAGGCCGGTGTCACCCTGAAGCGCTTCTCGCGCATCAAGGTCGGCATCTGAGTCCGTACCGCGATCGACGGTAGACCCCGCTAGGGTCGACAGCGGTCGCCCGCGTACCCACGCGTACGCGACGTACGACCGCAGGATCTGACGAGGAGGCCATTGCCGAGCATGGGATGCGAACGACACCCCACCGGCAGTGGCCTTCTTCGTATGTGCGCCGAGCAAAAAGAAGCGAGAACTCCATGACCACCAAGGCCGACACAAACAGCGGCGACGATAAAGTCCCCGGTCGTTTCCTGCTGAAGCTCTCCGGTGAGGCATTCGCCGGCGGGGGCGGCCTTGGCGTCGACCCCGATGTGGTGCACGCGATCGCCAAGGAGATCGCCGCGGTCGTCCGGGACGGAGCCCAGATCGCGGCCGTCATCGGCGGCGGCAACTTCTTCCGTGGCGCGGAGCTCCAGCAGCGCGGCATGGACCGTGCCCGCTCGGACTACATGGGCATGCTCGGCACGGTCATGAACTGCCTCGCCCTCCAGGACTTCCTGGAGAAGGAAGGCATCGACTGCCGCGTGCAGACCGCCATCACGATGGGCCAGGTCGCGGAGCCCTACATCCCGCTGCGCGCCGTACGGCACCTGGAGAAGGGCCGTGTGGTCATCTTCGGCGCCGGCATGGGCATGCCGTACTTCTCCACCGACACCACCGCGGCCCAGCGCGCCCTGGAGATCGACGCCGAGGCCCTGCTCATGGGTAAGAACGGCGTCGACGGGGTCTACGACTCCGACCCCAAGACCAACCCGGACGCGGTGAAGTACGACGCGCTCGGCTACGGCGAGGTCATCACCCGCGACCTGAAGGTCGCCGACATGACCGCGATCACGCTGTGCCGCGACAACAAGCTGCCCATCCTGGTCTTCGAGTTGCTCTCCTCCGGCAATATCGCGCGTGCCGTCAAGGGTGAGAAGATCGGCACACTCGTGGGCGACGAGGGCACCCGCGCCTGATCCGGGGCGCCCCCCGAGCCCACCGAGGGCCACGAGGGATGGACAAAGCCCTGCCGGTCGGACACGGTGCAGGGAAAGAGACGCGACGCAGCCGACACCCCATGGACTCCCCCTACTTCACCGTGTGGGGGCGCCCCCAGCCCACTCACAACACGCAGGAGCAAGTGGTGATCGAAGAGACCCTCCTCGAGGCCGAGGAGAAGATGGAGAAGGCCGTCGTGGTCGCCAAGGAGGACTTCGCCGCGATTCGCACAGGCCGTGCGCACCCGGCGATGTTCAACAAGATCGTGGCCGACTACTACGGCGCCCTTACGCCGATCAATCAGCTGGCCTCGTTCTCGGTGCCCGAGCCGCGGATGGCCGTGGTGACCCCGTTCGACAAGAGCGCGCTGCGCAACATCGAGCAGGCGATCCGCGACTCCGACCTCGGCGTCAACCCCGGCAATGACGGAAACATCATCCGGGTGACGTTCCCCGAGCTGACGCAGGACCGCCGCAAGGAGTACATCAAGGTCGCCAAGACCAAGGCCGAGGACTCCAAGATCTCGATCCGCTCCATCCGCCGCAAGGCCAAGGAAGCGATCGACAAGGCGATCAAGGACGGCGACATCGGCGAGGACGAGGGCCGGCGCGCGGAGAAGGAGCTCGACGACACCACCGCGAAGTACGTCGCTCAGGTGGACGAGCTGCTCAAGCACAAGGAAGCCGAGCTGCTCGAGGTCTGAGGGCTCGTGGTCTGAGGACTGAGGAATCCGATCCGTGAACGACTCTTCCTGGGGGGCGCCTCCCAGAGCCGGGTACTGGGGGCCGCCCGACCAGGGCCCTGCTCAAGGGGCTGCCCCGGCAGGTCCCGCGTACGATGCGCATGACGCCCTGTATCCAGCAGAGACGCAGCCCATGCCCATCGTGCCTGACATGCCTGAAGTACCCCGGGAGCCCATGCCCAGCGCATCACAGCCCGCCCCCGAGGCGCCGCGAGCGCCTCAAGCGCCCAAGGCGCCTCAAGCGCCGCAGAAGAAGAGCGCGGGCCGTGATCTCGGGGCGGCCATAGGAGTCGGCGTGGGGCTCGGCGCGGTGATCGTCGCGTCGCTCTTCATCGTGAAGGCCGTCTTCATCGGCGTCATAGCGGTCGCCGTCGTGGTCGGTCTCTGGGAACTCACCTCGCGGCTCCAGGAGCGCAAGGAGATCAAGGCGCCGCTGGTCCCGCTGGCGGTGGGCGGCGCCGCGATGGTCGTCGCCGGGTACGTCCGCGGGCCCGAGGGCGCCTGGGTCGCCATGGCGCTCACCGCGCTCGCGGTGCTCGTCTGGCGGATGACCGAGCCGCCCGAGGGCTATCTGAAGGACGTCACGGCGGGCGTCTTCGCGGCGTTCTACGTCCCGTTCCTCGCGACGTTCGTGGCGATGATGCTCACCGCCGACGACGGCGCGATGCGGGTGCTCACGTTCCTGCTCCTGACCGTGGTCAGCGACACCGGGGCGTACGCGATCGGCTGGCGCTTCGGCAAGCACAAGCTCGCCCCGCGCATCAGCCCCGGCAAGACCCGCGAGGGCCTGGTCGGAGCGGTGACGTTCGCGATGGCGGGGGGCGCGCTGTGCATGGAGTTCCTGATCGACGGCGGCACGTGGTGGCAGGGCCTGCTCATCGGCCTCGCGGTCGCCGCGAGCGCGACGCTCGGGGACCTCGGCGAGTCGATGATCAAGCGTGACCTCGGCATCAAGGACATGGGCACGCTGCTGCCGGGCCACGGCGGCATCATGGACCGCCTCGACTCCCTGCTGCCGACGGCACCGGTGGTCTGGCTGCTCCTCGTGATCTTCGTAGGATCCGGCTGACCTGCGTCTTCGCACACCAGGGGCTCGTCGTCCACAGGGCGGCGGGCCCCTTGCCGTATGTCTGCGACACTGGGTGGACCATGCCTGTACCCGGAGAACTCACCTTTGTCGCGCCCCGTGGAGCCAAGAAGCCGCCGCGGCATCTCGCTGACCTCACGCCCGCCGAGCGCAAGGAAGCCGTTGCCGCTGTCGGCGAGAAACCGTTTCGCGCCAAGCAGCTCTCGCAGCACTACTTCGCGCGGTACGCGCACGACCCGGAGCAGTGGACCGACATTCCCGCCGGTTCGCGCACGAAGCTCCAAGAGGCGCTGCTTCCCGAGCTGATGTCCGTGGTGCGGCACATCAGCTGCGACGACGACACCACCCGCAAGACGCTGTGGCGGCTGTTCGACGGCACGCTCGTCGAGTCCGTGCTCATGCGCTACCCGGACCGCGTGACGATGTGCATCTCGTCGCAGGCCGGGTGCGGGATGAACTGTCCGTTCTGCGCCACGGGGCAGGCCGGGCTCGACCGGAACCTGTCCACCGCCGAGATCGTGCATCAGATCGTCGACGGGATGCGTGCGCTGCGGGACGGGGAGATCCCGGGTGGGCCCGCGCGGCTCTCCAACATCGTTTTTATGGGCATGGGTGAGCCTCTCGCCAACTACAACCGCGTCACCGGGGCCATTCGCAGGCTCACCGACCCCGAGCCGGACGGCGTCGGCCTTTCGCAGCGTGGCATCACCGTGTCGACCGTGGGGCTCGTGCCCGCCATCCACCGGTTCGCCGACGAGGGCTTCAAGTGCCGGCTCGCCATCTCGCTGCACGCGCCCGACGACGAGCTCCGCGACACCCTCGTACCCGTCAACACGCGGTGGAACGTGCGCGAGGTGCTCGAGGCGGGCTGGGAGTACGCCGCCAAGTCCGGGCGCCGCCTCTCCATCGAGTACGCGCTGATCCGGGACATCAACGACCACGCCTGGCGCGGTGACCGGCTCGGGCGGCTGCTCAAGAACAAGCCCGTCCACGTGAACCTGATCCCGCTGAACCCGACGCCGGGCTCGAAGTGGACGGCATCGCGGCCGGAGGACGAGAAGGCCTTCGTGAACGCCATCGCCGCTCATGGGGTACCTGTCACGGTTCGTGACACCCGTGGCCAGGAGATCGACGGGGCGTGCGGTCAGCTCGCCGCTTCCGAGCGTTAGTCTGGCCGGAACACAACTGAACGCAACTTCATAGCCGGAACACATCTTCATATTCCGACAGGGGAGCGCCACAGCGCTGAGAGTGCGGCAGCCAAGGACAGGTTGGCCGCAGACCCTCTGAACCTTGCCCGGGTCATTCCGGGTAGGAAGTTCGGACACCACTCAAGCTGTTGCGCCCTGCCCGCGGACCCTCCGGTCCGCGGGCAGGGCCGCGTCTCTTCCTGGTCACTCCAGGAGGAATGAACTCAGTGAGCACCACCAAGAAGGTCACGGTCACCGCGGTCGCGGCGGCCATCGGACTTGTCGCGCTCTCCGCGTGCGGCTCGTCCGACAGCGGCGACAAGGCCGCCGACTCCAAGCGCGTCACGCTGGTCAGCCATGACTCCTTCAGTGTCTCCAAGGACGTGCTGAAGGCGTTCGAGAAGAGCTCCGGCTACAAGGTCGACGTCCTCAAGGACGGGGACGCGGGCGCCGCCGTGAACAAGGCGATCCTGACGAAGGACAACCCGCAGGGAGACGTCTTCTTCGGCGTCGACAACACCCTGCTCTCACGCGCGCTCGACAACGGCCTCTTCCAGTCGTACGAGGCCAAGGGCTCGGAGAAGGTCGAGTCGGAGTTCCGGGTCGACGGGGACAAGCACCGGGTCACGCCCGTCGACAGCGGCGACATCTGCGTCAACTACGACAAGAAGTACTTCGCCGACAAGAAGCTGGCGCCGCCGAAGTCCCTCGGGGATCTGACCAAGCCCGCCTACAAGAATCTGCTGGTGACGGAGAACGCCGCCACCTCTTCTCCCGGTCTCGGTTTCCTGCTCGGCTCGGCCGCCGAGTACGGGGACGGGGGCTGGCAGGGCTACTGGAAGAAGCTCAAGGCCAACGGCGTCAAGGTCGTCGACGGCTGGGAGCAGGCCTACGACGAGGAGTTCTCCGGGTCCGCCGGCGGCAAGAAGGCCAAGGGCGACCGGCCGCTCGTCGTCTCGTACGCCTCCTCGCCGCCCGTCGAGGTGCTCTACGCCAAGCCGCAGCCCAAGGAGGCGCCGACCGGCGTCGCGAAGGGCACCTGCTTCCGGCAGGTCGAGTACGCGGGTCTGCTCGCCAACGCCAAGAACGAGAAGGGCGGCAAGGCGCTCCTCGACTTCCTGATCGGCGAGAAGTTCCAGGGCGACATGCCGCTGAACATGTTCGTGAACCCGGTGCGGGAGAACGTCGAGCTGCCCGAGCTGTTCGTCAAGCACGGGGTGAAGATCGACGACCCGCAGACCATGGATCCGAAGAAGATCGCCGACAACCGTGAGCAGTGGGTCAAGTCGTGGACCTCGCTCGTACTGAAGTAAAGAAGTCACGCCAGTCCCGTACGGGGCTGGCGCGAGGGAGTGCGGCGCGGCTCGGCCTGATGGCCGTGCCCGTCGCCTTCTTCGCGGTCTTCTTCGCCTATCCGGTCGCCGCGATCGTCGCGCGCGGCCTGAAGGTGGGCGGGCAGTGGCAGTTCGGGCGGATCGCCGACGTCATCGGGCAGTCCGACGTGCGGCACGTGCTGTGGTTCACCACCTGGCAGGCGCTCGCCTCGACCGCGCTCACGCTGCTGATCGCGCTCCCCGGCGCGTATGTGTTCGCGCGCTTCGAGTTCAGGGGCAAGCAGGTGCTGCGGGCGGCCGTCACGGTGCCGTTCGTGCTGCCGACGGTCGTCGTCGGGACGGCGTTCCTCGCGCTGCTCGGCAGGGGCGGGCTGCTCGACGAGATGTGGGGCGTACGGCTCGACACGACCGTGTGGGCCATTCTGCTCGCGCACGTCTTCTTCAACTACGCCGTCGTCGTACGGACGGTCGGCGGGCTCTGGTCGCAGCTCGACCCGCGTCAGGAGGAGGCCGCGCGGATGCTCGGCGCCTCGCGGTGGACCGCCTGGCGGACGGTGACGCTGCCCGCGCTCGGGCCCGCGGTCGCCGCGGCCTCTCTCATGGTCTTTCTGTTCACGTTCACCTCCTTCGGCGTCGTACAGATCCTCGGCGGGCCCGCGTACTCGACGCTCGAGGTCGAGATCTACCGACAGACCGCCCAGCTGCTCGACCTGTCGACGGCCGCCGTCCTGACGATCGTGCAGTTCGCGGCCGTCGGCCTGATCCTCGCCGTGCATGCGTGGACCGTGCGCCGGCGCGAGAGCGCGCTGCGGTTGGTCGACGCCGCCGCCGTGGCCAGGCGGCCGCGCGGCGCGGGGCAGTGGGCCCTGCTCGGCGGGGTCGTGCTGACGGTCGCCGCACTGATCCTGCTGCCGCTCGGCGTGCTGATCGAGCGGTCGCTGAGCGGTCCTGGCGGTTATGGCTTCGCGTACTTCAGGGAGCTGACGTCCGCGGAGGGCGGGGCGTTCCTCGTCCCGCCGATCGACGCCGTCTGGAACTCGCTCCAGTACGCGCTCGCCGCCACCGCCATCGCCCTGGTGATCGGCGGGCTCGCGGCGGCGGCCCTCACCCGCAAGGCCGGGCGCCTGGTGCGCGGCTTCGACGCGCTGTTGATGCTGCCGCTCGGGGTGTCCGCGGTGACGGTCGGCTTCGGTTTCCTGATCACGCTGGACGAACCGCCGCTCGACCTGCGGTCGACGTGGATCCTGGTGCCGCTCGCGCAGGCCCTCGTGGGCGTGCCCTTCGTCGTACGCACCATGCTTCCCGTTCTGCGCGCGGTGGACGGACGACTGCGTGAGGCGGCCGCCGTGCTCGGGGCGTCGCCGCTGCGGGCCTGGCGTGAGGTCGATCTGCCGATGGTGCGGCGGGCGCTGTTGATCGCCGCCGGGTTCGCCTTCGCGGTGTCGCTCGGGGAGTTCGGCGCGACCGTCTTCATCGCGCGGCCGGACAACCCGACGCTTCCGGTCGCCGTGGCGCGGCTTCTGGGGCGGGCCGGGGAGCTCAACTACGGGCAGGCGATGGCACTTTCGACGATCTTGATGGTGGTGTGCGCGGTGTCGCTGCTGCTGCTCGAACGGCTCCGTACCGACCGGACGACTGGGGAGTTCTGATGGGTGTGAGTGCTGGTGCTTTGAGTGGGGGTGCGGGTGCGGGGTTGTTGACGTTGGTGGATGCGACCGTGCGGTTCGGAGGGCGGGCCGTGCTCGACCGCGTCGGTCTCGCGGTCGACGAGCACGAGATCGTCTGCGTGCTCGGGCCGAGCGGCAGCGGCAAGTCGACGCTGCTGCGCGCGGTCGCCGGGCTGCAGGAGCTCGACGGCGGGCAGGTCCTGCTGGACGGCCGTGACCAGCGAGGCGTGCCCGCGCACAAGCGTGGGGTCGGCCTGATGTTCCAGGACCACCAGCTGTTCCCGCAGCGCGACGTGGCCGGCAACGTCGCCTTCGGGCTGCGGATGCACGGGGCTTCGCGGGGCGAACAGGCCGACCGGGTCGCCGAGTTGCTCGAACTCGTCGGGCTGCCGGGGGCCCAGCGGCGGGCCGTCGCCTCGCTCTCGGGCGGCGAGCAGCAGCGGGTCGCTCTCGCGCGAGCGCTTGCGCCGAGGCCGCGGCTGCTGATGCTCGATGAGCCGCTCGGGCAGCTCGACCGTTCGCTGCGGGAGCGCCTTGTCGTCGAACTCCGTGAGCTTTTCGACGAGTTGGGTACGACGGTCCTTGCGGTCACGCATGACCAGGGCGAGGCGTTCGCGCTTGCGGACCGGGTCGTGGTGATGCGGGATGGGCGGATCGCCCAGTCCGGCACGCCGCTCGAGGTCTGGCGGCAGCCGGCGGACGAGTTCGTGGCGCGGTTCTTGGGCTTCGATAACGTCGTCGACGCGACGGTGGTGGGTGAGGTGGCCGATACCGCCTGGGGCAAGGTGCCGGTTCCGGTGCCGGCTCCCGTGCCGGGGGACGCTGGCGGGGAAGGTGGGCGGTGCCGGTTGTTGGTGCGGCCGGCCGGGGTGCGGTTGGTGCCCGTCGATGAGGGGCTGCCGTGTGTGGTGACGGCGCGTACGTTCCGGGGTACGCATGTCGCCGTCCATCTGGAGCCTCGGACGGGGCCGCGGCTTGAGGCGGCCTGTGCGTTGCGGGATGCGCCTGGGGTGGGGGAGTCGGTGGGGGTTGTGTTTGACGTGGGGGATGTTGTGGTTTTGGGCTGAGGGGAGGGGGGCCCGCCATGGGGGTGGGCGTTAATGAGGTGTGCGGTGCGCGGGGGTCTGCCAGGGTCTGGCGCATGACGACGTTGGAGTACGACCGCCATTGCGCCGAAATCACCGTACAGCTCGGCCTGTTGAGGGAGACGTTGGCCGGGGCGGATCTGTCGGCCACCGTGCCGACCTGTCCCGAGTGGACGCTGGGGTACCTCGCCCGGCATGTGGGTGGCGCCGTGCGGTGGGCCGCGCGGCTGGTGGCGACCCGTGCCACGGAGGACATTCCGGAGGAGGACGTTCCCGGGATCCGCGGGCCGGAGGGGGACGATCCCGCCGCTCTCGACGCGTGGCTCGCGGAGACCGCCGAGCTTGTCGCGGCTGCGTGGGGCGGTGTGGACGCCGACACCCCGGTGTGGTCCTGGTCCGATCAGCACCATGCCGGGTTCTGGGCGCGTCGCATGACGCATGAGGTGGCTGTGCACCGGGCCGATGCGGCCATTGCGGCGGGGGTGCCGTATGTGGTTGCGGCGGATGTTGCCGCCGATGCGATTGACGAGTGGCTGGAGATTGTGCAGTTCGTGCAGCGGAGTGAGGTGGGGGATTCGGCTGGGGAGTTGTGTGCTGCGGTGGTCGGGGACGGGCGCAGCATTCATCTACACGCTACTGATGCGGTGCCGTCGTTGGAGGCTGAGTGGCTTATCGAGTTCGGGGCGGAGGGGTTTGCTTGGCGGCGGGGGCATGAGAAGGCGTCGGTTGCTGTGCGGGGGCCGTTGACTGAGGTGTTGCTTGCGTTTTATCGGCGGCGGGGGTTGGACGGTGGGGGTGTGGAGGTTTTGGGGGAGCGGGGGTTGATGGAATTCTGGTTGGAGCGGGCGTCGTTTGGGTGATTTTTCCCCAACCCCGCCCCTTCCCGAAAACCCGCTCGGCGCGGGGGCCTTGGGGGTGGGGTGGGGCGGGTTCGCGGGCGGGGGCGTTGGTGGGCGTCGTCACCGGCTTCGCCGAGTTCGTCCTCAAGCGCCGGACGGGCTGGATGGGTTCTCGGGCGGGTGGGCGTTGCGGGCGGGAGCCTTGGTGGGCGCCATCACCGGCTTCGCCGAGTTCGTCCTCAAACGCCGGACGGGCTGGATGGGTTCTCGGGCGGGTGGGCGTTTGCGCGCGGGGGTCATGGTGGCCGTCGTCACCGGCTTCGCCGAGTTCGTCCTCAAACGCCGGACGGGCTTGATCAGCCGTCGGTGCGTCGGATGGGCTGGGTGGGCCGTCGGTGCGGCGGGTGGGGCGTTGGTGCGGTCATCGGGTGGGTGGGTGTTAAACGCTTAGTCAGTTGTCGTTAGGGATGTCAGTGCTGAGGGGGCCTCCTCCACCCTGTCCACCAGAGCGATCCTTTGTTCCATCGTGCGGCCCCGTGCCAGTGCCTGTAGCAGCGGCCACGCCGGGAGGTCCCTTGTCCAGTGCGTGTGGTTTACCAGGACCATGGGAGTTGGTTCGCCGCGGGATTCGTAGTAGTTCGGCGTTGCCGCGTCGAAGATCTCCTGCAGCGTGCCCGCCGCCCCCGGCAGGAAGATCACGCCCGCGTTCGAGCGGGCCAGCAGGCCGTCCTCGCGGGTGGCGTTCGCGAAGTACTTGGCCAGGTGCGTGGCGAAGGCGTTCGGCGGCTCGTGGCCGTAGAACCACGTCGGGATGCCCACCGACGCGCCACCGGACGGCCACCTCTCACGCACGTCGAAGGCCGCCCTCGCCCACTCGGTGACCGAGGGGGTGAAGGACGGGGCCTTCGCGAGGAGTTCGAGCGCCTCGTCCAGCATCTCGTCGCGGAAGACGGACGCGTACGCGCCCAGGTTCGCCGCCTCCATCGCGCCAGGTCCGCCACCCGTGGCGACCGTGAACCCGGCTCGGGCCAGCGAGCGGCCGAGCCGGGCGGCTCCCTCGTACTCCTTCGTTCCACGGGCCATCGCGTGACCGCCCATCACGCCCACCACCCGCGCGCTGACCAGCAGTTCGTCCAGGGCGTCCGAGATCGAGTCGTCGTGGATCGCCCGGAGCATCGAGGAGAAGACGTCGCCGTCCGCCTTGGTCTCCTGGAACCACGCGTACGCGCCGGCGTCGGGAGTCGCCTCGTACCCGCCCTCGGACAGTCCGGAGAAGAGTTCGTCCGGCGTGTAGAGAAGACCGCGGTACGGGTCGAACGGCAGGCCGGGGACGGGCGGGAACACCAGCGCCCCCGCGGTCCGCATCGCGTCCACCGCGCTCTGCTCCATCGCGCACCCGAGGAACACCGCGCCCGTGGCGTCGCAGGCCCGCAGCACGGACGTACGCGCCATGAGGTCTATGGCCTGGACGCGGCATCCGGCGAGCGAGCCGCCCGCGGCGATCTCGTCGAACTCCGCGAGCGACTCGATCTCGCGGTCGCCGCCGGGGAGTCGGGGTGACGGCCCATGGGCGAAGGAGGGGGTGGCAGTGGGCACGGAGGTGGATTCCGGAGTTGGCTGCATTCGGCCATGCTAGGGATGCTCCTTGGAGGGTGGGCCCCAGCCCCGTACCTCAGCCCTGCACCTCGGACTGGTCCATCCACATGATTTCCCAGGTGTGGCCGTCCAAGTCGTCGAAGGCGCGGCCGTACATCATGCCGTAGTCCTGCGTCTTGCCCGCCGTGCCGCCCGCCGCCACCGCCTTGTCGACCAGTTCGTCGACCTTCTCGCGGCTCTCGGCGCTCAGACAGAGCAGCGTCTCGCTCGTCGTCCGCGCGTCCGCGATCTGCTTCTCGGTGAACTGCTGGTAGTGCTTCTTGCTCAGCAGCATCGCGACGATCGTGTCGCTGATCACGACACAGGCGCAGTCGTCCGTCGTGAACTGGGGGTTGATCGCGTAGCCGAGCTCCGTGAAGAACTTCTTCGAGCTGTCGACGTCGTTCACGGCGAGGTTCACGAAGATCATCTGCTGGTACATGAGTGTCTCCCGATGCTGTGAGGCGCACGCGACGGCCGAGCGAGTTCTGCGCGAGTCTGCGCGGATCTCGCCTGGTGCGTGCGTCGTTCCGTGGCTTACGGAGGGGTAGACGCACGTTCGATACGGAACTCATCGCCCCTCGCGGAACTTTTTTCCCACGGGTGGGGCGAAGGCTCCTCAGCCTGTCAGCGGCAGTGCCGCCAACTGCGCGACCACCCAGGTCAGCGGCCCGAACACGGCCGCGAGCGCGCCCGCCCGCAGCGCGGCGGTACCGCGCAGCATCGACGTCGGCGCCCCGAGCTGCAGCAGCGCCGATGTCGTCTCGGAGCGGGCGTGCTTGGCCTCGACGGCGGCCGTGGCCAGGGTGAGGACCGCGCAGCCCGCGACCAGCAGCGAGCCGAGCGCGGTCAGCGGACCGACGGCCGGCCGGTCGCCGGAGTAGAGCGTGAGCGCCGCGTACGCCGCGGACCCCACCACGCAGAGCACCCCGAGCGGTCGCCCGATCCGCCGGGCCTCCTCCTGCAGCCCACGCCCGGCCAGGAGCCGCATCGCCCCGGGCCTTGCCGTCTGCAGGATCCGCCCGCACAGATACGTCAGGCCGGGTCCCGCGAGGGCGAGGCCGACCGCGGTGAGCGCCCAGCCGGCGAGCACCCCCGCGGGGCTGCCGGTCAGACCGCCCGGCAGCGTCAGATTCGAGGTGCCGGAGGCGCGGCTCGCGTACGCCTCGACGGCGAGGCCCGCCGCGAGGAGCGCGATGCCCCACGGCAGCCCGCTCGGCGGGGCGGCGGGTGCGTCCGGGTCCGCGGGTTCCTTCCGCTCGCTCCCCGGCTTGCCGCGGCGCTCGGTCGTCCGGGGCCGCAGGGCCGCCGCGCTCGCGGCGGAGGCGGCCAGCGGCACCACGGAGAGCAGGGTGAGCGCGGCGGCGAGGGGCAACGGCTGCCCGGCGGCGAGCAGTTCGGACGCGGCGCCGTCGAACGGCAGGCCCGTCAGATCGCCGCGCAGGTGCAGGAAGAACAGGAGCGCGACCATCGAGCCGAGCGTGCAGGCCACGGCCGTGGAGATCGTGGCGAGCACGGTGAGCCTGGCGGGACCGAGCCCCACGGCGGAGAGTCCGGAGCGCGGCTTCGTCGCCGGGTCGGTGCGCGCGACGGTGGAGGCGAAGTACACGGTGGCGGCGATCGGGGCGACGCACCAGGCGAGCCGCAGCGCGGCCCCGCCGGACGCGTCCGGGTGGCCCATCGCGTACCCCAGCGTGCACAGCAGCAGGAAGCCGGTGCCGGCCGAGGCCGCGGCCACGAGCAGCCTGCGCAGCTGGACCAGGGGGTGGGCCCCGCGGGCTAGACGGAGAGCGAGCACGCGGCCCGGCCTTCCGCGTCGTCGGACTCGCCCTCGGCGGGGGCGGAAGCGCTAGCGGGGGTGGAGGCGCTAGCGGGAGTGGAGGCGCCGGCGGGGGTGGAGGTGCCAGCGGGGGTGGAGGTGCCAGCGGGGGCGGAGGTGCCCGCGTGGGCGGAGGTGCCCGCGGGGGTGGAAACGCCAGCCGGGGCGGAGGCGCCCACGGGGGTGGAAGCGCCAGCGGAGGCGGAAGCGCCAGCGGAGGCGGAGGCGCCAGCGGGGGCGCCAGCGGGGGCGGAGGTGCCCGCGTGGGCGGAGGTGCCCGCGGGGGTGGAAACGCCAGCGGAGGCGGAGGCGCCAGCGGGGGAGGAAGCGGAGGCGGGGGTGGAAGCGGAGGCGGTGTCGGCATCGGCACCGGCACCGGCACCGGCGTCATCCCCTGCCCGCCCTGCCTGCTCGCCCTGCTCTGCCTGCCCGGCCCGTCCTGCCTGCTCTGCCTGCCCGCCCCCCTCAGCCTCCCCCGCTCTCCCTGCTTGCCCCGCTTCCTCCGCTCTCCCTGCTTCCCCCGCTCTCCCTGCGTGCCCCGCTCTCCCCGCTCCCCCTGCAACCCCCGCATCCCCCACCACACCCCCACCCGCCTCCGGCAGATGCACCGTGTTCACGCGGCGTCCGTCGAGGAGTGTGATCGTGCGGTCGGCGAGGGTGGCGATCTCCGCGTCGTGCGTGGCGAGGACGACCGTGATGCCGTGCGAGCGGGCCGCGGTCGTCAGTGTGCGCAGGACGTGGGCGCGGTCGGCGCGGTGCAGGGGCGCCGTCGGCTCGTCCGCGAAGATCACGGACGGCATGGTGACCAGGGAGCGGGCGATGGCGATGCGCTGTCGCTGGGCCTGGAGCAGCGCGTGCGGCCGCTTGCGCGCGCAGTCACCGATGTCGAGGCGGTCGAGCCACTCCTGGGCCGCTGCCTTGGAGGCCCGGTGCGACGAGCCGCGCAGCATCAGCGGCAGCGCGACGTTCTCGCGGGCGGTGAGCTCGGGGACGAGGTGCGGCTCCGGGTCGATCCAGCCGAAGCGGTCGCGGCGCAGGCGCTCGCGGATGGCCGGGCTCATCGTGTGCACCGGCGCGCTGTTGAACCAGACCTCGCCCTGCTGGGGCAGGAGCTGGCCGGAGAGACAGCGCAGAAGAGTCGTTTTGCCGCTGCCGCGCGGGCCGGTGACGGCGAGGATCTCGCCCTCGCGGACACCGAGCGATACGCCGGTGAGCGCGGGTGAGCCGTTGTGCGTGACGTGCAAGGCGCGTGCCCACAGCACGTCGTTGTCCGGCGGGGCCACCATCACGTACACCTCGGTTCAGATCAGTTTGCCTCCCCCGTACGGGGGAACGAAGGCGGGGCCGATCGGTCACTGGGCACGCTAGGGATCCAGGCCGTGCTGCCTGGAAAAGACGCGGCCCGGGGGCGTCCGTTCTCACTCGAACGGGCGCCCCCGGGGCCGGTGTTGATCACTCGATCACACTATGGGTCCCTGTGGAGCCGTAAGCAGCTCCATGGGTTTCCTGGGATCAGAGCTTCGTCCACGCCTCCGTGAGGACGTGGCGCAGGATGCCCTCGATCTCGTCGAAGGTCTCCTGGGTGGAGATCAGCGGCGGGGCGAGCTGGACGACCGGGTCGCCACGGTCGTCGGCGCGGCAGTACAGGCCGTTCTCGTACAGCGCCTTGGAGAGGAAGCCGTACAGGACGCGCTCGGTCTCCTCGTCGTTGAACGTCTCCTTGGTGGCCTTGTCCTTCACGAGCTCGATGCCGTAGAAGAAGCCGTTGCCGCGGACGTCGCCGACGATCGGCAGGTCGTGCAGCTTGCGCAGGGTCTGGTAGAACGCGTCCTCGTTGTCGAGGACGTGCTGGTTGAGACCCTCCTTCTCGAAGATGTCGAGGTTGGCGATGCCGACCGCGGCGGAGACCGGGTGGCCGCCGAAGGTGTAGCCGTGCAGGAAGGTGTTGTCACCCTTGTAGAACGGCTCGGCGAGCTTGTCCGAGATGATGCAGGCGCCGATCGGGGAGTAGCCCGAGGTCATGCCCTTGGCGCAGGTGATCATGTCCGGGACGTAGCCGAACTTGTCACAGGCGAACATCGTGCCGAGGCGGCCGAAGGCGCAGATGACCTCGTCCGAGACGAGCAGCACGTCGTACTTGTCGCAGATCTCGCGCACGCGCTGGAAGTACCCGGGCGGGGGCGGGAAGCAGCCGCCCGCGTTCTGTACCGGCTCCAGGAACACCGCGGCGACCGTCTCGGGGCCCTCGAAGAGGATCTCCTGCTCGATCTGGTCGGCGGCCCAGCGGCCGAAGGCCTCGGGGTCGTCGCCGTGGATCGGGGCGCGGTAGATGTTGGTGTTCGGGACCTTGTGCGCGCCGGGGACCAGCGGCTCGAAGGGGGCCTTGAGCGCGGGCAGGCCGGTGATGGACAGGGCGCCCTGCGGGGTGCCGTGGTAGGCGACCGCGCGCGAGATGACCTTGTACTTCGTGTGGTTGCCGGTGAGCTTGTGGTACTGCTTCGCCAGCTTCCACGCGGTCTCGACGGCCTCGCCGCCACCGGTGGTGAAGAAGACCTTGTTGAGGTCGCCGGGCGCGTGGTTGGCCAAACGTTCCGCCAGCTCGACGGCCTTCGGGTGGGCGTAGCTCCACACCGGGAAGAAGGCCAGCTCCTGCGCCTGCTTGTAGGCGGTTTCGGCGAGCTCGTGGCGGCCGTGGCCCGCGTTGACGACGAAGAGGCCGGACAGACCGTCCAGGTACTTCTTGCCCTTGTCGTCGTAGATGTAGGTGCCCTCGCCACGCACGATGGTGGGCACGGGTGCGTTCTCGTAGTCCGACATGCGGGTGAAGTGCATCCACAAGTGGTCGTACGCGGTTTGGCTGAGGTCCTTGCTCACGGCTATCGGGTTCCCCACATATAGGTCTGCTTCTTGAGCTTCAGATAGACGAAGCTCTCGGTGGAGCGCACGCCGGGGAGGGCGCGGATGCGCTTGTTGATCACTTCGAGAAGGTGGTCGTCGTCCTCGCAGACGACCTCCACCATCAGGTCGAAGGAGCCCGCGGTCATCACCACGTACTCACACTCGGCCATGGCCGTCAGCGCCTCCGCGACGGGATCCAGGTCGCCCTCGACGTTGATGCCGACCATCGCCTGGCGCCGGAATCCCACGGTGAGCGGGTCCGTGACGGCGACGATCTGCATCACGCCCTGGTCGAGCAGCTTCTGGACGCGTTGCCGCACGGCCGCTTCGGACAGGCCCACGGCCTTGCCGATGGCGGCGTACGGACGGCGTCCGTCCTCCTGAAGCTGTTCGATGATCGCCAGGGAGACGGCGTCGATGGGAGAAGAGCCGTTCCCGTGTCGGGAACTACTGGAATCTGCGCTGCGACTGGCCACGACCCCATGGTGCACAGGAGTCGACAGTTCCGCAAGGTCAGATCGATGAAATTCGTTGTCTGAAGCTTCAATCGTCACGGATTTCGCAGTTCTGGGACCCCGGGTATGTTGAAAGCGTCGGTGTACCGACTAGGGTGGGTGTCTCATCCACTGGACATCTGACTGGAGGGCCGGAAGTGACCACCGAGCTGCGCCGTCTGCGTAACTACATCGACGGAGAATTCCGGGACGCCGCCGACGGCCGGACCACCGAGGTGGTCAACCCCGCCAACGGCGAGCCCTACGCCACCGCGCCCCTGTCGGGGCAGGCCGACGTCGACGCCGCGATGGAGGCGGCCGCCGCCGCGTTCCCCGCCTGGCGTGACCTGACGCCCGCCGAGCGCCAGAAGGCCCTGCTGAAGATCGCCGACGCCTTCGAGGAGCGCGCCGAGGAGCTCATCGCGGCCGAGGTCGAGAACACGGGCAAGCCGACGGGCCTCACGCGGTCCGAGGAAATCCCGCCCATGGTCGACCAGATCCGCTTCTTCGCGGGCGCGGCCCGGATGCTCGAGGGCCGCGCGGCCGGCGAGTACATGGAGGGTCTGACCTCCATCATCCGCCGCGAGCCGATCGGCGTCTGCGCGCAGGTCGCGCCCTGGAACTACCCGATGATGATGGGCGTATGGAAGTTCGCCCCGGCGCTCGCCGCGGGCAACACCGTCGTCCTCAAGCCCTCGGACACGACCCCCGCGTCGACCGTCCTGATGGCCGAGATCATCGGCTCCATCGTCCCCAAGGGCGTCTTCAACGTCGTCTGCGGCGACCGTGACACCGGTCGCGCGATGGTCGAGCACCACACCCCGGCGATGGCCTCCATCACCGGCTCCGTGCGCGCCGGCATGCAGGTCGCCGAGTCCGCCTCCAAGGACCTCAAGCGCGTCCACCTGGAGCTGGGCGGCAAGGCGCCGGTCGTCGTCTTCGAGGACGCCGACCTCGCCAAGGCCGTCGAGGACATCTCCGTGGCGGGCTTCTTCAACGCGGGCCAGGACTGTACGGCCGCCACGCGCGTGCTCGTCCACGAGTCCATCCACGACGAGTTCGTGACCGCGCTCGCCAAGGCAGCGGCCGACACGAAGACCGGCCAGCCGGACGACGAGGACGTGCTCTTCGGCCCGCTCAACAACGCCAACCAGCTGAAGCAGGTCTCCGGCTTCATCGACCGCCTTCCGGCGCACGCCAAGGTCGAGGCGGGCGGTCAGCGGGTCGGCGAGAAGGGCTTCTTCTACGCCCCGACCGTCGTCTCGGGCCTGAAGCAGGACGACGAGATCATCCAGAACGAGGTCTTCGGCCCGGTCATCACCGTCCAGTCCTTCACGGACGAGGAGCAGGCCGTCTCGTACGCGAACGGCGTGGACTACGCCCTGGCCTCCTCGGTCTGGACGCAGAACCACGCGCGCGCCATGCGCATGTCCAAGGTCCTCGACTTCGGCTGCGTCTGGATCAACACGCACATCCCGCTGGTCGCGGAGATGCCGCACGGCGGCTTCAAGAAGTCCGGCTACGGCAAGGACCTCTCGGCGTACGGCTTCGACGACTACACGCGCATCAAGCACGTGATGACGTCGATCGAGGGCTGAGCCCGCACGACCCCGGGCCGCTCGGGCCTCCAGTAATTGAATGGCCCGGCCCAACCGCCCCCGCGTACCGTTGCGTACGCGGGGGCGGCTCCGTGGTGTGCTTCCTTCTTTCTCATCTCTGCAAAAGATCCGTAGCGCACCCACTCCCCGCCCCCGCCTTTCTGTACGTACGGGGGTGGGACCTGATGATGACGACAGCCGACGACCTCGCCGGGCTGCTGCTGCGCCGCCGGCAGAGCGTGTACGTGCCCACCGGCGCCGGGCGGACCGCCGAGACCGCCGCCGCCGTGGTCGTCCTCGAGGCCGAACTGGCCGACCGCGGGCACCTGTTGACCGCGCCGCTGCGCCGCGCGCTGACCGAGCTCTCCGTCACCGACCTCGCCGCGACCGGCATGAAGCTGCTCGCCGACGTGGACGCGCTGATGGGCTCCGACCGGCACCACGCCCCGCTGTTTCGGCGCTTCCCCGACGAGATCCCGTACCAGCCCGCGTACGACCGCTACACCTCCCTCGTCGTCGAACACCTCGCCGCCCAGCCGCACCAGCCCTGCATGAATTGCGCGGGCACCAAGGCGCGCGTCCGTGCGCTCAAGCCGTGCGCGCATCTGCTGTGCGACGACTGCCACCGCAAGGAGCTGGACACGGGCTGCTGCGACGACTGCTGCATCTGGTACGCCTGCCCCATCTGCGAGAACCGCTACGAGACGGACGGGCCCACCAACCCCTGGCTCGACACCGGGGCCGGCCGGGGCGGTGACGGCGGCGAGATCCTGCGCGCGCTGTGCCTCGCGGCGCCGGGTGATGCCGCCGCCGAGCTCGCCGCCCTGCTCGCCCGCCGTACGCCCCTGAACCCGCAGGACCACGACGACCTGGCGCTGCTCCTCGGGAACGCGGATGCCGCCGGCGCCACCGACTGGCTCCCGGCCGAGATCCCGCTGCGCGAGAGCAAGGCGCTCGCCCTCGCGCCGCTGCTCGACGTGCCGGACACGCGCCCGCTGGTCATGCGGCACGCCGACACCGCCACCGATGTGCTGCGGATCCTCGTCGTACGGTCCGGGGGCGACCCCGACCTCCTCGCACTGCCGCGCCTGCGCGGGCTGCCGCGTCCCGTACGCCGTGAACTCCTCGCCCTGCTCGACGGGTTCGGCCTGCGGCGGCTCTCCGAGGACATGGCCCGTAACCCGCGCGCGTGGAAGCGGGTCGGCGAGATCCTGCACCCCTTCGAGCAGGCCCACCGGCACGCGCGCGTGGCGCTCGCCTTCGCCGTCCTGCGCGGGACCCGCGTCGGCGACAACGCGCTCTCCGAAGTGCTGCTCGCCGAAGCCGCACGCCACGAGGACGTCCGCATCGAGGGCGACCGGCTGCGGATCTCCACCTGGCAGGGGCGGGTCGAGGAGGCCATCGGCCGCTGGGACACGGCGACCGCGGCCGGGCTGCTGCGTGAGCGGCCCGGTGAACTCCTACGCCGACTGGACCTGTTGCTGGCACGGTCGGGTTCGACGACCCTGCCGGAGGCCGTGGGCGACGCGCTCGCGGACGCCCTGCCCCGCTCCGGTCCCGGACCGCTGCTCGGCGCGTACGGCCGCATGAAGGTCCGCGCCGAGCCGGGGCACCGTCGCGTCTTCTTCCCGCGCGGACGCGTCACCCAGGCGTACGCGGTCGACGACGACCGGCCGCCGCTGCCGTCCCTGGTGGCGGGGCGCGCCGGTGAGCTGATCGCGGCGGAGGCCGTGCGGCGGCTCGTCGCGGGCGCGGAGGGCGAGCAGTACGACGTCGCCGTCCTGGATGCCGCGCTCGACGATCTGCCGGTGCCGTTCGCCGAGCGGGCCTCCGCTGCCTCGCTGGTCGCGGTGCCGCGCGGCTCCTCGCTGCCCATGCCCGCGGACAGCGAGACCGTGCGGCTCTTCCTGCACTGGACGCAGCCCAAGGGCGTGCGCGTCGACCTCGACCTGTCCGTCGCGCTCTACGACGACCTGTGGCGCTTCGTAGGCCTGTGCGACTACACGCACCTGACGTACGCGGGTGGCGCCGCCCGGCACTCCGGCGACCTGACGTCGGCGCCCGCCCCGCACGGCGCCACCGAGTACCTGGACCTCGACCTGCCGCGACTCGCCAACGCGGGGGTGCGGTTCGTGGTGCCCGCCGTCCTCTCGTACAACAACGTGCCCTTCGACCAACTCCCGGACGCCTTCGCGGGGTTCATGGCGGTGGAGGGCAAGGGGCGTGCGGTCTACGACCCGCGCACCGTCCGGCAGCGCTTCGACCTCGCGGGTGACGCGGCGCTGCGCGTGCCGATGATCGTCGACCTGCGGTCGCGCCGCGCCTGGTGGGCGGACGTCACCCTCGCCACGGGCGAGGGCAACCACGACGTGTGGCGCTACCGCAAGCAGCTCGGCCGCATGGGCCACGACCTGCTGGACACCTTCCAGCCGCGCGGCCGGGCCACCCTGTGGGACCTCGCCTGCTGGACGGCGGCGGCCCGCACCGAAGGGCCGGTGTACGTGCGCGGCCGTGGCCACGTCCTGTGGGGCTACCGCCGCGGAGACGACGAGCCGCGCGCCGACTTCGCGCTGCGCATCCGCGACGGCTGGGAGCCGGACGAGCTGCGCGCGGAGGCGGGTCCCGAGCTGGCGGACCGCCGTGCCCTTCTGGCGCTCCTGTACGGGGAGTTGGAGGGGGCGTCGGGGGTCGCGTCCGGCACCGCGTACCGCCTCTACCCGGGGCCGGTCGACGCCGCGCCGCTGGAGCGGATCACCGCGGGGGGTCTGGCGGGGTGGCTGGCGCCGGCGTGAGGCGGGCCGGCGCCCGATCGGCAGGTGTGACGCGGGCCGGTCTCCGATCGACAGGGTGTCGGTTCCGGGCCGCTCGGCTCGACGCAGCGTCCATTGCCTGTACGTGACACGCAGGAGCATGCTGCCGAGGTGCGAGCGAATCCCAGTGCCTCCTCAGTCTCCCGCCGGTCCCTACTGCGTGCTCTCGGCGGCGGGGCGGCCGTCAGCACGCTCGCGGGCTGCGGCGTGCCCGCCGCCTACATCGCTCCCGGTGATCGTGGAGCGGGGGACCGCTCGCGGCGGGACAAGACGCTGACCTTCGCCAACTGGCCGCTCTACATCGACACCGACGACGATGACGCGACGAAGCGGCCCTCGCTCGACGCCTTCGAGAAGCGGACCGGCATCGACGTCCGCTACACGGAGGAGATCAACGACAACGACGAGTTCTTCGGCAAGATCAGCCCGTCCCTGATGAACCACCAGGAGACCGGCCGCGACCTCATCGTCATCAGCGACTGGATGTGCGCGCGCTTCGTACGGCTCGGCTGGGTCCAGGAGATGGACCGCGCGCGACAGCCCAACGTCACCAAGTACCTGGACCCGCTGCTGCGTTCGCCGCACTTCGACCCGGGGCGCAAGCACACCGTGCCCTGGCAGTCGGGCATCACCGGCATCGCGTACAACAAGCGCAGGCTGGGCCGGGAGATCAAGCACGTGTCCGACCTCTGGGCCGACGACCTCAAGGGCAAGGTCACGCTGCTCTCCGGTCTCGACGAGGCGTTCGCGCTGCTGATGCAGGGCGACGGGGTCGACATCGAGAAGTGGCGGGCGGACGACTTCCACCGCATGTGCGACCGGGTGGAGAAGCTGGTGGCCTCGAAGCACATACGGCGCTTCACCGGCAACGACTACATCAAGGACTTGTCGAGTGGCGACGTCCTGGCGTGCCAGGCCTACAGCGGCGACGTCATCCAGCTCCAGGCGGACGACCCGGACATCGAGTTCGTCGTCCCCGAGGAGGGCGCGGAACTCTGGGCGGAATCCCTGATGATCCCGAACCTGGCCCGCCACAAGCAGAACGCGGAACGGCTCATCGACTACTACTACGACCCCGAGGTGGCCGCGGAGCTCGCCGCCTGGGTCAACTACGTCTGCCCGGTGCCCGCGGCGCGTGACGTCCTCGCCTCGTCCAAGGACAAGGAGCTGGCGGCCCTCGCCGAGGACCCGTTGATCTTCCCGGACGACGCGATGCGGGGGCGGCTGAAGATCGCGCGGGACATCACGTCGAAGGAGCGCACGGAGTTCGCGAAGCGGTGGAACGCGATAGCGGGGTTGTAGTGGGGCTGTAGTGGGTCACGCGCTCATGCGCGGGGCTCTCGCTCAGGAGCGGCGTCGGCGCACTGCCGTGCGGATGTCCTCCGCCGCGTACGTGGCGTTCAGCCGCCAGGTCCCCAGCTTGTCCCGCACCTTCGACGCGACCTTGCGCCACTTGAACCAGGGCGGCAGCTCCCGGAACGGCACGAACGTCAGTGTGTCGTCCACCGCGTTCTCGGCCAAGCCACGATGACCCTCCGCCCGCAGGGCGGCGTACAGCTCCGGGGTGAGTGCGTTGTTGAGGCGGGCCGCGGTGCCCGCCGCGGTGTACGCGAACCCCCGCTGACCGTGGTCCGGCAAGCGCATCGCCTTGACGATGCGCGGGGACGCCTCCCGCAGCGTGCAGTTGAAGGCAAGGCCGATGGCTGCCGTGCCAAGGCTGCGCTCGCCGCGGGCGTACGCCGCGTCCCACTCGGCGGGGTCGTCGAGGCCCAGCAGGCCTTCGCCGCTCTCCCAGTTCCACTCGGCCGCCATGGCCACGACTCCGTCCCATGGGATCTGAACTCTCACATTGCATTTGAACACCCACGAGTCTCGTTCCGTTTCATAGGTAACTGCATGGCTCGTGCGGCCCTCCCGTCCGGGTGCCGCGGAAAAGGACGAACTTGATGATCAAGCGAACCGGCCTTCTCGTGGGGCTCGCCGCTCTGCCCGCCGCCCTCCTCACCGTGGTCGTCTCGTCCCCGGTGTTCGCGGCGGACCCTCCGGCCTATCAGATCGACCTGGCCCCGCTGAACGACTCCGGCTCCACGGGAACGGCCCTCCTGAGCCTGCGCGGCAACGCGTTGACCGTGTGGATCAAGTCCGAGGGCCTGGTGCCGGGGCAGCCGTCGGCGCAGCACCTGCACGGTTCCACCGACGGGCACGACTTCCAGTGCCCGGACGACGGTGACGACACCAACGGCGACGGCGTCCTCAACAACACCGAGGCCACCGTCCACTACGGCGACATCAACATCTCGCTGACCGAGTCCGGCGCCACCGACGCGGCCAGCGGCCTCGCCGTGGACCGGATGCCGGTCGCCGACGCGCAGGGCAAGGTCTCCTACAAGCGCACCATCACCGTGGGGCAGGACGTCGTCGAGCACATCAAGGACCTGCACATCGTGCAGCACGGCATCGACCCCAACGACAACGGCAAGTACGACTTCGAGGGCGCCGGCAAGAGCGAACTCGACCCGAAGCTTCCCCAGGAGGCCACCGCTCCGACCAACTGCGGGGTGGTCAAGGGCGCGGCCGTCGGGTCCGTTCCCATCGGCGGGGTCGAGACCGGAGGGGGCGTGGAGGGCGTGGAGGACCGTACGTCCACCGGTGTCGTGACCGGTGCTGCCGGGGCCGCGGTGGTGGCAGCCGCGGGGACGCTGGTTCTCGCCCGGCGGCGCCCGGCCCCCGCCGCCGTCGCGAAGACCGGGGACGCCGCGTGAGCCGCTCGGCCTGGCGGGCGTGGACCGTGCTCCGGCGTGCCTCCGCGGCCGCGATCGCCGCCGTCGCGGCGGCTCTGGTGCTCACCGCGTGCGCGGGCCCCGACGGCACCGCCGCCGCGCCCGCCCCTCCCCGCCAGAGCGCGACGGGTGACGGCGCGGGTGACGGAACCACGCCGCCCGCCGGACAGGACAAGGGTGCCCCTGAGGCCCTGAGCCGGTCCGTTCCGCAGCGCGTCGCCATCCCCTCCCTGGGAGTTTCCAGCGCGCTGGAGACGCTCGGGCAGGGCGGGGGCGGGGCGATGACGACGCCGAAGGACCCCGATCTGGCGGGCTGGTACGAACCGGGCCCCACCCCCGGCTCCAAGGGCCCCGCGGTGATCGCGGGCCACGTGACCTGGAACGGCGCGGACGCCGTCTTCAAGAAGCTGAAGTCGATGAAGGCCGGGGACGAAATCGAGGTCACACGCGAGGACGGCAAGACCGCCACCTTCGCGGTGGACCGTGTCGAGGAGTACCCGAAGAAGGAGTTCCCCACCCTGGAGGTCTACAAGAACATCGACCACGCGGGCCTGCGCCTGATCACCTGCGGCGGAGAGTTCGACGCGGACCGCAACTACTACCCCAACAACGTGACGGTGTTCGCGAGCATGACGGGCGTCGCGTAGCGGCGTAGACGCGGAGGTTTCGCGGCCCCAGCTCAGCCCCGCTTCATGGCCGTCAGGGCGATCCGCTCGGCGACCGGGTTCATGTCCTTCCCCTTGGCGTCGGTCGCGTTCACCGAATAGACGAGGGTCCGTGAGCCGCTCTCGGTGGAGGCGATCATGTTCTGGTAGCCGTAGCGGGAACCGGTCTTGAGCCAGACCACCGTGTCGTCGTCCAGTTCCATCCGCTGGAGACCCGCGCCGAACATGGCCTTGGGGACGCCCGGCGTCAGCTCCGGCAGAGTGAGCATCTCCTTCAACTGAGGCTCGGGCAGCACCTTTCCGCCGAACAGCGCCTGTGTGAAGACCTCGAGATCGGCGGTGGAGGAGATCATGTCGCCCGCCGCGAAGCGGTCGTACTGGTTCCACTCGGTGATGTCGACGAGCCGCGTGGTGCCGTCCGGCTGCTGCACGCTCTGGTAGCCGCGGTTGTGCGGACCGCGGATGCGGAGGTCGGTCCCGGGGAAGTAGGTGTCGCGCAGGTGCAGCGGCCTGAAGATCCGCTGCGCGGCCTGATCGGCGTACGAGTCCCCGGTGACCCGCTCGATGAGCATGCCGAGCACGGTGTAGCCGATGTTGCGGTAGTGCTGCTCGTCGCCGGGGTCGTGCTGGGGCCCCTTGGAGATGGCCGACGCGACGACCTTCCGGTAGTCCAGCGTGTCGAAGCGGTGGGCGTACTCGTCGTCGAAGCCGTCGCCCGACTGCAGGCCGCTGGTGTAGTTGAGGAGGCTGCGTACGGGGAGGGGCTTGAACCTCTTCTTCGGGTCCTGCTGCTTCGGGAACAGCTCCGGCATGTAGTGCTGCACCGGCTTGTCGAGGTCCAGTTCGCCGTCGGCGACCAGCTGCAGCGCCACGGCGGCCGTCACGATCTTGGTCGTCGATCCGGCGCGGAAGCGTCCGTGCGGGTCGGCCTTTCTCTCCGTGACCAGGTCATGTACGCCGGAACTTCCCCGCCAGGCCCCGTCCGTGCCGCCGACGCGGACCAGGGCTGCGGTCGCGTCCGCGTTCGGGAGGCCCTTGATCGCGGCACGCAGGGCCTTGCCGTCCGGCTCGGGGCCTTGCGAGGCGACCGCCGCGGGCGGGGTGTGCGCCTGCGCCAGGGCGGGGGCGGTCGCGGCGCCGGTGAGGCCGATGACCAGGGCGGCGGCGAGAGCGGTACGAGCGCGGAACTGCACGGTGCGACTCCAGGAGGGCTGCGGTGCGGAAGGTGTGCCGTCCATCCTGGTGAGCCTGCGGGCGGGCCGGATCCTCACTGGGGAGGGGCGAGGCCCCTTGGAATCCCGAGGGGTCAAGGCCCGCGTAGATCGGGGGAGTTGGCGGGGCTTCCCCTAGGGGGCGTCGGCGGCGGGACGGCGGTCGGCGCGCTCCTGCGCGGTGGGGGAGGGGGCGGACGCGCAGGCCATCGCGCCACCGCTCGCTTACGCCGCGGGCGCCCCGCGGGCCGAGGCCGTCCCCCTCCCCGTCCCCCTCCCCGTACCTGGCGCCGTCACTTCGCCATGAGCAGAATGACGAGGACGACGCCGACCAGGAGCGCGATGGTCAGCATGCGGCCCACGGGGTGCCGTGGATTGAGGCGATGGCCGCGATAGCCCCGTTCGTCGCGCTCGTACACGAAGAGCGGCTCTTCCCGCTTGTCGTCGTCGCTGTTCCCCATGCACCACAAGCTAGTTGAGGAAACCGTTCGGCCACGAGAGCGCGCCGTCGGGCCGCCCGTCGGGCCGCCCGTCGGGCCGCATGTCCCGAGCGCGCAGGGCGTGCAGCGTGTCGACGCGGTTGGTCGTGATCGCGTCGACGCCGATGTCGATGAGCCGGCGCATGGAACGCCGCGTGTCCGGTGTCCAGGCCGAGACGAGCATCCCCTGCCGCTGCACCTGTGTGACCAGCTCGCGGTCGAGCAGCGAGAAGCGGTAGTTGAGCCAGCGCGGCTTGATCGCCTCGAGCACGGCGTGGCGCGGCGGGGCCAGGCTCGTCCAGGTCAGGGCGATCTCGGCGGCGGGATCCGCCGCGCGCACCGCCAGCATCGTCCGGGCGCCCGCGCAGTAGTACACGCGCTCCGACGCCCCGCAGTCGGCGACGGCCCCGACGACCGCGCGCACGGACTCCGGTGTGGCGTCGGGCAGATCCACCATGAGCCTGTGGCCTTCGGTCGCCGCCACGGCGTCCTCCAGGGTGGGTACGCCGTCCTCCGTGAGGCCGCGCACCTCGTCCGCGGAGAGCACGGACAAGGGCCGGTCCAGTTCCCACAGGCGTTTGAGGGTCGCGTCGTGCAGCAGGACGGGTACGCCGTCACGGCTGAGACGGACGTCGATCTCCACCGCGTCCGCGCCCCGGTCGAGCGCGGAGCGCAGGGACGGGAGGGTGTTCTCGCGGACGCGGTAGGGATCGCCTCGGTGGGCCACGGCTGTCACGGTGCGCATGGGCCCATTGTGCTGCCGCGCTAGGGGGCGAGCCAGGTCCGCGTGTACGTGTCGATCTCCTCGGCGAGCTTCGCCTTGCCCGCCGGGTCGAGGAACGACGCCTCGACGGCGTTCTTCGCGAGGTCCGCGATGCCCCGCTCGTCGAGGTCGAGGAGGCGGGCGGCGATCGCGTACTCGTTGTTGAGGTCGGTGCTGAACATCGGCGGGTCGTCGGAGTTGATGGTGACCGGGACCCCGGCGGCGACGAACTGCTTGATCGGGTGCTCGTCGAGGGTGGCGACGGCGCGCGTCGCGATGTTCGACGTGGGGCAGACCTCGAGCGGGATGCGGTGCTCGGCCAGGTGCGCGAGGAGCTTCGGGTCCTGGGCGGCGCTGGTGCCGTGGCCGATGCGCTCGGCACGCAGGTCGGTGAGGGCGTCCCAGATGGTGCCGGGCCCGGTGGTCTCGCCCGCGTGCGGCACGGAGTGCAGGCCGGCGGCGATGGCACGGTCGAAGTACGGCTTGAACTGCGGGCGCGGCACGCCGATCTCGGGGCCGCCGAGTCCGAAGGAGACCAGGCCCTCAGGGCGCAGCTTGTCGGTGGTCGCGAGCCTGACCGTCTCCTCGGCGGATTCCAGACCTGCCTCGCCGGGGATGTCGAAGCACCAGCGCAGGGCGACGCCGAGGTCCGCCTCGGCCGACTTGCGGGCGTCCTCTATGGCGTCCATGAAGGCGCGGTCGTCGATGCCGCGCCGCACGGAGCTGTAGGGGGTGACGGTCAGCTCGGCGTAGCGGATGTTCTGCCGGGCCATGTCGCGGGCGATCTCGTACGTGAGCAGGCGTACGTCGTCCGGGGTGCGGACGAGGTCCACGACCGACAGATACACCTGGACGAAGTGCGCGAAGTCCGTGAACGTGAAGAAGTCGGCGAGCGCCTCGACGTCCGTGGGCACCTTGGAGTCGGGGTGCCGGGCGGAGAGGGCCGAGACGATGCGGGGAGATGCCGAGCCGACGTGGTGCACGTGCAGTTCTGCCTTGGGCAGTCCGGCGATGAAGGCATGCGGGTCGCGTGGCTTACGGGTGCTGCTGCGCGGATCGGTCACGGTTTCCTCCCCAGGAACGGAATTGATCGGCTGATCGGTGGGTCGGGGATCATCGTAGAGGGCGGGCCCGCGGCCCAGGCGGTGGCCGTAGCATGACGGAACGTACGAAAGAGGTGACGCGGGATGTCCGAGGGATCGGCAGGGCCGGGTGGGTCCGAGGGGCGGGATCCCTGGGCGCCGCCGGAGGATGACGCGGGGCGGGTGCCGCTGGAGAAACGGGACCCGTGGGCCGCGCCGGCCGCGCCTCCCGCCGCACCTTCCGCCGCGGCCGGCCAGGGTGAGCCGGTGCCGCCGCCTCCGATCGGGCCCGAGGGTCCGGGGCAGCTGCCCTACGGCTACCCCGGGGTTCCCGGCGGGGCTCCCGGGCAGGGGCCGCAGGGCTACCCCGGATACCCCGGCTACCCGGGCCACCAGGGGCAGGGCCCTCCCGGCTACGGCTGGCCCGCGATGCCGATGGCGCCCTCCAACGGGATGGGCGTGGCCGCGCTGGTCCTCGGGATCGTCTCGGCGGCCGTCTTCTGCCTGTGGCCCCTGGCGATCGTGCTCGGCATCCTGGCGATCATCTTCGGGGCGATCGGGCGCGGCAGGGCGCGACGCGGCGAGGCGACGAACCCCGGACAGGCGCTGGCCGGGATCATCTGCGGGGCGGCGGGCATCGTGCTGGGCGTGGCCCTGCTGGTCGTGCTGATCGTGGTGCCGGACGACGTGTTCGAGGAAGACGGAGCAGGTCCGGAGGGCGACAGCTACTCGGCGTCCGCGCCCGTCAGGACCTGAACCACCGCACCCCTACCTCAACCGCTCCCTGGCCTCCATCAGCGCGAAGCCCAGCAGGTTCGGGCCGCGCCACTTCTCCGGGTCCTGCGCCCGCTCGTCGTCGGCCGCCAGACCTATGCCCCAGATACGGTCCAGCGGGCTCGCCTCCACAAGGACCCGTGATCCCGTGCCCAGCAGGTAGGACGAGAGCGCGGGCGTGGACGCGAACTTGTGCACGCTGCCCTCGACCACGATGCCGAACCGCTCGCGCTCCCAGAGCGCCTCGTCGAAGCCCCGCACAAGCCGCCCCGCTTTCTTCGCCTCGGCGGGCGTACGCGCGGCAAGGGCCGCCGCCTCGGCGTCCGCGTCGGAGAACAGGCGGGCCTTGCCGGCCATCATCCAGTGCTCGGCCGTCCCGTACTCCACGCCGTCCACGGTGAACGGCGACGGCCACCACTGGCTCAGGCAGCTCGAACCGAGCGTCCCGTCCCGCCGCGGCCGGTGGCCCCAGAAGTGCAGATACTTCACGCTCTCGCCCGCCCGCACCGCCGCGACCAGCGTGTCCACCGAATCGATCTTCGCCATACACGCGAGTCTGGCACGCACCACTGACATTCCGTCCTGGGTTTTCCAGGACGACTCGACACCTGGTCGACAGATTCCGTCGCGTAACCAAAAGGCAACAACGGAATCACTTGTTGGAGTACCACTGCTCTGTCAGGATCGGCACTCAAATCGATCTGGAGCTACGCCGACCCCCTGGGACGGGGACGACGGCGGAGGAGAGCGTCATGCACAACTTCCAGGCGCAGGACCACTTCGCGGAGGGCGCGCAATACATCGCGGGACGGCTGACCAAGGGCACCTCAGGGCGCTCCCACGCCGTCGTCGACCCGGCCACCGGAACCGAGATCCACCGGTACGAACTCGCGGGCGAGAAGGACGTCGACGCCGCCGTCGCCGCGGCCGCGCAGGCCTTCCCCGAGTGGGCAGGCGCGACCCCCGGCGAGCGCTCCGACGCCATGCACCGCTTCGCGGGCGTACTGGCCGAGCGCGCCGAGGAGTTCGCGCAGGCCGAGTCGCTCCAGTGCGGCAAGCCCATCAAGCTCAGCCGGGAATTCGACGTACCGGGCACGGTCGACAACGCCGCCTTCTTCGCGGGCGCGGCCCGGCACCTCCAGGGCCAGTCGGCCGGTGAGTACTCCGGCGACCACACCTCGTACGTACGCCGTGAGCCCATCGGCGTCGTGGGGTCCATCGCGCCCTGGAACTACCCCCTCCAGATGGCCGCCTGGAAGGTCCTTCCGGCCATCGCGGCGGGCAACACGATCGTCCTCAAGCCCGCCGAGCTCACCCCCTTCACCTCGCTCCTCTTCGCGCAGGCCGCCACCGAGGCAGGCATCCCGGACGGTGTCGTCAACATCGTCAGCGGGGCCGGTCGGGACGCCGGAGAGCGGCTCGTCGGGCATCCCGACGTCGCCATGACCTCCTTCACCGGGTCCACCGGCGTCGGCAAGCGCGTCGCCGAGATCGCCACCTCCACCGTGAAGCGGCTGCACCTGGAGCTCGGCGGCAAGGCCCCCTTCGTGGTCTTCGACGACGCCGACCTCGACGCCGCCGTGCACGGCGCGGTCGCGGGCGCGCTCATCAACACCGGGCAGGACTGCACGGCCGCCACGCGCGCGTACGTGCAACGTCCGCTGTACGACGCCTTCGTGGAGGGCGTCGCCGAGCTCATGGAGAGCGTGCGCCTCGGTGCCCCCTTCGCCGACGACACCGACCTCGGGCCGCTCATCTCGCACGTCCACCGCGACCGCGTCGCCGGCTTCGTCGACCGGGCACGCTCCTACGCGCGCGTGGTCACCGGCGGCGAGGCGCTCGATCACCCCGGGGCGTTCTACCGGCCCACGCTCATCGCCGACGCCGCCCAGGACAGCGAGATCGTGCAGTCCGAGATCTTCGGGCCTGTTCTCGTGGTGCTGCCGTTCGACTCCGACGACGAAGGGATCAGGCTCGCCAACGACACCCCCTACGGACTCGCCGCCTCCGCCTGGAGCCGTGACGTGTTCCGCGCCAACCGCGCGACCCGCGAGATCAAGGCGGGCTGTGTGTGGGTCAACGACCACATCCCGATCCTGAGCGAGATGCCGCACGGCGGATACAAGGCATCCGGCTACGGCAAGGACATGTCCGCGTACTCCTTCGAGGAGTACACGCAGATCAAGCACGTGATGTTCGACAACACCGCGGTCGTCCGCAAGGACTGGCACCGCACGATTTTCGGGGACCGATAGCCGATAGGCCGCCCGACCAGCGGCCCCATCCTCCCGAAAGGGCAACCAAGCGCATGGAGCAGTACGAGCCCGACCCCCTCTCCCCGGCCCAACGGGCCGCCATGCACCGCAGCCTCAGGAACGGCAGGGCCTCCCTCACCCGCCGTTCCCTGCTGCGGGCCTCCTCGAGCGGCGCCCTCGCCATCGGCGGCCTGGGGGCACTCAGTGCCTGCGGCATCCCGGCCGCGAGCAAGGGCCAGGGCGACGTCTCGTCGGAGGACCACTCGGACAAGGAGAAGCGCGTCACCTTCTCCAACTGGACCGAGTACATGGACGTCGACGACGACGAGCGCCGCCCCACCCTGGACGCGTTCACCAAGCGCACCGGGATCAAGGTCAAGTACACCGAGGACATCAACGACAACGTCGAGTTCTTCGGGAAGATCAAGCCGCAGCTCGCGGCGGGCCAGGACACCGGCCGCGACCTCATCTGCGTCACCGACTGGCTCGCCGCCCGGCTCATCCGCTTCGGGTGGGTCCAGAAACTGGACCCCGCCAACCTGCCGCACGCGTACACCAACCTGTCCGCCCAGTTCCGCAACCCGGACTGGGACCCGGGGCGGTCCTACTCGTATCCCTGGACCGGCATCTCCACCGTCATCGCGTACAACAAGAAGGCGACCGACGGCGAAGAGATCACCTCGGTGTCGCAGCTCCTGGACAACCCCAAGCTCAAGGGGCGCGTCGGCTTCCTCTCCGAGATGCGCGACAGCGTCGGCATGACGCTCATCGACATGGGCAAGGACCCGGCGAAGTTCACCGACGACGACTTCGACGCCGCCATCGCCCGTCTCCAGAAGGCCGTCGACAAGAAGCAGATCCGCCGCTTCACGGGCAACGACTACACCTCGGACCTCGACAAGGGCGACCTCGCCGCGTGTCTGGCCTGGGCCGGCGACATCGTCCAGCTGAAGGCCGACAACCCCGACATCGACTTCCACATCCCCGATCAGGGCTACATCACGTCGACGGACAACCTGCTCGTCCCGAACAAGGCACGCCACAAGAGCAACGCCGAGCGGCTCATCGACTACTACTACGAGCCCGAGCCCGCCGCGCGTCTCGCCGCGTACATCAACTACGTCTGCCCCGTGGACGGTGTGCGCCCCGAGCTCGCGAAGCTCGACAAGGACGCCGCGAACAACCCGCTGATCCTCCCGGACAAGGAGATGGCCGCGAAGTCGCACGGGTTCCGCTCGCTGACGCCGAAGGAAGAGTCGGCGTACGAGGAGAAGTTCGCCAAGCTCACCGGTGCGTAGCGCTGCGCTGGACTGCGGCCGTTTGAACCCGCGGGCCGTGCGTGGCTGATCGCGCCCACGCGGCGGAGCCGCACATGTCACCGCCCCGCGCCCCTGAAGGGGCGCCTCCGTCCCTCCCCTCGACTTCCCTGGACCCCACCATGACCTCTGCTAAAGAACACGGCGGCGACGTCCGCCTCACCGGGATCAGCAAGACGTACGGCTCCTTCAAGGCCGTCCGTCCCCTTGACCTGACCGTGCCGCAGGGCTCCTTCTTCGCGCTGCTCGGCGCGTCCGGCTGTGGCAAGACCACGACGCTCCGCATGATCGCGGGCCTTGAGGAGCCCAGCACGGGCACCGTGCACCTGGGCGAGCAGGACGTCACGGCGCTGCCGCCGTACAAGCGGCCCGTCAACACGGTCTTCCAGTCGTACGCGCTCTTCCCGCACCTCGACATCTTCGAGAACGTCGCCTTTGGCCTGCGCCGCCGCGGCATCAAGTCCGTGAAGGGCAAGGTCGGCGACATGCTCGACCTCGTCCAGCTCGGCGAGCAGGCCCGCAAGAAGCCGCACCAGCTCTCCGGCGGCCAGCAGCAGCGCGTCGCCGTGGCCCGCGCCCTGATCAACCACCCCAAGGTGCTCCTCCTCGACGAGCCGCTCGGCGCCCTCGACCTCAAGCTGCGCCGCCAGATGCAGCTCGAACTCAAGCGCATCCAGACCGAGGTGGGCATCACCTTCATCCACGTCACGCACGACCAGGAGGAGGCCATGACGATGGCCGACCAGGTCGCCGTGATGAACGCGGGCCAGGTCGAACAGCTCGGTGCCCCCGCGGATCTCTACGAGAACCCCCGCACCACCTTCGTCGCCAACTTCCTCGGCACGTCCAACTTCATAGAGGCCGAGATCGCGGGCCGCAGCGGCGACGACCTCACCCTCAAGGCCGGCGACGGCAAGCTCACGCTGCCCGCCGCGCGATGTACGGCGCCCACCGCCACCGGCGGCAAGGTCATCCTCGGCGTACGCCCCGAGAAGATCTCCCTCACGCACGCCGACGACGCGGGGGAGATCCCGGCGGGCCGCAACCGCATCACGGGCCGCATCGCCGACAGCAGCTTCATCGGCGTCTCGACGCAGTACGTCGTCCGCAGCCCGATCTGCGACGAGTTCGAGGTCTACGCCCAGAACATCGAGCGCGACACCCGCCTGGTCCCCGGCGTCGACGTCGTCCTGCACTGGAACCCCGCGCACACCTTCGGCCTGGACCCCGCCCAGGACATCGAGGCGGGCGTCGAGAAGGTCGAGGAGGACGCCTCCGCATGACGACCACCCTCACTGACGCGCCACCGGCGAAAGAGCCGGAAGCGGCGCCGCGCAAGATCCGCAAGCGGGGCCGCCTCGTCCCCTACTGGCTGCTGCTCCCCGGCATCCTCTGGCTGATCGTCTTCTTCGCGCTTCCACTCGTCTACCAGGCGTCGACATCCGTCCAGACGGGCTCCCTCGAAGACGGCTTCAAGGTCACCTGGCACTTCGCCACCTACTGGGACGCGCTGACCGACTACTGGCCGCAGTTCCTGCGCTCGGTGATGTACGCGGGCTCCGCCACGATCCTGTGCCTGCTGCTCGGCTACCCGCTCGCGTATCTGATCGCGTTCCGCGCGGGCCGCTGGCGCAACCTCATCCTGGTCCTGGTCATCGCGCCGTTCTTCACCAGCTTCCTCATCCGTACGCTGGCGTGGAAGACGATCCTCGCGGACGGCGGCCCCCTCGTGGGCGCCCTCAACACGCTGCACGTCCTGGACGTCACCAGCTGGCTCGGCGTCACGGAAGGCGACCGGGTCCTGGCCACACCGCTCGCGGTGATCTGCGGACTCACGTACAACTTCCTGCCGTTCATGATCCTGCCGCTCTACACCTCCCTGGAGCGTATCGACGGCCGGCTGCACGAGGCCGCGGGTGATCTCTACGCGAAGCCGTCCACGACCTTCCGCAAGGTGACCTTCCCGCTCTCCATGCCGGGCGTCGTCTCCGGCACGCTGCTCACGTTCATCCCCGCGGCGGGCGACTACGTCAACGCGGATCTGCTCGGCTCCACCGACACCCGCATGGTCGGCAACGTCATCCAGACGCAGTTCCTGCGCATCCTGGACTACCCGACCGCCGCTGCCCTTTCCTTCATCCTGATGGCCGCGATCCTCGTCATGGTCACCTTCTACATCCGCAAGTCCGGGACGGAGGATCTCGTCTGATGGCTGCCTTCTTCCGCTGGCTCCGCGGCAAATTCGTCGTCATCGCGGGTCTGCTGACACTCGCGTATCTGCTGCTCCCGAACGTCGTCGTGACGGTGTTCTCCTTCAACAAGCCGAAGGGGCGCTTCAATTACGCCTGGCAGGAATTCTCGCTCGACGCGTGGAAGGACCCCTGCGGTGTCGCCGACATGTGCGGCTCGCTCTCGCTGAGCCTGCAGATCGCGTTCTGGGCGACGATCGGCGCGACCCTGCTCGGCACGATGATCGCGTTCGCGCTCGTCCGCTACCGCTTCCGGGCGCGCGGCGCGGTCAGCTCGCTGATCTTCCTGCCGATGGCGATGCCCGAGGTCGTGATGGCCGCGTCGCTGCTCACGCTCTTCCTCAACATGGGGGCCCAGCTGGGTTTCTGGACGATTCTCATCGCCCACATCATGTTCTGCCTCAGCTTCGTGGTGACCGCCGTCAAGGCGCGCGTGATGTCCATGGACCCGCGCCTCGAGCAGGCCGCACAGGACCTCTACGCTGGCCCCGTGCAGACCTTCGTCCGCGTCACGCTGCCGATCGCCGCACCGGGCATCGCGGCCGGCGCGCTGCTCGCCTTCGCGCTCTCCTTCGACGACTTCATCATCACGAATTTCAACGCGGGCTCGACGGTGACGTTCCCGATGTTCGTCTGGGGATCGGCACAGCGCGGTACGCCCGTACAGATCAATGTCATCGGCACGGCGATGTTCCTGGTCGCCGTTCTCCTGGTGCTCGGCGGAATGATCGTCTCAAAGCGCCGCAACAAGCAGTCGGCATAAAGCCGCACGCGTTCTGAAGGAGTTGGAAATCATGGCCCCAAGCGCCATGACCCGTTGGACCACGTCACTCTCGGACGCCCAGCCGGTCTCGTACTGGCTGGACGATCCCGGCAAGCCGCGCGCCGAGCCCGCCCTCACCGGTGACGAGCAGTGCGACCTGCTCGTCGTCGGCGGCGGCTACAGCGGCCTGTGGACCGCGCTGATCGCCAAGGAACGCGACCCGGACCGCGACGTCGTCCTGGTCGAGGGCCGGGAGGCGGGCTGGGCCGCCTCCGGCCGCAACGGCGGCTTCTGCGCCGCGTCCCTCACGCACGGCATCGCCAACGGCCTGTCCCGCTGGCCCGGCGAGATGGCGAAGCTGGAGGAACTCGGCGCCCGCAACCTCGACGAGATCGAGGCGGCCGTCAAGCGCTACTCCATCGACTGCGACTTCGAGCGCACCGGCGAGATCGACGTGGCCACGCAGCCGCACCAGCTCACCGAACTGCGCGAGGTGTACGAGGAGATGGCGGAGCACGGCCTCGCGGGCGGCTCCGAGCTGCTCGACGCGGACGCCCTGCGCGCCCACGTCGACTCGCCGACCTTCCTCGGCGGCCTCTGGGACCGCGAGGGCGTCGCCCTGCTCCACCCGGCGAAGCTCGCCTGGGGACTCAAGCGCGCCTGCATGGAGAAGGGCGTACGCGTCTACGAGCACACGCCCGCGCTCCAACTCGCCTCGTCCGGCGCCGGGATGCGCGTACGCACCCCGTACGGCCGCATCCGCGCCCGGCAGGTCGCGCTCGCCACAAACATCTTCCCGTCGCTGGTCAAGCGCATCCGCTCCTACACGGTCCCGGTCTACGACTACGCGCTGATGACGGAGCCGCTGACCGAGGACCAGCTGGCGGCCATCGGCTGGCAGAACCGCCAGGGCCTGGGTGACAGCGCCAACCAGTTCCACTACTTCCGGCTCTCCGCCGACAACCGCATCCTGTGGGGCGGTTACGACGCGATCTATCCGTTCGGCGGCAAGCTGCGCGCCGAGCACGACCACCGCCCGGAGACGTACGCGAAGCTGGCGGGCCACTTCTTCACCTGCTTCCCGCAGTTGGAGGGGGTCCGGTTCACGCACGCGTGGGGCGGGGCGATCGACACCTGTTCGCGCTTCTCGGCGTTCTTCGGGACGGCTCACGCGGGGCGCGTCGCGTACGCGGCGGGCTATACGGGACTCGGGGTCGGGGCCACCCGCTTCGGCGCCGACGTCATGCTCGACCTGCTCTCCGGCGAGCGCACGGAGCGCACGTCCCTGGAGATGGTGCGCACGAAGCCGCTGCCGTTCCCGCCCGAGCCGTTCGCGTGGACGGGCGTGGCCCTGACCAAGTGGTCGCTGGCCCGCGCCGACGAGAACGGCGGCAGGCGCAACCTGTGGCTGAAGACGATGGACAAGCTGGGCCTCGGCTTCGACAGCTAAGTTCTCCGAAGCCGCGTAACGCTCGCGCCCGAACCCCCTCTCTCCTGTGACAGGCACAGCTGTTGCACAGGAAAGGGAGGTCCCCCCATGACTGAACCTGGGGCGAAGCCGGCGGTCGAGTGGCTCGTGTCGGTGGCGCCGGATCCGGACGCCTGCCGCTGGGAGTGGGAGCGAAATCCCCTCGGGGTGGCGCTCCTTCCCGCCGGCAGGCTCTGGGACGTACTGATCCTGCCCGGCGATCTCGGCTATGCGACGCTCGACGTACTGACCCGCTGCATCGACCGTCCGGGCCCGGTGCTCGCGGACTTCGGCGACTCCCGCATGGGCTTCTTCGTCCCGGCGGGCACCGTCGCCCGCTGGGTCGGTACGGGCGTGCGCGGCGCGGGCCTCGGGACCTGGATCGTCGTCCCCTATCCGGGGCGTTCCACGGGCGGTGTCCGCTGGCTGATTCCGCCCGATGGAGCGGGCACGCTGACGGACCCGGCGCTGCTGGAACTCGCGATGCACGAGGCGGCGGCGCAGTTGCCGCCTCGGGCCGAGGAGTGAGGGTAGCTTCGCCAACGGCTCCGGCTCCGGCTACACGCGGCTCGCGGACGTCCCCGACAGCGGGGACATCATCGGCTTCACGCTGACGATTGAGCACGGCTACTTCGGCTGATCCGGGTCCGCCTCACCGGCGTCGGGGTGGCGGCCGTACCGCCCCACGAGTAGCGCCACACCCAGCAGCACCATCCCGAACAGACACCAACTGGCCACCACGTCCAGCGGCCAGTGATACCCGCGCCGCACGAGCCCCAGCCCTACCCCGAAGTTCAACAGGGCGCAGGCGATCACCAGTTCGCGGCGTGCGTACGTGCCGCGTAGGTACGGGAGCAGGAGCAGTGCCGCCCCGCCGTAGGCGACCATGGCGGTGGCGGTGTGGCCCGAGGGGTAGTAGCCGGTGCCGTCCATGCCGGGTGGGCCGGTGCGGCCGATGAGTTCCTTGAGCGGGATCACGAGCGCCGGGAGCACGGCCATGGCCACGGCGGCGGCGGCCGGGGCGAGCCACCAGCGGAACGTACCGGCCCGGTGGCCGCGCCAGGCCGTGTAGGCGATGGCGGCGGCGAGGAAGGGCACGGCGACGGCGACCCCGCCCAGATCGGCGAGGAATTCGGCGGCGCCGTCAGGGAGGCGGCTTCCGGTGATCCAGGGGCCGAGCCGCTCGTCCGCGTCGCGGAGGGGGCCGTCGGCGATCACTTGCCAGGTGATGAGCGCGAAGAAGAGCGCGCAGAGGCAGAAGAGGAGAGTGGACGGCCGCCCCGGAACAGGGGGGGTAGTTCCGAGGCGGCCGTCCTGACCGGTGTGCCGCACGCCCCGGGGGGTTTGGGGCGGGCGGCCGTCCGATCGGTGAGGAGTTCCGGAGCCAGTGACTCCGGGTGTGTGCGCGAGGGCACGACCAAGACGGGGCTGGGGAGGCTCCGTCCCGGTGTCGCCCACAGTCGCCTGCGGGCGGGGTGTTTCTCTCATCTGCAGAAACCGTACGTCAGCCGGTGGCGGCCCGACAGGCGGAACGGCAACCCGGCATGGGTCCCGCACACGTTCTTCACATGCCCCGACGGTCACCCCAGGTCACGAGTCCCGCACCGGGCGCCGTACACACACGTCAGGGCATGTGCGGATACATACGGAGCCGGGATCTTCCCCCTTTGGGGTGATCCCGGCTCCGTCGGACGTCATGCGCCCTACAGGCCTCAGACGCCCGAGAAGGCGGCCTCGATGATGTCCAGGCCCTCGTTCAGGAGGTCGTCGCCGATGACCAGCGGCGGCAGGAAGCGCAGGACGTTGCCGTACGTGCCGCAGGTGAGGACGAGCAGGCCCTCCGCGTGGCAGGCCTTGGCGAGCGCGGCCGTCGCCTCGGGGTTCGGCTCCTTGGTGGCCCGGTCCTTGACCAGCTCGATGGCGATCATCGCGCCACGGCCGCGGACGTCGCCGACGATGTCGTACTTCTCCGCGATGGCGTTCAGGCGGGCCTTCATCGTCGCCTCGATGGCCTTCGCCTTGCCGTTGAGGTCGAGCTCCTTCATCGTCTCGATGGCGCCGAGCGCACCGGCGCAGGCCACCGGGTTGCCGCCGTAGGTGCCGCCGAGGCCGCCGGAGTGTGCGGCGTCCATGATCTCGGCGCGGCCCGTGACGGCGGCGAGCGGCAGGCCGCCCGCGATGCCCTTGGCGGTCGTGATCAGGTCCGGGACGATGCCCTCGTCCTCGCAGGCGAACCACTGGCCGGTGCGGCAGAAGCCGGACTGGATCTCGTCCGCGACGAAGACGATGCCGTTGTCGTTGGCGAACTTCACGATGGCGGGCAGGAAGCCCTTCGCGGGCTCGATGAAGCCGCCCTCGCCGAGGACCGGCTCGATGATGATCGCGGCGACGTTCTCCGCGCCGACCTGCTTGCTGATCTGGTCGATGGCCTGCTTGGCGGCCTCGGGACCGGCGTTCTCCTCGCCCGTCGGCCAGCGGTAGCCGTACGCGACCGGGACGCGGTAGACCTCGGGCGCGAACGGCCCGAAGCCGTTTTTGTACGGCATGTTCTTGCTGGTCAGAGCCATCGTGAGGTTCGTACGGCCGTGGTAGCCGTGGTCGAAGACGACGACGGCCTGGCGCTTGGTGTGCGCACGGGCGATCTTGACGGCGTTCTCTACGGCCTCGGCGCCGGAGTTGAAGAGCGCGGACTTCTTCGCGTGGTCACCCGGCGTCAGCTCCGCGAGCTGCTCGGCGACGGCGACGTAGCCCTCGTACGGCGTGACCATGAAACAGGTGTGCGTGAAGTCGGCGAGCTGCGCGGTCGCCCGGCGTACGACGGCCTCGGCGCTGGCGCCGACGGACGTGACGGCGATGCCGGAGCCGAAGTCGATGAAGCGGTTGCCGTCGACGTCCTCGATGATGCCGCCACCCGCGCGCGCAGCGAAGACAGGCAGCACGGAACCCACGCCACCGGCGACCGTGGCGGTACGGCGGGCCTGCAGCTCCTGGGACTTCGGCCCGGGAATGGCGGTGACGACGCGGCGCTCCTGCGGAAGTGCGGTCATGGGGTGCTCCTGGGGGTGGGGCGAGGCGGACGCTCGGTGCTTGTCTGCTTGCTTCAGTGCTGCTTTCTTTCGCAGGTTAGGGGCGAAGCCCGGGGCCGGGCATGCTCCACGGGGGAGTTGTTCGGCGTGGCGGTTGTCCGTGGTGGACATAGCGGGGGAGGGGGCGCGGTGCGGCTTTCGTCCCTTGCGGGGAGTGGTGGGGTCAGTCGCCGGGCCCGAGGCTCACGGGGCGGGCGCCGCCGGGGGCTGATGCCATGCAGCGGGCGCGCGGGTCGCCGGCGATCCACAGGTGCGTGGCGTGCTGGTCGAGGTACACGCGCCAAGGGCTCGGGGTGAGGACCTGGTCCCCGACGGTCACCAGTTGGGCCCTGCCGCGGCTGCGGATCACACAGTCGACGGGGCGCCACGGGTGGGTGGCCAGAAGAGCGGTCATGCGGCGGGTGCTGACGAGTACGACGACGTGCAGCGGCAGCAGCGTCAGCTGAAGGAGCACGATGATCACGAACAGGCCGACCAGGTCGCGGTCATCGCGGACGACGAGCGCGACCTGCGTGACGAGCAGCGCGGGCCACACGACGGCGAACAGAAGGACCCGGCGGTGCATCCGGCCGCGCATCGTGCGGGACGTGGACGGGTGCGAGAGTGCCGGACGCGAGGGGTCGCTGACGACGGGATCCGCGGTGAGCGGGGCCGCGGGGGTGCCGTGCTGTCGGTCGGCGATCAGGGCGTTGCGCTGCCGGAGATGGAGCAGTCGACGCGGCGCCGTGCGCGCGCCCGGTCGTGCGGCCGCGGACGGGGGCGCCGCGATGACGACGTCGGCGCGCGGATCGCCGCAGAGCCACAGCACGCCGATCTCCGCCCGCTGTTGCGCGCCGGCGCCGGACCGCATGCGGCGGGTCCACCAGCGGGTACGGGGATGGGCGAAGAGGAGGAGGGGGAGCCGCGCGTCCGGGTCGCCCGGGGCGGTGGGATCCGGGACCGCGATCCACGGCTTGTCGCTCGCCGCCGCCGGATGAGCGGAAAGCCCGTGCTCGGCGTTCTCGATCAGCTGCCAGGGGTGGCCGCGAAGGGTACGACGCATCCGGAACACGTCGGGGAGCGCCCCGGCCAGGAGCATCAGCAGGCGGTACGCGGCGTAGAAGGTGTACGGGACGAACACCACGGATGCCAGGGGGAAGACGGTCTGGGTGAGGGCGTACAGCGCGAACCAGACCGCGACCCAGGCGACGAGGGCAAGACCGGTCCTGACCGTGTGCCACCGCCAGGCCCAGCGGGTCGCGGGAGAGTCCCAGGCGGTGCGATCTCCGGGCGACGGGAGCGGCAACGGCGGCGGTGCGTCGTGGGGTTCGGCGAGGGGTTCGGCGTGGAGGCCGCGTTCCCTCTCGCTCAAGACCTGGTCGGCGTCCTTGTGATCGGGCATCGGACGACGGTAGCCGGATTGATGCCTTCCGCCCAGTTCGCGCAGGTCCCGGAAGCCCCATTCCCCGAGGCCCCGGGCGCGTATCCGGTGAACTGCCCCTGTAGGGGCACTAGATTGACGGCTGAACCGACAGACCGGCAGGTCAGGGGGCAAGGGCCATGGAACCCGAAGGCACGCACGACGCTCGCGGTACGCACGCCACACCGGTGCCGCGGCCGGCAGGGCCTTCCGTGCCCGCAGCGCCGCCGATGCCCCGGCGGGCGCCCGGCCCCGGCAGCGCCCCGTCGGTCGCCGACTGGCTCGCCGCGCCGCGTCCCCGGGCGATCCCCGGCGTCTGGCGCTACGCCTATCGGGCTCCCGCGCCCGAGGCCGAGACCGAGGGCGTCAGCCGGCGGCTGATCGTCGGCATGACGATCTCCGCCGTGCTCGGTCTGCTGTTCTGGTCGCTGTGGCGGCAGGGCAACATCCCCTACCAGTGGGCCCTGCTGAAGCTGTTCACGCCGAGCGGCTGGTGGTGGGCGGGCAGCGTCCAGCCCAAGCAGTGGCAGGCCGGGGACGCCCGGATCGTCTACGACGGGATCGTCTTCGGCGTGGTGCTGTACTCGGTGGGGCGGCTCGGCGCCTGGCCCGACGCCATCCGGCACTTCATGGTGCGGCGCCCGCAACCCTCCCGTGCCGTGCTCGCCTCCGTCGCGGCGGTCGGCGTCCTGCTCTTCGTCTGGCCGAGCGCCCTCGGGCTCGACTGGCGGCCGCTGCCCGTGGTCGATCCCGTCTTCTCCCTGGTCGCGCTCCTCGCGGGTGGTTACGAGATCTTCGAGTCGCAGGTCCTCACCGACGTCCTGTACGTCCTGATCACCCTCGCGGTGCTGTGGCCCTTCGCCCGCATCGGCGGATGGTGGGAGACGATCCGCGCCGGCCGAGCCACGGCGACGCGCCGGCCCGCCTCCCCGCCGCCCCCCGCCGAGGCCCCCGCACGCGGCCACTGGCCCGAGCTGCGCGCGGCAGGACACGACAAGGCCGCCGACCTGCTCTCCGCCGAGCTGCTCAGCGGACGCATGAACGACGTCGACTGCGCCCGCGTGACCCACGCCTGGCGCACCGCCGCCGCCGACCCGGGCGCGCTCGCCACCTTCGTGGACACGGTCGCCCGGCAGGGCTCCGCCTCCTGGACCCACCCCTCCGGCCAGCGCGACCTGCCCGCCCGCAGCGCCGTCCACGACCTGCTCGTGGGCCAGGTCCGGATCGGCCGCTTCGCGAAGGACGAGCGCAACCCCTACGCCGTGCGCGACGCCGGGGCCGCGCTCGACCCCGCCGTGCTCGGCACCTCACTGCTCGCGGTGGGCCCCTCCGGCGCCGGCAAGACCGGACGACTCATGCGCCCGGTGGCCGAATCGCTCTCCCTCGGCGCCCTGACCGGGCAGTGCGCGGTCGTCGCCGTGTGCGCCGCGGGCACGGCGCTCGGTCCCGACGACGCGTACGACGTCGTGATCAGGCCGGGCGACCCCGCGTCCGTGCACGACCTCGACCTGTACGCGGACTGCGCCGACCCGGACGAGGCCGCCGCCTTCCTCGCCGAAGGCCTGGTCGGTGACCTCGACGCCGTGGACACCCGGCGCGCCGCCACCAGCCTCGCCCAACTCCTCGGCCCCTACCGCCTCCTCCACGGCCGCTTCCCCTCCGTCCCCGCACTGCGCGAACTGCTCGAAGGCGACCCCGCCGCGCTCGCCGCCCTGCAGACCGGCCTCGCCGCGGACGAGCACACCGCGATGCGCCGCGAACTGGACGCCCGAATCCGCCAGTCCGGCTCACCCAACGACCCGGGCCCCGCCCTGGCCGACCGCCTCGCCCTGCTCGACCGCCCCGCCTTCGCCGACTTCTTCGACCCCGGCGGCGAGGGCCACCCCTTCTCGATGCGCGCCGTCGCGCACCACCCGCTCCGGGTCAGGGTGGACCTCCCGGAGCACGGGCACGAGGAGGCGTCGAGGCTCCTGGCCAGGCTGCTGCTCGCCCAGTTCTCGTACGTCGCGCGCGGCCGTGCCCGGCGGCCGCACTTCGTCTGCCTGATCCTCGACGACGCCGCGCGCACCCTCACCCCCGAGAGCGTGCGCGCCATCCAGCGCCTGCGGTCGCTGAACGCGGGCGTCGTGCTCGGCCTGCGCACGATCGGCGAGGTGCCGGAGCCGCTGCAGGGGCCGCTCTACGCCGCGGTCGGCTGCCGGATGGCCTTCTCCGGCGTGACGACCTGGGACGGACGCCGGTTCACCGAAGCCTGGGGCACCGAGTGGATCGAGACCAAGGAAGTGGCCCAGCACACCGTCTTCGCCGATCAGCCGATGACGCGCGCCCTGCACTCGCTGCGCAAGCTCGTCACCGGCAAGGCGGTCACGACCGACGCCGTCACCGTGCGCAAGGTCGAGCGCGAACGCTGGTCCGCCTCCGAACTGGCCCACTCCCTGCCCCCGGGCCACGCCGTGCTCTCCCTGACCGACGTACGGGGCGAGCACGCGCCGCCGTTGCTGGTCGACCTCAGGGGTTAATCGCCGGGGAGCAGGTAGAGGTGCACGTACGGGGTATTCGGTCCCGTACGTACCGTACGGTGAGGCAGAATCGGCACAGGCTGTTCATACGTACCGGCCAAAAGATCCACATCTCGTCCGGGATCCGATGGCCGGCCGGAACGTGTGCCTCACCGCCGCCGCCAAACCTGCCGCCCTGACCTGCTGACCAGACCTGAAGGTCCCATGCCGCCCACGCTCGCCTCCCTCGTCCACCACTCCGCGCTCAAGCTCACCGTGCGCGCCGGTGAGGAACATCTGGACGCGCCCGTGCGCTGGGCCCACGCCAGTGAGCTCACCGACCCCGTGCCCTACATGGAGGGCGGCGAGCTCCTCCTGATCACCGCGCTCAAGCTGGACGCGGAGGACCCGGAGGCCATGAGCCGCTACGTGAAACGGCTCGCGGCGGCAGGCGTCGTCGGGCTCGGGTTCGCGGTCGGCGTGCATTACAAGGACATCCCGGAGGCCTTGGTCGCGGCAGCCGCGGACGAAGGGCTTCCGCTCCTGGAGGTGCCCCGGCGCACCCCCTTCCTCGCCATCAGCAAGGCCGTCTCCGCGGCCATCGCCGCCGACCAGTACCGCGCGGTGACGGCAGGCTTCGCCGCCCAGCGCGAACTGACCAAGCAGGCGCTGAGCGACGGCCCCGAAGGGCTGCTCGGCGCGCTCGCCGCACAGGTGGACGGCTGGGCCGCGCTGTACGACGCGTCCGGCGCCGTCGTCGCCACGGCCCCCGAGTGGGCCTCCCGCCGGGCCGCCAGACTCACCACCGACGTGGAGCGCCTTCGCGACCGGGCGGCCCCCGCGAGCGCGGTCGTCGCGGGCGCCGAGGACCGGGTGGAACTGCACTCGATCGGCACGGGGCGCCGGCCCCGCGCCGCGCTCGCCGTCGGCACGGCGTCCACCCTCGGCACCGCCGAGCGCTACGCACTGCACTCCGCCATAGCGCTGCTCACCCTCACCACGGAACGCAACCGCTCGCTGCAGGCCGCCGAGGCCCGCGTCGGCTCCGCCGTCCTGAGGATGCTGCTCGCCGGGGAGCCGGACCACGCCCGCACGGTGGCGGGGGAGTTGTACGGCAGCCTGCTCGACGCGCCGTTCCGCCTGGTGGTCGCGGAGGTGCCCGCGTCGGCCCCGGCGGACGGCGACCCCTTCGCCCAGCTCACCGACGCCGTCGAGTCGGCGGCGGCCCGCGCGGGCGAGGCGCTCCTGGTCGTGCCCTACGGCGAGCGGCTCGTGCTGCTCGTCGTGGACGGCGGCGCGGGCGCGGCGGCCTGCGTGGCGTACGCGCGGACGCTGGAGGCGGGACGCTCCGATGCGCCGGAGGGCGGTGCGGGCGACGGGGCGGCTCTCCTCCTCGGCCTCTCCGCGCCCGCGGGCCCGATCGCGGCGGCCACCGCGTACAAGCAGGCCGACCAGGCGCTGTCCATCGCCCGGCGCCGGGGCCGCGCGATGGTCGAACACGAGGACCTCGCCGCGGGCTCGGTCCTACCGCTGCTCGCCGACGACGCGGTGCGGGCCTTCGCCGACGGCCTGCTGCGCGCCCTGTACGAACACGACGCCACCGGCCGCGGCGACCTGATCGCCTCCCTGCGTGCCTGGCTCTCGCGCCACGGCCAGTGGGACGCGGCGGCGGCCGATCTGGGCGTCCACCGCCACACCCTGCGCTACCGCATGCGCAGGGTCGAGGAGATCCTGGGCCGCTCCCTGGACGACCCGGACGTCCGGATGGAGCTGTGGCTGTCGCTGAAGGCGACGTCGAGCGGGACGGAGTAGCCGAGCGGGACGGAGTAATCGGGCGATACGCAGGGGCCGTGGGGGGAATTGCTCCCCTGCCAAAGCGGCGCGCCCCCAGCAGGCAGTACTCCGCGTCGGACAAACGACCGTCACCCCCGCCGCCCCTACGGTGGGGAACGTACCCCCCAAGACACACCTTCGCGGAAGGGCCGGGAATCGACATGACTTCCATCCACGCCTTCTGGCTCGCCGGTCGCCAGACCACCGGTGAGACCACTCTCGACGTCACCTCGCCCTGGGACGGGCGGATCGTCGGCAAGGCGGCCGTCCCGACCGACGCCCAGGTCGAGGAGGCCGTAGCCGCCGCGTACGCCGTGCGCGACGAGTTCGCCGCGACCCCGGCGCACGTGCGGGCCGCCGCCCTCGACCACGTGAGCCGCAGGCTCGTCGAGCGGACGGAAGAGATCGCCCAGCTCATCTCCGCCGAGAACGGCAAGCCGATCAAGTGGGCCCGCGGCGAGGTCGGCCGCGCCGTCTCCGTCTTCCGGTTCGCCTCCGAGGAAGCCCGCAGGTTCAACGGCGGCGAGGCCCAGCGCCTCGACACCGACGCCGGTGGCCAGGGGCGCCTCGCCTTCACGCGCCGCTTCCCCAAGGGTGTCGTCCTGGGCATCGCGCCGTTCAACTTCCCGCTGAACCTCTGCGCCCACAAGATCGCCCCGGCCATCGCGTCCGGCACGCCGATCATCCTCAAGCCGGCGCCCGCGACCCCGCTCTCCGGTCTCCTCATCGGCGAGCTGCTCGCCGAGACCGACCTGCCCGCCGGGTCCTGGTCGGTCCTGCCGGTCGCGAACGAGAAGATGCCCGCCCTCGTCCAGGACGAGCGCCTCCCCGTCATCTCCTTCACCGGCTCCGAGAAGGTCGGCTACGCGATCCTGGACTCGGTGCCGCGCAAGCACTGCACCCTGGAGCTCGGCGGAAACGGCGCCGCCGTCGTCCTCGCCGACTTCTCTTCCGACGAGGACCTGGACTGGGCGGCCTCGCGCATCGCGACGTTCTCCAACTACCAGGGCGGCCAGTCCTGCATCTCGGTGCAGCGCGTCATCGCCGACGCCTCCGTGTACGACCGGCTCGTGCCGCGCGTCCTGAAGGCCATCGAGGCCCAGGTCACCGGCGACCCGTCCGACCCGAAGACCGACGTCGGCCCGCTCGTCAACGAGGACGCCGCCAAGCGCGTCGAGTCCTGGGTCGACGAGGCCGTCCAGGCGGGCGCGCAGCTCCTCGCCGGCGGCAAGCGTGACGGCGCCTCGTACGCGCCGACCGTGCTCGCCGACGTACCGGCCGACGCCACCATCGCCGTCGAGGAGGTCTTCGGACCGGTCCTCACGATCAAGAAGGTGGACGGCGAGGCGGAGGCGTTCGCCGCCGTCAACGACTCCAAGTACGGCCTCCAGGCGGGCGTCTTCACGCACGACCTGCAGACCGCCTTCCGCGCCCACCGCGACTTGGAGGTCGGCGGCGTGGTCATCGGCGACGCCCCCTCCTACCGCGCCGACCAGATGCCGTACGGCGGCGTCAAGCAGTCCGGCGTGGGCCGCGAGGGCGTCCGCTTCGCGATGGACGACTACACCTACGAGCGGGTCATGGTGATGACGGGCCTCGCCCTGTAAGCACGTCAGCCTCGAACCGGACGGCCGGAGCCCACTGTGCGGGGGCTCCGGCCGTTCTCGTGCTCGGGACGCGGCCCGGTCCGGTGCGGCCGAACGCTGCGCGAGGACTGGTGGGCTCGGGACGAATCGGGTACATACGATCCATACGATCGAGTAGCACCAGTCAGTAACCGACCGGGTCAAGATCGGGTCAATCGGAGCCGATCGGCCCCACTCCGCGGCGAGGTGAGCTCCTCAATGCCCGCACAACCCACACCCCTTCCCGGGGCCTCCGTCAGCGAACGCGAGGCCCGGCAGGTCGCCGAGGCCGCCCGCGAACAGGACTGGCGCAAGCCCAGTTTCGCCAAGGAACTCTTCCTCGGCCGCTTCCGGCTCGACCTGATCCACCCGCATCCGATGCCCGCCGACGAGGATGCCCGGCGCGGCGAGGAGTTCCTCGCCAAGCTCCGCGACTTCTGCGAGACGAAGATCGACTCGGCCCGCATCGAGCGCGAGGCGAAGATCCCCGACGAGGTGATCAACGGGCTCAAGGAGCTCGGCGCGCTCGGCATGAAGATCGACACCAAGTACGGCGGGCTCGGCCTCACGCAGGTCTACTACAACAAGGCCCTGGCCCTCGTCGGCTCCGCGAACCCGTCCATCGGCGCGCTGCTCTCCGCCCACCAGTCGATCGGCGTACCCCAGCCGCTCAAGCAGTTCGGCACCCAGGAACAGAAGGACGAGTTCCTGCCGCGCTGCGCTCGCACGGACATCAGCGCGTTCCTCCTGACCGAGCCGGACGTCGGCTCCGACCCCGCACGCCTGGCCACCATGGCGGTGCCGGACGGCGACTCGTACGTCCTTGACGGCGTGAAGCTGTGGACCACGAACGGCGTCGTCGCCGACCTCCTGGTCGTCATGGCGCGCGTCCCGAAGTCCGAGGGCCACAAGGGCGGCATCACGGCCTTCGTGGTGGAGGCCGCCGCCGAGGGCATCACCGTCGAGAACCGCAACGCCTTCATGGGCCTGCGCGGCCTGGAGAACGGCGTCACCCGCTTCCACCAGGTCCGCGTCCCGGCAGCGCACCGCATCGGCCCGGAGGGCGCGGGCCTGAAGATCGCCCTGACGACCCTCAACACCGGCCGCCTCTCGCTGCCCGCGATGTGCGTCGGCGCGGGCAAGTGGTGCCTGAAGATCGCCCGTGAGTGGTCGGGGGCGCGCGAGCAGTGGGGCAAGCCCGTCGCGCTGCACGAGGCGGTCGGCGCGAAGATCTCCTTCATCGCGGCGACGACCTTCGCCCTGGAGGCCGTACTCGACCTCTCCTCCCAGATGGCCGACGAGGACCGCAACGACATCCGCATCGAGGCGGCGCTCGCCAAGCTGTACGGCTCCGAGATGGGCTGTCTGATGGCGGACGAGCTGGTGCAGATCCGCGGCGGCCGCGGCTTCGAGACCGCCGAGTCCCTCGCCGCCCGCGGCGAACGCGCGGTCCCGGCCGAACAGGTCCTGCGCGACCTGCGCATCAACCGCATCTTCGAGGGCTCGACGGAGATCATGCACCTGCTCATCGCCCGCGAGGCGGTGGACGCGCACCTGAAGGTGGCCGGTGACCTGATCGACCCGGACAAGTCCCTGACCGACAAGGCGAGGGCCGGCGCGAAGGCAGGCGGCTTCTATGCCCGCTGGCTGCCGAAACTGGTCGCAGGGCCGGGCCAACTCCCGCGCTCGTACGCCGAGTTCCACCCCAGCGGCCACGCGGACCTCTCCCCGCACCTGCGCTACGTGGAACGGGGCGCCCGCAAGCTGGCCCGCTCGACCTTCTACGCGATGTCGCGCTGGCAGGGAAAGATGGAGACCAAGCAGGGCTTCCTCGGCCGCGTGGTCGACATCGGCGCCGAACTCTTCGCGATGAGCGCGGCATGCGTACGCGCCGAGCTCCTGCGCACGACGGAGGACCACGGCCGCGAGGCCTATCAACTGGCCGACACGTTCTGCCGCCAGTCCCGCATCCGCGTCGACGAGCTGTTCGACCGCCTGTGGACCAACACGGACGGCGTCGACCGCAAGGTCGTCAAGGGCGTCCTGAACGGCATGTACACCTGGCTGGAAGCAGGCGTCGTCGACCCCAGCGGCGAAGGCCCCTGGATCGCGGACGCGACACCGGGTCCGACCCAGCGGGAGAACGTCCACCGGCCGATCCGCTGACCCGCTTTCCGGGGCGTTCCCCCTTGCGGGAACGCCCCGGAACACGATTGCGGCCCGCCGGATCGGGGCGCAGTGTCTCCTCACGCCGCCACCCAGGCAAGAATGGGGGGATGAGCGACAGTCCAGCCCCCCTCGCCGATCCGCATCTCGTCTTCGACCCCGTCGTGACGGACGGTCCCCGGGACATCGTCATCCTCGGCTCGACCGGGTCGATCGGCACCCAGGCCATCGATCTCGTCCTGCGCAACCCCGGCCGCTTCCGCGTCACCGCGCTCTCCGCCGCCGGCGGCCGCGTCGGACTGCTCGCCGAGCAGGCCAGGCAGCTGCGGGTGCGGACCGTGGCCGTGGCCCGCGAGGACGTCGTACCGGCACTGCGCGAGGCGCTCAAGGGGCAGTACGGCAGCGAGCCGCTGCCCGAGATCCTCGCCGGGCCCGACGCGGCCACCCAGGTCGCCGCGTCGCCGTGCCACACCGTCCTGAACGGCATCACCGGATCCATCGGGCTCGCGCCCACGCTCGCCGCGCTCGAAGCGGGCCGCACCCTCGCGCTCGCCAACAAGGAGTCGCTGATTGTCGGCGGTCCCCTGGTGAAGGCCCTCGCCAAGCCGGGGCAGATCATCCCCGTCGACTCCGAGCACGCGGCCCTCTTCCAGTCGCTCGCCGCGGGCACCCGCGCCGACGTGCGCAAGCTGGTCGTGACGGCCTCCGGGGGCCCGTTCCGGGGACGCACGAAGGCCGATCTGGCGGACGTGCGGCCGGAGGACGCGCTCGCGCACCCCACCTGGGCCATGGGTCCGGTCATCACCGTCAACTCCGCGACGCTCGTCAACAAGGGCCTGGAAGTCATCGAGGCGCACCTCCTCTACGACATCCCCTTCGAGCGCATCGAGGTCGTCGTCCACCCGCAGTCCTACGTGCACTCCATGGTCGAGTTCACCGACGGATCGACGCTGGCCCAGGCCACCCCGCCCGACATGCGCGGCCCGATCGCCATCGGCATCGGCTGGCCCGAGCGCGTGCCCGACGCCGCGCCCGCCTTCGACTGGACCAAGGCATCCAGCTGGGAGTTCTTCCCCCTCGACAACGACGCGTTTCCGTCGGTCGGGCTCGCCCGGCACGTGGGGAAGCTCGCGGGCACGGCCCCGGCAGTGTTCAATGCCGCCAACGAGGAGTGCGTGGACGCGTTCTTGAACGGCGCCCTGCCGTTCAACGGGATCATGGAGACCGTCACGAAGGTCGTCGCCGAACACGGCACACCGTCCGCGGGAACTTCCCTGACCGTCGCGGACGTCCTCGAAGCGGAGACCTGGGCGCGCGCCCGGGCCCGTGAACTGACGGCGAAAGCGACCGCGGAGGCTCGCGCATGACGACCTTGATGATGATCCTCGGCATAGTCGTCTTCGCGGTCGGGTTGCTGTTCTCGATCGCCTGGCACGAGTTGGGCCACCTCTCGACCGCCAAGCTGTTCGGCATCCGCGTGCCGCAGTACATGGTCGGTTTCGGCCCGACGATCTTCTCGCGCAAGAAGGGCGACACCGAGTACGGCATCAAGGCCATCCCCCTCGGCGGATACATCCGCATGATCGGCATGTTCCCGCCGGGCCCCGACGGCCGCCTCGAGGCGCGGTCCACCTCACCCTGGCGCGGCATGATCGAGGACGCGCGCTCCGCCGCCTTCGAGGAGCTCAAGCCCGGCGACGAGACGCGGCTCTTCTACACGCGCAAGCCGTGGAAGCGCGTGATCGTGATGTTCGCGGGCCCGTTCATGAACCTGATCCTCGCCGTGGCGATCTTCCTCGGCGTGATGATGACGTTCGGCATCAGCACCCAGACGACGTCCGTCGGCAAGGTGTCCGACTGCGTCATCCAGCAGAGCGAGAACCGCACCAAGTGCGAGAAGGGCGACACCGTCGCCCCCGCCAAGGCGGCCGGACTGAAGCTCGGCGACAAGATCGTGGCCTTCCAGGGACAGCCCGTCGACGACTGGTCCGCGCTCCAGGGGAAGATCCGCGAGACGATCGGCCCGGCCACCATCACGGTCGAGCGCGACGGCAAGCGGGTGGAGCTGCAGGCCAACCTCATCAAGAACCAGGTCAGCAAGACCGACGGTGAGGGCGGCTATGTGGAGGGCAAGTACGTCACCGCGGGCTTCCTCGGCTTCACCCCCGCCACCGGCATCGTCCAGCAGGGCTTCGGCGACTCCGTGAACCGCATGGGCGACATGATGGAGAACGGCGTCGAGTCGCTCATCGCCCTGCCGTCCAAGATCCCCGACCTGTGGGACGCGGCCTTCGGCGACGGCGACCGCAAGCAGGACTCCCCGATGGGCGTGGTCGGCGCGGCCCGCGTGGGCGGCGAGGTCTTCACGCTCGACATCCCGCCGGAGAACCAGATCGCGATGATGCTGTTCCTGGTGGCGGGCTTCAACCTCTCGCTGTTCCTGTTCAACATGCTGCCGCTGCTGCCCCTGGACGGCGGTCACATCGCCGGGGCGCTGTGGGAGTCGGTCCGCCGCAAGGCGGCCAGGCTCCTGAAGCGGCCCGACCCGGGGCCCTTCGACGTCGCGAAGCTGATGCCCGTCGCCTACGTGGTGGCCGGGATCTTCATCTGCTTCACGATCCTGGTCCTCATCGCGGACGTGGTTAACCCCGTGAGAATCTCCTGATGCTGCATGTTTCCGGGGGTGACCCCCCGGGCCCCCGGTGAAGTTCGTGGCGACCGGACACTCTATGTGTCCGGTCGCCCCCCATTGGGTGGACTTGGGGGCGGGATGTGCTCGGGCCCTGTGGGGTGCCGTAATCTCGAAGTCTGGAGCCCGCCGAACTCGGGACCTTGATCCACACCTTGGGGATGCACGCCAGATGACTGCCGTTTCTCTCGGAATCCCGTCCGTACCGACCAAGCTCGCCGACCGCCGGGTCAGCCGCAAGATCCAGGTCGGTACGGTCGCCGTCGGCGGGGACGCGCCTGTGTCGGTGCAGTCGATGACGACGACGCGTACGTCCGACATCGGCGCGACGCTGCAGCAGATCGCCGAACTGACCGCGTCCGGCTGCCAGATCGTGCGGGTCGCCTGTCCCACGCAGGACGACGCGGACGCCCTTGCGACGATCGCGCGGAAGTCGCAGATCCCGGTGATCGCGGACATCCACTTCCAGCCGAAGTACGTCTTCGCGGCGATCGACGCCGGCTGCGCCGCTGTCCGCGTGAACCCGGGCAACATCAAGCAGTTCGACGACAAGGTCAAGGAGATCGCGCGGGCCGCCAACGACGCGGGCACCCCGATCCGCATCGGCGTGAACGCGGGCTCCCTGGACGCGCGCCTTCTCAAGAAGTACGGCAAGGCCACCCCGGAGGCGCTGGTCGAGTCCGCGCTCTGGGAGGCGTCGCTCTTCGAGGAGCACGGCTTCCGGGACATCAAGATCTCGGTCAAGCACAATGACCCGGTGGTCATGGTCAACGCCTACCGCCAGCTGGCCGCGGCCTGCGACTACCCCCTGCACCTCGGCGTGACGGAGGCCGGACCGGCTTTCCAGGGCACGATCAAGTCGGCGGTCGCCTTCGGCGCGCTGCTCTCCGAGGGCATCGGCGACACCATCCGCGTCTCCCTCTCGGCCCCGCCGGTGGAGGAGATCAAGGTCGGCATCCAGATCCTGGAGTCCCTCAACCTCAAGCCGCGCCGCCTGGAGATCGTCTCCTGCCCGTCCTGCGGCCGCGCCCAGGTCGACGTCTACAAGCTGGCCGAAGAGGTCACCGCGGGCCTGGACGGCATGGAGGTCCCCCTCCGCGTCGCCGTCATGGGCTGCGTCGTGAACGGCCCCGGCGAGGCCCGCGAGGCCGACCTCGGCGTCGCCTCCGGCAACGGCAAGGGCCAGATCTTCGTCAAGGGCGAGGTCATCAAGACCGTCCCCGAGTCGAAGATCGTGGAGACCCTCATCGAAGAGGCCATGAAGATCGCCGAACAGATGGAGAAGGACGGAATCCCGTCCGGCGAGCCGACGGTCGCCGTCGCGGGCTGATCCATGCCCGACGCCACGTGGGCCCCGCCACCGGGTCGGTGGCGGGGCCCACGTGCTTGCCGCCAGGTGCTTGCTGCCGGGTGCCGGGTGGGTGGGCGGGAAACACCGCCGCGAAGCGGCGAAAGGGGCCCGCCCCCACCGGGCAGCACCCGCCCACGGCGAGGAACCCCACGGGACAAAAGGCACCCCCCGCACAAGGCGCCCCCGCCAGGTACAGTGCGGAGATCAGCAGACCGTATGGTGAGGCCCCCGCACGTGTTGACTCAGACCACCACCAGGGTCCTCGAACCGAGTGACCTGGACGCCGCGCTCGCCGTGCTCGACCGCGAGCCGGTGGCCAACGCCTTCGTGACCTCGCGGGTCCGCGTCGCGGGCCTCGACCCGTGGCGGCTCGGCGGCGAGATGTGGGGCTGGTACCAGGACGGAATGCTGGAGTCCCTGTGCTACGCGGGCGCCAACCTCGTCCCCATCTGCGCGACCCCGCGAGCGGTCCGCGCCTTCGCGGACCGCGCCCGCAGGGCAGGCCGCCGCTGCTCCTCCATCGTCGGCCCGGCCGAACCCACCGCCCAGCTGTGGCGGCTGCTCGAACCCTCCTGGGGCCCCGCCCGCGAGGTCCGCTCCCAGCAGCCCCTGATGGTCACCGACCGGCTGCCGCAGGACATCACGCCCGACCCCTACGTCCGTCGCGTCCGCAAGGACGAGATGGAGACGATCATGCCCGCGTGCGTGGCGATGTTCACCGAGGAGGTCGGCATCTCGCCGCTCGCCGGCGACGGCGGACTGCTCTACCAGGCGCGGGTCGCCGAACTCGTCGGCAGTGGGCGTTCCTTCGCTCGTCTGGACCGCGACGGCAAGGTCGTCTTCAAGGCCGAGATCGGCGCGGCCACGGCACTGGCCTGCCAGGTGCAGGGCGTCTGGGTGGCCCCCGAGTACCGGGGCCAGGGCTACGCGGCACCGGGCATGGCGGCCGTCCTGCGCTACGCCCTCGCGGACGTCGCCCCCGTGGTCAGCCTCTACGTCAACGACTTCAACACCGCGGCCAGGGCGGCGTACCGGCGGGTGGGTTTCCGGGAGGTCGGGGCGTTCATGAGCGTCCTGTTCTAGCCCCCCGCGTCTCACACCGCACTCCTCACGTACCCCCGTCCGCGAGTTAAAGTTCGGCGCATGACTGACGACGTCGTGATCGGGCCACTGGACCTCGCCACGCACGTGGACGAAGCGCTGCGGGTGCAGGCCCACGCCTTCGGGCTCAGCGACGACGAGGTGACCGTACGGCGGCAGATCGTGCTGCGGCACATCACCTACCCCGGCGCCCGCGCGCTCGGCGCCACCACCCCCGAGGGGCGGCTCGTGGCCTTCGTCTACGGCATGCCCAACGATCGCGGCCACTGGTGGTCCACGGTCGTCGAGCCGTATCTGCGCGTGCGCGGCATGGAGGACTGGCTCGACGACTCCTTCGTGATCACCGAGCTCCATGTGCAGCCCGGCCACCAGAACCGCGGGATCGGCCGCACGCTCATCACCACCATCACGGACGCCGTCGACCAGCCCCGTTCGATCCTCTCCGCGATCGACGTCGAGAGCCCGGCGCGGGGCCTCTACCGCTCCCTCGGGTACACCGACCTGGCCCGCAACGTCCAGTTCCCCAGCGCCCAGAAGCCGTACGCGGTGATGGGCGCGCCCCTGCCGCTGAGGCGGCCCGGCGCCTAACCGATTTCCGCCCGCGCCGGGCCCCCGCGTAATCTCCTGCACATCACCCTCCCCCAAGCTCTCGGCTCCGCTCGAGCAGGGGGGACCCCCATCCCGCAGGAGTTCACCATGGCCCAGGTCCAGCGCATGTCCCGCTTGATGATCAAGACACTGCGCGACGACCCGGCGGACGCAGAGACGCTCAACCACAAGCTGCTCGTCCGGGCCGGATACGTCCGCCGTACCGCCGCCGGCATCTGGTCCTGGCTGCCGCTCGGCAAGAAGGTCCTGGACAACATCACCAACGTCGTGCGCGAGGAGATGGACGCCATCGGCGCCCAGGAAGTCCTCCTGCCCGCGCTCCTGCCCAAGGAGTCGTACGACGCGACGGGCCGTTACGACGAGTACGGCGACCTGCTCTTCCGCCTCAAGGACCGCAAGGGCGCGGACTACCTCCTCGGTCCCACGCACGAGGAGATCTTCACCCAGATCGTCAAGGACCAGTGCTCGTCCTACAAGGACCTGCCGGTGGTGCTCTACCAGATCCAGACGAAGTACCGCGACGAGGCCCGCCCCCGCGCCGGCGTGCTCCGCGGCCGCGAGTTCCAGATGAAGGACTCGTACTCCTTCGACACGACGGACGAGGGCCTCGCCGAGTCGTACGCCCTGCACCGCGCCGCGTACATCAAGATCTTCGAGCGTCTCGGCCTCGACCACCGCATCGTCTCCGCCGTCTCCGGCGCGATGGGCGGCTCGGCCTCCGAGGAGTTCCTCGCACCCGCGCCGGCCGGTGAGGACACCTTCGTGGACTGCCCCGCGTGCGACTACGCGGCCAACACCGAGGCCGTGTCGTTCGTGGTCAGGGAGACCGCCGACGCCTCCGCGCACGGTCCCGTCGAGGACCTGGACACCCCCGACACCCCGACCATCGAGACGCTCGCCGCCCACCTCGGTGTGCCCGCCTCCGCGACCCTGAAGAACCTCCTGGTCAAGGTCGACGGCGAGATCGTCGCCGTGGGCGTCCCCGGCGACCGTGAGGTCGACCTCGGCAAGCTCGGCGAGCACCTGTCGCCCGCCGTCGTGGAACTGGTGACGGCGGAGGACTTCGAGGGCCGCGACGATCTCGTACGTGGTTACGTCGGCCCGCAGGGCCTGGAGAAGGTCCGCTACATCGCCGACCCGCGGGTGGCGGCCGGCACGGCCTGGATCACCGGCGCCAACAAGATCAACACGCACGCGAAGAACGTCGTCGCGGGCCGTGACTTCGAGGTCGACGAGTACCTCGACGTCGTGGTCGTCGAGGAGGGCGACCCCTGCCCCCGGTGCGGCACCGGCCTGAAGCTGGACCGCGCCATCGAGATCGGCCACATCTTCCAGCTGGGCCGCAAGTTCGCCGACGCCTTCCAGCTGGACGTGCTCGGCCAGCAGGGCAAGCCGGTCCGCGTGACCATGGGCTCGTACGGCATCGGCGTCTCGCGCGCGGTGGCGGCGCTCGCCGAGCAGACGGCGGACGACAAGGGTCTGTGCTGGCCCAAGGAGATCGCCCCCGCCGACGTGCACGTGGTGGCCGCGGGCAAGGCGCTCCAGACGGAGCTCGCCCTCGACGTCTCCGAGCAGCTGAACGCGGCGGGCGTGCGGGTCCTTGTCGACGACCGTGCGGGCGTCTCGCCGGGCGTGAAGTTCACCGACGCGGAGCTGATCGGTGTCCCGACCATCCTGGTCGCGGGCCGCCGCTCCGCCGAGGGCGTCGTGGAACTGAAGGACCGCAGGACCGGGGAGCGCGAGGAGCTGACGGTGGCGGAGGCTGTGGCGCGACTGACGGCCTGAGTCGGACGCTGGGGCTCCGCCCCAGACCCCGTACAAGATGTCCTCAAACGCCGGACGGGCTGGAAATCCAGCCCGTCCGGCGTTTGAGGACAAGGCCCCCGCGCCGAGCGGGTTTTCGGGAAGGGGCGGGGTTGGGGAAAGAAAACGCCCCTACAACCACCCGGCGAACTCCAACAACAGCTCCGCATCCTGTTCCCGCCCCACACGGCGGGCCCGTACCCCCGACTCCACGGCGCGGAACAAGGTCCACCCCCGCAGCCGCTCCTGATCGACATCCAGCGACTCGGCCAGCTTCTTCACCCGGCGGCGGGTGATCGAGGACCCCGAGGGCGAGGCGATCAGGTCCTCGACGCGGTCGCGCACCAGGCGGGCCAGGTCGAACGCGGGCTCCCCGACCACCGGGTCGGGGCCCACAGCCAGCCACGGCACACGATCCCCCTGAAGCACCTTGCTCTGCCGGAACGTGCCGTGCAGCAACCGCACCTCCGCGTCCCCGGCGAGCAGCTCGTCCCGAGCGGCGAGAGCGGCCTCCACCAGGGGCGCGACCTCCCCGTCGGCCGACGCCCGCATCGCGTCCGCCTGCCGCCCCGTCCGCTCGGCGACCGTCTCGAAACGGTGATCCGTGGGCGGCTGGACCCACAGCCGGCGCAGCGTGCCCGCCGCCTCGAGGAGAGCCTTGGCCTCGGGCAGCGAGCGGACCGACACATCGCGGTGCAGCCGTTCGAGCAGGAGGGCGCCGTCCGCGGCCGCGGGATCGAGCAGCCGCACGGCCCCGAGCCCGTTCCAGTGCGCGAGCGCGGCCCGCTCGCTCTCGGGGCGCGACCTCGGCGGCACCAGCTTCAGCACCGCCGGCGTCTCGTCGGCCCGGCGCACCATGACGACGAGACTGCTGCGCCCACCGGGCACATGGACCCGCTCGACGGTCAACTCGCGTAGAGCGACGGCCTGTTCGGCTGCCCCGGGCAGCTTCTCCAGCCAGTCGTCGCCGTCCTGCGCCGTCTCACCGAGTGCGGTGACCAGACGCCGGGGCGGTTCGAGAGCCATACGCGAGGTGTTCCCTTCCTGAGCGGGTCAGGGTCCTGCTGAGCGACCCTAGGCCTTGGGCGCCGAGGAGCCGGAAGTGGCGGCCCGCTCGGCGAGACCAGGGAAGGTTACGCTCCCGCCGCGCCACCGCGCCGCACGGACCGCCGCCTCCCGCAGCGCTTCGGCCGCGTGCCCGCGCCGGGCGCCGGTGGTGGCCCGTACGAGATCCGAGTAGACGCCCGCGACCCGCTCCTCCAGCTCCGTCGCGAGCCGTACGGCGGCCGCGGAGTCCGGCACCGCGAACGGCAGCGCGTAGGCGGCCGCCGAGGGCTCGGGCTCGCCGCCCAGGTCGCGCACGGCGCGCTGCAACTCGTCGCGCCGGGCGCGATGCGCGTCGTACGCCGTGCGCGCCTCGTCCCTGCGGTCCTCGCCGATCCGGCCGCCGACGACCCCGAAGCCGTACACGGCGGCGTGCTCGGCGCCGAGCGCGGCCTGCACCGCCTGCAACTCGTCCTTGGAATCGCTCACTTGTCGCCCTCCGTCAGCAGATACGCGTGCGCGGCGCCCGACGCCGCCACCGAGGCGAGCAGCCTGGCCAGCTCCGGCGGCGCGTCGAGCAGGTCGTTCCCGCGCCGCTTCGCCAGCTCCCGCTCGGCCTTGGCAAGCTCCCGCACGGCGTCCTTCTCGTCCTTGGGGACGGAGGGCTTGCGGGAGGGCGTCGCGGAGGGGGAGGGGGAGGGGGAGCCCGACGCGGCGGCGGGACTCGGCGCCGCGGACCCCTCGGCGAACACCTTCTCGTGCCGCTCCACCTCCGCCCGCAGCGGATCGAGGCGAGCGGCCAGCGAGGGATGCGCGGCAAGGACGGCGTCGTACCGTCCCAGCAGCTCACCGCTGTCCTGGGCGCTGCGCGCGCGCAGTCGCGCGGCGGCGGACGGGCGCTCGTCCGTGGACGCGGAGTCCGAGCAGCCCGACAGGAGCACGGCCCCGGCCGCTCCTGCGGCCCCGGTCAGCAGGCTCCTGCGGCGCGGCCCCGAGCGGGCGTGCGAGGGGGTGGGATACGACGGCACAGCAGACGTCCTCGGCAGGAAGGCCAGAAAGGCAGGCAGTCAGAAGGTGGGCGAGCCGGGCGTGAGCCCGGTGATCACCGTACCTGCGGCCTGCCCTCGTACGCGTGAGCGGCTCGATGCCGGGCCCGAAGCGGCGGGTCGCGGCCCGACAGGGGCCCGCCGGCGGGCGGCAACACCCCTCGGGACCGGATACCCTTTGACCTGACACACGACGAATCCACAACAGCACACGCGGCCGAGGAGTCACCCGGATGAGCACCACCCAGAGCGAGAGGCTGCGAGAACTGCTGGAACCGCTCGTCAGCTCGAAGGACCTGGATCTCGAAGAGATCGAAGTGGCCTCGGTCGGACGCAAGCGGGTGCTGCGAGTCGTGATCGATTCCGACGACGGCGTGGATCTGGACCAGATCGCCGAGATCAGCCGCGAACTCTCCGAGAAGCTCGACGAGAGCGACGCGATGGGCGACGGGGAGTACACCCTCGAAGTCGGCTCCCCGGGCGCCGAGCGCCCGCTGACGGAGCACCGCCACTATCTGCGCGCCGTCGGCCGCCTGGTGAAGTTCCAGCTCACGGAGGGCGGCGACGAGCTGATCGCCCGCATCCTCGACGTGGACGACGAGGGCATGAATCTTGAAGTACCGGGCGTGAAGGGGCGCAAGCCCACCGCCCGCAGGCTCACCTTCGACGCGATCGCCAAGGCGCGCGTCGAGGTCGAGTTCAACCGCAAGGACAAGAAGGAAGAGGAGGCGTAGCCGTGGACATCGACATGAGTGCCCTGCGGGGTCTGGTCCGGGAGAAGGAGATCTCCTTCGACCTGCTGGTCGAGGCGATCGAGTCGGCCCTCCTCATCGCATACCACCGCACCGACGGCAGTTTCCGTCGCGCACGCGTGAAGCTGGACCGCGAGAGCGGCCATGTGACGGTGTGGGCGACGGAGGACCCGGCCGACCTCGAAGAGGGTCAGGAGGCCAAGGAGTTCGACGACACCCCGTCCGACTTCGGCCGCATCGCCGCGACGACCGCCAAGCAGGTCATCCTGCAGCGCCTGCGCGACGCCCAGGACGACGCGACCCTCGGCGAGTACGCGGGCCGTGAGGGCGACATCGTCACGGGCGTCGTCCAGCAGGGCCGCGACCCGAAGAACGTGCTCGTCGACATCGGCAAGCTCGAGGCCATCCTGCCCGTGCAGGAGCAGGTGCCGGGCGAGGAGTACTCCCACGGCCTGCGCCTTCGTTCGTACGTCGTCCGGGTGGCGAAGGGCGTCCGCGGCCCCTCGGTCACGCTGTCCCGTACGCACCCGAACCTCGTCAAGAAGCTCTTCGCGCTCGAGGTCCCGGAGATCGCCGACGGGTCGGTCGAGATCTCGGCCATCGCCCGCGAGGCCGGCCACCGGACCAAGATCGCGGTGCGCTCGACCCGGCAGGGCCTCAACGCCAAGGGCGCCTGCATCGGTCCCATGGGCCAGCGTGTGCGCAACGTCATGGCCGAGCTCAACGGCGAGAAGATCGACATCGTCGACTGGTCGGACGACCCCGGCGAGATGGTCGCCCACGCGCTCTCCCCGGCGCGGGTCAGCAAGGTGGAGATCGTCGACATGGCGGCCCGTTCCGCGCGGGTCACGGTGCCCGACTACCAGCTGTCCCTCGCCATCGGCAAGGAGGGCCAGAACGCCCGCCTCGCCGCGCGGCTCACGGGCTGGCGCATCGACATCCGCCCGGACACCGAGCAGCCGCAGGACTCGCAGGAGTCTTGATCAAGACAACAACCGTTCGATTTTTGCCCCAAAGGGGTGAGGTCGGTACGGGGAGGTAGACTTAATCGTGTCTGGCCGGACGCAAGCCCGCGCATGCCCTGAACGCACCTGTGTGGGGTGCCGGGAGCGAGCGGCCAAGAGCGATCTGCTGCGCATCGTGGCGAAAGAGGGCGCTTGCGCCCCCGATCCAAGCGGTACGCTGCCCGGCCGGGGTGCGTATATCCACCCCGTCCCGGTCTGTCTCGACCTGGCGGTCCGACGCAGGGCGTTCCCGAGGGCCTTCCGGGCCCCGGGCCCGCTCGACACGGCGGACTTGCGCCGAGCCGTCGAGACAGTTGCCCAGCAGGCAACACCGTAAGGAAGGTCGCGCGGAACCCCGCGCGGCCCTGGTATTCCGCGAGTTGGAAGTAGGTCGAGATTGCGATGAGCACTCGATGAGCACGCGATGAGTACGCCCATGAAGTAGCGACGGTCCGGCGTAACCCGGACCTAAAAGGAGCGAAGTGGCTAAGGTCCGGGTATACGAGCTCGCCAAGGAGTTCGGCGTAGAGAGCAAGGTCGTCATGGCCAAGCTCCAAGAACTCGGTGAATTCGTACGTTCGGCGTCCTCGACGATCGAGGCGCCCGTAGTACGTAAACTGACTGACGCATTGAACACGGGTGGCGGCAACGGCAAGTCCGCCGCCAAGCCCGGGGCGCCGCGCAAGCAGGCCGCCCCCAAGCCGCCGGCCCCCTCGGGTTCGGCGTCCCCCTCTCCCGCGCAGGCCGCCCGTCCGGGTCCGGCCGCACCCAAGCCGCCGGCGGCCAAGCCCGCCGCCGCGGCCGACAAACCCGCGGTCTCCCCGGCCGCTCCCGGCCCGCGCCCGGGTCCGAAGCCGCCGACGCCCAAGCCGGCGCCGGCAGCTCCGGCCGCCCCCGCCGCGCCGGTCACCCCGGCTCCGGCATCGCCGGCCCCGGCCGCCCCGGAGTTCACCGCTCCGCCGGCCGCCCCGGCCGCGTCCTCGGCGCCGGCAGGTCCCCGTCCGGGCGCTCGCCCGGGTGCCCCGAAGCCCGCGGGCCGTCCGGCCCCCGGCCAGGGTGGTCAGGGCCAGGGTCAGGGCGGTCGTGGCGACCGCAACGACCGTCAGGGTGGCGCTCCGCGTCCCGGCGGCCAGGGTGGCGCTCCGCGTCCCGGTGGCCGTCCGGCCGGACCGCGTCCGGGCAACAACCCCTTCACCTCTGGTGGCTCCACCGGCATGGCGCGCCCGCAGGCGCCCCGTCCGGGCGGTGCCCCGCGTCCCGGCGGCCAGGGTGGCCCCGGCGGTCCCGGCGGCGCCCCGCGCCCGCAGGGCCAGGGCGGCCAGGGTGTTCCTCGTCCGCAGGGTCAGGGCGGCGCTCGCCCCAGCCCCGGCGGCATGCCTCGCCCGCAGGGCGGTGCCCCGCGTCCCGGCGGCGCCCCCGGTGGCGGCGGTAACCGTCCGAACCCGGGCATGATGCCGCAGCGTCCTGCCGCGGGCCCGCGTCCCGGTGGTGGCCCCGGCGGTGGCCGTGGTCCCGGTGGTGGCGGTCGTCCCGGCGGTGCCGGTGGCGGCGGTCGTCCCGGTGGCGGCGGCTTCGCGGGTCGTCCCGGCGGTGGTGGCGGCGGCGGCTTCGCCGGTCGTCCCGGCGGTCCCGGTGGCGGTGGCGGCGGCTTCGCCGGTCGTCCCGGTGGCGGCGGCGGTCGTCCCGGCTTCGGTGGCCGTCCCGGCGGTCCCGGTGCCCGTGGTGGCACGCAGGGTGCCTTCGGCCGTCCCGGCGGGCCCGCCCGTCGTGGTCGCAAGTCGAAGCGCCAGAGGCGCCAGGAGTACGAGTCGATGCAGGCTCCGTCGGTCGGCGGCGTCATGCTGCCGAGGGGCAACGGCCAGGCGGTCCGCCTGTCCCGTGGTGCCTCGCTGACCGACTTCGCCGAGAAGATCAACGCCAACCCGGCGTCGCTCGTCGGCGTGATGATGAACCTCGGCGAGATGGTCACGGCCACGCAGTCCGTGCCGGACGAGACGCTGAAGCTGCTCGCGGACGAGATGAACTTCGTCCTCGAGATCGTCAGCCCCGAGGAGGAGGACCGCGAGCTGCTCGAGTCCTTCGACATCGAGTTCGGCGAGGACGAGGGTGGCGAGGAAGCGCTCATGGCGCGTCCGCCCGTCGTCACCGTCATGGGTCACGTCGACCACGGTAAGACCCGTCTTCTGGACGCGATCCGCAAGACGAACGTCATCGCGGGCGAGGCCGGCGGCATCACGCAGCACATCGGTGCCTACCAGGTCGGCGCCGAGGTCAACGGCGAAGACCGTCGCATCACCTTCATCGACACCCCCGGTCACGAGGCGTTCACCGCCATGCGTGCCCGTGGTGCGAAGTCCACCGACATCGCGATCCTCGTGGTCGCGGCGAACGACGGTGTGATGCCGCAGACGATCGAGGCGCTGAACCACGCCAAGGCGGCCGACGTGCCGATCGTGGTCGCGGTCAACAAGATCGACGTCGAGGGTGCCGACCCGACCAAGGTGCGCGGTCAGCTCACCGAGTTCGGTCTGGTCGCCGAGGAGTACGGCGGCGACACGATGTTCGTCGACATCTCCGCCAAGCAGGGACTGAACATCGAGTCCCTCCTGGAGGCCGTGGTCCTGACCGCGGACGCCTCGCTCGACCTGCGGGCCAACCCGGAGCAGGACGCGCAGGGTATTGCGATCGAGTCCCACCTGGACAAGGGCCGCGGCGCCGTCGCGACCGTCCTGGTCCAGCGCGGTACCCTCCGCGTCGGTGACACGATGGTGGTCGGCGACGCGTACGGCCGAGTCCGCGCGATGCTCGACGACAAGGGCGAGAACGTGACGGAGGCGGGTCCCTCGACTCCGGTCCTCGTCCTCGGTCTCACCAACGTGCCGGGTGCCGGCGACAACTTCCTGGTGGTCGACGAGGACCGTACGGCCCGTCAGATCGCCGAGAAGCGTGCCGCCCGTGAGCGCAACGTCCGCTTCGCCCGCAAGGGTGTGCGGTTCTCCCTGGAGAACCTGGACGAGGCCCTCAAGGCCGGGCTGGTGCAGGAACTCAACCTCATCATCAAGGGCGACGCGTCCGGTTCGGTGGAGGCTCTCGAGTCCTCGCTGCTCCAGCTCGACGTCGGCGAAGAGGTCGACATCCGCGTCCTGCACCGCGGCGTGGGTGCGGTCACCGAGTCGGACATCGACCTGGCGACCGGCTCCGACGCGATCGTGATCGGCTTCAACGTCCGTGCGGCCGGTCGTGCCGCCCAGATGGCCGATCGCGAAGGCGTGGACGTCCGGTACTACTCGGTCATCTACCAGGCGATCGAAGAGATCGAAGCGGCCCTCAAGGGCATGCTCAAGCCGGAGTACGAAGAGGTCGAGCTCGGCACGGCGGAGATCCGCGAGATCTTCCGCTCGTCCAAGCTGGGCAACATCGCCGGTGTTCTTGTCCGGTCGGGCGAGGTCAAGCGCAACACCAAGGCGCGCCTCATCCGCGACGGCAAGGTCATCGCGGAGAGCCTCAACATCTCCGGTCTGCGCCGCTTCAAGGACGACGTCACCGAGATCCGCGAAGGGTTCGAGGGCGGTATCAACCTCGGCAACTTCAACGACATCAAGATCGACGACGTCATCGCGACGTACGAGATGCGCGAGAAGCCGCGAGGCTGATCACGACAGCTCGAACCGGGGCCGGTCGAGGGGAGGTAAATCCCGTCGATCGGCCCCGGCCGTTCCGTGTACGGTTCTTGTGTCCCTGCCAAGTGGTTGGCGGGGCACGACCCCGAACCGGCGGGACATCCGGACACACATGTATGTGGGGACACTGTCCTTCGATCTGCTCCTCGGCGACGTTCACTCGCTGAAGGAGAAACGCTCCGTCGTCCGCCCGATCGTCGCCGAACTCATCCGGAAATACGCGGTGAGCGCGGCGGAGACGGGGAACCAGGACCTCCATCGCAGGGCCGAGATCGGCCTGGCGCTGGTCTCCGGGGAGACGGGGCACCTCACCGACGTACTGGACCGGTGCGAGCGCCTGGTCGCCGCCCGTCCGGAGGTGGAGCTGCTCTCCGTTCGACGCAGGCTCCACGGCGACGAAGACTGATTGCACAGCAAGGCGAAGAAGGAGACGGAGCAGTGGCCGACAACGCGCGGGCGAAAAGGCTGGCAGACCTCATCCGAGAGGTGGTTGCCCAGAAGCTGCAGCGCGGGATCAAGGACCCGCGGCTCGGTACGCATGTGACCATCACGGACACCCGGGTCACGGGTGACCTGCGGGAGGCGACCGTCTTCTACACGGTCTACGGGGACGACGAGGACCGCGCGGCGGCCGCCGCCGGTCTGGAGAGCGCCAAGGGCGTCCTCCGTTCCGCGGTCGGCCAGGCGGCGGGCGTGAAGTTCACCCCCAGCCTCGCCTTCGTGGCGGACGCGCTGCCGGACAACGCAAGGGCCATCGAGGACCTCCTCGACAGGGCCCGGATGTCGGACGAGAAGGTGCGCGAGGTGTCCGCGGGCGCCGAGTTCGCCGGCGGGGCCGACCCGTACCGCAAGCCGGAGGACGAGTCCGCCGACGACGCAGAAGAAACGGACGGCGACGCCCGCGCATGAGCAGCACCGGCAACAAGACGCCGGACGGACTTGTCATCGTCGACAAGCCGTCCGGCTTCACTTCGCATGACGTGGTCGCCAAGATGCGCGGGATCGCCAAGACCCGCCGCGTCGGCCACGCGGGCACCCTCGACCCCATGGCGACGGGCGTTCTCGTCCTCGGGGTCGAGCGGGCGACCAAGCTCCTCGGCCATCTCGCGCTGACGGAGAAGGAGTACCTCGGCACGATCCGGCTCGGCCAGAACACGGTCACGGACGACGCCGAGGGTGAGTTCACCTCGTCCGCGGACGCCTCGGGCATCAAGCGGGACGCCATCGACGCGGGCATCGCCAAGCTCTCCGGCGACATCATGCAGGTGCCGTCGAAGGTCAGCGCCATCAAGATCGACGGCAAGCGGTCGTACGCGCGGGCACGCGAGGGCGAGGACTTCGAGATCCCGGCCAGGCCGGTGAAGATCTCCGCGTTCACCGTCTACGACGTCAGGGACGCCGTCGCCGATGACGGCACCCCCGTACTCGACCTGGTCGTCTCCGTCGTCTGCTCGTCGGGGACGTACATCCGGGCTCTGGCCCGTGACCTGGGCGCGGACCTCGGGGTCGGCGGCCATCTGACGGCACTGCGGCGCACCCGCGTCGGGCCGTACAAGCTGGACGCGGCCAAGACCATCGACCAGCTCCAGGAGGAGCTGACGGTGATGCCGGTGGCCGACGCCGCCGCGGCCGCGTTCCCGCGCTGGGACGTGGACGAGCGGCGGGCGAAGCTGCTGCTCAACGGCGTACGGATCGAGATGCCGGGGGAGTACGCTGGGGCCGGCGCCGTCGCGGTCTTCGATCCGGAGGGCCGGTTCCTGGTCCTGGCCGAGGAGCTGAAGGGCAAGGCCAAGAGCCTGGCCGTCTTCGCCTGAGCCGGATCTTCTCTCCGTACGATCCCTCTCCGTCGTGGAGCGGCGGCGGCTGTGCGCGTGGCTGCCTGCCGCTCCACGACGAATCCCCCCACCCAAGATGTATCCACCGCGCCCCGCCGATTCACCCCTTTGGGCAGGCGCTCGGAGTGAACCGAGGGAGCGGAAGGGGGCGCGTTCGCGACGCGTTCTGTCCCGCTGATCACCGCCGACCTACCGTCGAGAGGGACGGGGCGTCGCGGGAGGTTCGGGCATGGCGGGACAGGGCGACCCGACGGTGCTCGATGGTGCCCTCGTGCGGATCTGCGATCTGGCCGGGCGCCCGCGGGGGATGGGCTTCGCCGCCGACGACCACGGCACGGTGATCACCAGCCATGAGGCCGTCGACGGCCTCGCACGGCTCGTGCTGCACGCGGCGGGGGAGCGCGTCTGCGTGGTGGCCGCCGATGCCGTGGTGGCCCTTCCCGAGGCCGATCTGGCCCTCGTCCGCACCGAGGGGCTCGGTCTGCGGCCGCTGCCCGTCACGGTCCGCGAGACCGTTCCCGTCGGCACCTATGTACGGATCGACGCGCGCGGCCCGCGCGAGGCGCGGGTCCTGGGCCCGGCTTCCGTCACCTACACGGCGACGGACCGCTTCCACCTCCTCGACGCCGCGATGGAGCTGGCGATCGGCACGGACGGCGCGGACGCGCTGCGGCTCGGTGGCGGGGCGGCCGGTGGCCCGGTCGTCGACGCCTCGTCCGGCGCTGTGCTCGCCGTCCTCGGCACCGCGCTGCACGGCGAGCACCGCGCGGCCGGGTTCGCCGTGCCGCTGCGGGAGGCGGCCGCCGCCGACCCGGGCGGCCCCCTCGCCGAACTCCTCGCACGCAACGCGGCGACCGTCTCCGCGTACGGCCGCGACCTGAACCTGGCGGGCGCGCTGCACCTGGCGGCGACGTCGGTCGGCTCCGACGGCCCGCGCCCCGCCCTCCTCGAACCGGTGGAACGCCCGGACACGACCGAGGAGTTGACCCGTTTCGCCGCGGGGCCCGCGCAGGTGCTCGGTCTGGTGGGCGACCCCGGCACGGGCCGGACCACGGAACTCGCCGCCCTCGCCGCGAGCCGCGCGCGCGGCGCCGAACCGGCCCCCACGCTGTGGCTGCGCGGCGCCGATCTGCAGGGCACGGACACCGGTGTGGGCGACGCGGTGGAGCGGGCGCTCGAACGGGCGGGCCGCATCCTGGAGGCCTCGAACGCGGCGGAGGACACGCCCGCCGCCGCGGACGACGGGCTCGGGGACATCTCCGCGGGGCGGGTCGCGCGGCTCGTCCGGGACGAGGGCCGGGCGCTGCTGCTGTTGCTCGACGGCCCCGAGGAGATGCCGCCGGCCCTCGCGCACCGCCTCGCACAGTGGAGCAGGGGGACGGGCGAATGGCTGCGGGAGACGGGCGCGCGGCTCGTGGTGGGCTGCCGGGCGGAGTACTGGGAACAGGCAGAGGATTACTTCCCCGAGGAGCTCCAGCCGGGGCGCGTGCACCTGGGGGACCTGCCGGAGCGGCAGGCGCGCATCGCCCGTGCGCGGTACGGCATCCCGGACGGCGCGCTCGCCCCCGCCGACGAGCGCCACCCCCTCGCCCTGCGGCTGCTCGCCGAGGTGCGGGCGGCCCTGCCGGAGGAGCCGCCGCCGGGCCGCCCCGACCGGGACGCGATCTTCGAGGCCTATCTGGACGTGCTGTGCCTGCGCGTGGCGGTGCGGCTCGCGGCGGCGAACGGACTGCGGGGCGCGGCTGTACGGCGCCTCGCGGCGAAGGTGTCCGGACAGGTGCATGAGGCCGCGCGGCGGTGCCTGGGGCCGGGGCAGGGGGAGCTGGACCGGGCGTCGTTCGAGGAGGTGTTCCCGTGGGGCACGGGCTGGGCCTCCGCGGTCCTCACGGAGGGCCTGCTCGTCCCGGCCGGCGACGGCTACCGCTTCGCCCACGAGGAGCTCGCGGACTGGATCCAGGGAATGCACCTGGACGTGGACGGAGCCCTGTGGTCCTTGGTCTTCCGCCACGACCCGACACCCCCGTCCTTGCCGGTACCACGCCACAGGATCGGCCCGGTGGTCCAGGCGTTGCTGCTGCTGGGACGGCAGAGGGGGGCGGGGGAGCTGGGGGCGCGGTTGGGGGAGTTGGGGGGTAGTCGGGTGGGTGGGCGGGAACCATGCCGCGAAGCGGCGAGCGTTCGGGCGTCGGCGGATGAGACGCGGGGCAATCGGGTGGGTGGGCGGGAAGCATGCCGCGAAGCGGCGAAGGGCCGACCGCCGGGTGCGAGCGCAGCCACGCCCGAGGCGAAGGGCCGACCGCCGGGTGCGGGTGACGACGGGGCCGAGGCCAGGGGCCAGGAACCCCGCTGGTGGGCGAGGCGCCTACTGGAGCAGACCCTCTCCCGCGTGGCCGACGCGAAGCCCTACCTCACGCTCCTCAAGAACCTCGCCCGCCAAGGCACGTACCCCGCGGAGTTCTGGCTCGGCCTCCCCCTCACCGAGGACGACCGCTTCGACCTGCTGCGGGACGCGGTGATCCACGACCCCCCGCCCGGCACCCCGCAGGCCCGCAGCCTCGACGCGGTGGCCGAGCTCCTGGCCACCGCGCCCGCAGAAGTGCAGTCGCAGCTGACCCGCTGGTTCGCCGACGAGCGCCCCCTCGAAGCCACCCCGGACGCCACCGTCGCATCCGCCGCCCAGGCCCTGCTGCACACCCACCGCCACCGCGCCATCGACGACCTCACCGAAATCCTGGTCGACTGCGCCCACCCCCGCGCCGACGAACTGCTCGCCGCACTCGCGGAGGAGGAGCCTTCGGCCATCTGCCGGGCCGTCGACCGCTGGGTCCACGACACGCGCCCCGCCCGCCAGGTCGCCGCCGTCGCCTACGCCCTGCGCGCCGCCCCGCACGCGCGCACGGACGCCGACCGCAGGCTCCTGCGGTACACGGCCTTCGCCCTGCTCGCCCGCAGCGCCGACGACTCCCCGCACGGCGCCGCCCTCGCCCTCCTCGTACGCGACCCGCAGACCCGCGCCCGCCACCTGCGGCCCGCCCTGAAGTGCTTCACCGCCGGTGACCCGCAGCTGCCCGCGAGCGCGCTCGTCGCCGCCCTCGACACCCACCCGGAGCAGATCCTCGCCGCTTTCCGCACCCGGCTGTACGGCCCCGGGCCCACCCCGGGCGACGTACTGCGCGCCCTGGCCGACGTGACGGCGCCCGACCTCGCCCAGCGCGTCGCCGATCTCGTACGCGACGTCCTGGAGCTGCGCCCCGACCTCGCCGGCCACGTGGCCGCCTACCTCGACCTGCGGTTCGAGCAGGGGACCAGCGTCCGTGCCGTCCTGCTCCCGCTGGTGACGGAGCTCCTGCGCAACCGTCCGTCGGCGGTCCGCGCCGCGCTCGCCACAGCCGTCGCCGCCCCCGGAACCGACGCCTCGTACGCCCTGCGCTCCGAACTCCTCGAAGTGCTGCTCGTCCAGGAGCGCGAGCCCGAGGTCCTGGACGCGGTGCTCTGCGCGGTGGCGGTCGGCGACGACAAGGAAAGGGTCCGCGAGCTGGTGCACCGCACCGGTGGACTACTGGTCCGTACGCCGGAAGGCGCGACCACCTTCGACCGGCGCCTGGTCGAGCTGGCCCGTTCCGTGCCGGGGTTCTCCACCGAGGTCGCCCGGTGGATCTGCGAGGCCCCGCAGGACTGGTCCGCCCTCGTCGGTCCCAGCTCCCGCCGCATGATCGAGAACCTCGCCGGAGTGCGTGTCCCGGCGTGACCCCCGCCACCCCCTCCGATGCGATCCCGATCGCGCGGGCATGGCAGTCTTAGACCTGCGCAATCGGCAATAGGACGTAGACACACATACACAGGTTCGGCGAGGAGCAAAGACAGTGCAGCGCTGGCGTGGCTTGGAGGACATCCCCCAGGACTGGGGGCGCAGCGTCGTCACCATCGGTTCCTACGACGGCGTACACCGCGGGCACCAGCTGATCATCGGCCGCGCGGTGGAGCGCGCCCGTGATCTCGGCGTGCCCGCCGTGGTCGTCACCTTCGACCCGCACCCCTCCGAGGTCGTGCGCCCCGGCAGCCACCCGCCGCTGCTCGCCCCGCACCACCGGCGCGCCGAACTCATGGCGGAGCTCGGCGTGGACGCGCTCCTGATCCTGCCGTTCACCTCGGAGTTCTCGAAGCTGTCGCCCGCCGACTTCGTCGTGAAGGTCCTGGTCGACAAGTTGCACGCGCGCCTGGTCGTCGAGGGCCCCAACTTCCGCTTCGGCCACAAGGCCGCGGGCAATGTCGCCTTCCTGACCGAGCTCGGCGCCACGTACGACTACGAGGTCGATGTCATCGACCTGTTCGTGAGCGGTGAGGCCGGCGGCGGCGAGCCCTTCTCCTCCACGCTCACCCGGCGCCTGGTCGCCGAGGGCGACGTGCGCGGCGCCGCGGAGATCCTCGGCCGCCCGCACCGCGTCGAGGGCGTCGTCGTCCGGGGCGCGCAGCGCGGGCGGGAACTGGGCTTCCCCACCGCCAACGTGGAGACCCTGCCGCACACCGCCATCCCCGCCGACGGCGTCTACGCCGGGTGGCTGCACGCCCAGGGCGAGGTGATGCCCGCGGCGATCTCCGTCGGGACGAACCCGCAGTTCGACGGCACGGAGCGGACCGTCGAGGCGTACGCGATCGACCGCGTCGGCCTCGATCTGTACGGCCTGCACGTCGCCGTGGACTTCCTCGCCTTCGTGCGCGGGCAGGCGAAGTTCGACTCGATCGACTCCTTGCTCGTCGCCATCGCGGATGACGTGAAGAAGTCGCGCGAGCTGATCGAGGCCGCCGAGTAGTCCCCTGCTCCTCCTGGCTACAGAAGGTGGGGGAGGGTCACGCCGTTGACCAGCGGCCCTTCCACGGTGACCCCTTCGTTGACCAGCGACTCGATGTGCGGCAGCGGCGGTGGGTTGGCCGACGCGTGCTCCGCCGCCGACACCGGGGTGGCGATCACGGTGACGGACACGGCGAGGGCGGCGAGCAGGGTGACGGTCCAGACGCGGCGACGACGCATGTGATCTCTGCTTTCTCTCAGGTTTCCTGCGGCGGTCAGGGAGCGGTCGGGGGTCGGCCGGGGAGCGGTCGCCGAGGCCGGGTTAGCCCACACGGGCGACGCATGCACCCGGGCGTCCGACGACCCTTTCGTATGATCGTCGGTGACTTCTCGGCCGCGCCGCGGTTACGCACGGCGAGCGGGGCGCGATCGGCGGCCCGCACTCGCATGGTCCAAGGAGGCTGCAGTGAACGGCAGTTGGGTCAAGACCACTTCCCGCTGGGCGCTGATCGCGGCGGTGGCGGCAGTGCCGCCCGTCCTGAGCTCCGGCGCGGCGTACGCCGACGAGACGAACCACGGCTCCCACAACGGGCACACCGTCTCGCTGATCAGCACCGGCCAGGTCGACGACCCGATGGAGGACGTGCTGGAGCACACCCTCAACTTCGGCGACGGGTACAGGTGGGGCTGACACACCGAGTTCGCTCGTCACGCACTTGCGCGGCCATGGGCGGCCGCACAAGTACGGGACGACGTCAGTGTGTTCAGGTCACGGGGCGAGGCACGCCGCGCCCGGCACCTCGGAGGGGAGGCCGGGGCTGGCCGGATCGACGAGCGAGGTGACGTCACCGGCCGCCTGCGCGACGCAGTCGACGGTCCCCACGGGGTCCGGGATGGCGCTGGCGGGCATGGCGACGGCCCCCAGCAGAGCGACGGCCCCGAGGATGACGGCGGCGGAACGGCGCATGAAGAGCTCCTTGATTGCTGTGGAGTTGGCGGTTGACTACGGTCCGTGTCTGATCCGGAACTCTCTGTAACTCCCCAGCCCCACACCCGATAGGCGCCGCGTCACCCGTACGGGGAAGAGGTAACGATCCGTCACCCCGACGCGCCGCCCGCCGCGCTGTCTCCCTCAGACGCCGGACGCGCCGACGTTGACCGCCGCCCAGTGACACGCCACCTGTGTCTCGCCGCCGCCCGCGAGCACCGGCAGATCCTCCGTACGGCAGCGGTCCGCCACGCCCGCCCTCTCCGCCTCACCCGAGGCGAGCACCTGGCAGCGCGCGTGGAAGCGGCAGCCGCCCGGGATGCGCGAGGGGTCCGGCGGCTCGCCGGTGAGGACCACCGGGGCGCCCGGGGCCTCCGGAAGGACCGACAACAGCGCCTGCGTGTACGGGTGCTGAGGTGAGGTCAGGACCTCTTCCACCGTCCCCGTCTCGACGATCCGCCCCAGGTACATCACCGCGACCCGGTCGGCGATGTTCCACGCAAGACCCAGGTCGTGCGTCACCACCAGGGCGGAGAGCCCCAGTTCCTCGCGCAGACGCAGCAGCAGGGCGAGGATCTCGCCCCGTACGGACGCGTCGAGCGAGGCGACCGGCTCGTCCGCGACGATCAGCTCGGGTTCGAGGACCAGCGCGCCCGCGATGACGACACGCTGACGCTGGCCGCCCGACAGCTCGTGCGGATAGCGCAGGAAGAACCGCTCGGGCGGACGGAGCCCGGCCCGTGAGAGGGCGTCGGCGACCGTCGCCTGCTCGTCGCCGCCGTACCCGTGGATGCGCAGGCCCTCGGCCACGGCCTCGTACACCGTGTGGCGGGGATTCAAGGAACCGCTCGGGTCCTGCAGCACGAGCTGGACGCGCTTGCGGTACGCCTTCAGGGCCCGGCCCGAGTAGTCGAGGGGCTTGCCGCCGAAGGTGACCTTGCCGGACGTGGGCGCCACCAGGCCGAGCAGCGAACGGGCCAGCGTCGTCTTGCCGCACCCCGACTCGCCCACCAGGGCCACGATCTCGCCCGGCTTGATGTCGAGGTCGACGCCGTCCACCGCGCGCGCGGGCGGCGCGCCACGGCGGCCGGGGAACGTGATGTGCAGGTCGCCCGCCGACAGCAGCGCATCAGCGGACAGCAGGGTGTCTTCGGTGGTCATGCGTCGCTGCTCCTCGGTGCGTGATCTGTCGGTGCTCACGGCGTACGCTCCGCCGTCGCCGGCGGGGATGTCGGCTGCGCCGGAAGCTGCGCGCCCGCGTGCACGCACGCCGCGCGGTGCCGGGGGCCCGCGTCCCGCAGCGCCTGGTCCTCCGTGACGCAGGTGTCGAGGGCGACGGGACAGCGCGGGTGGAACGTGCAGCCCGTGGGGAGCAGGGACGGGTCCGGCGGGTCGCCGGGCAGGCCCCGCGGCGCGAAGCGGGACGCCGTGTCGCCGATGCGCGGGAAGGCCGCCGAGAGGGCCTTGCCGTACGGGTGCTGCGCGTTCTCGTAGACCTCGGAGGCCGGGCCCTCCTCGACGACGCGGCCCGCGTACATCACCGCGAGCCGGTCGCAGGTGTCGGAGAGCACCGCGAGGTCATGGCTGATCATGATGAGGCCCAGGTCCTGCTCGGCCACCAACTGTTCGATCAGCCGCAGGATCTGAGCCTGGATCATCACGTCCAGGGCCGTCGTCGGCTCATCGGCGATGATCAGGCGCGGATCGCAGGCCAGCGCCATCGCGATCATCACGCGCTGCCGCTGCCCGCCCGAAAGCTCGTGCGGATACGCCTCCGCGCGGGCGGCCGGCAGACCCACCTGTTCGAGCAGCTCCCCGACCTTCTTCCGCGCGCCGGCCTGCGTCGCCTTCTTGTGCAGCAGGATCGGCTCGGCGATCTGGTCGCCGATGCGGTGCACCGCGTTGAGCGAGTGCATCGCGCCCTGGAAGACGATCGACGCGCCCGCCCAGCGGACCGCGCGGACCTGGCCCCACTTCATGGTGAGGACGTCCTCGCCGTCGAGCAGGACCTCACCGGACACCTTCGTGCTCGCGGGCAGCAGCCGAAGGAGCGCGAGCGCCAGCGTGGACTTGCCGCAGCCGGACTCGCCCGCGACACCGAGCTTCTGGCCCGCGTCGACCGAGAGGTTCACGCCGCGCACGGCGGCTGCCCCGGACGCGTACGTCACCTCGAGGTTTCTCACGTCGAGCAGGCGCTGTTCTGTCGTCACCTTGGTCTCCGTCACCTTGTTCGAGCCGATCAACGGGAGACCCCCAGCCTGGGGTTGAGCACGGACTCCACGGCGCGTCCGCAGAGCGTGAACGCGAGTGCCACGACGGCGATGGCGAGTCCGGGCGGAGCCAGGTACCACCAGTCACCTGCGCTGACCGCGCCCGCCTCGCGCGCGTCCTGGAGCAGCCCGCCCCAGGAGACGACGGTCGGGTCACCGAGGCCCAGGAAGGCGAGCGTGGCCTCGGTCAGGATGGCGTTGGAGATGACGAGGGTGGTCTGCGCGAGCACCAGCGGCATGACGTTGGGCAGGACGTGCCGGCCCATGACGTGACCGTGGCCGCCGCCGAGCGCCTGCGCCCGCTCGATGTACGGGCGTGACTCCACGGCCAGGGTCTGGGCGCGGACGAGCCGCGCGGTCGTCGGCCAGGTGGTCACGCCGATCGCCAGGATGATCGTCCAGATGGACTTGGACATCACCGAGGCCAGCGCGATGGCGAGCACCAGCGTCGGCATCACCAGGAACCAGTCGGTGACGCGCATGATGACGGTGGAGTACCACCCCTTGAAGTGCCCCGCGGTGATCCCCACGACCGTGCCGATGGCCACCGAGAGCACGGCGGCCAGCAGCCCGACGGTCAGCGAGATCCGCGCGCCCCACACGAGCAGGCCGAGCAGGTCGCGCCCGAACTGGTCGGTGCCGAGCGGGAATTCGCCGCTCGGCGACTCCATCGGCTTGCCGGGCGCGTCGGTCACGCTCTGCGCGTCCGAGCCGACCAGGAGCGGCGCGAAGACGGCGATCAGCGCGATCACGACGAGCGCGGCGAGGCCGAAGAGCCCGGCCCGGTGGGTGCGGTACTCGCGCCAGAAGCGGGCGACGGAATGCCGCCTGCGGGTCCAGGCGAGCGCCCGGGGGCTCTTCGCGACCGGGACCTCGGGGACGTCGGGGGCCTCGGGCTCTGTTGCTTCGGTCGTCATCGGCCCACCCTCGGGTCGAGCAGCGGATAGATCACGTCGGCCAGGGTGTTCATCAGGATCACCGCGGCGGCGAACACGAAGAACAGACCCTGCACGAGGGGCAGGTCGGGCACGCTGAGCGCGGCGTAGAAGAGGCCGCCGAGCCCCGGCCAGGAGAAGACGGTCTCGACGAGGATCGCGCCCGCCACCACCGTGCCGAGGTTCACGAACATCAGCGTCACGGTGGGCAGCATCGCGTTGGGGACGGCATGACGACGGCGTACGAGATCGTCCCGCAGCCCCTTGGCGCGCGCGGTGGTCAGATAGTCGCTGCCCATCTCGTCGAGCAGCGAGGAGCGCATGACGAGGAGCGTCTGCGCGTACCCCACGGCCACCAGGGTGATGACGGGCAGCACCATGTGGTGCGCGACGTCCAGGACGTACGCGATGCCCGTCTTGCCGCCGGATTCGAGCCCACCGGTCGGAAAGAGCCCGGGGATCGGACCGGCGCCGACGGAGAACGTGATGATGAGCAGAAGTCCGAGCCAGAAGGACGGCACGGAGTAGAGGGTGAGCGCCAGACCGGTGTGGACCCGGTCCCCGAGCCCGCCGTTGCGCCAGGCCGTCCGGGTGCCGAGCCAGATGCCGATGAGGGTGTAGAGCACGAAAGCGGTGCCGGTGAGCAGGAGCGTCGCGGGCAGCGCTTCGGTGATCTTGTCCATCACCGGGGTGTGGAACTGGTAGGAGGTGCCGAAGTCGCCGGTCAGCGCGTTGCCGCAGTAGTCGAAGAACTGCGTCATGACCGGCTGGTCGAGGCCGAACTCTTTGCGCATCGCGTCCAGCTGTTCGGACGACACGCGCTTGCCGCCCGTCATCTGCTTCACGGGGTCACCCGGAATGAGACGGAACAGGAAGAAACTGGTGACGAGGACGGCGAACAGCGAGACGGCGGCGCCGCCCAGCTTGCCCGCCACGTACTGGAGATAGGCGCGGGTGTTGCGGGCCCGGGGGCCGCGGGCCGACGGCCCGGCGAACGCCGGATCGTCGGTCACCGCGGTGCCCTCGGTGTCGAGCAGTGCGGGATTGCTGTCAGCGGTCATGCGTTACTCGCGGTCCTCTGCGGTCGAACGGCGGCGCAGGGCGAACAGGACTCCACCGCCGACGAGCACCACCGCGGCGGCGGCGATACCGATGATGACACCGGTCGAGCTTCCATCCTTGGAGGAACTCTTCCCATCCGCGGGCACCGCTGACCACCAGGACCAGTAACCGTCCTGACCGTAGATGTTGCCCGCGGCCGTCGGCATGGTGGTGATGGACTTGATCTGGTCGGTGCGGTAGGCCTCGACGGCGTTCGGGTACGCCAGAATGTTCATGTACCCGGAGTCGTAGAGCCAGGACTGCATCTCCTTGACGGTCTCCGCGCGCTTGACCGGGTCGTACTCCGCAAGCTGCTTGTTGTAGAGGTCGTCGTACTTCTTGTCGCAGATGAAGTTGTCGGTCGCGGCGCTCTCCTTGGCCTTCACCGGGAGCGCGGCGCAGGAGTGGATGCCGAGGACGAAGTCCGGGTCGGGGTTGACCGACCAGCCGTCGAACGCCAGGTCGTACTCACCCGCGTACCAGGGCACGGACACGTCATCAAGACAATTGACCTTGAGCCCGATCCCCAGATCGCCCCACCACTCCTTCAGATACTTTCCGACCGCCTTGTCGTTCGGGTCGGTGGCGTGACACAGGATGCGGAAGTCGAGGGGCTTGCCGTCCTTGCCGACCCGCTTGCCGTCGCCGTTCTTCTTGTAGCCCGCGTCGTCGAGGAGTTGGGCCGCCTTCTTGGGGTCGTACGACAGCTTCTGGTCGGCGGAGGGCTCCCAGGCGTACTCGGAGAAGCGAGGCGGAATGTACCCCTCGCCCTCGACGGCCTGCCCCTGGAAGACCTTGTCGACCAGCGCCTCACGGTCCACGGAGAGGAAAAGCGCCTGGCGCACCTTCTTGTCCAGGAGCGCCGGATGGCCGTCACCGAACTTCTTGCCGTCGCGGGTCTTGGCGCCGGGGTTGGTGGCGATGGCGAAGAAGCGGCGCCCCGGCCCCTCGTTCACCTTGACGTTCTCGGTGCCCTTGAGCTCGGCGGCCTGAGCGGGCGTCAGCGCGGGCTGCCCGGCGACGAAGGAGACCTCGCCCTTCTTCAGCGCCGCCACGGCGGCATCCTGGTCCTTGTACGTCTTGAAGACCAGCTCGTCGAACTTGGGCGCGCCACGCCAGAAGTCCTTGTTGGCCTTCAGCTTCACGTACTGGTCGGTCTTGTAGTCCGTGAGTTCGAACGGCCCGTTGCCCACGATGGGGAAGGACTTGTCGTTGTTGAACTTGGAGACGTCACCGACCTTCTCCCACACATGCTTCGGGACGATCGGCACGTCGAGGGCCGCCATGGTGGCCTGCGGCTTCTTGAGCTCGATGACGAGCTGGGTGGGGCTGGGGGCGGTCACCTTCTTGAAGTTGGCGACGAAGCCGGAGTTGGCGGTGGCGGTGCCTTCCTTCGACATCAGCTTGTTGAACGTCCAGGCCGCGTCCTCGGCGGTGGCCTTTTTGCCGTCCGACCACGTGGAGTCGTCCCGGATGGTGTACGTCCAGGTCAGCTTGTCCGCGGAGGGCTCCCACTTGGTGGCGAAGCCCGGGATGGCGTGGTTGTCCTTGGCGTCGTAGTTCGTCAGGTACTCGTACGTCAGACGGTGGATGCTGGTGCTCAGCAGCCGCTGGGCGAGGAAGGGACTGAGTGAGTCGACGCTCTGGGCCACCGCGACGGTGAGGGTCTCCTTGCCGTCCGCCTTGGCCTCGGCCTGTTGGGGCGCCGGGTTGAGCGGCGAGGCAAGCCCCGCGGTCAGGGCGAGGGCTCCGGCGCCGGCTGCCAGGAGGAGGCGGAGGCGTGGTGGCGCCTTCGGGGGGCCCTCGGTGGTGGGGGCGGGGGCCGGTGTGGCGGGGTGGGACCGTGTTCTGCCGTGCTGATCTTGTGTGTCCATGGGTCGGTGACCTCGCGTCATCGCTCGCGCAGAGATGGCTAGTTGATCAAGGAACGCCAGCTGGTTGATGTGTGTGTCTACCAGCGCCAGTCTGCGTCAGTCAACGGCAGGTGAACCCCATGTGGCCTGCGGAAATAACGAGTTGACCCGGATTTCATCCGCATTGGTCAAGACCTGTGAAGCGTGGCTGGTCGGGGGGTGACGGTGGGGGGAGGGGCAGGTGGGGGAGGCAGTGTTCCTGTGGCCGTTTGCCCTTGTCTCTTGGGCTTGGGTCGCTGCGGGGTAATCGGGTGGGTGGGCGGGAAAGTCTGTTCGTCAGTCGAACTGCGGGGCGCCGGGACAACAGGCTGGGCCCGCACCAGGGGTTGGTGCGGGCCCAGTTGAGATCGGCGGAGGAGAAAACTACTGCTGCGGCGCCTCCGGCGAGGGCGGCTGCGGGGGCTGATACGGAGCCCCAGGCTGGAACGGCTGCCCAGGCTGAACGGGCGGCGGCGCCTGCCCTGCCTGAGGCTGCGCCTGGGGCGCCGGCGCCTGCGGAGGCGCCGCGTTCTGCCACCCCTGCGGAGCCCCCGGCTGCTGCGGGTACGGCTGCCCACCGGGCTGAGGCTGCTGCGGGTGGGGCTGAGGAGCGTACGGCTGAGGCTGCTGCTGAGGCGCCTGCCCCGGGTACGGAGCCTGCCCAGGCTGGGGCTGGGGCTGGGGCTGGGGCTGGGGCGCCGCCGCACCGTACGGCTGCTGCCCGGGATAACCCCCCTGCCCCGGCAGGGGCGGAGCCACGACCGGCGGCGGGTTGCCATCCGAGGTCCAGAGACCTTGCTGCTGCTGAGCCCGTACGAAGTCCTCCGCGACCATCGCGGAGAGGTTGAAGTACGCCTCCCGCACCTTCGGCCGCATCATGTCGAGATCGACCTCGGCACCAGCGGCAAGATGCTCGTCGAAGGGGATGACGACAACCCCCCGGCACCGCGTCTCGAAGTGCGACACGATGTCGTCAACCTTGATCATCTTCCCGGTCTCACGCACCCCGGAGATGACGGTGATCGACCGCGACACAAGGTCGGCGTACCCATGGGCGGACAACCAGTCCAGCGTCGTCGAGGCACTACTGGCGCCATCCACAGACGGCGTAGAGATGATGATCAGCTGGTCGGCGAGATCGAGAACACCCCGCATGGCGCTGTAGAGCAGCCCCGTACCGGAGTCGGTCAGGATGATCGGGTACTGCTTCCCGAGCACATCGATGGCGCGCCGGTAGTCCTCGTCGTTGAACGTCGTCGACACGGCCGGATCGACGTCATTGGCGATGATCTCGAGCCCGGACGCGGCCTGCGAGGTGAAGCGCCGGATGTCCATGTACGAGTTGAGGTACGGGATCGCCTGCACGAGGTCACGGATGGTGGCCCCGGTCTCGCGGCGCACGCGGCGCCCGAGCGTACCGGCGTCGGGGTTGGCGTCGATGGCAAGGATCTTGTCCTGCCGCTCGGTGGCAAGCGTGGAGCCGAGCGCGGTGGTGGTCGTGGTCTTGCCGACGCCACCCTTGAGGCTGATGACAGCAATGCGGTAGCAGGAGAGAACCGGAGTCCGGATCAGCTCCAACTTCCGCTGCCGCTCGGCCTCTTCCTTCTTGCCGCCCAGCTTGAACCGGGACCCACCGGCAGCGGGCCGACTGCTCTTGGCCTTCGGCTTGGTGTTGCGCAGCAGCCGATCGGATGACAACTCGACGGCAGCGGTGTAACCGAGGGGCGCACCCGGATTGGTCCGCTCACGCTGATCATGCTGAACCGGCTGCGGCCAGGCGGCGCCGGTACGGGGATCGACGGGGGGCTGCGGCTGGGCCGGAGGCTGGGCCTGCGGCTGCGGCTGAGCTTGGGGCGGCTGCTGGGCTTGCGGCTGAGCCTGGGGCGGCTGCTGGGCCGGAAGCGGCTGCTGGGGCTGCGGCTGCGGCTGCGGCGGTACGGGAGCAGGCGCCTGCGGCATCGGCTGAGGCGCGGGCTGCTGCTGGGCCTGAGGCGCGGGCGGCTGCGGGAACCCGTAACTGCCGTGCGGGGCAGGAGAGTTGGGCTGAACCGGAGCGGGCGCCCCCTGCTGGGGGAACCCGTAACTGCCCTGCTGCGAGGGCGCAACGGGGGCAGGAGCCGGAGCCCCGGCTTGCGGGAACCCATACGCGGCGGGAGGAGCGGCCGCTTCGGGAGCGGGGGCAGGGGCAGGAGCCGGAGCCCCAGCTTGCGGGAACCCGTACCCGGCGGGCGGAGCAGCCGCTTCGGGGGCCGGAGCAGGGGCCGGAGCGGGAGCAGGCGCCACGGGAGCGGGAGTCGGGGCGGGAGCCGGAGACCCGGCCTGCGGGAACCCGTACCCGGCGGGCGGAGCAGCCGCTTCCGGAGCCGGAGCGGGGGCAGGAGCAGGCGCACCGGCCTGCGGGAACCCGTACCCACTGGGCGGCGGAGCCGGCGCATCGGCGACGGGCGAGGGAGCCACGGGCCCGGTGGGCGAGGGCCACGCCGGGGGAGCGGGCTGCGGAGCCTGCGGCTGCACAGGAGCAGGCGCGGGAGCGGGCGCGACCTGCTGAGGCACCTCGGCCTGCGGCTGCGGCTGCGGCTGCACAGGCTCGGGGGCCGGCGGCGGCGTCGGCTCGGGCCACTGCGGCGCAGAGATAGGCGCGGCGGGCTGGAAGGCGGGCGGCAACGGCGGAAGCCCACCGTTCGGCGCGGGCGGCGGAGTCCAGGAGGGCGGAACGGAGTCTTGCACGTCATCGACGGGCGCAACAGGAACGGAGTCCTGCGGAACGGCGTCACGGACGTCGTCTTCGGCATCTACGGCATCGTCGGAGGCACTGTCGCCCGAACCCTCGACTTCATCGGCACCGGCACCGACGCCGACCTCGCCCGGCTCGCCAGAGCCAACCTCATCGTCGCCAGCTCCCCCGTCCGCGTCCCCGACCCCGACCGCGGCCAGGGGCTCATCGTCGGAGTCATCCTGAGAAGCCTCCGCGGCGGCCCGCTCCTCGATCTCCCGCATCTCCCGCTTGAGGGCGGCAGAGGAGAACCGCATGGTGGCGCCACTCTCAAGATCGCCACTGCTGTCATCAAGAGGCTCGACCGCAGGAGCAGGAGCAGCAACAGCCTCCCCCTGAAGCTCCCCACCAGCATCGCCATCGCGCTCGGCAACGACCTCCGCCTCGGGCTCCACCTCAGGCTCCGCCTCTTCGGGCGCAACCTCAGGCTTCGGCACAACACCGGTCACATGCACGGAGGAGGCAACACCAGCAACGGCACCGCTCCAGTCAGCAGCACCCCCGGAGGGCGAACCAGAGTCCGAAAGCTCGGCCGGGGCGGGAGCGGGAGCCGGAGCCGGAGCAACCGGCGCAGACCAATCAGCCCGCGGCTGGAACCCACCCCCCACAGGCAGCTTCGGCACAACGGAGGGCGGCCCCACAGGAGGAGACAGCGGAGCCGGAGGCTCAGGAACAACGGGAGGAACAACGGCCTCCTCAGAGACCGCAGCCGCAGCCGCAGCCTCCGACGGTGACACAGGCGACGCAGGCGTCACAGCCGAGTCATCCGCCCCAGGCGACGCAGCCGAAGCAGAAGTAGAGGCCGCAGCCGAAGCCGAAGGAGTCTCCCCCGCACTGCCGGACGCATTCTGCGTATACCAGGCAGGAGGGGCGTAGTCGATGGTGAACTCGCCCGTCGTCTCGGCAGCGGACTCCGCGTCGGACTGATCATCGACGGGTGAATCCCAGCCCCCGCGGATCTCGTCCCGATCGCTGTTCACAATGCCTCCTGATGTGGTCGAGCACCCTCGTGCCGTGGTGGGAGGGCGACCGTTTTTGTCGTCCGATCCGCCAAGGCTCTCCCCGTGGTGGACGCGCACCACCCACTCCCGGGTTCTGGCGACGCGTCCAGTACCAGCCTAATCACCAAAAGCACCAGCACGGCAGGGCAGCCCACCCCACGAATCCTGTCCTTTCCCTCACGCTCCCCACGGGAGTGAGGCCCCCGCATCCGAAACCGCGACGGACAAATCAAGCAACAAGAGGCAAATTATTGCTATTTCGCTAGGTCCGCAGACAGCGATCCTCGTCGGTCCCCGCTCAATCCATCCTCCGCGCCGTACCCAACAATCCGGTCTCGGCATCTGTGGCCTGCGTCATCACGTACTGCCGGTCACGATCGGCACACCACAACGTCACTCCATCGGCAAGCGTCGGCAGCGCCTCGACATCACCGCGCGGCAGCCCCACGAACCGTCCGATCTGAGTGGCCTCGTCCGGTGAGACCCGCTGCACACCCACGAGCCGGGCCTGCCGGATCAGCCGAGGTGCGACCGGACTCAGGTACGGCAGCAATGTCAGGACCGACTGCCAGGGCCCGGACACGACCCGCCCCCTGGGCGGCCTCATCCCGCAGTCCCGCACCACGAGGACCGGGCTGCCCGCCGACGCACCCTGCGGGGGCACCCGCCCCACGTCGTGCACCGACATGCCGCTCGGCCCGACACCCAACGCCTCCACGAGCTGGGCCCAAGCAGCCGCCCGCCCGGTCTCGACAGCCACCCGCGCGCCTGTCGCGGCGGCCCGCAGCGCGATGACCTGGGCCGTCCACAGGCCTCCGATCAGAAGCACGTCGTACGGAGTCGGGCGGTTGACGCCGAGAACCGAGGGCTGGCCCTGCGCGTCCACGCCGATCACGACGCCGTCGTCACCGATCGGCAGAGCCAGCGCGTCCACCTGCTCTGCGGAGAGCGCATGGCGACGGTGACGCGGCCCGAGCAGCCCGAACCCGCTGCGCAGCGCCGTACGGAACCCTTCACCCGGAGTGGATGGGGCAGCCGGGGTGGTCGTGTTCGTGACAGCCATCAGCGAGCGCCTCCGAGCGGCAGAGTGGCGAGCATCCCGGGCAGCTGCTCACGATCGAGCCGGACCAGCCCCGTGCCGGCCTGCCTGGCTCCCTGCTCCAATGCGCGTCGAGCGGCTTCGAGTTCGGCATCACTGCGCCCGGTCACCCGTACGTGTCCACACAGCGACACTTCCTGCCGTTCGCCGTGGCGCAGGGTGAGACTGAACGTCGTGGCCAGTGTCGGGACCGCGGTGAGCAGCGCGACGAGCTGCGGCAGCGAAGGGCCGCCCGCGGCCCCCAACTGAGGCCAGCGCCGCACCCAGTAGGTGGTGTGGCGGCGGTTGTCGCAACGCCAGGCGCGTGCGGACTCCTCCGTTCTGCGCTCCGGCAGCCCGGTCCGTCCGGCCTCCGCCGTGACCAGCGGGTTTGCGCCGGCCGACGTGGCGATCGCGGCGGCCAACTGTTCCTCGGACAGTGCCGTGGCCCGGAAACCGGCCCCCGTGAGCCGACTCGCGAGCTGGTCCATGGCGCGCACCACACACTTCTGAGCTCCCACGAGCCCACCCCCGCGGGCCGCGACAGCCTCAGGGCAGAGCTCGGGGTCGAGCTTCAGGGCGATCCAGGTGATCCGTACGGCGGGTGCTCCGGTCTGGGCCTGAAGGGGTGCGTAGTTGCTGACGGCCACGGACTGCTGGGGGAGGTGCAGCGCGGGGGCCGGCTGGGTGTGCTGCACGATCTGCGCCGACTCGAGACGTATCCCGTCCACGTCCAAGGCGTCCCGTACGAGTCCGACCGGCAACGGCTGGCGTTCGCGCTCGGCCCGCAACGCGGTGGCGTCCGACTCGACTTGCAGCACCGCGGTCACGAACGTTCCGTCGCCGACCATCCCGACCTGCCGCCGGTCCCGGCCCCGGTAGGCGTACGTCCGCAGGGCGGGATCGCATTCCACGGCAGGGGCGAACGCAGGCTCCGTACCCGACGGAATCGGCGTACCCACTGCGCGGCGTTTGCGGGCCCGCAGCGCCTGCGCGGTGCCCAGCCATTCGTGCCATGCGCGGCCGCGACGGCGTACGACGGCGAACAGCACCAGCACCACGGCGAGGACAGCGGCTGGTACGACCACCAGCGGATCAACCACCCACGCAGCCAGCAGAACGGCCGCCGCGACCTCGATCATCACGAGTCGTTGCAAGCGAAACGATCCGAACTGTGCCGATCGGGCGCGGAGATGGAAGATGACCGCCCCTCGGGATGCCGACGTGGATGCCGACGCGCCAGGTCCCGTGGGTGCTACCTGCCCCTGATCCCCGGGCCCTGACGGTCCCCGCGTCCCGGCCCGCGCTGCGGAAGCCATCAGTCCAACCCCCCGTAAATTCTCCCGAATCGCCCTGGTGATCACGGAACACGCGCCCCAGGAGCGCCCGGGAACCTTACCCACCCCACACGCGCGATTACTCAACAGGCATAGTAGGGGCCGGGTCTGACAACGGAGGGTGGGGGTGGCGTGCCCCCTGCGCCGCACGGGGGAGAAGCACACACTCATGGCATCACGGCGGGACGAACTCAACGCCTACACCTTCGCGAAGCGCCGCACGCTCGCGTCCTTCATCCAGCCGTCGCCATCGGGTTCGGAGGAAGGCGCACCACGACCTCTGCGTGGTGTGGTGCCGGGCCTCATCGTCGGAGTGATCGTCCTGGCCGTCTTCGGCGCATGGGGCATGTTCAAACCGGCGGCCAAGCCAGGCTGGGACAAACCCAAGGAACACGTGATCATCGCGAGCAAGTCCACGACGCGCTACGTGGTCCTGAAGACGAACGGCAAACGCCAGCTTCACCCCGTCCTCAACATGGCCTCGGCGAAGCTCCTCCTCGACGCCGACAAGAGCGACGTCATCAACGTCGACGAGTCGGTCCTCGACAAGGGCAAGATCCCGCACGGCGCCACCATCGGCATCCCGTACGCCCCCGACCGCCTGCCCTCGGAATCCGAGGCCGGCGCCGCCAAGCGCTGGGCGGTGTGCGAACGCCCGGGCGAGGGTGGCAGAGCCATCCAGAAGGCCGCGTTCATCCTGGCGGAGCGCGACCAGAAGAAGACCGAGGGCAGTGAACGACTGCGCGGCGGCGAGCTGTTGTACGTCGTCGGGCCCGACAAGGTCCGCTACGTGGTGGATGCCCGGGGCAGGGCGTACCGGATCGCGGAGAAGGACCATCTCAGTGTCCTGCTGCGCACCATTGTGGACCGCGGCCATGAACCGCAGCGGGTCTCCAGTGAGTGGCTCAAGACGCTCCACCACGGAGACCCGATCGCTTTCCCAAAGGTGAAAGGCGTTCCGGGAGCCGCCGCCCATGTGAAGGGCCTCCAGGACCGGCGCGCAAACAAGGTCGGCATGGTCCTCAAGGCGTCCGAGGGTGCGGGGACGCAGCACTACGTGGTGGAACCCGGACGCATCGCCCCGATCTCCGACTTCACCGCGACACTGCTCCTCGGCAGCCCCGACCTGGTCGCCGTGGGCCAGGACGGGAACGCCCGCAGCCTGAGCACCGGCGCCTTCACCCCGGACCTCAAGGCCTTCGGTTCGGAGTACACATGGCCGAGCCAGGATCCGGCGACCGCCAATGAAGCCTCCGAGAACGCGGGGAGCCGCAACACCATCTGCAACGTCCTGCGCAAAGTGGACGACGAAGGTGACACCACGCTCAGCACGTGGGCGGGAACGGATTTCCCCGCCACGCTGCCCACCGGCTCGTCCAGCGCGTACGTGACGGCCGGATCGGGCCTTCTCTACCGGCAGTTCACCGGCTCGGAGACCAAGGCGGGCAGTGTCTTCCTCGCCACGGACACGGGCCTGCGCTACGCGATGCAGTCCAACAGCGACAGCGCGACGGACGACGCGGGCATCGGCACTTCGGCCAAGCAGCGCAAGCAGCAGCAACAAGAGGCGCGGCAGTCCCAGACCCGGCTCGGCTACGCGAACGTGGACGCGACCCCGGTGCCGGCACCCTGGTCCACGTTCCTCCCCACGGGCCCGCGTCTCTCGACGTCGGCGGCGCGCCAGCCGCAGGGCTCCTAGACGGCAGGAATCTGACGATGACGTACGCACAGCGCCGGACGCACCTCGCTGCGGCCACGGTGGCGACCCTGACGATGATCGCGACGGCAACGGTGCTCGCGGCACCCACCGCGGCCGCGGCCGGCGACCAGTGCACGTTCGGGGGCAAGAAGTACGCGGGCCGCCCCTGGGCATTGCAGAGGGTCCTCCTGGACGAGTTGTGGCGCCAGTCCACTGGCAAGGGCGTACGGGTGGCGGTGATCGACACGGGAGTGGACGTCAAAAACCCGCAGCTCAAGAGCGCGGTAGACGCATCAAAGGGCCGCAACCTGCTCCGCAGGAAACTAAAGGACGCCAACGGCGACAAGATCGAGCGCGGCAAGGAGAACGGCACGACGGACACCGTCGGCCACGGCACCCGCGTGGCAGGCATCATCGCGGCCCGCCCTACCAAGGGCACGGGCTTCGTGGGCCTGGCCCCCGACGCGACGCTGATCCCCATCCAGCAGAACGACGCGGAGGGCCACGGCGACACAAAGACTCTCGCCAGGGCGATCGACTACGCGGTCGCAGCGGGGGCGGACGTCATCAACATCTCCCAGGACACGGCCAACGCCGTGGAGCCGGCCCCGATCCTGAAACAGGCGGTGGACAGGGCCCTCGCCGACGAGAAGGTGATTGTGGCGTCAGCCGGCAACGACGGCCTGGGCGGCAATGTCAAACCGACCTACCCGGCCTCCTACGAGGGCGTCTTGGCGGTGGCGGCATCGGACCGCAACAACGAACGGGCCGCGTTCTCCCAGTCGAGCGAGGCCGTGGGGGTGGCGGCCCCCGGCGTAGACATGATCTCGACGGTTCCGGGCGGCGGCCACTGCTCGGACAACGGCACCAGCTTCTCGGCCCCGTACGTGGCGGGCGTGGCGGCCTTGATCAAGTCCAAGCACCCCAACTGGACGTCACGCCAGATCACAGCCCAGATCAAACAAACGGCAGAACGCTCGGTGGCGGGCCGTGACCGCCTGGTCGGCTGGGGAGTGGTGGACCCGGTCCGAGCCCTCACCGAAGACGACCACCCGATCGAGACCCCAAGGGCCGAGGAAGGCATCACGCGAGCGAAGGCCCCGACCCCCGCGAAACTCAACCTCGGCGAGACAGCAGAAGAACGCACGGCGCGAATCGCCACGTACGTGGCTGTGGGGGCGGGGGTTCTGGTGGCGGGGCTTGGTGGGGCGGGGGTGGCTGTGCGGGATTGGCGGCGAAGAAGGGGGTGGGGCGAGAGTGCGGGCTGACGATGTGGCCATGCCAGTCATTCCAAGCAGTGGCGTACGGATCAGTCGAACCGCACGACGGGCCCGCGAATGCATGGCATTTAGAACGAACCAGGGACACGATACGAACGGGGAAGGGACTCGGGAATGACTTGGGCAGATTGGGAGCAGATCAAGGCCGATGTGGCCGAGCGGCAGCCCGGCCACATGCAGCTCAATCAACTTGCTGCCAGCGGCGGCGGCGAGAAGGACTTGGTCGTCCGCGACGACAAGTTGGGGCAACTCGGCAACATGGCCTACGAACTCCGCGAGCGTCTGAGCAAGGACTCCGACCATGCCCGGCCGAGCACCTTCGAGGCCGCCACTGGATTGTTCAACGACGGGCTCGACATGGGAGCTGCTCTGACGGAGCTGCATGATTCCTGGAATTCCCAGGCCAGAACCCTCGTGGATGCATGTGGCCACATCTCCAACCACCTTGACTTCACTCGCTCCCTTCACAGAAAGGACGAGGATAAAATCGCGACCTCAATTCGAGCATCCCGTATCAGCGACTACATCAGCAACTAAGGGTAAATAGGGGTTGAGTTGTGCTGAATGTACCGGAAGTGCTGAGCCTAAGCCTGGGCCCGCTGAAGTCCGCAGTCGGCGACTGGGAAGAAATGGTGCGCAAGCTGCAGTCCCTGGCCACCGGCGAGGGTGAGGGCGTGAACGCTACCAAGCTCCACACCGCGACCAGGGACGCCGAGTGGCGCGGGGACAACGCCACTGTGAACCGGGAGTTCGTGCTCAAGACGGCGGGGGAGTTCAATGACGCGGTCAAGGCCGCCAAAAGTGTCCACGCAGTTCTGCGTGACGCGCACTCTGCCTTCGTCCGGCATAAGGACGAGCTGAGCACTGCGCTCGCCGACGCCACAAAGCGTGGCATCTACATCAACGACAAGGGCGGGGCTGTTCCCCCTTCGGCCCCCCCAGCCGTAGCGGGTAAGGATGCAAAAGATGACTGGCCTTCCGATGCGGAGGTCGCGAACGCTGAGCGTACGGTGATGCGAATCCTGCACGAAGTCGATGACACCGACCGCGTCGCCGCCCGAGCGCTGCGAGCGCTGGCCCGCAACAAGCACGACTTCACCAGCAAGGAAGTGAAGGGACTCAAGGGCGCTGACAACTCCCAAGGAGTCGCTGATGCGGAGTACTGGGCCAAGAAGATCGCCAAAGGCAACGTCGAAGAGTGGAGTGAGCGCGAGCTCAAGCGCTTCAATGAGACCCTTGCCCTGCAGCGTGACAACCCGGCGTTCACGGCGCGATTCGCCGGCGAACTCGGTGGTGAAGAAACCCTCCGCTTCTGGCGCGAACTTGCTGCCCCTCCCGGTGCCGAAATTGAGGGGGACCGGGCCAAACTGCTGGCGCACGTGCAGGACAACCTAAGCATGAGCCTCGCCCAGGCCACACAAACCAACGCGCACGGCATGGACGACTGGAAACAGGAAGTGATCAACGCTGGCAGTAAGCAATTCCCGTTGAACGGAGTCCACCAGGGGGGCCCGTATGGGTTCCAGATCATGAGTGGCTTGATGGAGAAGGGGAAGTTCGACTCAAAATTCCTGGACAGCTACGGGGAGAAGCTGCTGGAGTTCGAACGCAGCCACAAAGACAACGTCTTGGGCACTCCCGAAAACCTATGGAACGACGACACGCAACTTAACTACCCGCCTTCCGATGCCCCCAATGATCCTATCGCCGGCTTCATGGAATCCCTCGGACACAACCCGAAGGCTTCCCTGGAGTTCTTCAATGGCGAAACGGGTGAGGGTGCCAATGACGGTATCGACAAGTTGAGTAACTGGGACTATCTGGTGGGCCAAGGGGAAGAATCCCGCAAGTGGCCGGACGGAGGGGACGGCAAACCGGACGGATTCGACAATCTCGGCCACGCGCTGGAATCTGCAACGCTGGGCTATGCGTATGACGAAAAGTACCCAGAGATTCCGCCGACGAACACCGAAGCGGAGATCAAGGCTCGCGACGCTCGAACCTTGCTTATGTCGAACGTCGTGGATGCCTATAACTCGGCGGATGTAATCGATGCGCAGCCAGGAATTCGAGACAGTCTGTCGAATATGGCAGCTGGTCACATTAACAGCATAAACTATACAATGGCAGACTTTGGGGAGAGCGGAAACCTCACGGATAGGGATGGATTGTTTAAGAACGACAAGCAGCATCTCCGTGACTTCGGCATGTCGGATACCTCAAACTTTCTGCGGGCTCTTTCTTCTGAAGAGGATTCTTACGCCAAGGTCTCTACAGCGCAACAGGTGTACGGTGCCAGTCTTATGGCCGCACAGGGTGGCAACCATCAGAATGCTATAGACGCCGGGCTGTACAGCGCTGCGACGCATGGGATGTTGGACGAGGCGCGAACTGAGGCAATCGGTAAGGAATTCGCCGATGATAAGGCAGCTAGGAATAAGGAACTTGAAAAGCAGGCGGCCTGGCGCAACTTCGCAGCGAGTGCGGCACTCGGCACTACTGCAGGAGTGGCGGCTGGCGTCTTCGTTCCGGTTGGTGCAGCTGCGGTGATCGCTGTTCCGCTTGCATTTGAGGCCCTGGGCGGCGCAGCCGGAACCGCATTTTCCAACAACACAATCGACTGGCTGGAGGCGCGCGAATACGACAACACCGATGACGCTATCAAGGGGATTCAGATGGCCCAGCGGGATGGTGAGCGTAACGCAATGGCTCCCCTGTTGAACTATGCAGAGGGGCAAGGGATGACACCACAAGAGGTTCGGGAACTGACGAGATACGCCCAGTCGTCGTACAGCGCTGGAGGTCGTTTCACTGACACAGACAATGTACGGGGATTCTGATGGTAAAGAAAAGCTCCACGGTCGCCATGCTGGTGATGTCCCTCCTGGGGGTCAGCGCTTGCAGTTCGGGAGGGGGTAATGGTTCTGCTGCCAGTCGAGACGCCTGTGAGAGGGTCATCGGAAAGCCTGGCATTGAATGGATCAAGGACAATGTGTCTGCCAGTGAGGTAGCCATACACGGTCCGGATACGCTGGACGAGGCGAGGGTGCTCTTTCAAAAGCAGATGAAGGGGTGGACGCCTGACGAGGCCGAGGCTCCTTCGTTTCTCCGATCCGAGGTATGCAGGGTGAGCGCGACACCCAAGAAACAGGGTGAGTATTTGGCGATCGAGTATGGCGCCTCTATTTTCCCTTTCGATTCGCCCTTCGATAAGAATCGTGCAGGTGAAAAGCGACTAGTCGAAATCCCGGTCAATTCTGATGTCAAATTGGTATACGGGAAAGATCGACTCGGTCCTGTTCACTACCGGATTTATGTGAAGTGTGGAGTCGCGGGTGCGGCTGACGGACAGGAGAAGGAAGTGCCACTTGAGGGAGACATGGTCGACACTCTCACCAGGGACACCGATACTCGTGTTCACCTGGAGCACCTACTGCGCTCGGCCGAGACGGTGACGCGTGCTTTCAAATGCCGCAACAAGCCAGACATTCCAAGAGAGGTTCCCGCTTCAGTATCGTAAACCGTACCGAAAAGTTTCGGGCGTGAAGCCGTGACATCCAGCTCTTGATCGCGGAGTGGCGAGAGTGGACAGGCCGTGTGTCGTTGTGTGCAATGCGTCGAAGCGACGCGGCGATCGCGCGATGTCCGGTCAGGCGGAGCGTGGCCGGGGCCCTGATGGTGAAGACGTTCCAGCCGCCCCCTGGAGTGGAGAACGCTTTGCACATGTGTCGCCGTCTGGCGCCGCCTTGCTGGTTCGGGAACGCGAGGGAGCGCTGACCCCAATCGTGTCGGAGCGAAGGGCGGCCATGCCCTATTGGCTGATGGGCGGCCCTCTCGGTGAAGCGATACGGCTTATGGCACGGTTTGCCGACAAGCGTGGGCCCCTTGCGGGGCTGGTTACCAACTTCCCTGCCGCACAGTCCGGTTGGCTGTCACGCTGAGTGTGACTAGAGTGACGCGGGCGCGATAAGTGACCACCGGGCCACCGCGATCCGCAAACGATCGGGCAGGCAGGTAACGGGGAGGGTAGGCATCGTGCTTGCTACAGAAGGGCACGGGGGGACGGCGCCGTCATCGGGCGCTGACCTCAAACGTGGGCTGGAGGCGCTGAAGACCTTTCGCCGACGCGTCAACACGCTGCTCACGGAGTTCGAGGGATCAGCGGGCGGTTCGAGTGCGGTCGGGGGGTACAAGCTCTCTCGGGGCTCCTTCAGCGGCGGAGGCAGTGCGTTCCCGGCAGCCGATGGCCTGTACTCGCAGTACAACCAAGTTCACGAGCGGCTGACTTCGCTCTCCAGAATGCTCGGTGACCAGATCGATGCCATGAGCATCGCGGTGCACGGTGCGGACGTCGGTTTCGACAACCTTGACGAGGACCTGAGGCAGCGCTTCTGGGCGATTCAGACCAGGGTCGAGCGTGATGCGGCTGCCGCGCAGCGCGAGAAGGACGGCATGCCCGATTCACCCCGCAGCAATACCGACGACGGCTCCGACTCCGGGTGGCGTCTGTGAGCTTCGAAGGTCACCGCCTCAACGACATGATCGACCTGGTGGAACAGGCCAATCCCGGCGACTTGGAGAGCGCGGGGGAAGCGCTCAAGAAGGCTCGCAACGCGATTGCCGCGGCTGCCAAGGAGCTTGGCGAGCACATCGATCGTGTCGACTGGGAAGGCGAGGCGGGGGAGGCGTTCCGCAAGTGGGGCAAGAACCTCGTCAAGGACACGCATAGCCTCTCCGACTTCGCTGACACTGCCAGCGTTCAGATCGCATCCGCGGCTGCGGGGCTGGCGTCCGTCCGCAGTTCGATGCCGCCCCGGGACCAGCGCGCCGATCCGACGATGGTCGAGGACATTCCCACTCCCAAGCGTGTGGACGGCAATCCGGAGTACGACGCCGCGGCCAAGGCGGAGAACCATCGCCAAGAGGCGATCAACCAGATGAACCGGCTGTCGTCGTTCTACCAGGTGTCGCAGCACTCGATGGCTGGACAGGAGCCGCCTACGTTCTCGGCTATGCCGGACGTGGGAGTGCCGGAGGGGAAAGAGAGCCTCGGTCGCGGCGCGGAGAGGGGTGCGGCATCTTCCGCCATGACCGCAGGTGGCGCTCAGGTCACGCCTGACGGCTCTGCCAACACCGTGAGGGGAGGGGACCCATACCCGGGCGAATCTGCTCCGCCCCGCGTTGACGGACCCGCCCCGATCGCCTCGCCGGACTCGATCACCTCGCCGGATCGGCCTGTCAGCACGGAGATTGACAGCGTCGAGACCCTGCCGCCACAGACCGCGAGTCCGGTTCCCGCTTCGTCACCTCCGACAGTAGGTCCAACGGGTGGTGCCGGAGAGTCTCTTCCTCCTCTTGCAAGAGGCCCTCGTCTCCCTGCGCCGAGTGGCCCCATTGCACGCACGCCAGTTCCTGGAACAGGCCCGAAGACTTCACTGCCGGCCCCAGGTCGAACAGGCACGACCGGCCCAGCGCGACCAACTGGAGGCCCGGGTCCTTCGAGCCCGATGGCCCAAGGGAGAACCGTCAGTGGTCCGACGGCTACTGGACAGCCGCCGGTAGGACGTGCCGTCACTGGGGGAACACCACGTCCCGCCGTGCCGGGTCTTCGCCCTGGCCTCCCAGGCACTGGTGCGGGTCGTGACAACGGCGTCGTCGGTGGGCGGCCTGCTCATGGACCTGTGCAGGGTTCGTCGGGCTCCAGGTTTCCGCGTGGCCCGGTCATCGGAACCGAGGGCTCTGGTGGCTCAAGGGCAACGAATGGAGCCGGAGGCCAACGTGGAGTCGTTGGAGCGGCGCCTCAGGGGACGGCTGCTAACGGGCAGACGCCTCGCCGGTTCACCAGTGGTCCCGGTGGCGTGGTCGGTACCCCCAAGGAACGTACGTCTACCGCCGCAGGCCGTAGAAATGGATTCACCGCTGGGGGCACAGGGCTGGTGCGCGGTCCCGTGAGCGCATCACGACGCCCGGATTCCGACGATGACGAGAGCGTGCAGCGGCCCGACCATCTGGTCGAGGACGAGGAAACACATTTGCCAGGCAACCGGCGGCACGTGCCGCCGGTGATCGACTGATCGCGAGCAAGGACGTGCAGGGCATGAGGTCAGAAGCCAGTCGACCCGGTGGGTGGGTTGTGCCGCTGCAGAGCGGTGCGGGGAGACGCATTGCCACCGTGGCCTCGGCATTTGTTGTGCTGGTCCTCGTGTTCCCAGGGCTTGCTCCGAGTGCGACGGCGGACGACATCCGGTCGAAGCTGTGGCACTTGGGGGCCATGGGTGCCGATGACCTTTGGGGTGTCAGTACCGGCGAGGGCATCAAGGTCGCAGTTGTCGACACCGGTGTCTCGGAGACGCCATCGCTCAAAGGCCGCGTACATCCGGGCAAGGACGTGGCAGGACTGCCTGGTGGCTCGACGGATGACTACGACGGACATGGGACCACGATGGCGGAACTCATCGTGGGATCCGGGGCAGGCGGGGGCATCAAGGGCTTGGCGCCCGGTGCCGAGGTCGTGTCCTTTCGAACCGGTCTGGGGGGCAAGTTCGAGAAGAAGGGGAGTCGAAGTGCTGAAGCAATTCGGGCCGCGGCCGACAGTGATGCCCGGATCATCAACATGTCCTTCGGTTCTGACTTTGCGTACCCAGATGAGAAGGCGGCGGTGAAGTACGCCGCCTCCAAGGGCAAGTTGATGTTCGCCGGTGTCGGAAACGACGGTGAGAAGAAGAACTTCATCGGGTACCCCGCAGCATTTCCGTCTGTCACCGGAGTCTCCGCCGCCGACAAGTCAGGAAAGGTGGCCAAGTTCTCTGAACGCGGCGACTACGTGGATTTGACGGCGCCGGGCCTGGACCTGCCCGAGTGGTGCGATGAGACGCTCCGCTCGTACTGCGACGGCGAGGGCGGTACAAGCGCCGCGACGGCCATCGCCTCCGCCTCCGCCGCCCTGATCTGGTCCAAGCACCCCAACTGGACGGCCAACCAGGTCCTTCGCGTCCTCCTCGACACGGCAGGTCGAGACTGGCCGAAGGACGATCCGAGCATGTACCTCGGCTACGGTCTCGTCCGGCCGGCCCCCAACTTGCTGAAGGACCGGGGAAACCCTGGCCCTGCGGATGTCGACCCCCTGACCAACGAGAAGACTCCCGGTCTCGGATCGGGCAAAGAGGCTTCGGCCTCTCCTTCCGCACCAGTCTCATCGCAACCCCCCAAGGGGTCCACGGGTGGCGAAGCCGAAACGGCGGCTTCGAGCTCGAAGTCTGGCGACGACAAGGATCAGTTGTGGGTGATCCTCGGTTCTATCGCCGCAGCCGTGGCCATCGGGGGCGGCGCCTTCGCGGCGACGCGTGCTCGCCGCAGGGCCTGAAGTCCTGAAGTCGGCGCAGCACCCCCCGACACATATCAACGAACGCTCGAGAAGGGAGCTCAGCCGTGGCTGACGGCCAGAAGTTGAACAAAGAGCAAGTGGCGCTTCTGAGGAATGAGATCGTGGGCAAGTACGAATCGGTCCAGCAACAGCTCAAGCGTCTCCAGGGCACCCTCGACACGATGGAGGTGAACTGGCGAGGCATTGGCGCTCACGCGTTCGACAAGAAGCAGACCGAGATCAACGAGCGTATGCAGGCGATCGGGAGAATCCTGGTGGATTTCCTGGACGGCATCAACGACAACGAGAAGATCGCTGACGGGCTCGAGGATCAGGTCCGATCGACGATGGCCGGCATCGACGTGGAGTACGGCGGCAAGCAGTCGGCCATCAACAGCTACTGACGCACTGAGCTCATCGGGGAATGCGTTCCTCGCATCTACGGAGAAACGGGGCAGGCATGGTTAACGTCCACATGGACGAGCTCGCGGTCAAGTACGGCGGCCTTGACGCCATCACGACCGAACTCGGCATTCAGGCCAAGCAGTTGGAGGCCGACCTCGCGGACATCAAGCGGGCCGTGGCGAGGGTGGCCGAGGGGTGGGACGGAGAGGCCCACCGGGCGTATGTCGTAAAACAAAAAGAGTGGGACAACAATGTGGAGGCCATCCACCGCGCCCTCGTCGACATCGGCCAGAAGGTCAGCCAGGCCGGCGGTGACTACCGCGGCGGTGACCTGAAGGGCGCCAGCTACTTCCAGTGAGCCGGAGCAGCACGCAACACCGGGGGGTGCCTCTATGTCTTTCTTCAAGCGAGGCGTGGGGTTCTGGGTTCGTAGAAGGTGCCGTCGCGGAGCATCGCGAACAGCACGTTGATGCG
>NZ_JBFBAT010000012.1:0-294659 GCF_040682375.1 Streptomyces sp. NPDC051214
CCGAGAAGCGTCGAGCTCGCCGCGTGACCCCAGCAATACCGAACCACCCCAAACCCGACAGGGGTGCCTTGACGAACGACATAGAGGCACCCCCCGGACATGGGCCGAGGGCTCGGGGCTTCGAGCACGGGCACTGGGTCTGTCCCGCGAGCGCTTCACCCGGTCCGAGCCTTTGGTCGAGCCGTACATGCTGTCTGTCGCACACGCGCCGGCACGGAAGACGCCCTCCGCAGCAGCCGCGGCCCGACGAGCCTCGCCGTCTTCGGCGACCGCTCCGCGAGGTCGTCGCTTGGCAGAACGCCGACCTCTTGCCGCGCGCCCTCAGTCGACGGCTATCTCATTCCGGAGATCTTGAACAGCAGGTGCGCGGTCTCGCTGTCGACACGCCGGGACAGCTGGCGCAGCGCGGTCGCGCCGCAGGTCATCAGACCCGTCTGGCAGGAGATGTGTGCGCCGTGCTCGAGAAGGGCCCACAGGTCGGGGTTGGCGGTGAGCACAGTGGGATCGATCTCGACCCTGGTGCCGTACAGATCGCGCAGCACGAGACGCTGAGAGACACCGTCGATCCAGCGCACAGAGATCAGACGGTCGGTGCGCACGCGCTTGGTGCGCAGCAACCCCCGCGAGGCCAGCCAGCCTTGGCCTGCGCTGACCTTGGGCGGAAGCAGAACCGCGAAGAGCAAGACCGCGAGCGCGCACCACAGCGCGGTCCGCGGCAGCGTGAGCTCGCCGCGGGCTGCGTCGAGCACGATCAGGAGCGCGAGCAGTACGCCGGCGCAAAAAATGGTGTCGCGCAGGTCGGCAGACCAGTGGCGGTCACGCGCCACGCGTTCGGGCGGGGGCGCGGCAGCTTCTACTGATGCGGTACGGGGTCTCATGCGACCGAAGTTACGGAGCGAGGCAGCCTTGCGGCACGCCCGTTGACGAGCCCCTGACGCCGTGGCGAGTGAACTTTGACGGCTTGGACCGGCCGGTCGACCTTCGGGTGTCAAGGGTGCGTGAAGACCGGGGCTTTCGGCGCGAAGAACGCGCAAGGACGGTAGGAGATCAGTCGGGAGTGGACCGAACCTGACGGGACCTGACCAGGTCGCGCCCGAAGGAGTATGTGCATGTCCGTCCTGTCCGCCGATTCCGGTACCGCCGCCGCAGCCGGGGAGTCCCCGGATACCGGGGCGCCCGCGGATACCGGGGAGCGTCACCGCCTCACCGCCCTCACCGGCCTGGCTGCGCTCTCGCTCGACGCGATGGCGTCGGTGGCGTACGGCCCGGAGGCGATCGTGCTGGTCCTTGCTGCCGCCGGCGGCTTCGGCCTCGGGTTCACGCTTCCCGTGACCCTGGCGATCGCCGGTCTGCTCGCGGTCCTGGTCGCCTCCTACCGTCAGGTCATCGCGGCGTTCCCGAACGGCGGCGGATCGTACGCGGTGGCCAAGACACATCTGGGGCGACGCACCAGCCTGGTGGCCGCGGCTTCCCTGGTCCTGGACTACGTGCTCAACGTCGCGGTGGCCGTCACGGCGGGCGTCGCCGCGCTCACCTCCGCCTTCCCGGGGCTCTACGCCGAGCGGTTGCCCCTGTGCCTGGGTGTCCTGGTACTGATCACGGCGGTCAATCTGCGGGGCATCGTCGAATCGGCCAAGGCCTTCATCGTGCCGACCGCGGTCTTCGTCATCTCGATCCTGGTCCTGATCGCCGCGGGCCTGTTCCGCGACAGTCCGGTCTCCACGGCCACGGCCGACGGGCACGCCTCGGTCGTCGCGGACAACGCGACCACGGTCGGCGCCCTGCTCCTGCTGAAGGCGTTCGCCTCCGGCTGCTCCGCACTGACCGGCGTCGAGGCCATCGCGAACGCCGTGCCCTCCTTCCGTAGCCCGCGGGCGCGCCGTGCCCAGCACGCCGAGGTCGCGCTCGGCGCCATCCTCGGTGTCATGCTGATCGGCCTCGCGGTCCTCATCTCCCGCTTCGGCCTGCAGCCCGTCGAGGGCGTCACCGTACTCGCGCAGCTCGCGGACGCCTCGCTCGGCCACAACTGGGCCTTCTACGTCATCCAGTTCGCGACCATGCTCCTGCTGGCGCTGTCCGCGAACACCTCTTTCGGGGGCCTGCCCGTCCTGCTCAAGCTGCTCGCGCGCGACAACTATCTGCCGCACGTCTTCGCACTCAAGGCGGACCGTCAGGTGCACCGCCATGGCGTGCTGACCCTGGCCGCCGTATCGGCCGCGCTGCTGCTCTTCTCCCGCGGCGACACCAACACCCTCGTCCCGCTCTTCGCGATCGGCGTCTTCGTCGGCTTCACGATCGCGCAGACCGGCATGGTCCTGCACTGGCGCCAGGTACGTGGGCCGAGATGGCGGGGCAAAGCCGTCCTCAACGGTCTGGGAGGGCTCCTCACGGGTGTCTCCGCCATCGTCGTCACGGCCACCAAGTTCCACGACGGTGCCTGGCTCATCGTGATCGCCCTGCCTCTGCTGGTCGCCGCCTTCGAAGCGGTCCAGCGCGCGTACGCCGGAATCGGGGACCGCCTCGGCATCGGCCGCGTACCCGAAGCCCCGCACCGCACCCGCTCGTTGGTGATCGTCCCGGTCTCCGGCCTTTCCAACCTCACCAGCGAGGCGCTCAACGCCGCCGTCTCCCTCGGCGACGAGGTACGCGCCGTCACCGTCACCCACCTCGAACCCGAGGACCGCGAGGCCGCCACCGCTCTGCACCGCGACTGGGAGCTGTGGAACCCCGGCGTCGAGTTGGTGGAACTCAAATCCGAGCACCGTACGGTCGGCCGCCCGGTCGCGGCGTACGTCCGGAAGATCTACGACTACCACCCGGGCACCCGCGTCACGGTCCTGATCCCCGAGGTCGAGCCCCCCCGGCTCTGGCAGCGCCTGTTGCAGAACCAGCGCGGCGCGGTCGTCGCCCACGCGGTGCGCCGCGACACACCCGCGGTCATCTGCCGACTGCGGTTCCGTCTCCCCGGTCGAGCCCTGAACTGAGCATGCGCGCGACGCAGTCGTCCGTGGTGGCGGGCAGCGAGCTGAGGCACAACTGGCTGATCGCGGCAGCCTCAGTCGTCAGCTGCGACGAGGAGAGTAAGCGTCGCAGCCGGACGGTCGACAAGGACGAGTTCGTGAAAGTCGACGTGGAGAGGGCCGTAGTCGTGCAATGCGTCCTCCGGAAGCTGCCCCAGCAAGTACCTGCTGGTCGCCCTGCGGATCGGGCTGCAGATCTCCTGCCGCAGGCGAGACGCGAGTGATTCTGGGACGGCCCCATGCTGGTCAGCCCAGGAGCGAATGGTGTCGACGGCTGTCGCGGCATCGACCAACTTGTAGTTATCAGGAGTGATGCGGTCGAGCCACCACTGACCGTGCCGAGGCCAGTCTTGAACGCCGGCTCCGTCGTAGGTGTCCCGAAACTGAGGATGCGCGATCAAGGCAGCCAGTACGTCACGGTCGTTCAATGCCGCGGACGACAACTGGAAACGCTTGACGTTGACCCATCGGTAGCCGTGGGAGCCCTCGCCGAAGTCGAAGTCTCGGAAGTTGATGAAAGGGCTGTCCAGGTGGACTACGGCGGAGACTGATTCCATGGTGGGCATCGTAGATCTCAGGGCGGGGCTGAGCTGGAGGGCATGGGATCTACTGGAGGGCATGGGATCTAGAACACGTCGCGCAAGGTTTTCAGAAGGCGGGCGATGTTCGCCTCGTCGCGGCGGTAGTAGGTCCACTTGCCCCGCCGGGTGGCGATCACCAGCCCTGCCTGGCGCAGCATCGCGAGGTACTGCGAGGTGGTGGACTGTCCCAGACCTGCGCGCTGTTGGATGTCGCTCACGCAGACGCCGATCTCGACGTCGTCGGGCTCCTGGCCGGGAAAACTCATCGGCTCCTTGAGCCACACCAGTATCTGCCGACGGGCCGGGTTGGACAGGGCCCGGAACACGGCCAGCAACTCCTCCTCGGAAAACACGTGGTGATCGTAACGCAAGTACATATTGATAATTCGCGATGTGTCGATCTAAGGTCATCGCATGTCGACCTCAATGCGTGTGATGGAACTGGTCCGCTTCGGCGACGCGGACACCGCGTTCGCCACCCGAGAAGTGCCACGGCCTGCTCCCGGGCCCGGTCAGGTGCTGGTGCGCGTGCTGGCCACGTCCGTGAACCCTCTGGACCTGCAGACCCGGCGCGGCGACTACCGCGACCAGCTGGCGCTACCCGCGGTGATCGGCAATGACGTGTCCGGCGTAGTGGTCGAGACGGGGCCTGGGGCGGGTGACTTCCTGCCGGGCGACGAAGTCTGGTACCTGGCGCCGATGTTCGCCGGACAGGGGACCTACGCCGAGTTCCACGTGGTCGATCAGGCTCTGGTCGCCCGCAAGCCCGCACGGTTGTCACACGTCGAGGCCGCCGCTCTCGCACTCGTGGGCGTGACGGTCTGGGAGGCGCTGGTCGAACGCGCCGGGGTACGGGTGGGGGAGCGGGTCTTGGTGCACGGCGGAGCGGGCGGAGTCGGCTCGGCCGCGATCCAGGTCGCCAGCGCGCTGGGAGCCGAGGTGGTAACCACCGCGCGCGCACGGGACCATGAGTTCGTCACCGAACTGGGAGCCGACGTAGCGATCGACTTCTCGGCCGGTGACTACGTTCCCCAGGTCCGCGCGCTGGGCGGGGTGGACGTCGTGCTGGACACGGTGGGCGGGGACACCCTGGCCCGCAGCCCCGAGATCCTCACCGACCGCGGACGGCTGGTGTCCATCGTGGACATCCCCGAACCTCAGAACCTGCTCGCCGCGTGGGGCGTGAACGCGACCTACCACTTCCTCTTCGTCAGCCCCGGCCGGGCCAAGCTCACGGCCCTGGGCCGACTGGTCGACCAGGGCAAACTCCGGCCGGTGATCGGCACCGTGCTCCCGCTGACCGACATCGCACAGGCGCACACCCTGTTGGAAGGCGGCTCTGCCGTCCAAGGCCACCGACGCCCACGCGGCAAAATCGCCGTCGCAGTGCACCCCATGGACGAGCCACCGAGCCGGACAACGTCTGTGCCGTAGCTTGTTGCCCGATCCGCGCAGGCAACGTCATCAGCCAGGGCTCGGCGGAGGGCGTCAGTCGTCTGCTCGGTTGGTGCGAGCAGACCAGCGCGAACTGGATTGCCGAGAGGGGCGGCGACGAGGCCCGCTATGCCGCCCACCGGGCCCGTGGGGCGGACCGCGTCTGACTACATCCCCTGGTTCTGTCAGGCAAGGGGCGGGGCACACCGTGTGGGCGGGGGCCGCTACAACAGGGCGCCGCCGGACACCTCGAGGCGCTGGGCGGTGACCCAACGCAGGTCGTCGGAGGCGAGCGCGGCGATGGCGTCGCCGATCTCCTGCGGTTCGCCGACGCGGCCGAGCGCGGTCTGCGCGCCCAAGCCTTCGCGCATCTGCGCGTCGTCCCGCATGGCTCCGCCGTTGAAGTCGGTGGCGGTCGGCCCCGGCGCGATGGCGTTTACGCGGATCTTGCGCGCCCCCAGCTCCACGGCCAATGTGCGGCTGAGGACCTCGACCGCCGCCTTGGAGGCCGAGTAGACCGAGGTGCCGGCACTGGTGTGGCGGCTGAGGGAGGAGGAGACGTTGATGATCCGCCCCCCGTCGGCCAGCACGGGTGCGAGCGCTTGGATGAGGAAGAACGTGCCACGCACGTTGGTGTCCATCACCGCGTCAAAGTCGTCGACCGTGACCGCTTCCAGCGGTCCGAACAGCCCGATCCCGGCATTGTTGACCAGGACATCCAGCCGGGCCGCCTCCCAGCGCTCCAGTTGCGCGGCCAAGTGGGAGACGAAGGCGGGAAAGGAGGCCACGTCGCTGATGTCCAGCCGCAGCGCGGCAGCCGTGGCGCCGGTGTCCTGAACGGTCTTGACCGTCTCCTCGGCCTCCTGCGCGTCGCCGCGGTAGGTCACTATGACGCGCAGCCCGTGCCGGGCCAGCGCCTGAGCCGTAGCCCGGCCCAGCCCGCGATTGCCGCCGGTCACCAATGCGATCTTGCCTGACTCCATGAGTGCGTCTCTTTCAGGAACTTGGACGGGAACGACGCCGGCCGGTGGTGCTCTCGTCGACCGGATGCGAGTCGTGCGACTCGCCTTCCTGGCCACGTAAACATCTACGCAGTGGCGAGTCAAGTGACTCGCCTCGCAATGAGTCATACTGATCCCATGACCGCAGGACTCTCGGCACACCATCAACGACTCGCTCAGCGCAAGCGCCAGGCGATCACCGCAGCGGCCACGAAGCTGTTCCTGGAACGGGGCTATGACGGGACCTCGTTGGCGAAGATCGCGCAGGAAGCGGTCGTCTCGAAGTCCACGCTGTTCAAGCAGTTCCCCACCAAGGCGGCGCTCTTCGAGGCCATCGTCACCGAGTACTGGAAGGGCGGGCCGGACCCGGCGGCGCCCGCGACGCAGCCCGGCGACCTGGGCGCCGGCCTGAGTGCGATCGGCCGCCAGTACGCTGACCTGATCGGCCGGCCCGCGATGGCCGCCCTCTTTCGCATCGTCATCGCCGAACTGCCGCGCTTCCCGGAACTGGGACGGGCTCAGTTCGAGCTGGGCAAGCTGCCCTACTTCATCTCCGTCCAGCACTACCTGGAGGCCCAGCACACCGCGGGCACTGCGGTGGTACCTGACGCGGAGAGCGCCACCAACCAGTTCCTCGGAATGATCGCCAACTACGTCCTGTGGCCGCGGATGTTGCTCGCGGATTGGAGCCCTGCACCTGCCGACGTAGGCCACGCGGTCGACGAGGCGGTCACGACGATGCTCGCCCGTTACGGGTGCAGCGCCGACGACTCGTAGCACTCCTGACGCCGGGCATGTAGAGAGTGTCCAGGTCTCGACAGCCGCATCTGCCATGCCTCGTTTGCGTGTACCCATGCATCAGCGGGTACAGGGGCCCCATGGCCCTCACCTTGATGCGCCACGCAGGTGAGGTGTGCGGCGCCAGGTACCGGGCGGGGCACTGCCTCGAGGCCGCCGGCCTCCGAGACGAGGTGGTCACGCTGGTGCACGCGCGGTGACCGTGGCGCAGCGACCGCACGAACAGCGCCAGGCGTGACCCGACGCGTCCCTCGCCCATGCTGCCAGCGCCCGCACACCAGCAGCCGGAAACCCGGACCGGAGACACCCCCGCGCCGACGGCCACCAGGCTGCCGGGCTGATGGACGGAGAACGCATGTCAGTCGACCTCTTCGGCTTCCTGGGCGTGGTGCTGGTTGCCTATGTGGTCCCGGGGCCGGACTTTTTGGTGGTACTCCGCTCAGCAGCCGAGCACCCCTCCCGAGGCCGGGCGGCAGCGCTGGGAGCCCAGGCGGGACTGTGCGTGCACATGCTCGCCGCCGCCGTCGGCCTGTCCGTGATCGCTGCCCACACACCCGTGGTCTACGACTCCATCAAGCTCCTGGGCGCCGCCTACCTCGTCTACCTGGGCGTACGGGCGGTGCTCGCCGCGCGGCGCAGCGCCCGAGAGCGCGCCGCCGCGGGCGCCGAACAGCGTAAGAGGCCCCGCGCCGCCGCCCAAAGCACCCCGGGGCAACCGCAGTTGGCCGCCGCACGCTGGCGCTCCAGCTTCACCCAGGGATTTTTCACCAACGTACTCAACCCCAAGGCGGCGCTGTTCTTCCTCAGCATCCTGCCGCAGTTCGTCAACGGAGGCGGCTCCAGGACCCAGCAGATTTTCCTGCTGGGGATTCTGGATGTCCTCATCGGGGTCGGCTTCTGGTTCGCCCTGGTCGCGGTCGCTGTGCGGCTACGCACCTTGCTGGCCCGGCCGAAGATCCGCCACCGCTGGGAACTGACCACCGGCTGGCTGTTCATCGCCATGGGCATCGGCGTCGCCACAGCAGCCTGACCGCAGAACCGTCGAGGTCCGGACCGGCCAAGGACGCTGCCGCTCAATTTCGGGCTCGACGTGCCCGGTCCAGGAGGATGAGGGGTACGGCGGCCGTAGCCAGGGCGGCTCCGATCCAGCTGACCGAGGTGAGCGCGGCGCCATGAGTGAGTACGGCTGCGGCCAGTACAGGGGTGATGCTGATGCCCAGTTGGAAGGCCGAGACGGTGGTGGCGCCGGCGAGGGTCGGGGCATCGGCGGCGATGGCGAAGACCCGTCCGTACAACGCCGGGTTCAGCACGAATGCGGCGACACCGAGCAGGAACACGGTGGGCAGCACGGCCCAGGCCCGGTGGATGGCCGCCACCATCAGGAGCGACAGCAGCGCCGTTGCCAGGGCGCCGGTGAGCAGCGCGAAGTGGGGGCGCCGGTCGGCGATCCGGCCGCCGACGGAGAGCCCGGCGAAGGCCCCGGCGCCGAACAGTGCGAGGACCGCCGGAATCCAGCTTTCGGGCAACCTCGTGATCTCGTCGAGCATCGCCGCCAGGTAGTTGAACGTGATCATGTATGCCGCGGTGGTCAGGACCGTGATCGCGTAGATGCCCCACAGCGACGGCTGACGCATCGTGGCCAGCTCCGCCCCCACCCTCGGCCGCGCGGCAGGCGCGTCACCGGGGCGGGCGGCGGGGAGACCCAGCAGGCAGCCGATCATCCCGGCGACGGTCAGGGCCACGACTGCCCAGAAGCCGCCACGCCAGTTCGTGAAGTGGCTCAGCAACGTGCCCGCCGGTCCGCCCGCGACCATCGCCACGCTCAGACCGCTGACCACGACGGCGGAGGCCCGCGCGGTGAGGTCCGGCGTCACCAGCCGCAGCGCGGTCACCGAGGCGACCGCGAAGAATCCGGCGTAGGCGATGCCTGATATCGCCCTGCTCAGCAGCAGGACCTGGTAGTTGCCCAGCAGCCCCGCCGCCACACTCGCGGCGAACACGGCCTGGGTGGCCACGAGCGTGGTGCGCCGCGGCCAGCGCAGACTGAGCACGGCGAACGGGGGCCCGCCGAGTACGACGCCGACCGCGAACGCCGTGATGAGCAGCCCGGCGGAAGACAGCGTGACGTTCAGATCGGCGGCGACCGACGGCAGCACGCCTGCCAGCAGGAACTCCGCGCTTCCCATGGCGAACAAACTGAAGCCCAGCAGGTACACCCCCGCGGGCAGGCGGTCGGTGCGTCCGCCCCCACGCCGCTTGGCCGCCATGGCCGTTGATTCCATCCCGGCCGCATCCGTCCCGGCCGATTCCGTCCCGATTGTGTCCATCCGGATCACCTCCGCCGACAGGATCCGCAGCCCCGGCAGCCACCGGCAAAAAGCGTTGCCGTTTCCGGGACGGAATGGTTGCCTGCTGCTCATGGACGATCAACCGAGTATTGATGCGGTGATCGAGCAGATCGCCCCCCGGCTGCGGCGCGCCCGCGAGAAGAAGGACCTGAGCCTGGCCGAACTCGCCCGCGCCACCGGCATTTCGACCAGCACCTTGTCCCGGCTGGAATCCGCGCAGCGCAAGCCGAGCCTGGAGCTCCTTCTGCCGGTCACCGCGGCGTTGGGCATACCCCTGGACGAGATCGTTGCCGCGCCGCGGATCCTCGACCCGCGGGTACAACAGGAACCCTCCAGGAAGAACGGCCGGGTACTGGTCCCGCTGTCCCGGCAGCAGGCGGAGCCACGTGCGTACAAGCTGACGATCCCGGGCCACGACACGGAACCCCATCTGCGCACCCATGCGGGCCACGAGTGGCTCTACGTACTCCGCGGACGGTTGCGCGTGCAGCTGGGCGACCGCGACTTCATCGTCGGGGCAGGGGAGGCCGCCGAGTTCGAGTGCCGCATTCCGCACTGGTTCGGTGCCGCCGGGCGCGGCAGCGTCGAAGTGCTGAGCCTTTTCGGCAAGCAGGGCGAGCGCATCCACTTCCATACCGCGAGGCGGTGATGCGGCCCGGCCCATGGCCGGAGCGCGGCCGTTGCGTCCGTATACCGTCCGTCCCGGACAGGGCAACAGGGCAGAGGCGCGCACGTGTGAGCCGGGCGCCCGAGAAGTTACCTTTCTGCCGCCCAGCGGTCCCGTGTCCCACCATCTGTTGCGCACTGTTCCTGCAGATGGGATTGATCAACATAAGGTGTCGTCCATGTCTAACCCACAGAGTCAGCACGCCGCCCGTCTCGGTCGGCGCTTTGCGCTGATAGCCGTCGGCGCGATCACGGTTTGCGCCGTCAGTGCGTGCTACCCCTCCGAGGCTGAGTCGTCGAAGGGCGACACCGCCAAAGCTTCTGAGGCTCCGAAGAAGTTGCGGATCGGTCAGCCGAGCCCGGAGCAGGAAGTTTCCAGTTACAAGAAGACCGCCAAGTTCGTGTTCACGCCGACGAAGGTCGTTGAGGGCAAGCCGGAGGATCTTGACGAGCTCGATGAGCCCGACAAGTACGCAGGCAAGAAGGTCGTGTGGGTCTACGTGGACGCCCGCCACGTCGGAGGCGACGCGCTGAAAGAGCCGCCGCCGGTGATGAGTGATGTCAATGTCGAGACCGCTTCGGGGCCGGGCACGAAGTTCATCCTCATCGGTGCGCTCAGCAGCACCCCGAAGGACTGCAGCCTTCTCAACGGGGTCAAAGAACTCGGGACCGAGGACGTGTGGAAGAAGGGCGAGAAGCGCTCTGTCTGCGACCCGTACCTCGTCCCCGAAGGGGAGAAGGTGGAAAAGGTCACCTACTCCCAGGGTTACTACAACGAGCCTTTGAAGTGGAGCGTTAAGTAACACCGCTTAGCTCGACGCTCAGGGCACCTGCACCGACGCGGTATCGGCTGTGCTTGCGCGGGTCCAGGACGCGGGTGGTGTGGAGAGCAACTGGCTGCCACCGGCTGCTCTGCCGCCGCCCCGTCCCAGGCCCTCTGCCCGCGAGTGAAGGCGCCGTCACCAGTACTGGATCATCACCTTGGTGAGGACGACGACCCCCACGCCGAGGACACTGAGACCAAAAACCATCCCGAACATGTCCTTACCTGGCTGAGGCTCGCTGGCAGTGGCCTCGTCCGGTTCGTCACCTGCGTAGTACACCAACGCTTCATCGCCCGGCTCCCGGCTCGCCGGACCACCTGATTCCTTGAAGCGGACAGCCCGACCGTCCGCCGTCGTGAAGTCGTACTCGTGCCACTGAATGCGCCGCGCTACGTTGTTGACCATCTGGACAGTGACCCAGGCGCGCACCACCCGCGCCGGCGCGGTGAGTCCGCTCTCCCACGCCGTGCGTCGCTGCCGCGTTCGGCGCACGATCGCGTAGGCGGCCCAGAACATCAACACGATGAACAGCGGGAAGAATATGTGGAAGACGAAATCCATCCCGTATGTACTCCCGTACGTGAGAAGTGCGAACGATGCGCTCGCCGGTTGCCGGTCGATCAGGGTGCTCGCGGACCCTTTCCAAGTTCATCAGGGGCATGACACCTGGGCGTGGGTCACACGATGACGTCTGAGTAGAAGGAAGGCTCGCGCGCTGCGCTTGCGCGACGGCGGCCCCATCAGCCCGCGTGCGTGACGACGAATCCTGCACGTCTGGAGCCACACCCCCGGGGTACACGACGGCGTGTTGTCTACTGCATGCACCCTTGAGACCCCCAGAAATGCGAGGCCTGATGACCGCCAAGCCGTCGACCGAGCAAGCGTCGAGCGTACCGGCGTCGGCCGAGCAAGCGCCCAGCGAGCAAGCCGCAAAGAGCACGTCGTCGAAGGACCAGGAGACGAAGACCACCGTGTGGGTGGCGCTTGCCGCGAACCTGGTCATCGCCGTGGCCAAGGTCGCGGGCGGACTGTTCGCGGGCTCACCCGCGCTTCTCTCGGAGGCGGCCCACTCGATCGCCGACAGCATGAATGAGGTCTTTCTGCTGGCCGCGCTGCGCCGCAGCCGTAAACCGGCCGACCCTCAACACCCCTTCGGCTACGGCAAGGAACGCTTCTTCTGGTCGCTGCTCGCCGCCGTGGGCATCTTCGTCACCGGTGGATGCTTCTCCGTCTTCCAGGGCATCGAGGCACTGCGCTCCGAAAGCTCCGAAACCACGACCGGCTACATCATTGGTCTCGTCGTACTCGGGGTCGCCTTCCTCGCCGAGGGCGCTTCCCTGGTCCGTGCGCTGTGGCAGGTGCGGCGCCAGGAGGGCGGCATCGGCTCCGACCCGGCCTTGCGCACCGTCATCGCCGAGGACGGTACCGCCGTGCTCGGCGTGACCCTCGCGATGATCGGCATGGGCCTGCACATGGCGACCGGCGAGGTCGTCTACGAGGCGGCTGCCTCCATAGCGATCGGCCTGTTGCTCGTCGCGGTCGCCTACCGCCTGGGCAAGGAGGCCAGGGAGCAGCTCATCGGCGAGTCCGTCGACCCCGAACTGCGCGAGGAGATAGCGCACTTCCTCGCCGAGCAGCCCGAGATCGACCGTGTCGCGAGCCTGCTCACGATGCGGCTCGGCATGGACTCCACGCTCGTCGCCGCGCGCATCGACCTCGCGCCCGGCCGGGACAGCGAGGTGGTGGAACTCGTCATGGAGCGCATCAAGTCCGGCGTGGCCGAACGCTGGCCGCAGGCAGACCAGGTCTTCCTCGACGTCACCGAGGCGCCACCCCTGCCGGGCACCGAGGTCGACCCGGACCTTACGGCTCGGTAGAAGACTCTGCCGGGCGCGCATCGACACCCTGGTCCGCCACTGACCACAGCCGCGGCGCCCTCTCCCCGGTCGTGCAGGCGCCGTGCCACGGCGAGTTGACGGAGTCAGATCCGCCGGGCAGTAAGCAGCTGTACCTGAACTCAGCGATCGCTTAGCACGGGACGGCAGCCAAGTAGCCGATCACGAGCCAGGCACGGCAGGGCCTTTGTCTCGGACTCCGGCTCAGGAGCATGACGTGCCTGGCATGATCCCCTCCTATGAGTTCTGGCGCATGGAGTACGCACGCGGTGGAGATGACTGCCGACCATGTGGTCAAACGGTTCCCCGGAGGGGACGGCGGGCGTGCTGAGCGCGAATGGCGCGCCCTGAGACTCCTGTCCGCTCATGCACCAGGGTTGGCACCTGAGCCCCGGGAGGCGGACATCACCGCGGCCGGGTCAACCGTGGTGATGTCCCGACTTGCCGGTGTGCCCTTACGGGGCTGGGCCATGAGAGATGAGCAGGTCACGGCATTGGCTGCGGCAGCACGCAGGATGTATGCCGCAGTGCCGGCCGACACGCTTCGTGAGGTGCCGATCAGGCCCGGACAGCAAAGCGATCTCATCGCCCACCTCAATGGCTGGGCGGTGACGGCCCGTCCTACGGTTTTAGATGGCCCAGTGGCATGGGCCATGGACTGCGGGCTGGACTGGCTCGCCCACTCAGGTTTGGACCCGGACGGAGTGGTGGGTGTTCCACCGGCATTCGGTCCAGGAGACGGCAACCTTGCCAACTACCTCTGGGATGGCTCCAGCGTCCGGGTGGTCGACTTCGAGGATTCAGGTCGCAGCGACCGCGCATTCGAGCTTGCGGAAATCACCGAGCACGTGGGGAGTTGGGTGGAGCACCCGCTCGATGTCCCGTCGTTCTTGAGCCACTTCGACCTGACCCCATCTGAAGCCACACGGCTTGAGCACTGCCGTCGACTCCTCGCCTTGGTCTGGCTGTTCCTCCTCAACTTCGACAACGCAAGGAACCCGTTCGGCACGGTGGAACGGCAGGCTGACCGTCTGATGAACCTGCTCGCCTGACGCATCACTCGTGGACACCCTGGGACGCTGCCGCTGGCTGGAAGCGTCGAGCCTGACCGTGGCTTGCGCCGTCATGTACCTCAGGGCAAGCAGCATCCCCCTCAGTCCCACCCGCGAGCACTCACCGCCCCCGCCCGCGATCTGCATCTTCACGCACTGCCGCAGGGCGCCCGCCCTCTGCGCGCCCCTCGCCGCAAAGGGGTCGGGCACCTGCACTTTCTGCGGCCCATCAGGTGCCAGGTGCCCGGCAGAGGGGAAATGACTGGCTATGACGCAAAACGTGCCAGCTGCCGGTGACGCATCCGATTCATCCGCTCATGAGGAGTCCACGCGCCACTACTATGAAAGCCGCGACGTCGATGCCTTCTATGACGCCGTGTGGGGCGGCGAGGACATCCATGTCGGGGTGTACCACCACGACCAGGAGGCGATCGCCGATGCCTCGCACCGCACGGTGCAACAGGCTGGGGACCGTATCGCGGATCTGCTTGGCCCGCGTTCCACGGTGCTGGACCTCGGTTCGGGATACGGCGGCTCATCTCGAGCGCTGGCCGAGCGGTTCGGCTGCCGGGTGGTGGCACTTGACCTCAGCGAGGAGCACAACCAGCGACATCGCGCGGTCAACGCCCGCCGGGGTCTGGACCACCTGATCGAGGTGGAGACCGGTTCCCTCAATGACCTCCCCTACGATTCCGGGCGCTTCGACGCGGTCTGGTCGCTGGAGGTCTTGTGCCACGTAGCTGATCGCGACCGCGCACTGCAGGAAGCGGCCCGCGTGCTTCGGCAGGGAGGAGCGATGATCTTCTCGGACATCATGGCCGCTGAGTCCACTCCGCTCCCGGCCCTTCGGCCCGCGCTGTCCAGGCTCGGGGTGCGCAACCTGGCCACGCCCTCGTACTACCGTTCCCGCCTGTCAGAGCTGGGCCTCAGTACGGGTTTTGACGACCTCACCGAACACCTGGCCACCCACTACGCCCGCTTGGAACACGAGGTGACCCACCGCGCCGACGAGCTGCGCAGCGTCATGAGCCCGGCCTACTGCGACGGGTTGCTGGCCAATTTGCCTCTGTGGGTGGATATCACCCATAGGCGGCTGCTCCGCTGGGGCCTATTTCACTGTACGAACTGACCGGCGGAGCCGCGTCATGCCGGGTCAGTCATGTGGCCGGCGGAAGGTAGGTGTGGCTTTCGTGGTGGTAGCGGGTGCGCGCTTCCAGTTGGTCCCAGGGGATGTACGCGGTGATCAGGCGGCGGGGCCCAGTGGCCGGGTCGAAGGCATGCCGTCCGTGCAGGATGCGTGTGTTGCGAAAGGCCAGGCATTCGCCGGCCGCGAAACGGCGGGTGATCCGGTAGCGCTCGGACTGCAGGTGTTGGAGAAAGGCGTGGTAGGCGGAGTAGAAGTCGGCGGCGCCTGCCGGTGGGATGTGCCAGGTCCACGCGTGCGAGTGGCCGAAGTGCAGTGCCTGGATCTGCTGATCGGGGCCGAGGGTGATGATCGGGCGGCGCAGCCGGTACAGGTAGCGGTGGCTGGAGTAGACCTGCTCGAACTCCACCGGAGTTTCGACCAAGAGGGCGCACCAGGCCGGGTGCCGGGTACGGAAGTCTTCGGCCGCCTTCACCCCGTCCAGGAAGAAGAACTCTCCGCCTTGGGCCTGGTTTTCGACGAAGTAGCAGAACTCCAGGAGCGGGCCCGCGGTGCGGTAGGGGTAGTCGGTGTGTGCGGTCAGGGTCAGGGACATCTCCGAGAGGTCCTCGGCATCGGGCACCGCGCTGACATCGGCGTAGCGTCCGTACTCGGTGTGGTGGACGGGATCGAGTTCGTCCAGCAGGCGCCGAAGCTCGGGGACGGTGGTCCGGCGCAGGAGAGCGAAGCCGTGGGTGAAGAGGTCCTCGGTCCAGGCGCCGAGCCCGGCATGGCACTCGGCTGCCTCGTGCCATTTCAGTGCCTCGCTGTCGAGCGTGGCGGCGTCCCAGGGGACCGGGGCGGGTAAGTGCGCGTCTGCGGGATGGTCCCAGGTGTGGGTGAAGAGCCAGTCCAGGCGGTAGCTGCTGTAGTGCACGGGCTGTTCCTGCCAGGTGATGTGCAGGAGCCGGCCGTCCTGGCTCAGTTCGATCCTGGCCGCCTGCGGTAGGGCTTCGGGCTGCGGGCTGAGGTCTGCAATCTTCTGGAGCGAGGCGGGATGGCGGCAGGTTGCGCACGGGCAGCTGAACCGCAGCCATGGGAGAGCAAACTGGGTCCCGTTCAGGGTGAGAAGGCCGTCATCGGCCGTTATCGATGTCATGAGGCACGTCTTTCCGTGCGCATCCGCGCCAAAGCCTTCCGCATCGGCTGACTGCCGGCTCGGGCAGCAACGCCGAGCTTGAGCGGGCACCCGCGGCAGTGGGGTCGGAGATCAGGGTTTGCCCGTTCGCTGGTCAGCGGATGCGTGGCCGGGGAGCGGATCACAGTATGGACGTATGCATGAAGGACGAGACGGCGCGCGGGCGTATCTGCGTGACGGCCGCGGTCAGCCGGGGAGCGTCCATCGTTCGGCGCAGCTCGCTCGGGACCTGGTGGAGGAGACGGGTACGGCTCTGGCCGTGCACGGCTACCACGTGATGGCGCCCGCCACGGTCCGGCAGTGTCTGGGCGCGGACGATGAAGTGTGGCGTCGATTTGCCGCCCATTGGGAAGATCTGGCGCTTGATGCGTACGAGGCGCGGCGCGGCACGCGGCGGTGGCGGCGCTACGGGTGCTTTTCTCTGGCCCGCAACGGAGGCGGGCTCACGCCGCTCGCCCATGACGCCTTCGTGCAGCCGGAACAGAGCAATGACCTGTACGGGGACATGCGCCGTGATTTCGAGCCGCTGACGGGTGCCTTCGCTGCGGACCCGCTGCTGGGGGCGCTGATCCGTATGCTGGGCCAGCTGGCCTGGGGCCTGGAGGACACGCAGGTGTGGACGGTACGGGTGCATCCCTTCCGCGTCGTGGCGGAGGCCGGCGGCGAAGGCTTGCCCACGCCGGAGGGGCGTCACCGTGACGGCGGCACACTCGTGGCCTCGCTCCTGGTCGACCGGGACAACGCAGTGGGCGGCAAGAGCACGGTGTACACCGCGGGGGGCGCCGAGCTGCTGAGCACCACCTTGATCGAACCCGGCACTCTTCTTCTGGGGGATGACCGGGCCACTTTGCACGCCGTCTCTCCCATCCGGGCACTGGACGCCGGCCGCCCCGCTCACCGTGACGTGTTGGTCACTGCCCTCGCGCCGGGCTGAGGCTGTCGGGGGCACCCGGGCACCGGGGCTCAGGCCGCCGCCGGCGTGCGCAAGGCCCCCGCCGCTCCTGCCTGCGGCTCGTGGGCACGCTCTGGCTCCGCCGCCTCAATCCGTGAAATCGCCTTGGCGTAGGGCACGTTGGTTCGGCCCATGTTGTTGGAGCGGGGCCGGGCATGCGCGATCATGACGAGAATGAACCCTCGCTTCCTTGGCATTCCTGAGTTGGTCGAAGTCCCGTCCGTGGCGGTCGTGGTCGACGTCATGCGTGCTTTCACGGTTGCCGCTTGGGCCTTTGCCCAGGGGGCGGAAAAGATCGTTCTTGCTGAGTCACTGGACGAAGCCCTGGCGCTCAAGGCTCGCCACCAGGATTGGGTGGCGCTCAAGGACGGGCCGCCCGCGCCCGGTTTCGACGCCGTCAACTCGCCTGGTCTGCTGCGGTCCATGGACCTTGGCGGACGGACCGTTGTGCAAAAAACCACGGCAGGGACGGTCGGCGCCCTGGCAGTGAAGGACGCGTCGCTGGTGCTGTGCGCCAGCTTTGTGGTGGCGGAGGCAACGGCTCGGCTCCTGCGGACACGCAAGAGTGACGGTGTCACGTTCGTGGTCACTGGCGAGGGTGGGCAGGCCGATGAAGATCTGGCGTGCGCTCAATACATCGCCCGGAGGGCCACCGAGGCTGGGACGGATGCTGCTGAGTTTGTACGCCGCGCCGGCGAGTCGCGCGCCGCCGCCGAATTGGCGCAGGGTGTGCGTCAAGGAGTCCATCCTGATGACGTCGCACTCTGTCTCGAGCTGGACCGCTTCTCCTTTGCCATGGTGGCGAATCTGGAAGATTCACTCATGGTCCTCCGCCCGCGCGCCATACCCTCCGCTGACCGCTGACCGCTGACCGCTGACCGCTGACCGCTGACCGCTGACCGCTGACCGGGTGCGCGGGCGCCTGGCGCCAGCGCCCCGCTAGAGGCACGCTCGCCGTGCGGGCCAGGCCAGGCCAGGCCTGGCCATGGCACGCACCTGCCGTGCGGAAGTGGCGCTTCGCGGGTGTCGAGGACCCTGAGCATCAGCAGGCCCCTGCCAGGGCGGGCAACCGGATCTTCCCCACGCGAGTCATCAGGGCCCCGCGTGTACCTGGCACGCCCACAGGCTGGGTGTGTGGGGATAGGTGTCGCGCAGGCCGAGTACGGCGTGGTGCAGGGCCTCGGCCGTGCAGGCGACGTCGAGAGTGCCATCGCCTTTGTTCAGGGTGTCGTACACGCTGAGCGCGACGTCCGCCCCGATCTCGTCGTCGACGTGCCACAGGGAGCCGACGACATGGGGGAAACCGGCCATCTGGAAGGCACTGACGATGTGGACGGCCTCGTCGGCGAGTTCGGGGCTGGTGCGCAGGGTGTCACAGGCGGACAAGTAGGCGAGCCGGACCGACGGCAGGCGCAGTCGGGCCAGGTCGCGTACGGTCAGCGGGCGTTCGGTGTGGTCGTGCAGGACGAGTCGGCTGCCGGAGGCGCGTTCCAGGTCGCCCAGAGCGTGGCACGCGAAGTGGGCGTAGGCGTGACGGGGCAGGGCCGAGAGGATCGCGGAGTGTGTCGCGGAGGCGTCCGCAAGGAGTGTGGCCCCGGGCAGCACGGAGGCCAGGTGATCGGCCTCGCGGCGGGCGCCGGGCAGCGGTGCCTGTCCACTGGCCTGGGCGGCGCTGACGACGAGGGTTCCGGTGCCCGTCGGGCCCGCGGCGCGCCGACGGGCGTGGTGCAGGGCGCGCAGGGTCGGGGTGTAGGAGGAGACCACCCGGTCCAGGGCGCCTGGAGCGGCGTCTGGGGGCGCTGCCGCGTGCAGCGGCAACGTGCCCAGGAGGCCGCCGGGAGACCACCACACGCGGGTTGCCGCAGGGAGATGGTCGAGGACCGGTCCGGTGACTGTCTGCCACAGCCAGGCGAGGGTTTCCCGTACGTCCTGCTGCGCGCGCTGCGACTGCTTGCGCGAGGTGCCGGGTGTCTCGAAGCGGATCAGCGCGTCCTGGAAGGTCTGTCGGCGTGTTGCTGTCGTCCGCGGGTCGAGGCCCGGTAGCGGAACGGCCTTGATGTCGTGCTCGGTGACGATCAGAGCGTCGCTGCCGTAGGGGGAGACGTTGACCAGGATCACGGGGCCCGCCGCGGCCGTGGCGCGCAGTTCGTCCTCGTCCCACTCCCGCACCGGGCGCAGCAGGCCCAGTTCGGGGTGCTCGGCGCGGATCCGGGCGGTGAGGTCTCGCCAGTCGGCAGCCAGTTGCTGGCGCATGTCGGCGCGCGCGTCGAGGGATCCGGATGATTCCTCGGCGAGCAACTCCTGGTTGGCGGTCGCCGTGTCGAGGGCGTGGCGGAGCTCCTCGAAGCGGTCGGCGAGGCCAGGGGCGCTCTCTCGCAGCCGCGTGAGATCGCTGTCGGCGTCGAAAGCGTGGGAGAGGATCACGCCCCTGGCGTGTTCGAGCAGTTTGAGCGCGAGGCCGGGCCGGCCGCAGCGCACCGCGCAGGCAGCGGCGGCGGCGCCCAGGCCGACGGTACGGCTGAGCAGGAACTCCTGGTCGTCGCGGACGAGATGGCGGGGCGCTACCGAGTGCAGCAGGTCGACCGCCATGACGTAGCCGTCCAGGGCGCCGCCCCAGTCACCCAGCTCCGCTCGGACCTCGCCCCAGGACCGGGCCGCGTCCAGGCGCTGGACGGGCGCGCACTGCTGCTCCAGGGCCGCCTGCTGGAACCGCTCGGCCGCCTCGGCCAGATGGGCTGGACGGCGACGGCGGCGGAGCCCTTGGGTGCGCAGTGCACCCCCGAGATTCAACAGGCGCTGCGTGCGGGTGGGGTGACCGGGCGCTGTGGCCTCGACCGCCCGGCGATACAGCGCGACCGCCTCGTCCCGGGCGCCGGACGACAGCAGGGCAAAGGGGCTGATCAGTCGTGCGCCCGCGGCAATGGTGAGGGCACTGGGCAGGTCGGGCGAGTTCGGGGGCAGCGCCGCGATCACCGCGTCGGCCAGGTCGCGGACCTCGCGGGCCTCGTCGATCCGCAACGTCTTCGAGATGCGGAGCATCAGGGCGACAGCGAGGTTGTGGCGGCGGCGGGGCAGCTTCGGATCATCCTGCGGGGTGAGTGCGAGCGCCTCCCGCAGGAGCCCTATCGCCTCATCGAGTACAGCCACGGGATCGGGAACACGCTCGAAGCCCGTCATGAGGCTGAGCCCGGTCGAGCTCAGCAGCGCCGCCCGGTGCGCCGGGCCCATGCCGGGCAGGTCGAACGCCCGTTGCCGGCACTCCCGCGACTCCCGCAGGTCGTCGCCGTCCCCGGTCAGCAGGTGCCGCACATTCAGCGCGGCACCAAGGTTCATCAGCCGCAGACCGAGCGACCCGTGTCCCTGCCGGGTGAGCACCACCGACTCCCGGTGTGCCGACACGGCTTCGTTCAACTCCTCTGGCTTTCCTGAGCGTTGGTAGCAGGCGATCAGCACCAGACCCAGGTCGTTGAGCGCTACGGGACGGTCCGGGTGGCCCGGCGGCATCAGCCCCTCGGCGTGCCGCAGTTGGCGCAGTGCCTCGTCCAGGTCTGCCCCGTTCGCCTTCGGGTCCAGGAGATAGCGGTTGTACAGGGCCATCGCGGGAGCGAGGAGCGGCAGTTGCGGTCCCGCCGACTCCGCGGATGCGGCCGAGGGGCGGTCGGTGAGATCGAGCGCCGCGTCCAGATCGGCCCGCGAGCCGGTCGCGACGGAGCGGGCGCGCAGAGCGTTGCCCAGTGCGTTGCGCAGGGCGGCGGTCTCACCCGAGTCCCCTGCCACCCGCAGGGACTGCGTGAACACGGTGATCGCCTCGTCCAGATCCGCCGTGTGGCCGGTGTGGTGCGCCCTGAGGATGAGTGCCATGCCCAGGTCGTGTCCCGCCGCCGCGTGTCCCCTCGGATGGCCAGCGACGGCCCGGCGGCACACGTCCACCGCCTCGTCGCACTCCTCGGGCGTCGCTCCCTCCACCTGCCGCAACAGCACCAGGGCTGCCCCCAGGGCGCTGAGGGAGTGAGGCAGATACGGGTCACCGGGCGGCAGTTGGGCCAGGACGTCGCGTGCGATGCCCGCCGCCTCGTGCAGGTCCTCGCCGTCGTGCGAGTCCAGGTAGCGGTCCAGGAGCCGGCGGCCCAAACCGGTGAGTACGCGAAGCCGTTCGGGGGAGTCGGCCGGGATCTGCTTCAGGGCACCGTGGACGAACCGGACCGGATCCGCGTCCGCCAGGTCCCCGAAGGGCCAGGTGGCCCCAGTGAGGGTCACGATGTCGGCCACGCCTCTGAGCCGACCGGGAAACCAGGGGTCGTACTCCGGTGTCGCGAGGACGGCGAGGGCGCCGAGGCCGATCACGCTGGCGAGGCGGGCCTCGCGCGAGAGGGGCAGGGCGGCAAGGGCTATGGCCATCGCGTGAAGTCGGCGCACGGCTTCGGTGGCGTCGGGCGGCGGGTTGTGCTGCCGCCCCTCCACGACGATCTTGAATGCGGCGACCTGGGCCGCCCACTCGTCGGGACCGTCCGCATCCGCCGGGTCGGGGTGCGTGGCGGGATCGTTGGCCGCGTAGCCCGCCGCCAACCCCGGCGGCACCAGGCCCGGGTCGGCGACCCACACCGGGTAGAGCAAGGTCCCGGCCATGCACCCGTGGACAGTGCCGCCGGCCCCCGGGTCGGCCATCGCACGGGCGGCGCAGAGCCAGCCGGCCGCGTGCCGGGCCTCCATGTCGGTGCCCAGGTCGCAGGTCCGCAGCAGTCCCCGCAGTTCGGCATCAGCGAGGGGACCGAACACCACGTCCGCGTCCACAGCTCCCGCCGCGGTAAAGGCGCGGTCGAGGCGCACGCCGACCGCTTGAAAGAACCACTCCCGGTCGTACCTCACGGCTTCACTCCCCCCAGCCGTCACCTGCGACGGCACGTCAAGTCCCCCGTAACTCTGCCTGATTTACGGCACACTTGGACCATGACCGCATCTCCCGACTCCCCGCGACCCGACCGCAGGGCGGCAGCGGCGCTCTGTGCGCTGCTCGGCTCACCGGAAGACCTGCGCCAGCCCGGGATCCGGGAAACGGCCGAACAGGCACGGGACTTGCTGCGCTCAGGCGCCAACTCCGATGAACTCGCCGATCACCTCCGTGCCCTGGACAGGCTGCTGCGCCAGAGTGGAGACGCACGCGGCCTGGTCAACGAGTCCCGGGGCGGGACAGCCCCCGGCATCACGCCCCACATCAAGGTGGCCTTGTGCCCTGGACCGGCCCAGTGCAGTCGCGTCGCGCGGGCCCGTGACCTGCTCCCCGCCCCGCACTGCGCCGTCAACGACACCCGCATGCGCAAGGGCCGACTGGGCCCCGCACGGTGACCCCGCCCGCATGAACCCTCTCCTCGCCACCCTGGGCGGCAAACTCACCGAACGCTGGCTGAACCTGCTGGTCCTGCCCGGCGCCCTCTTCCTCGCCGCCACCGCCATCGGCACCACCTTGGGCCACCGCCACTGGAACGACCTCGACGCGCTGCGCACCACCCTGGACGACCTCGCCGCCCGCCCCGCCCTCGAGCGCACCGGGACTGCCGCACTCCTCATCGCCCTCGTCCTGCTCGCCGCGACCGCGGCCTCACTCGCCGCGCAGTTCCTCGGCGGCGTGATCGAGCAGTACTGGCTGCGCTTCGCCCGCGATGCGTTGTCGCACGCCCTCGTTGACTGGCGTAGACGCAGGTGGGGGCGCCGGGAGCAGGAGCTTGATGCGGCCTATCCCATCGCACGCACCAATGCCTGTGCAGATGCCGATGACATCGCCGAAGACGGTGAGGCGGGCGCTGTGGCGATTTCGGGCCGGTCCCTTGCGCAGATCCAGGCTCTCACCGAGGCCCGCAACCGCGTGGCACTGCGCGAACCCACCCGCCCCACCTGGTACGGCGATCGCATGCAGGCGACGGCAGACCGCGTAGAGGCTGCTTACGGCGTGGACCTTGCCGCCCTCTGGCCGCGCCTGTGGCTGATCCTGCCCGAACCCGCCGTACGCCACATCCAGTCGGCCCACGACTCCTTCAGCGCCGCCGCCCGCCTCGCCGCCTGGGCCGTGGGCTACGCCCTGCTCGCCTGCTGGTGGTGGCCGGCCGGGCTGGTCGCCGTCGGCTGCGCAGCGGTGGCCCGCTCCCGTGCCCACAGCGCACTGGAGGCGCTCGCCGGGCTCATCGAGGCCGCCGTGGACGTCCATGGGCGAGAACTGGCCGGGCGGGTCGGTCTCGTCGGGACGGACTCGGTGGGGCTGCTCGGCCACGAGACGGGAGACCGGATGTCAGAACTGTTCAGGAAGGCAGATTGACGTCACCCCGGCAACTGGTTCGGGAAAGTCCTCGCGTAACTCCGGTCCGGCGCAGTCAATGCGCGAATCGGAAGTGGAATTCTTAGGGCTGCTGAGTACTCACTTCCACGCGCTCGTCCTGCACGGTCGTGGTGCCGATGCCCGCCGCGCCCGCGCCGACGAGGACGGTAACGGCCGTCGCCACGCCGACGACCGCCAGCCGCAAGCGCGGCCGACGTCGCCGCACGGACGGCGATGCAGCCGGGGCAGCGGGCACGGCAGGTGTGGCGGGTTTGGCAGACGGCGGTGCGCCCATCGCGAGGTCCCGGCGGGCGGCTGCCCACCGCCGGGTGTCGTCGGCGTCGAGGCCGCACGCGATGACGAAGGCGACCAGGACGGTCTCACGGGGCAGGCTCTCTCGGCGCAGCATGGTCGCGGCCGTCGAATACGGCAGCACCTCACCGGCCGCGGCAGCCGCGCGCTCCAACCCCCGGTAGCTGAGGCCCGACCAGGCCTTGAGGCGACGCAACTCAGCCATGAACGCGGGAATTTCGGCGGGGCGGGGTGGCCTGGGCGGTGGCGTCATGCGGGTCCCTTCGGTTCCGGTGTGCGTCGCTGACCTGCGTAGAGGCAGACTCGCACAAGCTCGAACGGCTCATCGGTTGAACGAGCTCGCACGCGGCGATCAGCCTTGGGCTCACACCTGTCGTCGTTGTCTTGGAGGCATACGTGGGCCGCCTCGGTTCCCTCGTGCTGTTACTCGTACTCGTACTCGCACTCGTCGGGTGCTCGGATGCGCATACCGCGGCCGGAACAGGCTCCGGTGGCAGGAAGGCGGGGGAGACCTCGACGAGCCGTGACCCGGCGGATCCGGACATCGACCGCTACCTCGACCGCGTACTCCCGCAGGGGCCGGGCATCACCGTGGCCGCCGCCAGAGGGGGCGAACTCCAGCACTGCGCGGGCCGCGGCCTCGCCGACCGTGCGGCGAAGACTCCCGCGACCTGCGACACCGTGTACGACGTCATGTCCATCACGAAACAGTTCACCGCTGCCGCGATCCTGAAGCTGGAGATGAGCGGCAAGCTCCGGGTGAGCGACCGGATCGGTGCGCATCTCGGCTCCGTGCCCGAGGACAAGCGCACCATCACCCTCCACCAGCTCCTCACGCACACGGCGGGCCTGCCCGACTCACTCGGCGACGACTACGACCCGCTGTCGCGCGCGGAGTTGCTGGATGGGGCGCTGAAGGCCCCGCTGCGGTCGGCTCCCGGCAAGGAGTTCCGCTACTCGAATGTCGGCTACAGCGTGCTCGCCGCGATCGTCGAGAAGGTCTCGGGCCTCAGCTACGAACGCTACTTGGCCAAGAGCCTGTTCAGGCCCGCCGGGATGACCCGTACCGGCTATGTGCTGCCCGCGTTCAAACGCGAGCAGGTCGCCGTCGAGTATGACCGGCACGGGCGCGCGCAGGGGCGGCCGATGGACCATCCGTGGGCGCCCGACGGCCCGTCCTGGAATCTGCGCGGCAACGGCGGAATGCTCTCCACGGCCCGGGACATGTTCCGCTGGCATCGCGCTCTTACCGGCGACAGCGCCCTGTCCGCGACCGCGAAGCGGAAGCTGTTCGCGCCGCAGGTACGGGTGCCGGAGCTGGACGGGGCCTACGGCTACGGCTGGGTCGTCGTTGATTCCGATGACGGCCGGGTCGCCTGGCACGACGGGGGCAACGACTGGTCGCTGGCGACCGTCGCCAAGTTCCGCCGCGGCGAAATCATGGTGTTCTGGGTGAGCAACCAGGCCTACCAGCAAGGGAAATGGAACCTTGAGGACGTCCAGATGAAGCTGACCCATGGCATTGCTGAGCGGCTTCGACACCGCGCCTGACGCCACGGGCCGTCGGTGCGGGCTTGTGGGCACCGGCCCGCACCGCGCCTGCGCGGCCGCCTGTCTCAACCCGCGCGAACCCATGTCGTGAAGCCGTCGGCGAGTCCGGGCGGGTTGGCGGCTTCGGTGCGGCGGGCGATGGCCTCGTGGTACTCCAGCTCGTGGACGATCACCGGTTTGTGCCTTCCGATAGCGCCCTCAAGGACACCGCTGTCGTGGAGGTGCTGAGCGAGCTGGACGCACGTCTGGTGGAAGTGCGCCTCGATCTGCGCGGCGAGCGGTCCGACGGTCGCCGTCCAGTCCGCGGAGTCAGCAGGCTCGTCGTACCAGAGTCCGAGTTCGCTGATCCACCGGTGGCGTGCTGCCGCTCCGCCGGGGTCCCGGGCGCGGTCACCGATCACCGTCAGCTCGTTCTGGAGCCAGAAGGCGTAGTTCCAGCGCGCTTCCGCTTCGTCGGAGGCATCCGCGATGCTGCGCCGGAACTGCTTTTCGGTGTTGTATCCGATGGTCAGGACGGGCTGTCGTGGGTCGTCGTCCTCGTTGTCGACAAGGAACGAGAGCGCGTAGATGTCGGTCGCCTCGGCGGCCGTGATCGAGTTGAGCGCTCGCATGGCACGCGTGCGGAGATCATCCTGGTAGGTCACGCGTACGGTGCCTTTCGCGTGCGGTTGCTGTCGGCGGCGACATAGCCGGCCCGGTCGCCGGGGGGGGCGCCTTCTGGCGTCGCAGGCCCTCGCTGATGCTGCTTATCCCGGCATCAGGGGGTGGTTCGTGGGTGGTTCGGGCAGCCAGTCACGAGCCGGGTGGTACTCCAGCCATCGGCTTCGCCCGGCTTCTGCCGCGCAGGCGGCGATGAGGCTGTTCAGCCCCGGGTGCCCGTTGCCGGTCCGCCACAGCAGTGACCAGGCGTACAACGGCGCGGGCTCGATCAGGGGGACGGTGCGCAGTCCGGGGATCTCCGGCAGCGGCACGTCGGCGGGCAGCAGTGAGAAGCGTCGCGGTTCTTTTGCTATCTCGGTGAGGAAGTGGGTGAGCCCGAGGTTGACGGTCGTGGCCGTGTCGTGGATGTCGAATCGGTCGGCGAACCGGTGGAGGAAGTCGAGCCGGTCCAAGGCGGCGGGTGCCCACAGCACGCTGCCGCGCAACTGGTCGGGCCGCAGCGCCGGTTCGGCTGCGAGCGGGTTGTCGGCGCTCAGTACGGCGTCCACCGGTTCGAGGCGGACCAGGCGGTGTGCCAGTCCTGCGGGCAGCGGGGGGTGGACACGGCCGAAGGCCGCGTCGATGTCGCCGTGCAGCAGTGCTGTCGTGACCGCCGGCAGATCGCGGCCGTGCCCCAACGTCAACTATCCCGCCTGTCCGGTCACTTGGGCCAGTGTGCGCGTCGGCGCGTAGAGGTGCCCCCAGACGTCTACGCGCAATGGACGGTCTGTGCCGACGGCCGCGGCGACGGCGGCATCGGCGGCGGCGAGGGTCTGTCGGGCTGGTGGGAGGAATCGCTGGCCGGCCGTGGTGAGACGTACGCCGTTGCCGCCGCGCTGGAACAGCTCGGTGCCGAGCAAAGACTCCAGCCGCGCGATTCTCTTGGACAGCGCCTGCTGGGAGATGGCGAGCGTCCTGGCCGCCCGCCCGAAGTGCAGTTCCTCGGCGGTGCGCACGAAGGCACGTACCTGCGCCACGTCGAGATCCATGGCTCCCACCATAGGCGACAACCAGAAGTTGTCAGTGTTGCTTGTTCGTTGTTGGATCGCGGGGCGGCCTCCAGGGTTGCATCCTCTGCATGCAAAGACTGATTCCCACCGGGGAAGCGGCGCGCCCGGTCGCCTTCGCTGAGGGCCCCCAGCCCGTGCCGGGCCCCGAGGAGGCGCTGGTCAAGGTCGAGGCGTTCGCCCTGAACCGGGGCGAGACCTTCCTTCTCGAAGAACCCCGGCCGGGGGCGCTGCCCGGCAAGGACATCGCAGGGCTCGTCGTGCAGGCGGCAGCGGACGGCTCCGGTCCCGGCGTCGGCGCCCGTGTGGTCGGGCATCCGGCGCAGGGCGGCTGGGCCGAGTACGTCGCCGTGCCCACGCACTCGCTCGCGGTCCTCCCGGACAGCATCGACAGCGCGCGGGCGGCGGCCCTGCCCCTGGCCGGGATCACCGCCCTGCGGCTGCTGCGTACGGTCGGCGCCCTGGCGGGCCGACGGGTGCTGCTGACCGGCGCCTCAGGGGGCGTCGGCCACTTCGTCACCGAGCTGGCCGTCGGCGCGGGAGCCGAGCTGACCGCGGTGACGGCCACGCCCGCGCGGGGCGAGCGGCTCGTGGAGCTGGGCGCGAAGGTGGTACACGAAGTCGCGGCAGCCCACGGGCCGTTCGACGTCGTGCTGGAGTCCACCGGCGGGCCCGCACTGCCCCTGGCCCTGACCAAGGTACGACCGGGCGGCACGCTCGTCTGGTTCGGCCAGGCCGGCCGCACCCCGGTGACCCTCGACTTCTTCGAGCTCCTTGGCGGGCCCGAGGGCGTCACGATCCAGCATTTCCACTACGCCGACGCCCCCTACGGCTCCGATCTCGCGGCACTGGTACGCCTCGTGGAACACGGCCGACTGCACCCGGAGATCGGCCGCATCGCCGACTGGACGCAGACCGCCGACACCCTGGTCGACCTGCGAGAGCGCCGGATACGCGGCAAGGCCGTCCTGCTGACCGGAGGAACACGATGAACGCCGCCGACTTCGCCGCCGCCCAGTGGACACGCGCCACCGGTGCGGGCGTGGACCCGCACGAGTACCGGCGCGTCACCGAGGGCCTCACCTCCCTCGGCGACTGGGGGCCCTCCTTCGTGCGGACCGCGAACAGCTACCTGCAACGAGCGGAGGACGCGAGATCACCTCACTCGGCGGGTGAGTTCTGGCTGATGGCGGCCCGGTGGTTCCACCTGGCCACCCTGGCGCCGTACGCGGAAGCACCACGGGCCGCCGTGGAGGCTGATCACGCCTTGGGCCGGGCGCTCAGCGTGCTGGATCCCGGTGCGCGGCGGGTGAGCGGCGAGGGATTCGACGGATGGCTGCGCGGTCCTGTCGACGCGCCGGGGACCGTGGTCGTCGTTCCCGGCCTGGACTCGGCCAAGGTGGAATTCCTCGACCTGGTGTCCGCGCTGTTGGCCAGGGGGCTCGCGGTGTTCGCGATGGACGGCCCCGGACAGGGCGTGCTCGCCGCCACCTCGACGTTCGTACCGGACTACGAGCGGGTCGTGGGCCGGGTCATCGACGCCCTCGGTGTCGCACGCATCGGGCTCGTCGGCCTGAGTCTGGGCGGATACTTCGCGGCCCGGGCCGCGGCGCTGGAGTCGCGCGTGGCGGCTGTCGCCACCGTCAGCGGTCCCTGCCGCCTCGACTGGGAGCAACTGCCCCCGCCGGTACGGGACATCGTGGCCCGGCGCACCGGAGGAGTCGACGCCGCCCGCCGGTTCGTAGGCCACGTGGACCTTGCCGCCCTGGCGCCCCGCATCACAGCTCCACTGCTGGTCGTGGACGGAGGCCAGGACGTCATCCCCGGGGTGGCGAAAGGGGAGCTTCTGGCCCGACTGGCGCCGCACGGCACCTACCTGTCCGTCCCGCACGGCGACCATCTCCTTGGCAACGCGCGGCCCGACTGGCTGCCCCACCTCAGTGACCACCTCACGCACACGCTGACGGGAACACCGGCATGAACCGCTTCACCGACAAGACCGTCCTCATCACCGGCGGCACCAGCGGCATGGGCCTGGCTACCGCACACCGCCTCATCGCCGAAGGCGCCCACACCATCGTCACCGGCCGCACCCGCGCCCGCGTGGACGCCGCCGTCCAGGAACTCGGCCCCGGCGCCTCGGGAATCGTCACCGATGTCAGCGACCTCGGCGCGGTCGACGCGCTGATGGCGACCGTCCGGGAGCGCCACGGCCAGCTGGACGGCCTCTTCGCCAACGCGGGCACCGGCACGTTCCTGCCCTTCGAGAACATCACCGAAGCGGACTTCGACCACGGCATCGACGTCAACGTCAAGGGTGTGTTCTTCACCGTGCAAAAGGCCCTGCCGCTGCTGGCGGACGGAGGCTCCATCGTCATCAACGCCTCGTGGACGCTCCACCGAGGCAACAGCATCCTGACCCTTTACTCGGCATCCAAAGCCGCCGTGCACAACCTGGCCCGAACCCTGGCTGCCGCACTCGCCCCGCGCGGCATCCGCGTCAACTCCGTCAGCCCCGGCTATATCGACACCCCGATGTACCCCGCCGACGCCCTGACCGAAGCGGAGGCAAAAGCGGTCACCGGCCAGATCGTCGCCGGCCGCTTCGGACGTCCGGACGAGGTCGCCGCGGCCGTGGCGTTCCTCGCCTCTTCGGACGCGTCCTACATCAACGGCCAGGACCTCGTCATCGACGGCGGCCTGGTCGGCGCGGTACCCGCCTGACGCTCGACCGAACGTAGACGCTTGGTTCGCGTGATCCTGCGTGTGAGGATCGTGCCGCCTGGGCACCGCGGAAGCAGGTGCGCGCGGCTGCCCGAACGGCCAAGGAGGGGTGAGGGAAATGTTCGCGGGGAGAACGGCGCGGCTGGTGGTCGGCAACGATGGCGAGGTGCCACTGGATCTGGTGCTGGAGCCGTGGGGTGATGTTCACCGGATCTTGCCGGAGGACAGGTGCGTCGTTGTCACTCATTCCTCTTCGGGGGACGACTCGTGGCCTGGGACGCGGCTGGGGGACGAGCCGTTCGAGGTGGAGCATCGGAGCGATTCGGTCACGGTGTGGGCCAACGGTCACTGCTTTCACCTCAGTGACAGGAAGGGCAACGACATCGATCCGTACGTCTACGGGGGATGCCCAGCCGAGAACCGGGCGACCTGAAGGTGTGCACGCCCTGAGGAGCTGGCGGCGTGTCTCTGCGCTCAACCCGGCTGACCACGGTGATGGCTTGCCCGCAAGCCACCCGTCACTGACCCTGCCGCGATAACTGGACTGCTTGCTTCCCCGGTGCGCTCGGCGTCACGGTTCGCGGGAGAACTTGGCGTCGAAGTCGCACGGGTTGTCCGGGTCGATGGAGGCGCAGAGTCTTCTACCGCCGTCGACCGCGGCGAGGTCGATGTTGCAATCTCCCTGGGCCACACCGTTGAACGACAGCCCGATCCAGGATCCCGATGCCGCTTTCTCCGAGACCACCGACAGCGCGTCGCTCTTGTCGACCCAGAAGCCCCAGCTGCCCGACACTTTGCCCGGCGGGCATTGGCTGTCGGCGAAAAAATCTGCCTTGAGGCCGGACGCTTTGAAAGTCCGGTCGTCGGACAGGGCGAAACTCGCTCCGCCGGGCTCGGCCCATTCGCCGACGACGTCAGCCACGCTGACCTTCGCCGTCTTCTCGCCATAGCCGCACGAGGGAACGACGAGGATGGCTGCCATCACCAGCGGCAGGCCGCATCTCAACTTACTCATCCGCGCATGATGCCCTCTGATGACCAGCTGTTTTGCACCGGGGGACGTCGCGCGCACAGATGGGTGAGGAGGCGAAGCGGCGAACTGCGCTGCCTCGCATCGGCTCGCCGCACCAGGTCCAGCACGAACTTGGCGTCATCGGCTGCCATCATCCGGCTCAAGCCAAGGCAGCTGACACCAACGATCGGGCAGTGATGGGTGATTGCGCTACGTCGGATTAGGCGGGGGCAGCCGCTCGGTGATCCGGTCGAACAAGTCCGTCAGTGGTTCACTGACGTACGTCCCGAACTCGCTCAGCCCGTAGGTGACTTGGGGTGGCGTCGTCGGCTGCACCGCCCGCCAGATCAGACCGTCCTTGACCAGCGCGCGCAGGGTCTGAGCGAGCATCTTCTCGCTGATGCCCTGGATGCTGTCACGCAGCTCGTAGAACCGAAGGTCGTTGCTCCGCAGAGCGATCAGCACCCAGATGCCCCACCTGCTGGTGACGTGGTCGACCATGTCGCGCGCCGCGCAGTCGGTGTGAAACACCTCATACCGGGGGCCCGCTTCGGCCGGTGTCAGCTGCGCGCCTTCCTTCATGTCCGGAGCTTACCTCTGGGTATGTTCTTACGGAAAGTAAGCCCGGCTCCTAGCGTCAACTCCGGCCGTGCACCACCAGCGTGCACGGCCGCAGCGCACAACGAACTAGGAGCTGAACATGATCGTGGTGACCGGGGCTACCGGGAACGTGGGCCGGCCTCTGACGCAGGCTCTGGCCGCAGCGGGCGAGCAGGTGACGGCGGTGTCGCGGCGCGCGGCGGTTGTGCCGGACGGGGTGCGGCACGCGACGGCCGACCTGGCCGAACCGGCCAGCCTCAAGCCGGTGCTGGAGGGGGCGAAGGCGCTGTTTCTCCTGTTGTCGGGCGATCTGCACGCCCCCGAAGCCAGGCCCGCTGACATCATCGAGCTGGCCGCGTCCTGCGGGGTCGGCCGGGTCGTTCTGCTGTCCTCGCAGGGCGTGGCGACCAGACCCCTTGGTGCGACGCGGGTGGCAATGCGCGCGCTGGAGGACGCGTTGGGGGCCTCCGGCCTGGACTGGTCCGTCCTGCGCCCGGGCGGCTTCGCCTCCAACGCCCTGGCCTGGGCGGAGTCCGTCCGTACGCAAGGAACGGTCGCCGCACCGTTCGGCGACGTTGGGGTGCCGGTCATCGACCCGGCGGACATCGCCGAGGTCGCGGCGGCCTGCCTGCTGGAGGAGCGGCACACCGGTGGGGTGTACGAGCTGACCGGGCCGGAGGTGATCACACCACGTCAGCAGGCGGAGGCGATCGCCGTCGCGCTCGGTTCGCCCGTGCGGTTCGACGAACTCACTCGCGACGAAGCCAAGAAGGCGATGACGCGGTTCGTGCCCGCCGAACTCGCCGACGACACCCTGGACATCATCTCCGCCCCGAACGCGGCCGAACTTCGCATCAGCCCGGACGTGGAACGTGTACTCGGCCGTGCCCCGCGTTCCTTCGACGCCTGGGTCGCCCGTAACGTCGCCGCTTTTCGCTGAGACGCCTCGATGAGTCGGGTCGCTAGGAACGCTCGGCCCGCGCGGAGTGCACGAGCCGTGCGGCGAAGGCTTCGACGAGGTCGCGGAGCTCATTGGGCCGCTCGATGACGAAGCACCGGTCCAGCGAGGCCAGTACGGCCGGCAGCCAGTCGAGCCGGTCCACGCGCATCTCCACGCGGGACCACGGCTCATCCGGCGAATCCGTGCGGTCCGTGGTCTCTTGGGCCGGCAGCTCCTCCACGAGCGCGACACTCGGCGGAAGCCGGGTGTGAATGTGCTCGGCGGTGCCCTGGACGCGCAGGGTCACCGCATGCCGGTACGGAGCGGTGGCGAGGCTTGTCAGGACGCGCTCGGCCGGGTCGAGTCCGGCGGGCGGCTCGAACGAGCCGGGCAGGGTCCGCACGTCGGTGACGCGGTCCAGCCGCAAGGTGCGGTCCTGGCCGTCGGCCGAGAGGTCCGCCCCCGTCACGTACCACTTGCCGGCGTGGGCGACGAGCCCGTAGGGGTGCAGTGTGCGTTCGCTGGAACGGCCGTGCGTGTCGGTGTACTTGAGGGAGATCGGCCGGTGGTGGTTCACCGCGTCGGCGACCGGCAGCAGGACCCCCGAGTCCGGTGCGACGGTCTCGCCGGGCGTCGTGGTGAAGGCAAGGGAGGCGAGCACGGCGTCGAGTCGCAGCCGCAGGCGCTCGGGCAGCACGCGGCGGATCTTGGCCGTCGCCGTCTCACCCGCCGTCCCGGTGGCGGCCGTCAGGCCGGCGCGCCGTCCCGCGACCAGGCCGAGCAGTACGGCCAGGGCCTCGTCGTCGCCGAGCATCAGCGGAGGCAGGCGGTGACCGGGGGAGAGCCGGTAGCCGCCGTAGCGGCCACGGACCGCTTCGACGGGCACATCGAGGTCGACGAGGTGGCTGACGTAGTGCCGCACCGTGCGTTCGTCGACGTCGAGACGGTCGGCGAGTTCGGACGCGGTCCTGATGCCGCCCGACTGCAGGAGTTCTAGGAGGGTGAGTACGCGGGCGATGGGGCGAGGCATGCGCACAAGTCTGCCCCATATACCGGGCGGGTTTCGCCCGGTATTGGTCATAGCCTCAGGTCAGAAGCACGGAACGACCAGGAGAAGAACCATGAACTACGTCAACTTCGTCTCTGTCCGCATCATCACGAGCGACGTCGCCCGCCTCGTCGACTTCTACGAGCGCGCCACCGGCGTGGCCGCCGACTGGGCCAACGAGGACTTCGCCGAGCTCAGGGTCGCCTCGGCCACCCTCGCCATCGGCAGCACGCGTACGGTCCCGCTGTTCGCGCCCGGATCAGCCCGCCCGGCCGACAACCACAGCGTCATCCTCGAATTCCTCGTCGACGACGTGGACGCGGTGCACCAGAACCTGACCGGCTTCGTGGAGGACTTCGTGAACAAGCCCACCACGCTGCCCTGGGGCAACCGCTCGCTGCTGTTCCGCGATCCCGACGGCAACCTGGTCAATTTCTTCACCCCCGTCACACCGGCGGCCATCGAGAAGTTCGGCCGCTGAGACTCGCCTGTGTCAGAGCACGGCGAGTCTGTTCACCAGGAGCTCCACCCTCTGCTCGGTGTACTCCGGTGGCAGCCGCCCCGCTCGGGTCAGGGTGGCCAGGCCGTGCAGGGCTGCCCAGAACGTCTCGGTGAATACCCCCGGGTGGACGCCGTCCCCAGCCACTTCGCCGAGGCTTTCCATCAGGGCGGCGAAGGCGTCTTTCAGGGGTTCGGGGGTGTCTTCCTGTGCGAATGCCAGGCCGCCGTCGAGCTGGAACATGGCGTCGTACACCGCCGGTTGGCGCTCGGCGAAGTCGAGGTAGGTGCGGGTGAGGGCGAGGACCCGGGCGCGAGGGCCGTCGGCGGCGGAGGTCGCGGCCCGCAGCGCCGCGGCCATCTCGGTGGCGCCCTGGAGGGCGACGGCGCCGATGATCTCCCGTTTGCCGCGGAAGTGGCTGTAGAGGACGGGCTGGCTGTACTCGATGCGCTCGGCGAGCCGGCGCGTGGTGACCGCGTCCCAGCCCTGCTGCTCGGCGAGTTCGCGCGCTGTCGCCACGATGAGGCGCTCGCGGTCCGCCCGTTCTCGTTGCTTGCGTTCCTGTACCGACATAACCCGATCCTAGCACTGCTAGACAATCGAGCGGCAGTAGTACTAGCGTTGCCTCAATAGCTAGCGACGCTAGATTTCTGGAGGAACCGCCATGCTCACCACACTCGAGGTCTTCACCACCGTGGTCGTCGGTCTGATGGTGGGGGTGGAGTTCTCCGTCGCCTTCGTCATCAACCGGATCCTGGACGCCCTGCCCGAGGACAGCGGCCAGCTCGGCCGTGCCCATGGGGGCCGGATGCTCGGAGCCCTGATGCCCTTTTGGTACATCGGCTCGCTCATCCTCGTCGCGCTCTGGGCCGTCGCCGGAGGGGACAGCCACGGCGCCGGCCTCGTCGTCACCGCCGGGGCGCTGCTGCTCCTGAGCGTGATCATGTCGCTCCTGCTGCTCGTCCCGATCAACAACAGGAACAAGCAGTGGACCCCGGAAAACCGCCCCGCCGACTGGAAGCAGCAGCTGAAGCGCTGGGACCGCTTCCACTACATCCGCATCGCCGTCATCATCGCCGCCTTCACCCTGCTCGTCACCGCCCTCGCCTGAGCCCGCGGGATCAGACGCGCAGTGCTTGGTTGCTCGCACCGCTGGCGAATGCCGCCGACCGACCGTGAGAGGACCTACCAAAGATGGCGCATGTGCAGATTCTCGACCCACGCACGCCGATGTTCGCGCAGCTCAGGGGTAGAGGGCATGCCTGCAGCCGGGTTCCGCAGAGCCTCGTCTACGCTCGCCGCGTGGGCCTGTGCATGGAACTTCTCATCGTCGACTGCGCGTACATAGACGCGGTGCCGGCCGAATCGCGAGCCGACCTGGTGGAGACCGCTGCGTTCGGCAGTGACGACGACATCTGGGAGGCCGACCAGCCGGAGGGATGGACCTGGCCTGATGCCGAGGACGGGACCTGGTATGCGCGCTACGAGTTCCGCAATACCCTCACCTCCTACAAGCCGCACTTCTGGGCCGGTGAACGCTGGGACAAGATGCGAGCGTTCGTCCTGCCCGAACTGCGCACGGCGCTGGATGAGTTCAGTGCTCCGCTCTTCTGGGGCGAATACAACTGGGAGTTCGCCGACCCTCCCTTCATCCCCGCCGTCGTGGGGCGGGAGAACCGCTGGTGCCCGCAGACCATGCTGTGGCTCCTCCCCGAGGACGTGACAGCCCTCCACCACTGCTGGGCCCGAGTCGAGCCCGGCCTGCCGTCCCTGCGTGAACCCTTCGAACAGCACCTCGGCGAACTCACGGGACGGGTCAGCGACTTCAGGTCGTTTGCTGCCCTCGTCACCGAATGGGGCGAGGTGGTCACCGAGGCCGCGGGGCGCGGGTGGGGCATCATCAGCCTCAAATGCTGACAATCGCTCCCGCGCAGCACCGCGGCTCCGCTTGTAGGCGCCGGCCGCCCCGACCGTGGTGAACGCCGGGCGAGAGGCGAACTCCGTTCCGGCGTTTGCCTCTTGGGATCACCTCACAAGGGTGCGGTAGGTTGCCCGCCATGACTGAGCTCGGACCCGTCGCCTGGCCACCTGCTCCAATCACCACCCAACGGCTCGTGCTGCGTGAGTCCGAGGCCCGCGACCGTGCGTCGTTCATCGAGCTGTTCGCCTCGTCCGACGTACGCGCCCATCTCGGTGGCCCCCGGCCGCGTGATGAGCTCGAACGCTCGGTGCCCGAGGTGCCCGGGCGTCGCCCTGGCCTCTTCGTCATCGCTCTCGAGGGACAGATGATCGGCACCATCACGCTTCTCGACCGGCGCGACGCCAAGCGTCCGGGGCACATTCGCCCGCAGGGCGGGGAAGCCGAGCTCGGCTACATGTTCCTGCCCGAAGCGTGGGGGAGCGGGTACGCCGCGGAGGCATGCGCAGCGGCACTCGACTGGTTCGCCAACGCGCTCCCCGGCGAGCCGGTGGTGCTCTGCACCCAGCTCGCCAACGACCGCTCGATGCGCCTCGCGGCGAAGCTGGGGTTCAGCGAGGTGGAGCGGTTCGAGGAGTGGGGCGCCGAGCAATGGTTCGGCGCGTGGACCTCGGCCTCACCGCACGGTTGAGCCAGCCCAAAGTCCCACTGGCGCCAACGGTAGGGGTGTGTGCCGGCGAGGAGTGAGAGCGAGCCCCTTCGACCAAGCGGCGTTGCTATTCAGCTGGAGGATCCAGCCAGCGAGGGCGAGGGCGAGGGAGCGGCCGCGGCGCTGTCGCTGTGCAGGCAGGCGGTATGGGTCACCACGGCGTCCGGCACCGCTTGGTGCGCACAGTCGATCCGGGATTGGCTCTTCTATCTTCTAGACGCGTAACCTACCGGTTACGCTTTTGCATGTGGACGACCTGAGCAAAGTGGCCGACGCCATCGCCGACCCGGTGCGCCGGGAGATCTTGATGATGTTGCGCCCCACCTCGCTGACAGTTGGCGACATAGCTGCCCGGTTCTCCATCAGCCGCCCCGCGATCAGCCGTCACCTGCGCGTCCTGCGGGAGAACGGCCTGGTCTAGGACCAGCAGATCGGCCGCCATCGGCGCTACACCCTGGTCCGTTCCCGGCTGGGCGACCTCGCCGACTGGATTGCCCAGTTCGACACCCCGCGTGTCGACTGGGCACCGCGCCTGGCGGCGTTGGAGACCGAAGTCCACCGCACCCGACGGGACCGTCAGCGGGCTGAGCCCGCCACCGATCAGCCCACCGCGCGCCACTCCAAGGAGGACACGGCATGACCCTCGAGCCCACCGGACGACTGATCCCCACGCCGACGGGGCACGACCTGGTCCTCACCCGCAGCTACCGCGCCTCCGCCGACGACGTCTGGGCGAGTGTCACCGAGGCGGAGCGCACGGCCCGCTGGTTCGGACCTTGGCGCGGCCAGGGCGCGGTTGGCTCCACTATCGAGGTGCAGATGGTGTTCGAGGAGTCGGCCCCCTGGTGCCCCCTGCGCATCGAAGCCTGTGAACCGCCGCGCCGACTCGCCGTCTCGATGGAGGACGAGGCCGGATCCTGGTCGATGGAACTGCTGTTGGCCGAGAACGGAGGTACCACCGAACTACGGCTGATCCAGCATCTCGCCTCCACAGAGCACCTGGGTCAGACCGGCCCGGGCTGGGAGTATTACCTGGACATGCTCACCGCCGCCCGCACGGGCGGGCCACGGCCTGACTTCGAGGACTACTACCCCGAGCAGAAGGCCTACTTCGAGTCCCTGGCCTGAGCGTGTCCTCTCGTCTCCGAGGTCGAACAGCGCGTCGTCCTGCGCCGGCGCGATGCACCGGCGGCCGAAGCTGCGCCCGCGGCCCTTCCGGGCAGCGCCAGGACCCTCGGCGACACCAGCTTCGTGAGGGAGAGGTTCTGTGAAGTCGCATCGGCGCCGCGTTGTACGGAGCGAGCTCTCTGCTCAGGAGTTGTCACGTAGGCACTGAAATCGGCGGGACAGGACCGTGCGGTTCAGGTGTAGGCCGGGAAGCACACGGCGCCGTCCGCGCCGCAGATCTCGGTCTTCGGGATCTGGCGCGCGTGCTTCCCGTAGGAGATCAGGCCCAGCTTTCGGCCCGAGGTGAAGGACACGACGACGTCGTGGACGGGGTCTGCCGCCTTGGGCGTCGCCCACTTGTAGCCGTAGGGGCCGTGCCCGCCCTCGACGATGGCAAGGAAAAGGAACGAGCTGGGCTGGTCGCCGGGCTTCTCCCGGTACGGCGCGCCCTTCATCGCCTTCAGGACACCCTCGTGCGGTCGGCTCTCCGGCAGGGGGCCGAGGAGGCCGACGTGGGCGGCGTGTGTGACGCAGTGGATGAGGTCTGCGCCCGTTGCGAGTTCGGCGGCGCGGATGCCGGTGGTGGTGCCGCCGTGCACGACGCCACGGCCAGCAGCACCAATCCGTAGCCCACACCATGCGCAGCCTGTGCCCGTACCTATGGAGACTCATCTGCCCCACCCCCGTGGACGAACCCCGCGCCCCTCGAACGAGGCGAATCCGTCGACGCGTAACGCCGCTGACGTCATGTCATGAGCGGATCACGGATGGGCTCTTGTCTACGGCGCGGCAGGCCGCTGGGTCCCGGGGTGTCTCACGGGGCTCGCCTACTCTGTGGGCAGATCCCATTCGTCGCATTTGGAGGTAAATCAACCGTGATCGGTTCAGAGCTGCGAGCCAAATACACGCACCGCTTCCACACCCAGGACACCGACGGTGACGGATTCGTCGACCGCCAGGATGTTGCTGCCCGAGCCGAGATGCTGCTGGCGGGCCTGGGCGAGCAGGCCGACTCCGCGCGCGGGGCTTCGGTGATCGATGGTGCCACTGCTTACTGGCAGGGCGTTGCGAAGCTCGCCGGTATCGCTGAGGAGGGGCGCCTGACCGAGGGCGAGTTCGTCGAAGCACTGGTGCGCGCCAACGAACTCGGTACGATCGCCGATCTGCTTCGGCCGTCGGTGGAGGCGCACGTCACGCTGGTGGACACTGACGGGGACGGCACGGTGAGCCTTGAGGAGTTCGTGCGCGCCCAGCAGGCGGTCGGCATGTCGGAGGACGAAGCGAGCGCCGCCTTCGACGCCCTGGACCGCAACGGAGACGGCAACCTGACGGTCGAGGAGTGGCAGCAGGCGGTGCTCGAGTTCTACACCACCACGGACCCGTCTGCGCCCGGCAACTTGGTGATGGGTTTGCGGTGATGGCAGAAGACGATTTCTGAGACTCTCGTTCGCGCGCCCGTCACACCGCTGTGCCCCCACTTCCTGTGGGGCCACAGCCACGAACACGACGTGACACACCCACCGTTCTGGATCTCGCCCCGCGATCTGCGGGTCAGGCCTCCGTCGAGCTGAGTAGGTCGGTGACGAATTTACGCAGGCGGCCCGCATGGACAGGCAGCACGCCGTGGATGACCTGAGCGCCGTAGGCCACGGCCACGCCCGGCCCGGCCTCGGTGATCCAGCGCGTTCGCGGTGCGTTGCGCAGCCACGCGGGTTCGCCCTCGTGCCGGTGGACGTCCGGACCCGGTGAGTGCGGCAGGCTGTGGGTGAGAGCACTGCCGGGCTGAAAGCCGTCTGCCTCGCCGGCTACCGCTCCGCTCCAAATGCCGTCGTGGGAGGTGGTCTCGACGTAGAAGTCCCCACCTGTCTCCGCTGCTTCGAGGACGACGCCGATGCGGCCGAGCCGGCAGGGGACAGCGCTGACGTCAGGGATGCCGTCGATGTGCGTGGGCACGCGGCCGTCGTGGGTCAGTTCGGTGTAACCCCACTCGGCACAGGTGCCGATGGACGGCATGGCCCGCCGGATGGCGGGCAGGGCGCGTTCGGTGGCGTGCTTGAGCAGCTCCTGGGCGGGTGAGGGGGCGGGGACGACTTCCGCCTGGAAGTGGGGGGTCCAGCCGGTGGCGTGCTGCTCGTCGTCCATGATCTTGCGGAGTTGAGATAACTCCTCCGAGGTCAGGAAGTCTTCGACAGTCTGCAGGACGAGGGTCTCGCTGATGTGGATCACGGCTCTCCTTCACAGGGGGCGGCGTTGAGCTCCTGCTCCCACCTTTCTGGCGGAGCCCGATCGGGGCCAGCGAGCACATCCGGCGTATCGGAGCACGCCTTGCTGCCCTGTGCGCCGTAACCCTTCGCGCGTGTGCCTGCCGGCGCGCAGTTCGAGGGCTCTGTGAGTGGCGCCGGGGGAGGCAGAGACGTCAGTGGGCCCGGTGCTGAGCTGCTGTGCGCCGTGAAGAACCGCGAAGGGGCGGACCTGTCCTGCGCCCGCGCCTGACGCGGCGGCAGGCGGCCTGGCTCAGCTACGACAGACCACTGCCGATCATTGAGGGCGCTGTCGTCCGGCGGGTGCCGAGGGCTATCCGCGTGGCGAGGGAACGCACTACATCTATGCGCCGCATCTCTCCAACCATCAGCCGAGCCGATAGCCCCGCCAGCTGCCGGCGCCCTGAACGCGTACGACGACCCCGGCCTGTTCAAAGCGGCGCAGTTGATAGAGCACGGAGGAGGGGCTGGACAGGCCGACAGCGCGACCGATCTCACGGGTGCTGTGGGCCTCCCCTCGGTCGGTGATGTGAGCGCGGATGCAGGACAAGACCGACTGTTGCCGCTCGGTGATGCCGCACGAGCGCCGGGTCATGATTGCTCCGCTGCGCGGCGGCGCAGGTCGGCAAGCTGGGCTCGCGGCACCTCTTGGACGAGGCGACGCGACAGGCCGATAAGGCGTCGACGCAGGGCGGTGTTGCCGGCGTCGGGGGCCTGGGCGAGAGCGTTGTAGGTGCGAGTCCAGTCGCGCTGGGTCTGCACGATGCCGGGGGAGTGATCTGTGTGCACCATGCCCCCAGTAGAGCATGTGTTCGATTTTTAGTGCGAGTCAGAGGGCGCCTGGGAAGTTTGGCTGGCCTGGGTGCAGGGGCGGCTAGGGGCCAGCGCTTGCATCGGGTTTGTCTGCCTGGCGCTCGGTTGCCGCCGACCGCCTGGCGGCCTCCCGGGCCGCCTGCTCCTTTGGATGGAGTACCCTGCGCCGTCCAGTACTGGGGTCCAGCAGGAACGGATCGCGCAGCAATTCCTCGTCCGGCTGTGGCGGCGCCTGCCACCCGGCGGGCGTGAAGACGATCACGTACTCCTCCAGCCCTTCGTGGACGACTTCGTCCCTGCCGAGGCCCTCCACGAACCGCTGGTTGGCGTCCTTGCGGCCCTTGGCGTACACCCGAACCGTGTGGGTGCGCGAGGTCAACACATTCAGATGGACGGCTGGATTGGAGGGCCCGGTGGTGCACCCCCAGAGCTCCATCCGCCCGCCGTACACAGGCCGGTACTCCACTGTGTCCAGCAGGGCCCAGCCCTCCCCGAGCTCGGGGAGACTCTCGTCCGGTCCGGTGCTGATCAGTGCCACCGGCGCGTAGTGGGACTGCGCGCAGCTGCACACCGTCAACAGTCCGGGGGTAAGCAGTACGGGACGGCCGCTGGTGAAGTCGGGTTCCTCGTCGAGGCCCTCGAAGCCGCCCTCCACCCGCTCGATGGCGTAGAAGTGGCCGTAATCGATGTCGATGATCCCGTCGTGTCGCTCCACGGTTCCTCCTCGCCGCAGGAGACAAGTCACTGGACAGCATCCACTGCCACACATCGTCTAGGGACCAAAGTGTCGCGGATCAGCCAGGTGGCAGGGGAAGCGTCATCGAGTTGCGCTGCTGGTCAAAGGTCAGTGAGAGCCGGTGAACCTTCAGTGAGACAGGACGCCAGTCGCTGGGACTCCGCACGCCGGTTCGCCTGTCCCGTCTCAGGCGACGTGGTCCCCGTCTCACGTGATCTAGGCCGACTCGGCTGGCGTCTCGGATGATCTGGTCCCTCAGGACTCGTGCGTCCGGTCTGGCCTGGCCCGGCGGGGTCTCACGCATCTCAGGTGGTAGGGCCTTTCGAGGGTCAGGGAACATCCATGTCGGATGGGTGCAGCTCGTTCTGAGTGAGATCGTCGTCAGGCTGACCTGCCGCAGCGAAGGTTGAGCGTTCTCATCGAACGTTGAGCGGTGCTGCCATCAGCAGGACGCGATCAAGGTCAACGAGGCGACGGCGGTGGCGAAGTAGAAACCGGGAAACGCGAGGTTGGAGAGCACACGGGCGCGCAGATGGAAGGCGAGCGCGCCCAAGTAGAGCAGGACGAGGCCGCAGGCCGCGGCGGCACCGAGGGGGCGCAGTGCCGCGTCGAAGAGGCCGAGGAGGAGGCCCGCCGCACCAGCCAGCTTGAGGGCCGCCAGCCAAGGCAGCCAGGATCGGGGCACACCCACCTGCGCCGAGTTGGCCAGCACGAAGCGCGCCCCGACGAGGTCGGCTGCGGCGATACCGACGTTGACAGTGGCGGTGAACAAGGTGACGACGAGGAATGCGAGCTGGGTACTGGTCATGTCTTCAGGGTCTGCGGGCGCTTCGGTACCGTCTAATACCTGCTTCTATAACCTGGTGGCATGGACGTGGACACGCGCCTGCTTCGGTACTTTGCCGCAGTGGCGGAGGAGGGCAGCCTGACTGGGGCGGCGCAAAGACTGTTCGTCTCGCAGCCCGCGCTGACCAAGCAGATCCGGCGCTTGGAGGACGATCTCGGGGTACCGCTCTTCGCGCGTTCGCGGTCCGGAATGGCGTTGACCGAGGCCGGTCGAGAGCTTGCCGCGCGGGTGCCCGTGCTGCTGGACGGCTGGGACGAGGCGGTACAGGCAACCGGCCGGGCGGCGCGGGTGCTACGCCTGGGCTTCTTGGACGCGGGCGCTGTGGGCGCCGTCCATGACGTCATCGCCGGGTTCCGCCAGGCGCAGCCGGAGTGGCGGGCGGAACTGCGTCAGTTCGACTGGTCGGACCCGAGTGCCGGCCTGGCTCGGGGTGAAGTGGATGCGGCAGTGGTGCGTTTGCCGTTTCCGGGGCAGGAGGGGCTGAACGTGCGGGAGTTGTTCGTTGAGGAGCGTGGAGTGCTGCTGCCGGCCCGACATCCGCTGGCGAACACCGAGACGGTGGAGTTCCGGGAGCTGTGGGACGAGCCCTTCGCCGTGACTGGAGTCGAGACCGGAGCCTGGAGGGAGCACTGGCTTGCGACGGAGGAGCGGGAAGGTCACCCCGTCCGGGTCGGCGCCGTCACCAGCCGGCCCGACGAGTGGCTCGCAGCGGTGGCTGCCGGCTGCGTAGCGCTGGCCCCGGCGTCGGCGGCCCGTTTCTACCCCCGCCCGGACGTGGTGTTCCGTCCAGTCCGCGGAATCTCACCGAGCTGGGTAGGGCTGGCCCGGCCAAAGGGCCGGACACGCGACGGGGCGCTGGATGAGCTGCTGGAGGCCATCACGCAGAGGTTGAGCCGGAGCTGACGACGGGGCCGACAGACCGCCGGCACGCCGCCCAGCCGGATCGGCGCCTCTCCCGGGCGGCAGCCGTGTTGAACGGGCTCGCCCAGCACGAGGACACCCGCAGCGACCGCCTCGGCCGGATGTGCATAGACCATGACCGCCAACCGCGCCGCCCCGGTTGCGCTCAATGTTCGATGAGAACACTCAACCTTCGCTGCTGCAGGTCAGCCTGACGGCGATCTCACTCAGAACGAGCTGCACCCATGTCGGATCGTGGGCCCATCCCGCGTCCGTCCTGGATCCTCGGTCCTGGCCGCCGGCGGGTTCTGGCCCGGTTTGTAGTGGTGAGTGTTCCGGGCGGTTTCACCCGGAACACTCACCACGCCAGAGCGGCAGTTGGCTTACCTGGCGAGTTCAACCGGTTCGTCCAGTCTCGTCAGCTTCCGCGGGTTTCTCACCAAGTAGACCCGGGTGATCTGCCCGTTCTCCACCACGAGACTCACCGCTGTGGCCAGCTCGCCGTCGATCTCGATCCGGCCCGCAGGTGCCCCGTTGAGCCACACGGCCGTCGTCGCGAGCGGGGTCGCTTCCGTCCGGTTCGTGCGCGCGAGCACCTTCGCCACGAGCTCGACCCCGTGGATCGGAGCCAGAGCGGCGGCCGCAAGCCCGCCACCATCGGCGATCAGGACCACGTCCGGCGCCATCACCTCCACAAGCTGCTGCAACTGCCCGGTACGCAACGCGAGCAGGAACCGCTCCACCACGGCCTGCTGCTCCGACCGGCTCACCCGCACTCGCGGCTGCCGGGCCGCCACATGCTTGCGTGCTCGCCGCGCGATCTGCCGCACCGCGGCCGCGGACTTCCCGATGGCCTCGGCGATCTCGCCGTACGGCAGCTCGAAGACCTCGCGGAGCACGAACACCGCCCGCTCGGTGGGCCCGAGCGTTTCCAGGACGGTCAGCATCGCGATCGAGACGCTCTCCGCGAGCTCTACGTCCTCGGCGACATCAGGGGTGGTCAGCAGCGGGTCCGGCAGCCACTCGCCGACATAGTCCTCGCGGCTGCGCCCCAACGTCCGCAGCCGGTTGAGCGCCTGCCGCGTGACGGTCCTGACGAGGTACGCCCGCGCGTCGCTCACCCGCGACGGGTCGACGTCGGCCCACCGCAGCCAGGAATCCTGCAGCACGTCCTCCGCGTCGGCCGCGGAACCGAGCATCTCGTAGGCGACCGTGAACAGCAGGCTGCGATGGGCGACGAACGGGTCCTCGGTCATGATGCCGACGCTACGCCGGACCTCTGAGGACGCCCGGCCAGCGGGATCTCGCAGGCATCGGAGTAGCCCTGCGAGGTGATCCCATGCGCCGTGTTGCACCTGGCCGCCAGGTTGGCGAAGCCGATGAACACGGTGAGTTCGACCAGCGCCGCCGGGCCGAGCCGGTCGAGCAGACTCGCCGACAGCTCATCGGTGACGGTCGTCGGCGTGTTCGTCATGGCCTCGGCGTACTCCATTACCTCCCGCTCCAACGGCGTGAACACCTCCGACTCCCGCCAGCGCGGCACCTGGCTCGCCTTGGCCAGGTCCAGGTTCTGGTTCAGCGCCGCGAAGTAGTTGATGTCGAGGCACCAGCTGCAGCCGACCTGTGCCGCGACGGCCATGTGCGCGAACGTCTTGAGGCTCGCGTCGGCCGCGTCCCAGGTGGCCACCTTGGCTGCGAACTCCTGGTTGGCCTCGGCGAGCTTGGGGTTGTTCCACAGCACCTCGTTGGGCTCGGGCACGGAACCGAGCTGCTTGATCAGGTTTTCGCGGAGCCCGGCGGGGAGCTCGGCCTTCGGGATGCGTAGCGCCATGGTGTTCTCCTTAAACGTTTGCCTGTTTGGCATGAAGACACCGCCGTGCCCACGAATGTGACAACCACCATCGCCACTGCGCATGGATCGCCAGCGCGCACAGACCGACCCTCGGCCGCGCTCAGACAGCAGTGACCGGAAGGTCATTCCTCCCTGCCAGGCGCGTCCGGGACAGTGGCCGCCTCGCCCCTGGACGCGGTCAAACCCGACGGCGGAGCCAGACCGATCACCTGAGACGGGACATCGCCATTCCGCGCATCGCAGTTGGCCGGGCAAGTCCGCGGGCTCAGCGGTGGCGGGCCAGCTTGATCGAGGAGACAAGCAGGATCACGGCCAGGGCGGGGATAAGTACGACCTCCGCGAGCACACCGACCATCAGTCCGCCCAGCACCGCACCGGCGATCGAGCCTCCGGCCATGACCATGGCGAAGCGGAGATTGGTGCCGAGCACGGCGAAGCTGCCGTCACGGCTGTAGCGGGCGAAGGCCACCAGCATGGTCGGCAATGACACCAACAGCGACAGGCTTCCCGCGGTCTTGATGTCCTGCCCGAACAGCAAAACGATCGTAGGGATCAGGAGCTCGCCCCCGGCTACGCCCATGATTGCCGCGACCACTCCGATGCCGAAGCCGACCACGATCCCGCTGGGCACCTGCGCCCACAGCGGCAGCGAAAGGGTCCCCAAGGTGGCTTGGTGAGTGATCACCAGGGCTGCGGCCATGAGGACCATCAGCGCCGCGAGCACTTTGTACAGAGTGGAGCTGCGCATCCGCACCGCCCAGCTCGCTCCGGCCCATGCGCCCAGCAGGCTTCCCGTCAGCAGGTTGACCGCGACAGGCCAGTGCGCGGCCACCTCAGAGGCTGGGACCGCAGCCATACGGGAGGGCAGTGCGACCAGGACCACGACCAGGCTCATCGCCTTGTTCACGATGATCGCCGACAACGCGGCGAACCCGAAGAGGCTGATCAGCAGGGGCAGACGAAACTCCGCGCCGCCCAAGCCGATCATCCCGCCCAGGATGCCGACCGCCGCTCCTGTAGCGAACACCAAGGGCATGGAGTGCGTCGAACGCTGGGGTATGAGGTTCTGGTCGGTAGCCACGGTGGGCATACTTTCTGGCGCCAGGCCCAGCCCGCTATCGGCACAGCCCAGCTTCAGAGAAACGTACCGGGCAACCGCTCAAGCTTCGTCCGGTCCTTCGAAGGATCTGCCTACCGGTGGCGGGTATGGCCAACGAACGGCGCTCAGCCTGGCCACTACGGCGCTCGGGCACAGTCGCTGTCCCCGACCATCGAACCGTGAGCATTGCCATCGCAGGTTGATGATCACTAGGTTTGGGCCATCGACATCCGAGTCGCGCGGGGGCGCTGGTCGTCAGGGGTGGCAGTGAGGGAGCCGGCGGGTGCGGTACGTGGCCCCGGATCTTGGCTCCGCTGTGACACGTGGCAGGTCAGATTCCTCCGGCACCCTCCTGCGTCAGGAGCCCACGTGGTGGCACCCAGGTTCCCCTTCGCCCTGCTGGGCTGCGCGGTCCTCCTGGTCGCGGGGTGCACAGGCAATAGCGGGAGTAGGGAAGGAACAGCCAGCGGTTCGTGGGAGAACCGTCCGGCCCCCCGGGATCGCGACGGTCGCAGCGACTCCGGCACCGGAGACTTCGACAAGGACGGCTACGACGACTTCGTGACCGTCGAAACCAGCCGCGCCTCTGGCGGGTCAGAGGCCGGGCGCACGGCTGTCATCGTCGTCGTCCCGGGCTCGCGGAGCGGACTGGACGCAGCCCGCGCCACGCGTTACCGCGCTGCCTACAGCGGCCCGCTGCTCCGCGGCGACCTCGACGGCGACGGCTTCACGGATCTGATCGCCACCCGTGAACCGCGACCGGGACAGAAGGCCGAGCCGGACGTCGCCTACCAGGCCGTGGTCATGTTCGGCGGGGCGAACGGCCTCGGCAAGCCGGTTCCGGTGGCCGCCCCACGCCAATTCCTTGCGATGGCCGTTGCCGATGTCAACGGTGACGGGGCCCTCGACCTGATCGACCGCGGAAAGGGGGCGCAGGAGAAGGACCCGAAGCGGATTCCGGGGCGAATCGCGTACGGTCCGTTCGAACGGGACGGCGCACCGGCCCGGCTGGCGGAGCAGGACTGGGAGGCCGCTGGAGGCGGGGTTACCTCGGGCGACTTCGATGGTGACGGCTCCGACGACCTGCTCTTCACCGGCAGCCCGCCCTATGCGGAAGACGAGGAGCCGGGTCCAGACCCGATCCCGGCAGCCGCCTACTTCCGCGGCAGCCCTGACGGCCCTGTCCGGGCCGACCCGCCCCAGGGCCTGGACAACAGCATCGAGGACGGAGTCCTGACGCCGCTGGCCGGCGAGGTGAACGGCGACGGCATCACCGACCTCCTCATCGGAGGAGGCGGCCTCGCGTCACCGGCCGAAGGCCTCGACCCAGGACAGCTCACCATCGTCTACGGCGCCCCGGGCGGCCCCGGTACGGGTCGCCGCAACACGGCGTACGACCAGGAGACCCCGGGCATCCCCGGCGATTCCCAGGGCAAGGACATGTTCGGCGCCGTCTCCGGCACCGGCGACGTGAACGACGACGGGCACCCGGACCTAGTGGTCAACACCCCGGGCGAGGACAAGGCGGGCCGCTTCACCCTGCTGCCCGGCGCAACCGACGGCTCCGGCCCCGACCCGTCCCGGTCCACCGCCTTCGACGCGACGACCTACGGCGGGGAATCGATCAGCGCCCCCATGCCTCTGCTGGATATCAACGGCGACAGGTGCACGGACGTGGTGGCCGAGACGCCGGGCGGCCTCCTCCTCTTCCTCGGAGGCACAGCAGAGTTCCCCGCCAAGAAACCGAAACTCACCAAAGGCGCGAAGGTGGGGATGGGCGCGCGGAGTTGACGCCGCGATGCTCCCTCATCTGCTCCTTCATCTCCGCGCCCCTGAACCGCCGATGACACACGATCGCCCTTCGATGGCGCAGGACGGTGGCGGCGCTGCCGACGAGAAGTAGAACTCCCTGTCTTGGCAGAGCTTGATCGAGGAGAACTTCGGCAGCCGCCCACGCGTGACGGCCGTAGTCCGCTTCGTCGAGCACCAGGGGTTGGCCACAGCCCAGCTCCGTCACCAAGGCGGCGCTCAGTTCCACCATGTGCAGTTTCTGCGCGCGAGCGTAGGAGTGCACCGCACTCTGCGGGCCGGGGAACTCCGCTGCGGCATCGATGAACGGACATCCGCGCACCGGAGCCGCATCCGCCTCCGACATCAATGATCAGGTATGACTAGTCACCCATGAACCACAAGTAGCTGCCCGGCGTCGCCGCACACGCTTCGAGAAGCTCGGCAAGGTCGCCCAGGGCCGCCTTCTCCTGGTCGTCAGTGCACCCCCGTATCAGGGTGGTGACTTCTTGGCGGGCGACTTGAGCTTCCTGTTCGTTGAACAGCGTGTCGCCGTACGGATCCACCCAGCCGAGCTTGCCCGAGCCATGCCGGTCGAGGGTGCTCAGCACCCTCGACAACGCCTCACCGTGCTCGTAAGAGCCCCGCAGCAAGGTGTCCCGGGACGCTCCCTTTCGCGTGGGTCGCCCCGAGTGCAGTTCCAGCTCAATCCCCATGACCCCTCCTTCAACCTCGGACAACGAAGCTTCTCAGAGATCATTTGTCAGACACGACTCAGCCGCTAGGACGAGTGGAGTGCGTGCGATGTGTACCGCCTCGCCGCCATCCGCACACGCGCCGAACAGGTCAATTCAGCTGCCGCGATGCAGCCGCATTGGCTGTTGCCTGTTGGCGATGAAGCTTCTCCAAGACACGGTCACGCAGAAGCTCATACTCCTCGCGGAGCCTGCGCCACTCGGTCACCGGCGGGCGAGGGATCACGATGCCTTCGGTGACGATCTCCTCCGGCCTGAACTGCTCGCGGGTGAGGTCGATGTCGATGCCCATGCCCAGTCGGTTCCACCAGTGGTAGTCCACACGCTCTCCGTTGACGTGGACCTCACCGCGGATCAACTCGCCTCCCAGCAAGTCATTGAGCACCATGGCAGTTACGCCGCACTGGTCCCGGGCCGGATTGTCCTTGGTCCACTGCGACCGAAACTCAGGCGTGGCCGTCTCGGCACTCCAACTGCTGCGCACGGCTCGCTCGATGTCGGTGAGAAGCAAAGGTGTCATGCCGGTGATCCTGCCAGCAGGCACTGACAGTGGCCGGGCACCGGAAGGCACGGGAGTGAGGCTGCCGGGACGGTACCGGCCCAACTGATGGGGCCGTTGTAGGCGAGTCGATCGACGATTGCCGCGCAGAGCCGAATCCCCGGCCGTGCGATGCGGTGCGGCGCGGTGCGGTGTGGGGACAGAGCGGGAGCGTGCGGGGGATCTTTATTAGGCGGACGTTAGCGGGACGGCACCGAGGCAGTAGCGGCCTGCAACAACGTAGGTGTTGTTCCCGAGGAGGGAGCACCCCTGACGCCCTACCAAAGGACCCCCCATGCGCTCTCCCGCTGCCACCTCTACTGGTAACCGTCGTCGCACACTGCGTCTGGCCGCCGCGGCTTTGACCGTGGCCGCGGGCCTGTCCCTGGCCGCCTGCGGCAACGGCGACTCTGGGGCGGATGCGTCCGCCAAGGGCTCCTCGTCCTCCTCTTCCGACGGCGGCACGAAGACGGAAAGCGGCTCGAGCTCCGACAGTGCGGCGGCCGGCAACGCCGCAGCAGGCTCTCAGAAGGCCTCAGGTAAGGACGCCGCCAACCAGGCAGCCCCGGACAGTGCGGCGCAGACCAGCAGCAAGGTTTCCTTCTGCAAGAGCGAGGACCTGGCCATCAACGCTGTTGACGCTGCGCCCGATGAGACGTCCGGCAGGATCAACATCTCGATGATCAACCGGGGGCCGGTCACCTGTTCGGCGACCGGATTCGCGGGTGTGGACATCAAGGACGCGGACCACACCTCCAATCCCATCGAGCGCGGCTCCGCACAGCCCCGCGTCACCACGCTCAAGCCCGGTGACGCCGCTGTCTTCAATCTCGCCTACACCATCGACAGCAGTGGCAGCAGCCTTACGTCCCCGACCCACATCCTGGTGACGCCCCCGAACGAGACCCACACCGTGACCCTGGATTGGCCCGCGACCGCGGCAGCCATCAAGGGCTCCTACACCGACGTCCAGGTCTTCCCCACCCACACCGCGAAGTAGGACTCGTGCCCGGCCCTGGCCCGGCGGCCAGGGCCAGCACGACACCCTGCGTCTCTTACACCTCCGCCGGGCGGAGCGGCGGGCGCCCGGTGAGGATGTGCTGGCCGCCGGCGGGAGGGGCGTGGGCCCGTGGGGCACTTATCTCGCCGCATGGATGACGAGGACGTTCTGCTCTCCATCGAAGATACGGGTGAGAGCTTGGCCGTCTCGCCGGCCTTCGCTGAACAGACCCCGCTGAACCACGTGCACGACCAGCACGTCGTGGCTGTCGACGACATCGGAGATGCCTCGACCGTGAATCGTGTCTGACCACGCGTCCAGGTTGCGGCCGAACCACTCCGGCAGCCCACACGGCTCAGCCACCGCATCCCAGAAATCACTGAGCGTATCGATCACGTGCCCTCGCAGGTCGACGACCAATTTTCTGTCTGCCACCGCAGCAGGCTAACGAGCAAGCACTCGTCGATGGTCGTTCAAGAGACAGTAACTAGAGGCGGCAGCTGATCTCCATTCCGTCCTCCACGGGGAACGTGACGCTCTGGTAGCCGTTGCGGGGGTCACGGACGTAGTCGAGGTAGGGCGCGAGGTCCTCCAGGTCGACGTCGTCGGCGATGACGAGGGTGCCGGGCGCGAGGCGTGGTTCGAGGAGTCGCAGGACGGGCAGGCACAGGTCCTTCCAGCCGTCGAGGAGGACGAAGTCCGCGGCGTCGGCGACTTCGGTGAGGGTGGTGCGGGCATCGCCTTCGAGGACGGTGATCAGGTCGTCCAGCCCCGTCTCGGCGAATGTCCGGCGGGCGGCTGCGGCCTTGGCGGCGCTCAGTTCCGTACTGATCACGCGCCCCGCCCCGTTGTCGCGCACCGCGGCGGCGAGATGGAGCGTGGAGATGCCGAAGGACGTGCCGAACTCGATCACGGTGGCGGGGCGGGTGGCCCGAATCAGGTTGTAGAGGAGGCGGCCGCCCTGGGCGGAAATCGGCATGTACACCTCGGCTTTGGCGTCGGCCTGTTCCTGTGGGCCGACGGGCGCAGAACCCTGGGGCCACGCCGCCTGGATCCGCCTGCTGGTCGCTTCGTCCTGCTCGGCATGCCGGAACATCCGGTCGAGGGCGGAGGCGACGCGGGGGTCTTCGAGGGTGTTGGTGGGTGTCATGGAGCTAGACTAGACGCACCGTTGCGTAGCGTCTAGGGACTTTGGCCTACTCTGGCCCCGGGAGGCAGACATGGAACGAGGAAGTACGGCCGCAGCGACGGCCGGGCAAAAATCGGCGGCACGCCACCACGGCAACCGGCACGGCCGTAGCGAACAGGCCCGGCAGGCGGTGCTGGAGGCGGCCGACGACCTCTTGGTCGAGAAGGGCTTCACTGGCGTCACCATCGAGGGCATCGCCGCCCGGGCAGGCGTCGCCAAACAGACTGTCTACCGCTGGTGGAAGACCAAGACCGACATTCTCCTGGACGCCTTCCTCCAAGACGCGGCCGAAGCTCTGACCCCGCCGGACCATGGCGACCTGGCCGCCGACCTGCGCGCCCACCTGCGCCAACTGGCCCTGTTCCTCACCCGGTCCGACGCGGGCGCCGTCTTCACGGCCCTCATCGGGCACGCCCAGCACGATCCCGCATTCGCCGCAGCCCTGCGGTCCGGGTACCTCGACGAGCAGCGCCGACGCGACCAACTCCCGCTGGAACGCGCGATCCAACGCGGCCAGCTCGCCGCCGGACTCGACATGGCGGCGGAGATCGACCAACTCGTGGGGCCGCTCTACCACCGCGTCCTGGTGACGGCGGAACCCGTCGGCCAGGCTTTCACCGACCGCCTCGTCGAGGCGTTCCTGCGCCGCGTCAGCGCGAACGTAGCCGACGGCAACACCAAGGCCGACGCAGGGGAGATGGAAAGCAGATGACTCTGAAGGCAGGCCAGCGAGTGGTGTTGGCAGCGGACACCAGGCTGACCGATGCGGCCGAGGTGTCGGGGGTCGTCATCGGGTTCCTGTTGTTGGCGGCGGGCACCGGCGGGACCGTCGAGCAGGTGGTCGGCCACCAGGACGAGAGTGACGAGGTGCGCGAGTACGAGCGGCTCAAGTCGCTGCTCGACGCTTTCGGGGCCGAGATGCCCGCGGAGAGCAGGAGGCAGCTCGAAGAGAACGTCGGCTCTCTGGAACCTGCGTGGACCGCCTTCCAGGAACGGGGGCCTCGCGTGAGCGTGCGGGTCCGCTTCGACAACGGGTTCATCCTCGACGGGGCCCACGAGGACGTCTTCGTCCCTGCCTGAGGGGGGCATCCCGGGCCGCCCGGCGGCCGGCGGCAGTGCTCACGCTCACGGCCCCGCAGCCCTGCCGTCTCCCGGCCGCCTCCTGGCCGTCTCCTGGCCGTCTCCCGACTGGGACGTGCGGCCAGGCGTGGGCTCGGCGCGTCACCGTTCGGCATGCGTGGCGCAGCCGGCCTCCGGACCTGGGCGATGCTCGACTGCGTGTGCACCGCGGAACCGTCGTCAGCGCGGTGGGGGAGCGGGTCGGGCGGCCGCCCCGGCGACGGGGCTGTCCTCTGTTACACACCTGTGTCGGTTTGTCCTACAACGAACGGCGGGCCCGTGTCGTCTAGCAGGTGGGTTCGACCTGCGGACCAAGGACGATCAAGGAGTGGGCAGCAATGGGGGACATACGCAGACGAGGAGCCGTGGTGCTGGGGATCACCGCGCTGGTGGCTCCGCTCACGGTGGCGCTCGGCACGGGCAGTGCCCAGGCAGCGTCGTGCTCGACACAGACCGGCCCCTACCAGAAGCAGGTCGAGAAGTTCCTCGGCCGCCCGGTGGACGGCAAACAGTCGGCAACCGACTGCAAGGCCATCAAGGCCTTCCAGACCAAGCACAAGATCAGCCCGAACGCCGGGTACGCGGGCAGCGTCACCTGGGGTGTCATGAACCTCATGAACAAGCAGAAAGCGGTGGGCAACACCCCCAACAAGGCGGGCAAGTGCCCGACCAACAAGGGGCGCATCGCCTGCGTCGACCTGACGCTCCAGCTCAGCTGGATCCAGGACGGCACGACCCTCAAGTACGGCCCCGTCCCGGTGCGCACCGGCCGCAACGGCCACGAGACCCGCACGGGCCTGAAGAAGGTCTACTGGCGCAACATCGACCACGTGTCGAGCATCTACCACGTGCCGATGCCGTACAGCCAGTTCTTCGACGGAGGCCAGGCATTCCACTCCGTCGGCATCAGCGTCTGGTCCCCGCCGGGCTCCCACGGCTGCGTCAACATGACGAAGAAGGACGCCGTGCAGTACTGGAACATGCTGCGCAAGGGCGACGACGTCTTCGTCTACGGCCGCAAGCCGGGCACCTGATCCGCTGTCTTCGCCGATCCGAGCATCCATCGCGTATGGACGGCCTCGGTGTTCACGAAGCACACCGAGGCAGCCGATCACGGCGAAGCGTAGTTGCGGGTGGGGGTGAGGTGGTTCCCGAAGGCCGCACCCCCAGACCTGGAGGTCTGCACGGGCCAACCGCGGCTGGTGGTGGGGGGCACGCGGAGACCACGGCACCGACATCGAGGAGTGGACCTTCGGTCCGCACATCGACGGCCGGGAATAGGCCTAGTCGAGCCGCCGAGGCGCTCTTACCGTGCGCCTATGAATGAACTCCGTGTACGCAAGTACGAGCGGTGGTTCAGCGCCGCAAACGTCGACGGCGACAACGCGATAACGCGGCAGGACGTCGTCATGATGAGCGAACGCTACATCCAGGCCAGGGGCCTCACCCCCGACTCACCTCAGGCACGGCAGATGTACGACACCATGAACGAGTTCTGGGAGTCCGTGATAGCCCCCGCCGACGCCGACAAGGACGACAGGGTGACCTCGGCCGAGCTCACGCAGGCGTTCGCCGCCGCCTTCACCAATCGCGCTCACTACCCCGAGGAGCTCGCGCCGGTCGCCGACCGCTTCTTCGACCTGGCCGACGGCGACGGCGACGGTGCCGTCAGCCGCAGCGAGTTCACGCACATCTTCGGATCCACGGGACGCGCCACCGACGCGGAGTGCGCCGAGGTGTTCAACGCACTCGACCTCGACTCCTCCGGGGCCCTGTCGCGGAGCGAGTACCACAAAGCCGTCTCCGAATTCTTCTACGGCAACGATCCCAACTCACCGGCCAACCACATATTCGGCCGCCTCCGGTAAGGGATGAAGGGGCCGGCTCCCTCACCCACCTCGAAACCTGAGACCTCCACGGAACCCGGGTGACTGGTTCCAAGCCCCGAGAATCCCGATCAACCACTGCGTTCAAGGAGACCACCATGGTGCAGGACAGCACCGAGCGGAAGTTCACCTCCCTGTTCACCTGGTTCGACCGCACCGGGGACGGCTACCTCACCCGCAACGACTTCCAGCAGATCGGCGAGGTATTCGCCGCGGTAGCCCCGGACGAAAGCAACAAGAACGCGCTGCGCGATGCATTCATGCTCTGGTGGGACGTCATGGGCGAAGCCGGCGCACTGGACACTCAAGGCCGCATCGGGCGCCAACAGTTCATCACCGCCATGCGCTCCCACGTCGCCGCCGATGCCAAGACCGTCGAACGTCTGGTGATGCCCATCATCGACGCCCTCATGCGCGCCCTGGACACCGACAAGAGCGGCATGCTCACCGCTGATGAGTACGTGCGCATGTACGACGCCCTCGGTATCGACCCATCCACGTCAGGCGCAGCCTTCCAGCGCCTGGACCGCAACGGCAGCGGCACCATCACCCACGACGAGTTCCGTACCGCCATTGAGGAGTTCTACCTCAGCACCGACACCGAGGCACCCGGCAACTGGCTGCTCGGATCGCCACTGCCACGTGGCTGATCGGTCCCGATGCAACGCCATACCCCGCCCGTCAGTTCACAAATGAGTTCGCAACAGGGGGCGTGCTGTGCACCGTACGGCGAGGAGGTAGGCAGGGGCGGTGAAGAGCAGCCCTGCCAGCCAGCCCAGGTCGAGGCCGCCCAGGGCCGCGGCGGCCGGCCCCGTGTACATCGTCTGCGCCATGAACGGGACCTCCATGGCGATGCCGAGCAGATACACGCTCAGGGCGGGGGTGTTGACGCGCCCGTAGCGACCGCCGTCCGGGGCGAAGAAGTCGGCCACGGCGTACTCGCCCCGGCGCACCAGGTAGAAGTCGATGAGGTTGATGACGGTCCACGGGACGAGGAGGTACTGGAGCACCGCGAGGAAGTTGACGTAGCTGTTCAGGAAGTCGTCGGCGAAGGCCGCGGCCAGCAGCACGGAGAGCGCGCCCACCCCGGCCCCCAGCATGGCCCGCCCCAGACGCCCCGGCAGCCACCCGGTCGCGAAGGTCTGTACGGCGGTGACCGTGCACAGCACGGCACCGTAGAGGTTCATGGAGTTGGTCAACATCGTGATCAGCGCGAAGGACCAGAGAGTGAGCTGGGCAAGCGGCGCGCCGAGTAACTGCGACTGAGCCGCGGGCGGTTCCGTGCCGGGGGCCGCCAGTCCGATCGTGACGCCGATGACCATGGGCAGCAGGCTGCCCAGGACATTGCCCGCATACGTGCACCACAGCGTCGAGCGGATGCTCGCGGCGGATGCGGGCATGTAGCGCGAGTAGTCCGAGACGTACGGGGCGGAGGAAATTTGCCACAGCGCGCCCACCGACATGGTGGCGAGGAATCCGCTCAGGCTGAAGCCGCCCCGCTCCAGGAAGCCTTCCGGCAGCCCGGTGGTCAGTAGCCATACCATCCCGGTGAGCTGGATCGCGCCGAAGGCCCAGGCGTAGAAGGCGCCGACCAGATGCAGCAGCCGGTAGCCGACAAACGCGAGAAGGAAGCTGACCACGGCGCCGACCACGATCCCGCCGCTCAGTGGTAACGCGGGCACGACCTCGCGCAGCGACTGGGCACCTACGACGAGATTCGAGGCGAAGAACCCCTGGTACATCAGGATCACCGCGAGGATGACGGCCAGTGCACCCACCGTCCCGAACTGGCCCCGGCTCTGGATCATTTGCGGCACCCCCAGCCGGGGGCCCTGTGCCGAGTGCAGTGCCATCAGGAACCCGGCGCCCAGGTGGCCGGTCATCAGCGCAGCCAGGCTCCACCAGAACGAGAGGCCAAAGACTGAAGGGGCGAGGGCACCGGTGACCACGGTCAGCGGGCCAAGGTTCCCCGCGAACCAAAGGGTGAACAGGCTCCGGGTACGGCCGTAGCGCTCATCCTCCGGCACCACATCGACAGTACGCCGCTCGATGATCTCCCCGACGGGGACGGGAAAAGTGGACGCGAGTCCCTTACCCGGTGCAGCACAGGAGGCACCAGCGGTCTCCTGGTCTTCGGCAGACGGCTCGGTCATGACACGGACGCCCCTTCCCGAGCTAGCCGATGCACATTCCAACAACACGCCGACAGACCGTCAACAGCACCGGCACGAGAACAGGACTGCGGAATTCGTTCCGCAGACAACGGCGCTAAATGTGGCGTGTCTCTCTCTTGCAGGGGGTGCGGCAGGGACCATGCCGCCTTCCCCTACCGCACGCCAATTCCGTTGAGTCCACCCGGAGTTCATAGATGGGCCGGTCGGCGGGGGGAGCGTAGAACCGATCACGGCTGCACGCTAGCGGTGTTCGGGTGCACGCGGCAGCCGAGGAGTAGGGCGCGATGCGGTGCCGTCCCCCTCGGCTTGTGTCCTGCACCTGCACGCCGCCGTAGGCCGTGCCTTGCGGGAGCGGGCCCGGTCGGCCGTCAGATCCGCGCGGTGGACGGACCGGCCGACCGGGCTGTGCCACCACGTCGCCGAGGCTGGCCAGGGCGGAGGCGGGCGCGGTGGCCAGGCCGGTGAGCACCCGTGGTGCCCGGCGCTACTCGGCAGGAGCAGCGGGGGACATGGGAACGTGCCGACGCCTGCGACCCACTGCGAGGGTGGCGAGGGCAGCTACCGCGAAGGAGAGCAGGGAAGCGCTCATCCATGGTTGGACGGTGAGGCCCACGGTGTTTTGTAGCCAGGCCCAGAAGTCGGACCAGCCGGCGATGTTCGTGGGGGCGATCAGTTGGTAGGTGGCGAAGCCGAGGGTCCAGGGCACCAGCATGACCCAGCGGGTGGGGGCCTGTTCGGAGACGTCCCAGGTGCGGTGGCCGCCGAGGACGAAGAAGTCCACCACGAGGACGGCGAACATCGGGATGAAGACCGCGCCGATCAGGTAGAGGAAGCTGGCGTAGCTGTCCATGTTCACCAGGAGTGCCAGGGCGGTGGCCAGGGTGCCGCTGATCAGGCACAGGATGCGGCGGTCCGCCCGGGGGAGCAGGTTCTGGGCGGACACGGCGGTGGAGTAGACGTTGGCGAAGGACTGGTCGACCTCGCGCAGCACCAGGACACCGAAGCAGATCACGCCGACGCTGGTGGCGGTGAAGGGGTCGAAGACCTTGTACGGGTCGGTGCTGTCGAACGCGATCACCGCGAGGGCGGCCACGCCGAGGACAGAGCCCGCGACGCCGGCAAGGGTCTGGCCGATGACCAGGCCGCCGAACGCCGCCTTCTCGCTGCGGGAGTGCCGCGAGTAGTCGGCGACCAACGGCAGCCAGGAGATCGACACGGCGATCACGCTGTCGGCGGCGAACCAGAAGTCCTTCCAGGAGCCGCCCTCCATCGGGATGCCCCGGCCGGCCAGGTCCCAGCCCAGGTAGGCGATGGCCAGGACGACGGCGATGGTGACGTAGCGGCGGATGATGCGCAGGGCGCCCAGCGGGCGCAGCGTGAGCGCGGTCGTCACCGCGCCCGCGATGAGCACGTACAGCCAGCCGGGGCCCGGTTCGCCGAAGGCCTGGCGGGCCAGGATCTTCAAGCCGGTGGAGATGACCACCAGCTCGAAGACGGCCCAGCCGACCATCTGCAGCACGTTGAGGACGGTGGGCAGGTAGGACGCCTTCGCGCCGAACAGGCCGCGCAGCAGCACCATCGAGGGCGCGCCGGTGCGGGCCCCGGTGATGGCGGCGAGGCCCAGGGCGAGGGTGCCCATGAGGGTGCCGACGACGGAGGCGGTGACGGCGGCGGCGAACGACAAGGTCGGACTGCCGGTGCCCAGCGGGTCGAGGACGACCAGCATGCCGCTGAAGCCGAGCAGGCTGACGCCCAGGTTGGCCCAGAAGGCGCCTTGGTCCAGGCCGCTGAGGACCTTGGGGGTGGGCTGGTCGAGGGTGAGTGGCGCCTCGTCGGCCGGGACCTGTTCCGGTGTCGGGGTGGCGGGTTCGCTGGTGATCGTCACTTGGCGGGCTCCGAAGCCTGGGCGGGAGCGGCGCCGAATGGCCAGGACTCCACGCGCCAGGCGGCGTCCCAGAACATCCATTCCCAGGTGGACGCGGTAGTGAAGGCCGTACGCATCCGTGCGCGGGTGGCCGGGTCGGCTTGGTCCGCGAGCCGGTTGACGATCTGGCGGGCGTGTTCGGTGGCGGCCTCGAACTCCTCGTCGGCGTACGTGCCGATCCAGTCGCCGTACGGGTGGGCCGCGAGGTCGCCGGCCTGCTCCAGCAGCGCGCGGCCCACCTCGGCGTAGATCCAGAAGCAGGGCAGGACCGCGGCAGCCAGCTCCGCATAGCCCTGGGTGTGGGCCACGGAAAGCAGGTAGGAGGTGTATCCGGTGCAGGTGGGGGAGGGGGTCCAGGCATCGACGTCGACGACGTTGCTCTCGTGCAGGGAGCTTTCGACGACGACGGCGTCGTGCGCGGACTTCGCGAAGAACGCGATGTCCTGCGGTCGGTCCGCCTTCGCGGCGGCGCTGGCCAGCGCGCGGGCGTAGCCGCGCAGGTAGTGGGCGTCCTGGGCCAGGTAGTAGACGAACTTCTCCCGGTCCAAGGTGCCGTCGCCGAGGCCGGTGACGAACGGCAGCTTGTCGATGGCCGAACGTATGTCGGTCGTGGCCGTCCACAGCTCGTCGCAGAACGTTGTGGTCATGGTGCTCAGCTCCAGTACTGGTGGAAGTGGTGGACGGGACCGTGGCCGTGGCCGACGTGCAGGGTGTCGGCTGCCCGCAGGGCCCCGGTCAGGTACTTCTTGGCGGCGCGGACTGCGGTTGGCCAGTCGTCGCGCTGCGGGCGGAGGGCGGCGATCGCGGCGGAGAGGGTGCAGCCGGTGCCATGGGTGTTGCGCGTGTTCACGCGCGGCGCGGACAGCTCGGTGACGCTGGTGCCACGAGCACCTGTGGCGTCAGTGGCTTCGACGAGGATGTCGACGGATTCGGCGTCGTGCGTGTGGTGGCCGCCCTTGAGGAGGACGCGCTTGGCGCCGGTCCTGACGAGTGCCCGAGCCTGTTCGACGGCGTCGGTGCGGTTCTGCGCGGCGGCGATGCCGAGGAGGTCGCCGGCCTCGGGGAGGTTGGGGGTGATGAGATCGGCGAGCGGCAGGAGACGGTCGCGCAGCACCGTCACCGCGTCGGCCTCCAGAAGGCGATGACCGCTGGTCGAGACCATGACGGGGTCGAGGACCACGTACCGAGGCCGGTGGCGCTCCAAAGCGTCCGCGACGGCCGCGGCGATGGCGGCGTCGGCCAGCATTCCGATCTTGACGGCGTCCACCGCGACATCGGCGAACAGCGTGTCGAGCTGCTCGGTGACGAACGCCGGAGGGATGGCATGGATTCCGGTGACGCCTTGAGTGTTCTGTGCGGTCAGGGCCGTCAGAACCGCTGTCCCGTACGCGCCGTTGGCGGAGAACGCCTTCAGATCGGCTTGGATCCCGGCGCCGCCGGAGGGGTCGCTGGCGGCGATGGTGAGAGCGATGGGCGGGCTGGTCATGCGGGGACCTCCGGTCGCAGGATGCGGATGAGGGAACGGGCTGCGGTTTCCGGGTCGGGCTGTCCGCAGACGGCGCTGACGACAGCGATCCCGGCCGCCCCACTTGCCCTGATCGCGGCGGCCTCGGATACGCCGATCCCGCCGATGGCCACGCACGGCAGCGGGCTCTGGCGGACGATCCGGGCCAGACCGTCCAGACCCAGCGGTGTATCGGCGTCCGGCTTGGTGGACTGCTCGAAGACCGGACCGACACCGAGGTGGTCGACGGCATCCGGTACGTGCGCCAGCTGCTCGGGACGGCTGACGGACAGGCCGACGTAGGCATGGGGACCGAGCTGTCGCCGGGCGATGGTGGGGGAGACGTCCCGCTGCCCCAGGTGGACGCCGTCCGCGGCCAACCAGACCGCGACATCCAGGCGATCATTGACGATCAACGGGACGCCGGTGCCGACGAGTTCGGCCTGGATCGCCCGGCCGAGCGCGAACAGCGTGCGGGCATCCGCATCCGGATCGCGCAACTGCACAGCAGTGACCCCACCCCTGACGGCGGCTGCCACGGTGGCCGCAACACCACGGTCACGGCAGAGCCGGGTGTCGGTGACGAGGTAGAGGGACAGGTCAAGTGGGGGTCGCATGGGTTGCTCCTTGGGGTCTCCCGGCCGGGAAGGCCGTGGGAAACGCATCGGGAGGTGCAGGGAAGAGGAGGGTTCTGACGTGCAGAAACGTTGGGATGCTGACGACGGTGGGGTCCGTGTCGGCGAGGGCTGGCCGACTTGGTGCCGGGGATCGCCCTCAGGTCGGGCGGGCGCTGTCCAGCGGCTGGCGGCCAGGCCGACCGCTCACCGCGGAAGCCCGCAACACCCGCAACCTCAACGCAGGTTGAGAGCCTCGGCGAGCTGATCCGGGCTGAGCTCGTACAGCGCGTCGATCAGTGCGACCGCGAACGTGCCGGGTCCCGCCGAGCGGCTGGCGGCGATTTCCCCGGCCACGGTGAGCAGGCCCGTCGCGGCGGTGGCGGCCAGCAGCGCGTCGTCGGTGACGGCTGTGCAGGCGGCCACCAAGGCGCCCAGTGAGCAGCCGGTCCCCGTCACCAGGGGCAGCAGCGGGTCCCCATTGGCCACCCGCACCACGCGCGTCCCGTCGGTGAGGACGTCCTCCGGACCGCTCACGGCGACCGTGCAGCCGTAGCGCCGGGCCAGCGCGCCGGCCGCGGCCAGCGCTGCCACGGGGGCGTCCGTGCTGTCCACGCCGCGCCCGCCCGTGCCGCCGCCGTCCAGTGCCAGGATCTCGGAAGGATTGCCGCGAATCACCGCTGGAGGTGCGCTCTCCAGGAGTTCGTGGGCGAGCTCGGTGCGCCAGGGCAGCGGACCGACTGCCACCGGGTCGAGCACCCACGGGCGCCCGGCCGCGGCCGCTTCCTTGACCGCGACGCGCATGGCCTGCGCCGTCACGGACGTCACCGTCCCCAGGTTGACCAGGACACCCCCGGCCACACGTGCCAGTGCTCCGGCCTCCTCCGCGCTGTGCACCATCGCGGGGGCGGCTCCCGCCGCGAGCAGCACGTTCGCGGTGAACTGCGACACCACGACGTTGGTCAGGCAGTGGACAAGAGGTGCGGAGGCCCGCACGGACGTGATCACGTCCGCCACGGCAGCACGGGAGACGGCAGGGCCGTCTTGGGCAGGTACGGAGGCAGCATCCATCGTCAACACTCTTCCTACGCCGGCATTACCCGGTCCAGGTTCATGCGGTCGGCGGAAAGGGGATCAAGTCCCGTCCGCCCTCTCAGCCCGGCTACTCCCGAGCTCCCGCGGTGGTCACTAGGCAATGTACCTCCCTTGGGAACGTGAGTTCACCCTCGGGACACCTCAGGGCGCGACACAGGTCAGTCAGAGGAATTCAACTGGGGATTTATCTGGCCAATAGGGGCTAGTGCCGATGCAACCGCGCTGACCTGCGTGGTCGGGCCTGCCGGTCCGGTGGTCGGGGTGGTGCCGGGGGGGCGTGGTCGGTGTCTACCACCACCGCGGCCGCCGCCGCGGCCGCCTTCAAAGCGCATCACGTCGCTGCTCATCGGTCGTCGGGCCCAGGGGCGTGGCTGACACTTGCTCATCTTCTGCGCGGTGGCGTGCAGTTCACGGCCATGACCGACCATCGAGAGGTGCCGGATGGATACGGGGTGATTCGCGTCGGGGTGCAGGCTGCGGGCCGGTCGGCCCACACCTCTTGCGAGGTGAATGGCGTTCACCTACATTGGTGAACGCCATTCACCTCCGAGGGGGTCCTGCTGTGCCCGCTGAATCGCATCCGTCGACGGCTCCGGCCGCGGACCGGGCGGTCATGGCCGTGCTGGCGGCCGGTGGCATCGTCACCACGCTGGTGCAGACCGCGGTCGTGCCGCTGCTGCCGCAGCTGCCCCGGCTGACCGGTGCGGCCCCGGTCGATGTCGGGTGGGTGGTCACGATCACGCTGCTGACCGGTGCGGTCGCCACGCCGCTGCTGGGGCGGGCCGGGGACATGTACGGCAAGCGGCGGATGCTGCTGCTCGCACTGGGGGCGCTCGCCGCCGGATCGCTGGTGTGTGCGTTCGCCTCCACGCTTCCGTGGCTGCTGGCGGGGCGGGCGCTGCAGGGTGTGGGTGCGGCGGTGGTGCCGCTGGCGATCAGTTTCCTGCGGGATGTGCTGCCGCCGCAGCGGACGGGTTCGGCGGTGGCGCTGATGAGTTCGACGGTGGGCATCGGTGCGGCGCTCGGGCTGCCGCTGGCCGCGCTGCTGGTGCAGTACGCGGACTGGCATGCGATGTTCTGGGCCGTGACCGTGCTCACGACGGGAGTGCTCGCCCTGGCCTGGCGGCTGCTGCGGGAGGAGCCGGTCCGGTCGCCGGGGCGTTTCGACCTGCCGGGGGCGTTCGGGCTGAGTACGGGTCTTGTGCTCTTGTTGCTGGCGCTGTCCAAGGCGGGGGAGTGGGGCTGGGGCAGTGGGCGGACGCTGGGCCTGGCGGGGGCGGCGCTGCTGATCCTGACCGGTTGGACCGTGCATCAGCGCCGTGCGCCGCGGCCGTTGGTGGACGTGCGGCTGGCGACGCGTCCGGCAGTGCTGCTGCCGCACCTTGCCGCGCTGCTGGCCGGGTTCGCCTTCTATGCCAACTCCCTGGTCACCGCGCAACTGGTCCAGGCGCCTCGAGCCACCGGGTACGGGCTGGGGCTTTCGATGGTGGCGGCGGGCGCCTGTCTGCTGCCCAGCGGTGTGATCATGGTGCTGTGCGCCTCACTGTCCGCTCGCATGTCCGCCGCCCGCGGGGCCAAGGCCACCCTCGCCCTGGGCACGGTGGTCATCGCGGCCGGCTACGGTCTGCGCTTTGTCGACAGTCGGCAGCTGTGGGCGGTCATCGCGGGCGCGGCCGTGGTCTCGGTCGGCACCGCGCTCGCCTACTCCGCACTGCCCATGCTGATCATGCGGGCGGTGCCGCTGGAGCAGACCGCCGCAGCGAACGGCCTCAACGTCCTCATGCGCACCATCGGGCAGGCCCTGTGCAGTGCGGTGGTGGCCACCGTGCTGGCCCAGCACACCCGGCTGTTCACCGACCCGGCGGGCGCGGCCGTGTCGGCGCCGACCCTGGACGGGTACCGCACGGCCTTCGTCGCAGCGGGTGCCGTCGCGCTGCTTGCCTGTACGGCGGCCTGCCTCATCCCGCGCCCGCCGCGGCCCCCGCTGTCCCCCCTCCAGGAGACTGAACCAGATGCCCGACCCGAACTCCCCCTCCCCTCGCAGCTCCCGCCCGCGGACGACCTCCAAAAAGCAACCGACACCAGCGCCGACGGCCGGCTCAGACCCGGGCCAGGCGGCACGACCGCGTGACGCCGACGCGCGCCGCGCGGACATCCTCGCCGCGGCCCGCCGGGCCTTCGCACGCCACGCCTACGCCGACACCACCATCGCCGCCATCGCCGCCGACGCAGGCGTCAGCCCGGCGCTGGTGATGAAGTACTACGGCACCAAAGAGCACCTGTTCACCCGGGTCTTCACCTTCGACGCCGACGCCTCCGCCCTCTTCGACGCCCCCCTGGACCGCCTCGCCCGGCACATGGTCCTGCACCTGCTGGCCACCCAGCGCGGCCAGACCCGCGACCCGATCCTGCGCATCGCCTTCTCCCGCCACCACTTGGAACTCGGCGGGCAGGCACGGGCCAACTTCCGCACCCAGGTCATCGACGCCCTCGCCGCCCGCCTCCCCGGACCGGGCGCCCCGCTGCGGGCGGAGATGGCCATCGGCGTACTGCTCGGCCTCGGCGCCCTCTACGCCACCGTCCAGGCCGACCAGCTCACCCGACTCGACCCCGAGGAGGTCGCCGACCTCTATGTCCCGCTGCTGCAACCCCTGCTCCGCGGCGACTCCCCGGCCCTCGCATCCGAATAGAGCTCATCCTGCCAACGGCGAGCGTCAGCACGGAACTTCACAACATTGGAGGCTCTTATGGCCAAGGGCTACTGGGTCAGCGTCTACCGCACCATCTCCGACCCCGAAAAGCTGGCCGCCTACAACAAGCTGGCCGGTCCGGCCGTCCGGGCCGCGGGCGGACGGGTCCTCGCCCGTGGCGGCCGGACCGTCGCCCACGATGCCGGTATCGCCGAACGCACGGTCCTGATCGAGTTCGACAGCTTCGAGAGGGCCGTCGCCGCACGCGAGAGCGAGGCCTACCAGAAGGCGCTGGCCGCCCTCTCCGACGCCGTGGAACGCGACTTTCGCATCATCGAAGGCCTCGACTGACCTAAGGGGGACGCTCGTTGTGCCGGAGCCGCCGCGGTCGAAGGGGGCACGCAGGACCAGGTGTGTGGAGCGCACGGCTCTGCACCTCCTTCCGCCCGACGCGCGGTATCGGATGCATGCCTGTTCCAGCAGAGGCAGGCTGGACTCATGACGAGCGATCCGATGGTGGTGCGTCCGCCGCTGGGTACCGGCGGACGGCGCGTAACAGTCCGGGGGCCGATCCTGGGTCCTGTGCACTCCGATGCCGACGTGCTCGAGTTCCTGCGTCGCGCCGGCCTGCCGGACGCGGCGGGGCTGCTCGACGATCCGGCGTGGGTGCAAGGGCGTGGCAGACGCGCCTACCACCACGAGGCTGCGTAGCGGGCTGTGGAGTACCCCATTGCTGTCGCGCTCGCCGAGGCGGTCGCCGCGCTGCCCGTCGGCTCTGGTTGGTGGTACGAACCGAAGTTTGACGGTGACCGCGGTGTTGTGTGGAGGCGCGATACCGTCCGCATCCAGACCCGGGCTGGTCGTGATGCCACCGAGCAGTGGTACGACATCGCCGCTGCCGCCATGGACCTCCCGCCCGACACCGTGCTCGACGGCGAGCTCGTCATCTGGCGGGACGGTCGCCTCGATTTCGCGGCCGTGCGGTCCCGCGCCTCCGCGCGCGGCCGACGGCTTGCCGACCTGATCCAGCGGCGGCCGGCCACCTTCGCGGCTTTCGACTGCCTCATGCTGCACGGGCGGGACCTTCGAGGCAGGCCGTATCTCGACCGTCGGGCCGCACTACTGGAAGTCTTGGAATCGCTCGGGCCGCCGCTGCAGGCCGTGCCCGCCACCGACGATGTCGACGTGGCGCACGTTTGGTACGAGACGCTTCCCGCGCAAGGCATCGAGGGGATCGTGGCCAAAGCGGAGACCAGCACATACCGGCCGACGAGAGCCTGGAAGAAGATCCGAAACAGGATGAATTGCAGTTGATGCAACAGTTCGTCGCTTTCCCCTGTCTCGTTTCCGCTGGTCAGCGGTCGCTTGTGGCGGAGGGCGGCTACGTCGAAGGCGGCTGACCGGCCGGGGCACACATAGACGCAACATTGATGCGTTTGGTACAACAAGCGGCATGGTCGCTGAGGCACCCGGTTCGGTGCGTCTCGTGCTGGCGCCGAACGTTGTCCACTTGGACCCGGAGCCGGCGGTCTTTTCTGCGATGCGGGAGGGGTGGGCCCGGCAGCAGGCTGCCCGCTTCCTCCAGCCGACAACGATCCAGCCCCGACTGCGTTTGATTGAGCGGTTCGGGCAGTTCACCGGCCTGTACCCCTGGCAGTGGTCTCCCGCTGACGGCGAGGCGTTCATCGTGCACCTTCGTAGCGGGGCCACGCCGGTCCAGCTGTCAACTGCTAGGGCTTACGAGGTGATCATTGCTCTGTTCATGGAGTTCCTGCTCGACCGACGATACGGGTGGGCGGAGATCTGCCTGACCAGGTTCGGCCACGCGCCGCAGGAGGTCTTCCACGAGGGCAACTCTGTTCTGCACTCGGTGGAGTACGAGGGTGATCCGCGGCGCCGGCCTCTGAACTACGACGAAGTGCAGGCGCTGTTCGACGCAGCCGATGCCCGTCCGGGCAGGATCCGCGGACAGGGACGCAAGGGCGTTCTGACCGCCCTTCGTGACGCCGCTGTACTGAAAACGATCTATGCCTTCGGCACGCGGCGCACCGAGTCCTCGCAAGTGGACCTGGTGGACTTGAGGCGTCACCGCAAGGCGCCGCAGTTCGGGCAGTTCGGCAGCGTGGCTGTTCGGTACGGGAAGTCCTCCAAGGGCGCGCCGCCGAAGCGCCGTTCGGTGCTGCTGGTCCCGGAGATGGACTGGGTGGTCGACGTCCTGAGTGAGTGGGTGAGCGACGTGCGCCCGCGGCTGTCGCCGGAGCGGCATCCTGCGTTGTGGGTGACCGAACGGGTAGGCCGCCTGTCCCCGCGGTCGATCAACGAGGCGTTCGTGACGGCCCGTAGGGACGCCGGTTTGGATGAGGATCTCGACCTGCACTGCCTGCGGCACAGCTACATCACGCACCTGACGGAGTTCGGCTATCCCGCCCGCTTCGTCCAGGAGCAGGTCGGACACAGCCACGCCTCGACGACGGCCGTCTACATGGGCGTCTCGGACGAGTACCGCAACCGGTTGCTGGAGACTTCCCTGAAACGGCAGCTGGGCGACGACTGGGATCTCGAATGATCAAGAAGATGAGCTACGAGTGGCAGCTGCGCACCACGATGGCCGAGCACGGGATGTTCCAGACCTCGGACCTGGTGCCGCTGCTGGCCGAACGGGGCGTGACCTTGTCGCGTGAGCAGGTCTACCGCCTGGTGACGCAGCCGCCGCAGCGGATGAGCATGGACACCCTGGTCGCGCTGTGCGACATCTTCGCGTGCACGCCGAACGACCTCATCAAGCCGGTCGTGGCGAACGCGCAGGTGAAGAAGACCGCAGACGGCGACGCGGAGCCGCTTCCACTGAAGGAACGACGCACTACGATCCGGCGGCCAGGCCAGCCGTGAGGGACCGCCTCTCACCAGACCAGGTGCGGCTGCGCGCCGAACTCGACGCCGCCCGGGGGCAGATCGTGACCCTGCTGAGATCGGCGGTCGGCGATTCCCTGGCCCCCGAGCAGGCGCAGGAGATGGTCGAGGAGGTCCGGGCCTGGAACGGTCCGAACGCGTTCCGTCTCCTGCGCTACCTGTCCGGCCGCCCCGATGCGCTGCGCACCCCGGATCCCGACTGCCCGCTGTCTGCGGCCCGCCTCCTGCTGTTGCTGACCGCCGCCGGATTCGGCGACCGGGTCACCCCCGCCGCATGCGCGGCCTGCGGAAGAACCGACCAGATCCCCAGCCGCACGAGCCCCGAAGGACGGGTGTGCGAGCCCTGCGCGGTACAGCGCAGCGCGAAGCCGTGCGCTCGCTGCGGAACGGTGAAGAGGCTCACCTGCCGCCGACCGGAGGGCACCATCTGCAAACCGTGCCGGAACAAGGAACCGGACGCCCGCAAGGAGTGCGGGATCTGCCACCGGATGATGGTCCCGCACCGGCAGCTGCCCGACGGCACCTGTCTCTGCCAGACCTGCGCCCCGCGCACATTGCGGGCGTGCTGCCGCTGCGGGCGTGAGCGCCGAGTCGCCTCCCTGACACCTGACGGACCGCTATGCGGCGGCTGTTACTCCAGCCCTCCGCGGCTGTGCGGCATCTGCGGGCAAATCGCACCGATCAACACTCGCGCCACCGCGACCAACCCGGACACCTGCTACAAGTGCGCCAAGGGCGGCCACGAGGACACCTGCAGCCGATGCGGGAAGTTCGGCCGCGGCCAGCGTCTCGACTACGGGCGCGGCGCATTCACCTGCGCCTCCTGCGCTCCGGGCGAGGTCCGCAAGCTCGAACCCCGCCCGTGCAGTTTGTGTGCGCGCACCCGGGCCGTCGGGATCTTCTGGCCGATGGGACCGGTCTGCGCTCCCTGCTACGCCAAAGCCCGCTCGACGCCAGCACCCTGTGCTGCCTGCCACCGACCGCGCATCCTGATCGGTCGGACCGCCGGCGGAGATCTCCAGTGTCGGACGTGCGCACTACCCGACGGCCCTCCCCAACGGTGCGCCGACTGCGGCGAACCCGCCGACCTCCTGCCTGGCCGCCGCTGCCCGCGCTGCACCCTTACCGCCCGTGTGAGCGACCTGCTCAGCGGTGGGGCAGCGGCCATTCCCGGACCTCTCGAACCCCTCGCCCACGTGTTGACCGGCGCCACCAACCCCTATCCGGTCCTGGCCTGGCTGCGCCGCAGCACCGCCGCGCACCTGCTCGGCCGCCTGGCCCGGCAGCCCGACCACCTCGATCACGAAGCCCTGGACGCCTTGCCCCAGCGGCACGCCACCGCCTACGTGCGCGGCCTGCTGGTCACCGCTGGAATCCTCCCGCAGCGCGACGAGAACCTCGCGCTCCTCACCAACTGGGCCGCCCGGACGCTGGCCGGCCTGCCGCCCCACCACGCCACGCCGATACGCCCGTTCGCCGAGTGGCATATCATCCGCGACGCCCGCCGCCGCTCGGCCCGCGGCCGCTACAGCTACGCCGCCCACAAGGGCGACTGCGCCAACATCCGCGCTGCGATCAAGTTCCTGGCCTGGCTCGATACTCAGCACCTCACCTTGGCCGATCTTGGGCAGTCGGCCCTGGACACTTGGGCGGCAGGCAATCCCACGCTCCGGGCCCGCTCCATCCCCTTCCTCCACTGGGCAACCGCGCGGCGCCTGACCACCACTGGTCTGACGATCGAGCACCCGCCCAGCCAGTTTCCTGGCCATTTCCAGGTTGAGGAGGTTCACCAGGCCGAACTACGCCGCTGTCTGGGCGACGCCTCGCTCCCGCTGGACGTTCGCATCGCCGGAGCCCTGGTTCGTCTCTACGCCCTCCCGCTGACGCGGATCGTCGAACTCACAGCCGACAAGATCCACCACGCTGACGGTCACACCTACCTGACCGTCAGCCGCCACCCCGTTGTGCTCCCGCCCAAGCTCGCCCGCCTCATCGAGGAGCAGCTCGAGCGCGATGCGTCACCTCCCAGAGGCGCGGACGCAACCCGGTACCTCCTGCCGGGACATAACCCAGGCCGAATGCGTAACCCGGCTGGCCTGTCCGAAAGACTGACCCGCTACGGCCTGCCAGTCAGGGCCGCACGCAACAGCGCCATGATGGAAGCGCTCGCCGACCTGCCCCCAATGGTGATCTCCGACCTCTTCGGCATCGACCCGAAGACAGCGGAGCGCTGGGCCGCCTTCGCCGGGCGACGCTGGTCGGACTACGTCACCATCCGGTGAACTGCTCAGTCCGGCGGACCCTGCCCTGCGTTGACCGTGCTATCACCGGCGGGCGTGACATAGCGGAGCAGAGCTGGCTGCAGCACCGCGAGCAGGAGGCAGGCGAGTGCCATCACGCTCCACAGCCCGGTCGGCCCGGCGTGCTCGAGCAGTTGCGTCCCCATCACCGGCGCTGCGATCCCCGCGATGCCCCAGCTGGTGCCGTAGACGGCCAGGTAGCGTCCCTTGGCGCCCGCCGGGGCGAGCCCGGCGACCACCGCGTACACGCGGCCCACCAGGAGGAGGTCGCCCGTACTCCACACCACGGTCGCCACCAAGCATCCGGCCAGATCGTGAGCGAGTGCGTACCCGCCCAACCCCACTGACAGCAGCAAATACCCGGCGACGAAGGCAACGGGCGCCGAGAGCGCGTCCAGACGCACCCGGCGCATCAGTGGTTGGCCTGCACAGATGGTGAGTGCGGAGGCCGTAAACAGCAGACCGGCGTCGGCGGGCTGTAGTCCTTGATGGTCCATGGCCAGCGGCAGCGTGATCATGATCTGGAGGTAGATCACGGCGAACAGTGTCCCTGTCGCAAGCAGGAGCAGCAGGGCAGGATCGCGCCACGGGGTAATCGCGGCCGGCTGCTCTGGGGCGGCACGCCGGGGGGTGCGGTGGTCAGCGGGCAGGACCAGGTGCACGGTCAGTGCGCAGAGCAAGCACGTGAGGGCATCCGCAACAAAGAGCCAGCGCAGATCCCAGCGGCCCAGACCCGCCGCGAGGAGCCCGGCGCCCATGCCCGCCGCAGCCAGGGCCGCGTTCAATAGGCCATAGGCGCGCACCTGTTCACCGGGTGCCACCACGTCGGCGATCATCGCCTGGCTGGGTGGCTCGTAGAGCTCGAAGACTAGGCCCAGCAGAAACGCGCAACAGATAACCAGTGGCAGGCTGTCCGCCGCGGCGAGTCCCAGCTGCGCCATCGCGCAGCCGCTCAGGCCCGCCACGATGGTGCGGCGCCGGCCGATCCGGTCGGCCAGGCGCCCACCGACCAGGCGGGAGGGGATCGTGGCAACGCCGAAAGCGGCGCTGACGCTACCGGCGAGAGCGGGGCTGGCCCCGAATCCTGTAGTGAGGAGCACGGTGAGGAAGGACATCGAAAACGCGCCGAGCCGGTTGACCGCCCGTGCCACGATCAGCAGTCGTACCGCGCGCGGCAACCGCCCGCTGCCCTGCATGCAGCCCCCTCATTCGTGACCGACGAATCAGATATCGTCGGTGACGCCTGGGACGCTAGGCCCGAAGGGAGTGACCAGTCAAGTGATGTTCGATGGTCACGTGCTGACGCTGCTCGATGCAGCTGTCTCGCTCGTGAATGCACTGACCGACGGCGAGCGGCAGGGCCGCCCCTACACCGCCCCGCATGGCGACCGACTCCCCGAAGCCGTCCACGAGGCACTGCCCCTCTCAGACGCCCGTGACGCCGCCATTGACCCGGATCACGCGGCCTACCTCGCGCGCACGGCACAGCAGTTGAGGGAGGTGTTCGACGCCGTCGACACAGGCCGGACCGACAACGCGGCAGAGCTCGTCAACGGCTTGCTGCGCACCACCGGGGCCCGCCCGCAACTCGACCACGTTGACGGCGAACCTTGGCAAGTCCACTTCCACGGCACCACGGACACCCTCGCCTTGGGATGGAGCGCCGGATGCGCGACCGCGCTGGCCCTGGCCATCGGCAGCAACCTCGCCGGTCGCCTCGGTGTCTGCACGGCACCGCACTGCGACCGCGTCTACGTCGACAACTCCCGCAACGCCGTCCGCCACTTCTGCTCCAACGCGTGCCGCAACCGCGTCAAAGCCGCAGCCTTCCGCGCCCGCAACAACCCACAAAGCTGAGTCACACCGGTCCGAGTCCGGGCCTCGACTCAGTGCGCTGACCTGCCGGTGGCACGGGCTAACCGCCCCGAATTGTGCACGGAACGAATACCGACGCTTCGCCAGTGGCACAGCGAGACCGTGGACGCCGACGTCATCGGCTACGTGGGCCCGGACGGGCGTCCGCACCGCGTGGCCGTGCAACTGGCCGACGGGCGGCGGATGCTGTCGCAGGCCCTGACTGCGCCGATCGCTGCGGAGGTGGCGCGGCTGGTGTCGGACTCCGGCCCCGGGCGAAGAGCGCTCACGGATGGCGGGGAGCCCTTCACGACGACAGGCCGCGGCCTGGTGGCGGAGGTCGAGGCGGGTACGACGCGGCACGCGACGGTCGCGGTGGTGCGGCTCCGCTGACCGGGGTGCCGACGTAGCTCCGTGCGGCTGATCAGCGGCGGGGCCGAGGGGTGGGCCCGCGTCGGGTGGCGTGGATGGAACCGAGCAGGTTGAGGGACTGGGCACTGGGGCTGCCTGGTTCGGCGTGGTAGATGACGAGCTGCTGGCCGGGGGCGTCGCGTACGTCGAACGCCTGGTAGGTGAGGGTGAGGGCGCCGACGTCCGGGTGGAGGAGGTGTTTGGCGTCCTGGGTCTTTCCACGCACGGTGTGCGCGTTCCAGAGACGGTTGAAGTCCGCGCTGCCTTCGCCGAGGGTGCGGACGAGTTCGCGCAGCCGTGGGTTGTCGGGGTCGAATCCGGTTGCCTCGCGGAGGTTGGCGACGGTGGCCTGTGCTGCCCGGTCCCAGTCCGTGTAGAAGGTGCGGCCTGCGGGGTCGAGGAAGGTCATGCGGGCCAAGTTGTCCGCCGGATCGAACGGGGCGTAGAGGGCCTCGGCCTGGGCGTTGGCGGCGAGGAGATCCAGGGTGCGGTTCATGACGAACGCTGGAGTGTTCGGGTAGCCGTCCATCAGCTGGCGCAGCGCCGGGCTCACCTGCTCGGTGGCATGGGCGGAGGGCCGGCCGTTCGGTGTGGCCCCGGCCAGCCGGTACACGTGCGCACGGGCGTCCGTGTCGAGGTGCAGTGCACGGCTGAGTGCGTCGATCACCTGGGGTGAGGGGTTGCGCTCGCGGCCTTGTTCCAGGCGGGTGTAGTAGTCGGCGTTGACTCCGGCCAGGACGGCGACCTCTTCGCGGCGCAGTCCTGCGACTCTGCGGGGCCCGTAGCTCGCCATGCCGACGGCCTCCGGCCGCAGGGCGGCGCGGCGTGCGCGCAGGAAGTCTCCCAGGTGGTTGTCGTCCATGCGTTCAGGCTAGGCGAGGGCTCGGTGCGCTGCCTGGGTGTGTCATGCCCAGGCAGCACGCGTCCTGGTTGATGGCCGGTGGCCTGCCCAGACTCGGTGGAGCGGGAAGAACACACCGTTCGAGGAGAGGAGTGGGCCATGGCCCAGGCCGTTGAGGGAGACCAGGTCGACGTGGTCGGGATGTGGGTGACTGCGGATGGCCACATCCGGCAGGAGCTGCTGCCGGATGGACGGTACGACGAAGCCCGCGGTCGGCGGGCCAGCGCGTACACCGGCCGGTACACGGTGGTCGGCAGCCACCTGGACTACGTCGATGACACCGGCTTCACCGCCACGGGCGACATCCGGGACGGAGTGCTCTACCACGAGCACCTCGTGCTCTACCGAGAGCCGAAGCGGTCGTAGAGAGGGCCGGGGGCCCGTGACCGCCCCTGATATCGGGGACTGCGCCGTCGAAGGACCAGGAAGTCCCGACCCAACAGTGAGTCAGCCACTCAACACCGACGAGAATCAAGGACCACATCCATGACAGGGCAACGACTTGATGGCAAGGTCGCGCTGATAACGGGCGCGACCGGCGGCCTCGGCGCAGCGACCGCCGAGCTCTTCGCCAGTGAAGGCGCCCGGCTGGTGATCACCGATGTCGCCGAAGGCCCCCTGCGGGAGCTGTCCCGCAGGATCGAGGAACGTGGTGCGGAGGTGGTCGCTGCCCGCCTCGATGTCTCCTCCGCGCGGGAGTGGGACGAAGTGATCACCGTCGTAAGCGACCGGTTCGGAACGCTGGACGTGCTGGTGAACCTCGCCGGCATCGTGGACTGGCCGGGTATCGAGGACACGCGGGAAGAGGCGTGGGACCGCGTCATCGACGTGAACCAGAAAGGCACATGGCTCGGCATGAGAGCGGCGATGCCGCTCCTTCGTGCGAGCGGCAACGCGTCGGTGATCAATACGTCGTCCGTGCTCGGCCTGGTGGGAAGCGGTGCCGCTGCGGCCTACCAGGCGTCCAAGGGAGCCGTGCGCCTGTTGAGCAAGACCGCCGCGGTCGAGTACGCCCAGCAGGGAGTACGGGTCAACTCGATACACCCAGGGGTGATCGCCACACCCATGATCCAAGACCTCCTGGACGACCAAGGCGACCAGCAGCCGGACATCCAACGCACCCCCATGCTCCGAGCCGGCCGCGCCGACGAGGTCGCCCCCGCGATCCTCTTCCTGGCCTGCGACGACTCCTCGTTCGTCACCGGCGCGGAGCTGGTGATCGACGGCGGACTCACAGCGCACTGAACAACCCAGCCGTACGACATCCACGCGGCGTGCCGCGAATGCGTCAACGACGCGGCCCACCCGGCCCGCATACCGCACCAGTGCACAGCACTTCAGGTGCTGCCCTGCACCGGCGCGCCTGCACTCACCCAACCATCTTCAGGAACCGCACCATGACACCTGACACCCCGTCCGCCACACCATCGCAATCCACCGAGTTCGCCGGAAAGATCGCCCTGGTCACGGGAGCCGCGCGAGGCGTGGGCCGAGAGACCGTGGCCCTCCTCCACGCCCGCGGCGCCCGGGTCGTCGCCCTCGACCTGCGCCCCGACGTCACGAACCTCGCGGAGGAGTTTCCCGGCGTCGTCGCGACCAGCGGTGACATCACCCTGGAAGAGACGGCCCACCGCGCAGTGGCCACGGCCCTGGACGCCTTCGGCGGACTGGACATCCTCGTGAATAATGCCGGGCGCACCCAGAACAAGCCCGTCACCGACACCACGGCCGAGGACTGGGACGCCGTGATGGCGGTCAACGCCCGGGGCTCCTTCTTCTGCGCCCGTGAGGCATTCCGGGCCATGAAGAGCCGCGGCGGCGGCACCATCGTCAGCACCGGCTCGTACGCCTCCACCGTCGCCCTGCCCGAAGGCGTCGCCTACAGTGCGTCGAAGGGCGCTCTGGCCCAACTGACCAAGGTGCTCGCCGTCGAGGGCGGCCCGCTGGGCATCCGCGCCAACCTCGTGGCCGCGGGCGTCATCGAGACGGACTTCCTCGACACCATCCGCCCCGACAGCCGCGCCTACCTGGCGTCTTTCGCCGCCGCGCAGCCGTTGGGACGTGTGGCGCAGCCCGAGGAGATCGCCGAGGTCTTGTGCTTCCTCGCTTCGCCCCGCTCCAGTTTCGTCACGGGAGCCGTCGTCGCCGCTGACGGCGGTTTCACCGCGATCTAGGCTGGGACCGCGTAGGTACGCCGCGTTGGCACCGACGGCAAGGAGGTCCTGCGGCCCACCACACCTTCGATCACCTCGCACCGCTGCCGACCGTCTCACGGGTCCGCCAGGCGTCTTCAGCAGGTCAGGCGGCGTTCGGCGCTCTCGTAGGTGGCGAGGTTGGAGTCGACGCCCACGACCGTCTTGTAGGTGTAGGTGCCAGAACCCGTGCAGTGCCAATAGGCCAACTTGGTGCCGCTTTCGAGCGGGGTCCAGTCCATCTCTTCCCAGCCGTACCAGCGGTGACGCTGCAGGGATATCGTGGCGTCCGTGCAGCCGCTGCGGGTCTTGCCGGCCTTGCCGATGATCTCGCTGATGCCCTTGTAGGGGGCCGAGATGCTGTAGCAGTTCCGGTCCCAGTCCGAGGCGGCGGCCGGAGTGGCCGGCATCAACAGCGTGGCCGCGCAGGCCAGTGCGACGGCGACGGATGACTTTCCGGCAAAACTGAGAGTGCTCATGACAAACGTTCCTGTCTGCAAAAACGTGCGGGATGCAACGTGCAGGATCACTCTGTCATCGGAGCCGAGACAAGATCAAGCCTGTGCTACACATCGTCAAACCCGCGCAACGCGCGGCAACTTGGCGCCAGCTGTACGCGCCGATCAGGCACGTGCGGACTGCGGTTGAGGTGGCGAGGTGCGGGACCAACACGGCTTGGACGAGGCCTGTGATGCGGCGGGTCGAGCACGAAGTTTGCGCGGTCGCTGCCAGGACTTGAGTGCCGGCATGGCCGGTTTGCGTGAGCGTACGTATCGCGGCGTGGGATCGATGCACTGTCTACTGACCGGCAAAGAGCCGTAGGTATGGCAGAGGACCTGTTCCGGTGAGATGTGGGCGTCGTGCGGGGCCGTCGTGACGGCAACTGAGTTGCCTGCCGTCCACCGGCATTTCTAGTATCTCCAAGGAGCGTGGACGGCGGGGAGCTGCATACATATCAGGGAAGGGGATGGGCCGGTGTGGCCGCGAGTGAACGGCATGCGCGCCCTGGAATTGGGATCCGCCGGGAGGGTACGCGAGCGGTTGAACTCACTCGTCCTGGCCGGATCAAAGGTCGCCACGACAGGACTACTTGATGAGTACCGTGCCGAGACCGAGGGTCTGGAATACGTGGGAGAGCAACTGGCCCTCCTTGACAACTCAGGCAACTCCATAGCGACCATCGAGATCACCAGGGTAGAGGTCAAGCCCTTCAGCGAGGTGACCTGGACGCACGCACAGGCCGAAGGCGAGGGTGATGCCTCACTCGAGGAATGGCGTGCCGGCCACCAAGGTTTCTGGAGCCAGATGGGCACTCCGGTCGACGACCATACGCTCCTGGTGTGCCTTGCCTTTCGCCTCGTCAGCTCTTCACCACTCGCCGATCAGCCCCCCTCCCCGCTGGCATGAGCTTGGCGTGGCGCGCCGAGCCGTGGCACTCCCGCGGTCGTGCCCGCGGTTGCTCGTGTTCTTGTCTCCCAAGGCCCGTACGCCTGGTCCCGGCTTGGCGGAAGCATCGATCGGTGGCCCTGACTTGCTATGGGCCCGGCCCCGGACTGGAGCCGCCTGACGGTGGCGCCCACAACGACCCCGACTGGACGGGGGAGACCAGTCGGGGCCGTAGGGCGTGACAAGCGGAGGGCGGTCGCCTCTCGGCGAAAGGCTCCATGGGGCTTCAGCCGAACGATCGTCCCCATGGGCTATAGGTGAGGCCCGGGGACACTGTCCCCTCCGCAGCCACATCTAGATGAACGACGGGCCGTACTCGGATGTTCCAGGCCGGCCTGGCGTCTGCGGGTGAGCTGAGGCACATCACCCGTGGGTGCCGGCGCAGCGACGTCTGTTCTGGGGGTGTTCGCTGCGTCGCCGGTCAACTCTGGCTGGGTGTGTCGATGAGGGTGGCGCCGATTTCCGTCATCCGCTGGGCAGCGTAGGCGGGGTCGTGGAGGGTTTCTGGGGTGTGGATGCCCGGTGAGAGAGGTTCGCCGCGCAGGCCGAGCTGCCGCTCGATGCCGAGGGCGATGCCCAGTGCGGTCAGGGGGCGTTGTCCTGCCGGGTGGATGAGGTAGCGGCTGATGCTGAGCGGCGCGCCCGTTGGGTCTACTCCTTCGAGGTCGATGCGGATCTCGGCGGACGGGGGGTCGCCGCGGTGCCGGGCCGCGGATTCCCCGACGGCCATGTCGAAGCGGACGTTGGGTGCGCCTGTGGCAAGGGCGAGGCTTGGCACGTCGAGGATGGCGATGCTCTGGCCGGGCAGGACGACGCCGTCGCTACGGGCCACATTCGCCTGAGTGTCGGGGCCGTTGACCCAGGTGAAGACGCCGTCGCGGCGCACCATTCCCGCCGTGGTGGCTGTGGCCCACCGCTGAAGGTCCGCGGTTCCCGCGGGCCCGCCGGTGTCCGACTCATCCAGTACGGCGCCGATCCGGATGGTGTCGACCCGTTGGAACTGGCGGGCTATGTACAGCGTGGCGAGGGCGACGGTGCCGGCGCAGAAGTGGCTGGCCACCAGGATCGGCGACGTGTGTAACCGCTGTGCGCCGGCGACGACTTCCGGTGCGATCTCCACCAGGCCGCTGGAGATGCTGAGGTAGGGCAGTTCGTGGTCCTGCGCGTAGTGCAGCCCGTTCAGGTGGTCGTCCCATAGGGCGGCGACCACGGCCGAGTAGTTGTGCTCGGCCGGCAGGCCGAGATCGCTGCGTCGCAGGTCGATGGTCACGGCTGCGGCGGTGCCGAGTTCATCGGCCACCCTTTGTGCGCGGTCGATGTCGCGCCCCGCAATCGTCAGCGGCAGTGTGGGGTGCCACTGGCGCAGGAGAGCGGCGGTTCCCGAGCCCGCTTGCCCCGAACCACCCAGGATCAGTACCGGTTTTGGCTGTTCCACTGCGGTCACGGCGGTCCTCGCATCCCTAGAACTGAAGCTACATTTTGTAGCCTACGTTTTGTAACATAGCCTGAAGGCCGACACAACGGAGGACCATGGCCACCACCTCGACCCGCCTGACCAAGCAGGCCAGGCGGGAGCAACTGCTCGACACCGCCGTCACGATCGTGCGACCCCAGGGCACAGACGGCCTGACTCTGGTCACCCTCGCGGAGGCAGCCGGGGTGAGCAGGCCGATCGTGTACGACCACTTCGGCACGCGCCCCGGCCTGCTGCTCGCGCTCTACCGCCGCCTCGACGAACGGCACCGCGCCGCGATCGCACAGGCGTTGCAGGAGACGGCACCCACCGCTGAGGAGATCGCCCGCGTCATCAGCACCGCATACTTCGCCTGCGCCACGGACATGCCCGAACTCGGCGCCATCTCCGCGGCGCTGAAAGGCAATCCGGAGATGGAGGCGGTCCAGCGCGAGATGCTCGACCAGTACACGGAGTTGATGGTCGCCGCGCTGCTGCCGCACTCGGGCCTGGCCCCCGAAGGCATGCGGCTACGGTGCGTCGGAGTGCTGGGCGCGGCCGAGGCAATGGCCACCGAGCTCAACCAAGGGCGGGTATCGGCTGACGACGCGGTCACCGCGCTGACCGACCTCATCATGGGCGGCCTGACCGCCCGGACCGGCCGGTAGCCCCAGGGCTTCGCCCGCAGTGAGGTCGTTCCTAGCGCGACGCCCCGACGTTGGCAGGCAGCTGTGCGAAAGGCGCAGGCCGCCAGCGCCTTTCTCGTGTGCCGGCTGCTCGGTCTGCACTGGACCGGAAGCAGGCTAATCGTCTCAACGCATTGATCCTTCGGCAGCGGAGGATTCTCGGTAGCGTTTGGCCTCTTGGACGACGCGATGGGCAGGGCAGCCGCTGGCTGCCCTCCCGCTCCCTGACGAAGTCTCGACTTGCCGGCTGCCGGCTGCCGTAACGAGAGGAACTACATGCCAACGGGATTGCAGGGAGTGGATTGGGGCAACGTGCCGACGTGGGTCAGTGCCGTGGTGACCAGTACGTCGGTCTCGATCGCAGCTGTCTCGTATCGGCGCAGCGTGCGTGACAAGGAGCGTTCCCAGGCCAGCCTCGTGGGCGCGTGGATCAGCGTCGAGGAGAAGGACGCTGCGCAGGAGCGGGTCATACGCATCAGCAATGCCAGTGATGCTCCGGTCTACGACGTATCCGTCCGTATCCCAGGGATGAGGGAAGAGCGCCTCGGGGAGCTTCCCCCGAAGACCACGACGACTCTGGAGGCGAGAGCACCCTCGTCCAACAAGACGTCCCGGGCCACATCCGCGGCCGTCAGTCTCTTTCTTGTGCAGGCCTCCGTGACGCGAGAGACGAGGACAGATGATCCGCCACCAGAGCTGGAGTTCCGGGACGGTTCTGGAAAGCTCTGGCACAGATCACCCGACGGGAAGCTACGGCAGATGCACGAGCGGACCTTCACGTCGGTACGTGCGTCAGTCAAAGCCCCGTTCCTGGAACTCACCTCTGAATCCGAGCCACGGAAGTCTCGGTGACTGTCTGCGGCCTCCGCGGGCGGCTGAGTTGCCTGGACGTGGAGAGGCGCTGTGTTGGGCGGGGCTCGCTCGATGGACAGGCGTGCAAACTGTGAACGCGCAGTCCAGGTCCCGCGCGTTGGGGTTTTGTCACACGCCGATCCGGCCTGGGGCGCCGGGTTGAAGTGATCACCTCGCAGCGTCGAAGATGCCAGGACTGTGGCGAGGGTTTTGGGGTAGCGGATGTGGATACTTGACTCTGCTTTTGAACGTGAGGCGGTCTCCATGGAGCTGGCTGGGCAAGGGCAAGGCGAGGGTCCGCAGCTGTTGACGGGCCGTTCGCTGTCGGTTTCCGCCGCGTTCGAGGGCAGTGAGGAGATCGCTGCGGCGCGTGACTTGGCCGGTGTCTTCTTGATGTCGGTGCAGGCCGAGCACGGGCTGCCGGTGTCGAAGCGGGCCATGGGCGTGGTCCAGCTGGTCGTGAGCGAGCTGGTGACCAACGTCCATCGCTATGCCCCAGGACCGTGTCTGCTGACGCTGGAGGTCGACAAGGGGGCCGTGGAGGTGACGGTGTGGGACAGCAGCACGACACTGCCGTTGGTCCTGGGACCGGATCCGACGCGGATCGGTCAGCACGGACTGGAGTTGGTCATGGCGGTGTGCCGCAGCTTCGAGGTGCACCGCGAGCCGGTCGGCAAACGTATCAAGACGGCTGTCGTCCTGGCCGATGACCCGGGCGGCGACGCGGGCGGCCGCCAACTCGCGTGATCACCCAATCACGAAGGTACTCAGGGTTGTCCGCAAGGCTGGCTGGGTGTTCTCAGTGCGGCGCGTGATCTTGAGCGGGGAGGGTGTGGAGGGGCGGCAGGGGGCCCGCGGGTGCAGAACCATTTCGCCGTCCAGCTGACGATGGTGCGCTACCCGGGGCGGTGTTCCTGGACGGACCTGTGGGGTGTCTCAGCCCCGAGGCCGTCTCCGGTGGCGCACCTACCGTAGACGAGATACGACGTGCCGGGCGTCGCGGCCACGTGCCGCAGCGGCCTCTCAGAGGTGACCGTCCAGGAACTTCTGTACCTCGGCGATGGTCATTGGCCCCGTGCCGTGCGCCACCGCCTCTCCCTCCTTCAGCAGGGTGTAGGACGGGGCTCCGGTGATCCCGTATCGCTCGGTTGCGGCCGGACAACGCGTGATGTCGGTGCGGACGACTGTCAGGCGGCCCGCGTAGTCCTCGGCGATGCCGCCCACGACGAGGTCCATCACCCGGCAGGGCTCGATGGCCTTGGGCCATGTCCCGGTGAAATAGGCGAGGACCGGAACTCCGCTCATCCCGAGGATGAAATCGAACTCCGCGTCCTCACGGGGTTGATGAACCCGCTTCGCCATTCAAGCTCCTGAACTCGCGTTTCGTCGTTTCCTCCCCATCATCCCTCGCGCGGTGCGCCAGGCCGGTCCGGTCGGTCGTCTGGCTGACCTGTCGGAGGGAAGGCACGGGGCCTGGCCGCATGCCACCGTTGCGGCCTTGTCTGTTCTTCACGTCAGCCCCCAGCCTCCGCTTGGCTGATACCGCTCTTTATCGGGCTGCGTGGGCCCGCTGATGGCACCAAGGTCGAGGCCCGGTTCCTGGACCGCTCGCGGACGCGGTCCGCGGTCGTGCGCGGCCGAAGAACGCGTCAGGTGACCCGAAGACCGACCGCCAGCGTCAGTTCAAGGGCCCGGTTCGGCGATGCGAGATCCGGAAACAGCTCCCGCAGCTGCGCCATGCGGTACCGGACAGTCTGGGGATGGACGAACAACGCCGCCGCCACCTCCTCTCGCCTGCCCTGGTGCAGCAGCCACGCCCGCAGCGTCTCCTCCAGGCGCCGCGCGGTCGCGACAGGCAAGGCCTGCAACGGTGCGAGGGCTCGGGCGCGCAGGTCCGCGAACGCGTCCGCGTCGGCGCTCAGGACCAGCTCGGGCAGGTGGTCCTCGGTGTCGCGTATATCCGAGGAGAGGGTGCGTGCGCGTACGGCTCGTGCGTAGGAGGCGGATGCACGCGTCCATGGCCGGGCCGGGCCGACCACGGCGGTGCGGTCGGTCAGCTGGCGCAAGAGGTGTGCGCGGTCGGCATCGGGGACGAGCAGCACACCGGCGGCATCCGGCAGATCGTCCAGGACGAGGGTGCTCGGGTCGAGTACGCGGTAGGCGGGCCGGGCCTGGGCGGCGGGCAGCAGGACTGCGGTCAGCGACACCGGAGGCTGCCACCCGGCCCGCTGCGCAGAGGCCAGCAGCACGTCCGGGCTCGCGCCGGCGAGGAGGTCGCGGGCCAGGTGTTCTAGGTGAAGCTCGTGGACCCGGCCCCGGGCGGCCAGCTCGTCGGCGTGGCCCGCGGCGCTCGCGGCGGAGAGCTCGTCGATGTAGGCGAAGGTCAGCTCGGCGAACTTCGCGACCTCGGCGGCGGGCAGACCTGCGGGCACGGCACCCGCTGCCAGGCATCGCCAGGCCACGCGGGCGCCGACGCGATAGGCGCTGAGCAGGGCGTCCATGGAACGGCCGTCGCGCACCTCGCCGCGGCCCAGCTCGTAGGCGGCGTCGCCGGCGTCGCCGCCGGTGGCCTTCCCGCTCGCGAGGTCCAGGTAGTGGCCCAGGGCGGTGCGGACGGCTCTGCGGATGGTGGCGCCCATGCGGCCCGAAAGGGCGTTGGCGTAGGGCGGTACCTCGTCGATGATCGCCTGGACGACCTCGTCGGCGGTCGTCTTCACCGCGGCCCGAAGTGCGGTGACCGTTGTCTCGTCCAAGGCCAGTTCGCTGGCCCTCCGGGTTGCATGGCTCATGTTTTTGTTCCCTGCGAACAATCTAGGCGACCAGATTTACGTCCTGCGGTCAGGACTTTACGCCTTGAGGCGCAGCAAGCTGGAGCCATGACGAGTACAGCCCTCCGCAGCAGGGCGTGGAAACTACTGGAGATGGTCACGACGCCGCTGCTGCCGTCGGACTACCTCGACCTGGTCAGCCCGCTGCGGGCGGGCGCGGACCTGCGGGGGCGCATCGAGGCCGTGCACCCCGAGACGGGCGACGCCGCGACCATCGTGATCAGACCGGGGCGGGGCTGGCGCGGCCACACGGCCGGTCAGTACGTACGGATCGGGGTCGACGTCGACGGGGTGCGCCTGTGGCGTGCCTACTCCATCACCTCGCCGACCAACCGCCGGGACGGCCGCGTCACCATCACCGTGAAGGCGATCCCGGACGGCAAGGTCAGCAACCACCTGGTCCGCAGGGCGAAACCAGGCACGCTGATCGAACTCGACCAGCCGACCGGCGACTTCGTGCTGCCACAAGCCACGCCCGCCAAGGTGCTCTACCTGACGGCCGGCAGCGGCATCACCCCCGTGATGGGCATGCTGCGCGACACCGAGTTCGACGACGTCGTCATGGTCCACTGCGCGCCACAGCCGCACGACGTGATCTTCCGCAACGAACTGCACGACCTGGTCGCGGACACGAAGCTGCGGCTCACCGAGGTACACACCGACACGGACGGCATGCTCGACATCGCCCGTCTAGACGAACTCGTGCCCGACTGGACCGAGCGCGAGACCTGGGCATGCGGGCCCGCGGGCCTGCTCGACGCCGCCGAAGAGCACTGGACCGCGCACGGCATCCAAGAGCGTCTGCACACCGAACGCTTCCGCCCCAGCATCGTCGTCGCGGGCGACGGCGGCGAGGTCACGTTCAGCGCCACCGGCAAGACCGTCGACGCGGACGGCGCCACGCCGTTGCTGGACGTCGGCGAAGAGGCCGGCGTGCTCATGCCCTCCGGGTGCCGCATGGGCATCTGCTTCGGCTGCGTCACGCCGCTCAAGGCCGGCGCCGTCCGAGACCTGCGCACCGGAGAGATCACCGAGGCCGAGCCCGGCGTCCTCATCCAGACCTGCGTGTCCGCCGCGGCGGGCCCCTGCGACATCGAACGGTAGGAGCACCGTGACCGCCATCGACCCCACCGCCCACCTGACCGCGGAGCAGATCGAGGAGCTCGGCCGCGAGCTGGACGCGATCCGCGACGAGGTGATCGCCGGCCGCGGCGAGAAGGACGCCGCCTACATCCGTAAGGTCATCGCGGTGCAGCGCAAGCTCGAGCTGGCCAGCAGGGGCGTGCTGCTGTTCTCGATGTTCCCGCCCGCGTGGCTGCTCGGCACCGCCGGACTGTCCGTGGCGAAGATCATGGACAACATGGAGATCGGCCACAACATCCTGCACGGCCAGTGGGACTGGATGCGGGACCCGAAGATCCACTCCACCACCTGGGAGTGGGACCACGTCTCGCCGTCCGAGCAGTGGAAGCACTCGCACAACGAGCTGCACCACACGTACACGAACGTGATCGGCAAGGACAACGACCTCGGCTACGGCATCATGCGCGTCGACGAGGACCAGAAGTGGCACCCCTTCCACCTCGGCCAGCCGCTGTGGAACTTCCTCAATGCCTGCTTCTTCGAGTACGGCATCGCAGCGTACGACCTGGAGCTCGGCAAGAACCTGGACAAGCGCCGCCGCAAGAACCCGGAGTTCCGCGCGCAGGCCAAGGCCGTGGGCCGCAAGATCCGCAAGCAGGTGCTCAAGGACTACGTGATCCACCCGCTCCTTTCGGGCCCGTCGTTCCTCACCACGCTCGGCGCCACGTTCACCGCGAACCTGGTCCGCAACATCTGGACCCACTCGGTGATCATGTGCGGGCACTTCCCCGAGGGCGTACAGGTCTTCGAGCGCCGGTCGATCAACGGCGAGACGCGCGGCCAGTGGTACCTGCGCCAGATGATGGGCTCGGCGAACATCAGTGGCAGCAAGGCCATGCACTTCATGACCGGCAACCTGTCACACCAGATCGAGCACCACCTGTTCCCGGACCTGCCGAGCAACCGGTACGCCGAGGTCGCGGTGAAGGTGCGCGCACTGTTCGAGAAGTACGAGCTGGAGTACGTCACCGGCCCGCTGCCCAAGCAGGTGTTCTCCGCGTGGCACAAGGTCTTCCGACTCTCGCTGCCGAACAAGAAGCCCAAGGCCAAAACGCCGGGCCGGGAGCGGGAGCGGGAGCTTGTGGCGGCCTGATCCCCGGTATGGGTTCAGATCTTTCGGTCCTACCCGGCGGGACCGCCGGGTACGGTCCGTTCCGTTGCGGACCGCAGGCGATCGCGCCTTCGGACCGTACGACACGGGACCACGCTGTCGACGACCGGCGCTCTCCCCGCGTGATCGGGACGGGGCCCGGCTACCGGTGGGGACCGCATTGAGCAAGGGAGGTCGGCACGCCCATGCGGCCGGCGTCATCACCGCCGCGACCTGCGACTTCGAAGACCTCCCGGAGACCGGTCGCTACCTGGTGATCTGCACCAACGCCGTCTACCACGGCAACCCCCGCACCAAGATCGCCCCGCTGCGGGCCCTCGCACTCAAGACGATCTCCACCACTTAGGGATTCGGCGGGTAGGGGCGGGCGCGGTCGCGAATGCTGCGATACCGCCGCCCGGCCCGGCGGAGCATGCCCCACGCCTCCGAGTTTGCGTTAGAGCGCACACCAACTCCTAGTTTCGGCGCATGCGATACATCAAACTCGGAACGACCGGACTGGAAGTCTCCGCCATCACCCTCGGTTGCATGAGCTTCGGCGAGCCGGAGCGGGGTGGCGAGCCCTGGTCGCTGGGAGCGGACGCCAGCCGGGACATCATCAAGCAGGCCCTGGAGGGCGGCGTCAACTTCCTCGACACGGCCAATGGGTACAGCGCCGGAAGCAGCGAGGAGATCGTCGGCCAGGCGGTCAAGGACTTCACCCGGCGCGAGGAGGTCGTCCTCTCCACCAAGGTCTGGATGCGGATGCGCCCCGGCCCGAATGGAGCCGGGCTGTCCCGCAAGGCCATCTTCGCCGAACTCGACGCCTCCCTGAAGCGGCTGGGGACCGACTACATCGACCTGTACCAGATCCACCGCTGGGACTACGACACCCCGATCGAGGAAACCCTCGAGGCGCTGCACGACGCGGTCAAGTCCGGGAAGGTCCGCTACATCGGAGCCTCTTCCATGTACGCCTGGCAGTTCGCCAAGGCCCTGTACCTGGCTGACCTGAACGGCTGGACCCGGTTCGTGTCGATGCAGGACCACTACAACCTCATCCACCGAGAAGCAGAGCGGGAGATGCTCCCGCTCTGCGCCGACCAGGGCATCGGCGTGATCCCGTGGAGCCCGCTGGCGCGAGGCAGGCTGACTCGGGTCCGGGACACCGCCACGACGCGTGCCGAGACCGACCCGGGCGGCAAGATCCTCTACCGCGACGGGGACCAGGCAGTGGCCGAGCGCGTCCACGAGATCGCGGGCAAGCGGGGTCTGTCCCCGGCCCAGGTCGCTCTGGCCTGGGTCATGCGCAACCCGGCGGTGACCTCGCCCATCGTCGGGGTCACCAAGCCGGCCCAGCTGGCCGACGCCCTGGCTGCCGTGGACGTCGCACTCGACGAGGACGAGGCCGCCTACTTGGAGGAGCCCTATCAGCCGCACGAGGTCGCCTACCTGGAGGAGTCCTTCTACAAGCCGCGGCCTGTGGCCAGCTCCCGGTAGTCCGGGCTACCGCCGGCCTTCGACGAGTCCTTGGCCTGGGCCTGCACAGCCCTGTGGTGGGCGCGCAGCGGGAGCCACGTCCGCATCGACGACCTCAACTCCCCGGCCTCCTGGACCTGGGCGCTGACTGGACGCACCAGACCTGACCGGTCTTCGGGCGGGTCACGGGCGCCCCGGCCATCGCAGAGTCTTTAGAACTGGCTGGGCGGAGGCTGCGGGCACGGTGGTCCCGTCCTCCGTCAGTGCAGGATCTCGGCGCGCAGCCTCTCCTTTGGTGTGTTGATGTCCCAGTAGCGCACACTGCCCCGGGCGTCCTTGAATGCGCCCGTGCCGCCGGTGATGGCCATGTCGAGCGAACTCGCCTCGTCCGGCCGCAGCGATTGCATCGTCAGGGAGCCACGCTGGAGCTCTATCGTGATCACGGCCTGCGACGTGACTTTCCCACCGTCGACGTACACGACTTGCGACGTTCCGGCCCCCCGTCCGACGTCGCGGCCGTTCTCCACCGCGGTGGCGCAGTAGACGCTCATGTCGCCCAGGCTCGGCCCTGCCTTGCCGAGGTCGACGGACTCGTACTCAAGGTCCTTGAGTTGGAGTTCGATGACCTCGGCCCGGCCCGTCTTCGGGGCATCGGCATTCGCGCCCCCCGCGGCTGAGACGCCGACCGCCACGGTGACCAGAGAGAGGGCGGCGAGTCTCTTGAACAGGGGCCGGTTGCTGTGGTTCCTCATGGTGGAAACTCCTCATAGCGATCGGCGTGTGCGAGCAACCTGACGCTATGACGGGCGAGTTGAGGCGTCCAAGACCAACATCAGCATGACGTCATAGCCCTGACGGCATATCGTCGGTGGGTGATGGGGCTCCAGGGTGTGCTCGGCATCTGCCGTTGGTCAGCTTGATGAGCTGACACAAACTGCCTAGTCACCGTGGTCGTCCTGCAGCAGGCTGCGCCGTTCCTGTTCGCGCTTGGAGTAGGCGGCTGCCCGGACCGCCTCGTCGCTCTCCAACCCCGATCCCAGGGCGCCGCCCACCGTGGCGATCGAAGCGACGAACCAGGACAGCGTCCAGTACTCCGTGGCGTGCAGCGGGGTTCGTGTCATGGAGGCGAACACTCGGTCGTTGAGGATGAACAAGGCCCACACCAAGTTGATGCCCATCAAACCCACGTAGCAGACGAGCACGCCGATACCCACGGTGACGACGGTCGAGGCGTTGTAGAGAGCCGCCCTCTTCCTGGCCTCCGGCAAGACCTCTCCTGCGCGGTGCCACAGGTTCGCGTCCACGATCAGCCAGCCGATCATGAGCGCGACAGACCCGACCATGGCGATCACGAGGCGTGGCGCGCTCAGGGACGCGGCCAGGCTCCAGACGGTGGAGTTCACGGTGGCGATGGCTCCCGTGGCGAGTGCGGCCGCCAGGGCCTTGGACAGGCCCGGCACCAACCGCCACGGCCGGTTGGCGCGGACCATTCCGACGAGGACCCTGAGGTAACCGCGCGGCCCGCTCGCGACGTACCGCAGGTCGGCGGTCTCCTCCTCATCGACCGGGCCCGGATGGATGGGCGCGAGACGACCGACGAGGGACCCCAGCAGCGGCTGACTTCGCCGAGCGCCCCCAGCCCCGGTGGCCCGCGGGCCCGCGAGGCTGAGCACGGCTTCTTCCACGGCCCGCCGGGCCTTTGTCTGCAGCCGCCAGCCTCCCAGTGAAGGAAGGGACAGCAGCGCCAAGCCGTGTTCGTGACTCAGATCCACAACGAGCTTGCGCCTGTGTGAGGACAGCGGAAGGTCGGTGAGGGCCACGACGATGTCCCAGTTTTCCGCACGTGCACGGTCCATGATCCGGCGCATCAAGGTGGACGGGTCTTCTGTCCCTGCGGTGAAGGGTTCACTGACCACCTCGACCTCGAAGCGTTGCCCCTGGCCTGCCTTGTCGGCGAGCCGATCAGGAAGTGTCTGGGCGATGCGCTGCGCGATCTCCGTGGGAGTGTCCGGGTCCGCGAGGAGAGCCACGACCGTAACGCCCTGCGACGACTCCGGCATGGCTGGACCCTTCTCGTCGGCTGTCCCCGCGTTCGCAAGTGCCCAAAGATATCGCCGACGCAACGTTGAAGCCGCGTGACATACCCGGAAGAAAGGATCGTTCCGCGGCCGATGCGCGTCAGGCAGCGGGCCGTCCGAACCGGCGATCCCATGATCCGAAACGGAACGGGCTCCGCGTCGTCGCGTGGGCGTCGGGTGGGTGCGCGGGCTGACGGTGAGGGCAACGCCACGCGCATATGACCCTCCTGATGAGCGAGGACGATCAGGCCCGCGGACTGTCACGGTCCGCCGGCGGCGTTGTCGCCTCGGCCGCCGGTCGGGGAGCAGGGAGGGCGCGGGGCGATGGATTGTGACGCACGTCACCCTTGTGGTGGTGGGGTGGGGCGACGGTATTTCCTGCGGCGGCTGGTCTAGATGGCGACCGAACCCGACCAACCCTATGGAGTCCTCGATGTCTGACCTCTTCCAGAGCGCTGTGGTGACCGGAGCCGGCCGCGGTTTCGGGCGTGCGATCTCCGCCGCGCTCGTCACGAGCGGTATCCGCGTCATCGGTATCGCCCGCAGCCACCAGGAGTTGCGCGCCGTGCAGGCCGAACTCGGCGCCGGCTTCACGCCCATCGCCGCTGATGCCACCAGTGAAGCGCTCGCCGGGGACGTCCTCCGCGAACACCGTCCCCATCTGCTCGTCTTGAATGCCGGACTCACCCCGCACATGGCACCCGTGCAGGAGCAGACCTGGGAAACCTTCAGCCGTCACTGGCACACCGACACCCGGCACGTGTTCACCTGGACGCGTGCGGCACTGCTGGAACCGCTGGCCGCGGGCAGCGTCGTCATATCGATGTCCAGCGGAGCAGCCCTGGGCGGTTCGCCGCTCAGCGGCGGATACGCCAGCGCCAAGGCCTCCATCCGCTACCTCCGGCAGTACGCCGAGCAAGAGGCGCAGCGGGCGGGCCTGGACATCCGCTTCCACACGCTGCTGCCGGACATGACGCCGGCCGGCGGCGTCGGCCTGGTCGCGGCCGACGGATACGCCGCGCGCCAGGGCATGGACCGCGAGACCTTCGTCGCGGGCCGGGAACAGCCGGTCCTCACCGCGGAACAGGTCGCCAAATCCGTCATCGCGGTCGCCCAAGACCCTGAAAGCGATGCGGAGTACCGGGTGCGCGGGGCCGGACTGCGCCCGGTCGGCTGAGCCACATACGACCGTTACCGTGAACGCCACCGCACCCCCGGGAGAGGCCGCCATGCCCTCGGACGCCGAATTCTCCGCCCTGGCCGAGCCGTTCAGGACAGAACTGCTCGCCCACTGCTACCGAATGCTCGGCTCGATCCACGACGCCGAGGACCTCGTACAGGAGACCTACCTGCGGGCGTGGCGCGCATTCGACCGGTTCGAGGGCCGCTCCTCGGTGCGGCGGTGGCTGTACAAGATCGCTACCATGGCCTGCCTGACCGCGCTGGAGACACGCTCCCGGCGGCCGCTGCCCTCGGGCCTGGGGGCGCCTTCGGACGATCACCGGGTGGCCGTGAGCGCGCGCGAAACAGCGGTGGCCTGGCTCCAGCCGGTCCCCGACGCGCTGGTGGGCACCGATGACCCGGCGGCCGTCGTGACCGCGAGGAGCACCGTACGGCTGGCCTTCATCGCCGCGCTGCAACTGCTGTCCGCCCGGCAGCGGGCCGTGCTGACGTTGCGTGACGTGCTGGCGTTTCGGACGGCCGAGGTCGCCGCCATGCTGGACACGACGGCCGCAGCCGTCGACAGTGCACTGCGCCGCGCCCGCTCCCGCCTGGCTGAGGCCCATGGGGCGTTAGAGGATCTGGCCGAGCCGGACGAGGAGGTGCGGCGCACGCTCCTGGACGGCTACGTCGAGGCGTTCACCAGGGCGGACCCTGACGCGCTGCTGCGGCTGCTGCGGGCGGACGTCGAGATGGAGATGCCGCCGACCCCCACATGGTTCACCGGCCAAGAGGCAGTCGTGGGATTTCTGGCCCACCGGATCCTGCGCAGGAACCGGTGGCACCTGGTCCCCACCCGTGCCAACGGCCAGCCCGCCCTCGTCGCCTACGCGTGCGTGGGTGAAGGCCGCTACGAGGCGTACGGAGTGCAGGTCCTGACCCTGCGCCAGGGACGGATCGCCCGCATCACGGCGTTCAACGACCCCAGCCTGGTGCCGGTGTTCGGCCTGGCGCCCGTCCTCGTTCGCGGAATGACCGACGGGCAGCGGTAGGCGCCGCACATCCTCGCCCTTTCCGGGGGATCGCCGATCACGTCGCCCCTGTGGGTCGCGCGGGGCAAGTAGCGCACACGATGGCGTAGGCGCAGTGCCGGACTGTCCCTCATATCGCAGGGGAGCAGCCACCACTGCGCCAGGCCAAGCCCGCTTCGACTCGTGCCACTCTCCCCGTCTGGCACCGGCGCCTTGACGCGGGCCGTGGCGCGCAGCGGCCCGCACGCTGAGGTAATCAACATCGACTCGGATACCGGATAACGCGAGCCCCCCGGCCTGGAGAACGTGCGGACGTCCGACGTTGTCGATCTTGTGTCAAGATCGTGGAATGTTGCGACTCACCGATTTCATCATCGACTGTCCGGACCCGATGAAGCTGGCGGCCTTCTACTCCGAGGTGACGGGACGTGCCATCAAGGAGGACAGCGACGAGAACTGGGCCGGCATCAAGTTCGGCGAGATCGAGCTCGCCTTCCAGCGGGTGGACGACTACAGCCCCCCGCAGTGGGGCGAGCGCACGCACCCCAAGCAGTTCCACCTGGACTTCGAAGTGGACGACATCGAGTCCGAGGAGCGCCGCATCGTCGCACTCGGCGCGACGCGGGTGCAGGACTTCATCGGCCCCGAAGGCTACGGCTGGCGGGTCTACACCGACCCGGTGGGCCACCCCTTCTGCCTGTGCCACAACAAGGGCGTCACCTGGACCGACGAGGGCCCGATCTGGCCCACGCGCGCCTAGTTGCTTCTAACCAGCGCGGTTGATCGTGTGACTGTTGGCGTGTCGGCTCGATGATTGGGTGTTCTCGCTCATCGAGCCGTTACCGGTATCGAGTGGGAGTACGTGCCTCCGGAGTCGGACGTCGGCCGCCTGCGCATCCGCTGGGAACGACGCGACACCTCCGTAAGACCTTCCCCGATCCCGCTGTCTGTCAGGTCACTCACCGCCACGTCCAACAGCTTTGCTCGCGCCCATGGGCCGTTGAACAACGCGACCGCCGAGTCGCCACCTGCCCTGCCGGGTTACCCGGAGTCTTGAGGCTTACGGGCAGAGGGGAAGCATAGATCGGCGTGTGGTGCGCAGGTGGCTAGGCATGGAATGTGTGATCTATGGAAACGACGGCGCCCGACAGACACCGAACATAGGGAAAAACGGTGCATGCGCGTTGAAGGGGCTGCGAGATGCGCCCCCGGAAACGTTCGCCTGGATTCGGCTGATTGATCCTTCCGCCCAGGAGGTGGAGACGCTGGCCGAGGAACTGGGCCTGCACCCTTTGGCGGTCGAAGATGCCGTCCAGGCGCACCAGCGGCCCAAGCGTGAGCGCTATGACGAGGTGCTGTCCGTCGCGCTGAAGACGTTGCGGTACGTCAAGGAGACCTCGCAGGTCGAATCGGGCGAGGCCATGATTTTCCTCGGCCCGAACTTTGTCCTGACTGTCTGCCACGGGCAGACAGATCCCGCGGCGGAGGCCGCTCGCCGACTCGATCGTGCCCCTGCCATGCTGGCCATGGGGCCGGTGGCGGTGCTGCACGCCGTCCTGGACGTGACGGTGGACACCTACACCGCCATCGCGGAGGAAGTGCGCGGCGATCTGACCGACTTGGAGCGCCGGGTGTTCTCCCCGGAACGCGAAGACGTGATCGAAGAGGTGTACTCCCTCAAGCGCGAGGTGCTGGAATTCCGGGACGCTGTGCAGCCTCTGGTGCCTGTTGTGCAGGACTTCGTGAGCCCGCTCTCCGGCTGGCCTCAGGAGGCGCTGCCGTACTTCCGGGATGTCGCTGATCACGTACACCGCACAGATACCGAGGTCCGGTCCTTGGACGACCTGCTGAACTCCGTTCTCGACGCCCACCTGGCCCAGGTAGGTGCCCGGCAGAACGACGACATGCGCACCATCTCCGCCTGGGCGGCCATCTTTGCCCTGCCCACCCTTATCGCCGGCATCTACGGCATGAACTTCACGCACATGCCCGAACTGCAATGGGTCTACGGCTACCCCCTTGCCGTCGCCGTGATGGCCGGGGCGTGCACCCTGCTCCACCGGGTCTTCCGCCGCAACGGATGGCTGTGACTCCCTGCCCTCAGCTGGGTTCCCGACCCGATACAGGCGCATCACCCCTCAGCTCGTCCTAGGGAACGGCGCCGTTGCTCAGCCAAGCGAACCCCACGTCAACGACATCGTCGGTGAGGTTGCGGTCGTTGGGGGATCCCTCGCCACGGGTGTAGTCGTACGTCAGAAGGCCGGGGAGCAGAGCAGGCTCTCTGCGATCGCGGTGGCCTGGTCTTTGGGGAGGCCGGTGTGTTCGAAGAGGTGCGTGAGCTTGTCGCGGAAGCCTCGGGCCACCGGCCTTAAGAGCAACCCGTCGCCCGCTTCCCGACCGAGAGGCGGAGCGTGCTTGCCGACCCGCCGGCCACTGCGCGGCCCCCGACGAGGAGCTTTACCGGTTGACGTCGTGCCCAGGCGGCGGCGCTGGGAGGGGCACGTGAGTAAACCCGAGTCGCTGGAGCATCGGTCGAGGGGGGTGCCTCTATGTCTTTCGTCAAGGCATCCCTGTCGGGTTAGGGGTTGCTGGGGTTATGCGGCGAGCTCGACGTCCTTCGGTGTCCGCGATTCGTAGAGGGTGCCGTCGCGGAGCATCGCGAACAGGACGCTGATGCGTTGGCGGGCGAGGCGGAGGAGGGCCTGGGTGTGGGTCTTGCCGCGGGCTCGTTGCTTGTCGTAGTAGGCGCGGGAGGCTGGATCGGCGTTCATGCAGGCGAAGGCGGACAGGAACATGGCCCGCTTCAGCTGCCGGTTGCCGCCTCGGGGAGCGTGTTCGCCGTGGATCGAGGTGCCCGACGCCTTTGTCGTCGGCGCGAGTCCGGCGTAGGAGGCCAGGTGTCCGGCGGTGGGGAAGCTGGTGCCGTCGCCGACGGTGACCAGCAGGACGGCGGCGGTCCTGACGCCGACGCCGGGCATCGACGTCAGGACCTGCGAAAGAGGGTGAGCCTCCAGCAGGGTGTTGATCTGGGCTTCCATCGCCCGGCGCTGGGTGTGGACGGCGGCCAGGGACGCGGCCAGGGAGGGGATGACGATGTCGAGAGTGCCGGTGCCCGGGACGATGACGGTCTGCTCGTCAAGCGCGTCGAAGATGTCGTCGATCAGTCTTTGGGCCATGCGTGGCGCCTTGGGGCGGATCAACTCGACGAGTCTGCGGCGGCCGGCCTTGCGCAGGGCGGCTGGGGAGCCGTGACGCTCCAGCAGCCAGGTCACCGCGACATGATCGAGGCGGGGTCCCAGGACGCGTTCCAGGGAGGGGTGGAACTGGGTGAGCAGGCCGCGTATGCGGTTGGAGGTGCGGGTGGCCTCGGCGGCCAGGTCCTGGTCAAAGCCGGTCAGGACGGTGAGTTCGGCGGTGATCTCATCGGTCAGTTCCAGCGAGCGCAGGGTGTGCGGCATCGTCCGAGCGGCATCCGCGATCACGGCCGCATCCTTCGCGTCCGTTTTCGCCTCGCCGGGGTAGAGGTCGGCGATGCGGCGCATGGCCAGACCTGGCAGGTAGGCGACGCGGCAGCCGGCGTCGCGGGCGACCGTCAGCGGGAGGGCGCCGATGGAGGCGGGCTGGTCCACGATCACCAGGACGGAGCCGAACTTCGCGGTCAGCTTCTCGAACACGGCCCGCAGTTTCGGTTCGCTGTTGGGCAGCGGCTTGTCGAAGATCTTCTTCCCGGCCGGGGTGAGCCCGTGGCCGTGATGGGCCGTCTTGCCGACGTCCAGGCCGAGGAACACGCCCACGTCTTCGATCTCGAACATCGCGCCCTTGCACGGGTGTTGACGGTGCTGGCCTTGGCTCGGGTGTCGTACTCGCGCATCCACGTTATGCAGACCTGTCGCCCGCGAACTGCCCGGCATTGCGTCGGACCAGGCGGTGGCCGGACCTCTGATCAGCGTCTCCGACAGACACCTCCCGGGCCCGGTGACACCACCCCCCAGGTCATGCCTTCGACAGGGGGCAACAGTCATGCCGGGCCCGGAGGCCAACGGCCCCGTTGCGGAGCCGCGGAAAACATAACGGGGCAGGGGTTTTTGCCCCTATCTCTGCAGGCGGACGGATGAGGTTTGGACGCTACGAACTGCAACCGGAGCCCCGGCCTGCCCACTGGCGGCCACGATCCGTCTCGGTGCGGTTGGTGCCCCAGGCCCGGGTCGCCTGTATGTCAGGCATCAGAGCCTGCACGTACAGACTCGGTTGGGCGGCCGTCACAGTGGCAGGGGTAGAGAACGCCATGTACCAGCACTCTTCAGGAGCTCGCTTCGCGGTCAGAGGCGATTCTTATCGTCGACGATCTCGCGGGCGAAGAGGTGGACTGGCTCGTTCATCCTGCGGCTGTACTCCTGAAGGAGAGTGAGCGCTTGATCGGCGGAGCAGTGGAGCCTTGCGGCGAGGATGCCCTTCGCCTGTTCGGTCACTACGGCCTGCCTCAGAAGTCGATCGAGGGGGGTGCCGCTGGGCGAGGGCGCAGCCGGGGGAGATCCCGCGCTCTCGCCGCGCATGGTTCGTGCGAACAGGCGTATGGCGACCGCCCGAAGACGCATCTCAACTGCCGTGGCCTGCTTGCGTGCAACCCAGTTCTGGACGGCGGCAGTCTTTTCGCGCTGCCGCGCGCACTCATGGGCCCATTGGTCCCGCCGGTCAGACCGATCGGGATCGAAAGCAGGAAGGGTCACGCCCGCTCCCTCTGCCCTGGGTGAACTACTGACAGTGACGAGTGTCCCTGATTTGGGGAGACGGCGGAAGGCCCAAGCGCGTCAGCCTCACATGCCGGTGATGATGCAATGACACCGGGACGCAGAGTCGTCCACGTTCCTGATGGCCTCGTAGCCGATGACCGTGGGGACTCCAAGTGCCGCTCGAGCATGTCCTGACGGGCCCAGGCCGTCTGCATGCTGGGGGGCCACCGAGCTACGGGCGGGCAGAAGGTTGGGCTTCCTGCAAAACGAAGGGGCGAGTTCCGGACAATGGAGGCCATCACGCAAAGAGGGCGTCAACACGGCTATGGGCGAGGGCTTTTGCGGGCATCCTGTGCGTAGGGCAGTTGGCCCTTAAGATCTTTGGCTCAGACTCCTAGCCCCCGAGTCGAGGTAACTCCTCAGAGACGGCTGGAGTCGAATCGCCGACGAACCGGCTCCAGCCCCGTCCTCACAACGTGTGTCTGGGCACTCCCGCGCCCTGTCGCCGTGGGGGCGTCCTCCGCAGGGGCGCGAGCGAGGGGAGCTCTCACGTCCCTGTGACACGGCCGTCGTCGCATCGCGGCGGCGGCCGTGGAGCGGCCCTTCCCCATGGACACCGTTGGGATAAGCCTTGGCCCTAGCTTGACGTCGGTCTTGATCACTCGCTTTGAGTGGTTGAGACCGACGTCTTGCGTTTGGGGGTGCGGTGATGTCGTTGAAGCGGCTGGGGATCGGGGAGATCCCGGCGGAGACGGTGCGGGTGGCGCGGGCTGTGTGTCCGCGGGGCACGCTGGCGATGCGGTTGCGTGATGAGTTCGGGCAGGTCTTCTCCGCTGCCGGGCTTGCCTTGCTGTATCCGGATCGCGTCCGGTGATCCCGCCGGGGTTGTTGGCGCTGGTCACGGTGTTGCAGTTCGCCGAGGGGCTGCCGGATCGGCAGGCAGCGGAGGCGGTGCGCACGCGGATCGACTGGAAGTACGCGCTTGCGACTTCAGGACCCGGTTGTCGGGCAGCGATCAAGCGGCGGAGGTTTTCGACCAGATCCTGGTCGCTGCCCAGGAGCGCGGGCTGGTGCGGACGAGCGACCGGGCTCGTACGGATTCGACCCGGGTGCTGGCCGCGGTGCGGGCGATGAGCTGGATGGAGCGGCTGGGTGAGACGTTGCGAGCGGCGCTCAACGTGCTTGCCCAGGCGGCGCCGCGGTGGCTCGCGGCGCAGGTGGAGCTGGAGTGGTTCGACCGCTATGGCCACCGGGTCGAGGAGTCGAGGATGGCCAAGACCAAGACCGGCCGGCGGGCCTGGGTGGAGCAGGCGGGTACCGACGGCATGCGGCTGCTGCAAGCGGTCTTCGCACCCACGGCGCCGCCGGGCCTGACACGGCTGCCGGCAGTGGAGGTGCTGCGGCGAAGCTGGGTGCAGAGCTTCAAGGTGGTGAACGGGGTGGTTCGTTCGCGAGAGGCTAAGGAGCGGCCGCCGTCGGCCGATTGCCCCGGCTCGCCCTACGATCCCGAGGCGAGCTTCGGAGCCAAGCGCGACGTCCGGTGGACCGGCTATCTGCTGCATGTGACGGAAACCTGCGAGCCTGACGCACCCAACCTGATTACGCATGTGGCCACTACGGCGGCGTCCCGCGCTGACGTTGACCTGGTCGAGCGCATCCACACCGATCTGGCCGCGCAGCACCGACTGCCCACCGTGCACCTGGTGGACGCCGGCTATGTCGACGCCCACAACCTGGTCGCCGCCCGCGGCCGGGGCATCGAGCTGTTGGGCCCGCCGAGGCCCGACACCACCCGCACCCCTGCCGGCCACGGCCTGGCCGACTTCGCCGTCGACTGGGACAACAAGACCATGACCTGCCCGAACGGTCAGGTGAACCTCGTGTGGCAGGACAAGAACCATAAACACCACGGCGACCGCGTCCCGGTCATCTACGTGCGATTCGCCGCCAAGGACTGCGCCGCCTGCCCGCAACGCCAGAACTGCACGACATCCCGCACCGGACGCACCCTCATGCTCCGCCCGCGCGAGGAACACCAGGCGCTTCAGCAAGCCCGCATCCACAGCCGCACCCAGGAATGGAAGCAGCGCTACGACCTGCGCGCCGGGATCGAGGCCACCATCGCCCAGGGAGTCCGCGCCTTCGGCCTACGCCACTGCCGCTACCACGGACACGCCAAGACCTCACTGCAACACCTGTTCACCGCATCGGCCGTGAACCTCACCCGCCTCGACGCCTGGCTCACCGGCACCCCCCGAGCCGGAACCAGAACTTCCCGCTTCGAAGCACTGCGACCCGCCACCTGACGGTGACGGGTCGCTTGAGGCCCTTATACCAACGGTGTCCCCATGGCGGGGCCTTCAATTCTCAGGGTCCCACCGTCGTCTCACTCTGTCCGCTTGCTCAGCAAGTTCTGGCGGGGCCAAGTCCACATCGCAGGTGCTGCGGTGTCCTGTTGTGCACTGGGTGGCGGGAGAGAGGTCAGCGACTGGCACGGCGGTGCACCGCGTGGTCCAGGGTGAGGCTGCCGGGCGGGCGTCTGCATGCCGGCGTGCCACCGAGCTACGGATGTAGACGGAGCGGGCCTCCATGGCGGTGAGGTGCACCGCTTCTTGCCAGAGCTGGACGTTTTGCCGTCTGCTGTCAAGCTTCGCGGACAACGCGGTGGCATGGGGTTGACATTGTGTAGCGGGGGCGGTTGCGGGGGAGCCAGACTGGTGTCGTGCCCAGACCCCGCACGCTAGGAGTTGATCCATGCCAGGTAGCGAGAGCCACTTGGAGATCATCATGAGAAAGCACCCGGTTCACGGCAGTTGGTCTCTGGCGGCCCATGGTGAGCTCGACGCGCAGACCATCCGTCCCTTGCGTCAGGCGGCCGAGGCTGCCGCCGCTATGTTCCCCGCGCTTGTACTGGACTTCGGCGCGGTGACGTTCGCGGACTCCTCCGCGTTGAACTTGTTGCTGCTTCTCCACGACATCACTGAGCTGCACGTCGCTGCTCCGCAACCCCAGCTCCTGCGTGTACTTGCGCTGACGGGCGCGGACCAGGTCTTACGGATCTACCCATCGGCCGATCTAGCCTGTGCAGCGGCAACGGTGTGAAGCCCGCCAGCCACTGATCTACAGGCGTGGACAGGGGATACCTCCGTTTTGGGTCGGGGCAGGGCCACGGCTGGACACGGCTCTGCCCCACGCCGCGGCGATGCGTATCATGGCGGCTCGCGTGGGTCGGATCCGTGTAGCGAGGGGGGTGCAGGGGCAGGAGACTGGTGGCGTGCCTAGCCCCGCACGCGAGGAGTGAACCTATGCCCAGAAGCGGGAGTCGGCCCGAGGTTGTCCTGAAAGAGCATGCACACTGGGGTAGTTGGATTCTGGCCGCTCAAGGCGAGTTGGACGCTGGCTCCATTGGCCCATTTCGTTCGAGGGCCGAGGCTGCGGCTGCACGATTTTCCACGCTCGTTGTGGATCTCGGCGCGGTGACGTTCGCGGATTCTTCCGCGCTGAGCTTGCTGCTGCGTCTTCACCGGGCGACCCGGCTCTATGTCGCGGCTCCACGATCCCAACTTCTCAGTCTGCTCTCGATGTCAGGGGCGGACCAGATTTTGCGGATCTATCCGTCGGTGGATGCGGCCTGCGCCGCAGCAGCTGGATGAAGGCACTTATCTACGGTGCGTCGAGAGGAACCCAGCGCCGCGATGTCGCTCATGAAAGGCTGCCTCACCCGATCTCGTGGTGGGGAAATGAGGTTCTTCGCCCCCATGCGCCGCAGCTGCTACTAGGCTGAAACGGTGTGGTCAGCATCCGCCGCGCTACACGACGGGCACCCGGGAAGGCGGTGAGTTGTGGGCTCCTCAGTGAGGCATCTCCTGGGCAGGCTGAGTGCGATGGCCGGGGCGGACGAGGAACAGCGCAGGCAGTGGGCGATCACTTGTGCGCACGGTCTGGGGCTGGGCGGGATAGCCCTTACGGTGAATCAGGAACTGGTGTGGTTCAGTGATCAGACCAGTGCACGGCTGGAGGATCTGCAGTTTCTGTTGGGGCAGGGCCCCGCTTTGCACGGTGAGGATCCGGCCGGGGCCCTCCAGATCCCCGACATCAGCCAACTGCTGGTCCAGCAATGGCCGCAGTTCGCCGCGGAGGCAGAAGCACTCGGTGTCGTCGCTTTGTTCGTGTGGCCCGTGAGTATCGGTGCCGCGCAGGTGGGCACGCTGACCGGCTACCGGCGCACGATCGGCTCGCTGACCTCTCAGCAGTTCACGGAGGGCTGGCTGGTCGCCGATCACCTGGCCGAGGAGGTCCTGGCCCGATGGCCGGGTGCATCCGGCCCGAGCAATGGCGCGGGCACCGTGGGGGCAGTGGAGCTGCACCGGGCCGAGCTCCACCAGGCCACCGGGGTCCTCAGCCACCGCCAGGGCGTCCCACTGCCCGAGGCGTTGGACCGGCTGCGCGCCCGCGCCTACGCCTCGGGCCAGTCCCTGGCGCAGACCGCCCGCGACGTCATCGCCCAGGAATTGCCCCAAGACTTCCCCTGAGACCGCGCACCCCGCCGACCACCGACCGTGTGGGAGGCCAAGGAGTATTGCCATGAGCAGGGAACAACACATCACCCGCACCTTCTTGGAGCTGGCCGACACCCTGGTCGAGGACTTCGACGTCATCGACTTTCTGCACCAGATGACCGTGCGCTGCCAGGAGCTCCTCGACATCACCGCCGCCGCCGTCTTCCTGGCCCACCCCGAACCCCGTCTGCACAGCCCCGCACCCTGCGACCCTAGCCCCGCCCTGCAGGACCTGCTGAACACGGCCTGCCACCAGGGCCCCGCCCTGGACGCCGTCACCACCCAGCGGCCGACCACCCTGCACAGCGGAAACGACGCGGCCCTACGCTGGCCCCAGTTCGCCTCCGACCTTGAGCGAGCCGGCTATACACAGGCCACCGCCGTGCCCATGCGGCTGCGCCGTGACGTCCTGGGCAGCCTCCTGCTCCTGCACACCGGCACTCGCACGCTGAACCCCGAAGACTTCGCCCTGGCCCAGGCCCTGGCCAGCGCCGCCACCATCGGCCTGCTGCATGCCCGCACCATCACCCATCAGCACACCGTTAACGAGCAACTCCACACCGCGCTGTACAGCCGCATCGTCATCGAACAGGCCAAAGGCCTCCTGGCCGCACGCGAGAACATCACCCTCAACCATGCCTTCGACGCCCTGCGCCATCACGCCCGCGATCACCGGGTCTTGCTCAGCAACGTGGCGCGAGATGTCATCGACCGCGAATTCACCCCCTCAATCCCGCCCGCTCGGCCACGAGCACACCCCTCGGACACCGAGTAACACGCCCCGCCCCGCCTGCCGACAACCCACGGGCACGCCCGCATCACCAGAGGCACTCAGCCGTTGTCGATGCCCCGTGTGCTTCTAGGCCTGCGTGTCTGGAGGTTGTTGGCGAGGGCCACCAGCGTCTCCAGGGCACTTTGGCGAGGGAGTGCACGCCGGTCAGATCCAGTGCGCTCTCCTGGGTGGTGGCCATCTGATCGGTCAGCGCCCTGACCAACGTGCTCTTGTGCGTGTAGAGGACCGCCCCGAACAGGCACACCCTCAGGGCAGTGGGGCGAGGGCACGATGAGCAGCACATCGTCGGCGACGTAACCGCACAGTCTTCAGCACCTCAATGGCACAGGGTGGCCCCGCGGGGGAGGTGAACAGCGTGTGGCGGGTGGGGCCCATCCCGGCGCGGACGACGTCTCCCTGGCGTGAGAGCCCCTGTGCCTGGGTGCCTGACCTCAGCCGTCGGCGCCCGGGCCGACGACGCGCCGCGCCAGTTCGTCGATCAGCTCGTCGACGCGGTGTGGGGCGAGCAGGTCCGGCACGGTCAGGTCGTCCACGATGAGGCCGAGCATGGCGAGATACATCAGGACGACGCCGGTCCGGTCACCCGGCAGGCCGCCGTCCAGGTGGAAGTGGATGTTGGCGTCGAGCTGGGCGGTGAAGAACCGGGTGAGCTCGGCGTGCAGTTCAGGGCGGCGGGTGGCTTCCAGGCGCAGTTCCATCAGGGCGAGCCAGCTGCTGCGGTCCGCGCGCATGCGCCCCAGCAACTGCTTGAGGAGGGTGGCGACCAGCTCGACGGACGGCTTTTCGCTCATGGTGTCGGCGAGTTGGGACTCCTCGGGCGTCAAGCGCTCCTGAATGCGGGCCATGACCTGGGCCAGCAACTCGGCGCGGTGGGCGAAGTAGTTGGTGGTGGTGCCCTTGGGGACCCCAGCCTGCGCGTCGACGGCACGCAAGGTGAGACCACGCGAGCCCTCACGGGCCAGGACCTCGATCGCGCCATCGAGGAGGGCGGCCCGTCGTGCGGGGTTCTGACGCATGCAAAGTTCCTTTCGAAAAATCGTTGACACCACTGCGGGCGCAGTACTATGTTCTAACCACTTCACTCAGAGTACATCACCCGATGTGCCGAAGATGCTTCCAGAGGAGCGAAATGCGAAACCAGATGAAGCCCCAGCAGAGCGCCCGGTTCCCGGTGCCGTCCAAGCCTCGCTCGCTGCCCCGCCCCCGCCCGCTGCCCAAGCCGGGCTCCCGCCACTGAAAGGCCCCATGACAGACGCCCTTACGCACCACACCGAAGATCACCACGCTGCAGCCGCCCGCCGCCCCGGATCCGACCACGAGGAGACCCCCATGCGAAAGCTCATCTACTTCATCGCTGTCAGCCTCGACGGATACATCTCGGGCCCCGACGGCTCCGACCCCACCTCGGGGTCGAACGCCTTCTGGCCGATCGGACAGGACTACGTCGAGCACCTCATCGCCCAGTACCCCGAGACGCTGCCGGGCCCGGCGCGTGACGCCATGGGGATCAGCGGCGACGGCGCGTGCTTCGACACCGTCATCGAGGGCCGCAGGACGTATCAGAACGGCGTGGACGCCGGAATCACCAACGCCTGGCCTCACTTGAGGCACCTCGTCTTCTCCCGCTCCCTCACCGAGGCCCCCGACCCGGGCGTCGAGCTCGTCGGTGGCGACCCCGTGGCCAGGGTGCGTGAGCTCAAGGAGGAGAACGGCAAGGACATCTGGCTGTGCGGCGGCGGCGAGCTGGCCGGGGTGCTCTTCGCGGAGATTGACCAGCTCATCGTCAAGCTGGCACCGATGGCGATCGGCTCGGGGACACCCCTGTTCGGGCACCGGCGGCCCTTCGACCCGACGTTCTTCACCTTGGCCGACAGCAAGATCATGGACAGCGGGACCATCTTCCTCACCTACGACAAGAAGTAGGGGCCCGCGCGCAATGGTGGGCGCTCACTGGGAGCAGGGAGTGCCCACGAAGCGGCGAGGAAGTGCGACACCTCGAGGGGGGGGCGCCATCCGGTGCACTGACCGCCGGTGACCTGGTGGCCGACGCATGGACGGTGGCGATGAGGGCAGGGCGTCACGTGCGCTCCTCGCTCTGCGCCTCGGGCTGATCATAAGTTGGCCCGGCTGCCGGGGGCCCGCGCGGGCATCCGGCAGCTTCAACCGGCACCGGCGTAGGGACAGAGTCCGTGTTGACGCCGTGGCTTACGGCCGGCGCAGCAGGTCACCGGGCGTGGGCGTCTTCGGCCGCCGCTGAGGGGTCAAGGTCCAGGCTGTCGCGGTCCGTCGGCGCCAGCCCCCCCGGCCCGTGCCGGGTCTGCACGGGCATGGCCTCCCACCGGTATCGAGGGGAGTTGCCCGTTCGGGCCCTGCTCTATATCGTTTATCGATAACATCGATAAACGATATAGAGCAGGGCCGGGGGTCTGTGATGGCGACGATGCGTAATCCACTGGAGCCGATGTCGACGACGGCCAAGGCGCTGGTGGCGTTCCTGGCGGTGCCCCTGGGGGCGGGTCTGGTCGGCATGCTCTTCGCGGACAACGTGTCCGTTCTCGGGATCGGGGACGCCTCCGTGTGTGCCACGGACACGACCACGACCACGGGGAGCGGCGGGGAAACACCCCCAGGACTGAAGCCCGCGCCGGGGGCCGAACTCATCTTGGACGCTCACCCCAGGTACTGCGCGCAGGACGCCGGCATGGTCTTGAACATGCTCGACACCATCTCGCGGCTGGTGCCCCTGGTGGTCACGGTCACCGCGTTGCTGCTTGTGCTGCGGCTGATCAAGGGGGCTGAGCGCGAGGGCCTGTACACCGCGCGAACGGCCGGGCGGCTGCGTGGGCTGGGCTGGTGGCTGCTGGCCGGCAGTGTCCTAGCAGCGATCCTCACGTCCGTGGTGGACCGGGCGCTGGTCGCCTCCCTGAGTGCCGAGAGCGGCATGCAGGCGCTGTCGGGACTGGTGTTGTGGGATGTTCCCTTCATGGCCATCATCACCGGCCTCGGCATCCTCTCCTTCGCCCGGGTCATGCGGATCGGCTGCACCATGCGCGAAGACCTCGAGGGGACCGTCTGAATGTCCGAAGAAGAGCACGCCATCGTCGTCCATCTCGACCGGCTGCTCCAAGAACGCGAGATGACGTTGACGGAGCTGGCGGACCGGGTGGGTGTCACCCACGCGAACCTCTCCATCCTGAAGAACGGCCGGGCGCGGGCCATCCGTTTCACCACCCTGACCCGCATCTGCGAGGTCCTCAACTGCCAGCCCGGCGACCTGCTCGACTACCGCCCCCGCTGAACGAGCGCACCCGCGAGGGCTGCTCGGTCGTGGGATGCGTACGCCGCCTGGCCCCTTCTCTGCGGCATGGCTCGGGGCTCACAATGGGCTGGGAGGAGACCTCCTCCCAGCACTCCTGGCGGCTTGGTGCGACCAACTCACACCCAAGCCTTGACCTGCATGGGTAGCCGCAAGGCCGCGTCTGGATCTCGATCGGACCTTATTCGGGAGTAAGAGCCTCCGTCCCGAAGAGCACCAGCGGGTGGCTGTAGACGAACGTTCCGGGGGAGGAGCGCGTCACCCATCGCCGATGCCTGGATCCGGGGGGACCTGGTCACCAAAGTCGGCCTCGTCCTTCGGTACTGCCGACTCGATGAGGGCGTGGTGGGCCCGTAGTGCCTGCCCACCCTTTCTCACCGGAAGGTGCGTCATCGATGTCTGCCTCCTCTTCGATGAGAGAGAATCTCTGAGTGCGGCGGGAGCCGATCGCCACGGTCTCCCGAAACATTGCGAGGGGGCGTACCCAGACATCTCCTCTCTCTTCGTTCAGTCGGCGATACACGACCAGACGTTCATCGGTCTCGCTGTGCTGGGCGATATAGAGTACGCGATAGTAGCCACCTTTGTAATGTCGGTAGATGCCGAGAGCAAAATTATCCGTACTCTCGTCGGCGTAGGTTTCGCTGTTCATATCTGCCTTCCACATCAAATCGCTTGTACCTCCTGATCTCCGGTGAGCGGCGCTCCTATTGTGCGGCTATCGCTACCCTTGATTCCGGCCAGGCATGCTGACGGGTGTGCGTGCTACCGTAGCGACAGATTAATGATCAAAGAGCCGTTTGTGACTAGATGACCATTCCGTGTGAGCGTGTAGTGAGTGGTCAAGCCCCTCTGTTGCCCGGCAAGGCGTGGCGGCGTAAGGGCTAACGTCCCACGATCCCTGCGGTATGCCGACTGCACGAGGTAAGCGCACGGCGGACTGACCAACGAACGGCGGGCCCTCCGCCTGCAATTGCGGCTGGAGGCGGCCGAGCGGTGCACGCTGGGCGAGGCGAGCACAGTCACGAAGCCGGATCCTCGATGACGCCGCCGACCAACCGCGCCTGATCCCACCGCGCCCCCCTTATGGCCGCGTGCAGGATCGCTCGCGCTGCCGCTTAGCGGCGGCCGCCCTGGCCTGCTACACGAGTTGTGTAAACGCGCGGCTGCCCTACCGGCCCCGCCAGGACGCCGGGCCTGATCGGCGCATGTCGTCGCCAAGGGGTCCGGACCTGCCTTCGGACCGGACCTCTCAGCGCGTGCTACTCCTTGCTAGGCCACTTGGCCCGCCGGGTGGAAGTTGATGCGTTCCCTGACGACGGGGAAGCCGGCCTTGGCGAAGTTGGCGGCCATGGGGAAGTTGCCCTGGTCCGTTGCTGCGGTGACGAACTCCGCGCCCTGCTGGACGAGTAGGTGGGTGCACTCCGCGAGGAGGTCGTAGGCGTATCCCCGACCGCGCTGTTCCGGGACGACTCCGATGAAGCCGATGGTTGGGCCGGAGGAGTTGTGGGCTGGGATGTGGATGCCGGCGAGATCGCCCTCCGACGTATGTGCGATCTGCCACCACTCCCGCGGGGAGGGGCACCAGTGGAAGAAGTCGAGTTCCTGCTGGGCGGCTTGGTCGAGGCCGCCTTCTCCGATGGCCCTGAGCGCGTGGGCGTCCAGGGTGACGGAGTGGATACGGCGCAACGCGTCGAAGAACACAGTGTCGTCGGGTTCGGCGCTGAAGCGCAGGCGTCCGGGCCGCTCGGGTAGACCACACTCAGGGGTCCAGCGGTACAAGAAGCGTTCCACCAGGAGTTCGTACCCTGCGGCTCGTGCGGCGGCGAAGCGTGACTCGGCGCTGGCACGCAGGTTGGTCTTCTCCCGCCAGCCGCCTGGCAGGTTGATCTCGAGTTCGACCTGCCAGGGAGCGGAGCGCAGAAGCGCGGCTCCCGCCTCCTCCTCGCCCTCGGCCACGTCGAACCAGTTGATGTTGATGGGCTCCGAGTCGTTGGGGCCGCCCCACCAGGCGCCGCGCGCGATGACCTCTCCGTCGCGCAGGGCGACGCGCTTCCAGTCGGGGCGGAACTGGGTACGCCGATGGCCTTCACGGGCGGCCAGGGGGTCGGGGAGTGCGTCGAAGAGATGTGCGTCGCTCGCGGAGAGCGCGCGGATGACCGCATTGGTCATGGGATCCTCCGGGATACAGGCTGCTTGGAGCGCTCCCGGTCACCACTCACGAACCACGCCGGGACAGCGAAATGAGGGAGCGCTGGAAAGGTGTGAACCGCACGGCACTCGCCTCCTTCCATCCATCGGGCGTGGAGCCACACACTAGGTGGTCTGCTGAGGGCCCGTCCACGGATTTCTTTACGCCCTGACCCACGACTGATGTGACCAAGCGTCCCCGTGGGTGGTCGAGTTGGAGCGCCACATCTTGAACCGGGCTCCCGGACCACGCACGCTCCAGCGCATTTCGGCGCTGGAGGCGATCACCGGCTTGTGGGACACCGGCCTCGGCGGCCTGGATGTCGCCTCCCTCTGGGACGGTCGAATCTGGCTCTCAGGAGGGACCATCTCTGCACGCGCGGGGATCTCCCGCCGGGCGGTAATCGTCCGTGTGCCTTGTGAAGTGCGCGCCGCACCCGCGGGGCGTCGCGCAGCTGCACGGGCGGAAGACCCATCGGTACCGGGGAAGCTGCGTTTCGACGAAGCGGATGGTGACGCAGATGCGGCGCACGCCGTGGGGCTGGCCCCACGGCGGCTGGCGCGAGGACAACTGGCGCCTCCTGCTCGCCGTCTTCCACGTCGGGCAGGTGGTCGTTCAGCAGAACCTATCCGCCCGGGACTTCCTCATCACCCGCGAGGCGCGTAAGGGCTTCTGGCCCGGTCGGTGCTCTCAGGGCCGCGGGTACGTACTCAGATGCGAGCCGTCGCTCTCCATGTGGCCTTCGGGCACCTTGGGAGCCCAGCGGGTACCAGTGGTTCTGCACGGCGTTGCGCGCCGCCTCTTGGGGCCTCCTGGCGGCCCAGGGCTGAGGGAAGTACACGGCGCGCTGGGACGGTAGGACACCGTCCTGTGGGTGCCGGGCCCGGCCGGGGAGTTCGTGGGAGCGCCCCAACTGGGTGATGCCGACGGCCTTTCCGGTGCCTGCGGTACCGACGACGATCAACCCACGGCGGGCGCTGATCGCGTGACGGTTGAGCAGGACGAGTCTGCGGCCGCAGGTCGCTGTCCTCTCGACGAACGAGGAGGTGATCGTGAACATGCGAGCTTGATGGTCGACGCGGGCTTCGTCGTGGCGGTCTTACTCGGACGCTGACAGGCGCTGCCAAATGCTCGGGTGCGCCAGTGCCGGGGGCGGCCCGGTGATGCACTTGCGCCATCCGGTCAGGGGGTTCAACTGTTGGCTGGCCTCGGCGTCGGTTTCCCCCATGACAACGCGAAGGGCTGCTGGCTTGGAGAGGGGCACGGGCGCCTGCTGGGGGTGGCAAGCGGGTCGGTGTCGGTTGCAGCGTGATGACCAAGAAGCGGCAGGAGGCACGGAAGTTGTGTGAGATGAACTCCTTGCGGTGGTCACAGTCCACCGTCTCCGGAACGATCACCGGCCTCGCTGCCGCAGTCTGCAGCCGCTCGTCCAAGGCCAGCAGCCGCCGATGCAGCAGCACCGACCGGGACATGTGTAGTGCTCTGACCTGCCCGGACGCATCATTTCCGGTGTGATGCTGCGGGCCACGAGGGTGGAAGCGTCAACCGCCTTCGTCGGCCAGAGCACCGCCGCGTTGCGACCAGCTTCGCCGCTACATCCGCACGGGCCGGGGGCTGCTGCCCGTTTCCGGTGCCCCGGATCGTCGACTCGCAGTCCGTGAAGGCAGCTTTCACCGTCGGCCGCGATAGCCGCGGCTACGACGCCGGAATGGGACCAATGGACGCAAGAGACACTTCGGTAGACACCTTGGGTCTGCCCGTGATGACCACGGTAACGGCAGGGGATGTCCACGACGAGATCAACCCCCGTGACCTGCTGCCCGGCCTGGACCGCAGGCCACCTCTGGACGTCACTGCGGTCCAAGGGCACCCCGGCTTCGTAGTCCTGGCGCGGCGCTGGAAGTCGAACGCTCCATCGGCTGGATCATGAACGCTCCGCCGGGACGCGAGAGACTACGAACGCCTTCCCTAGCCTTCCGAAACCCGCTTGAACTGATCCTTTACCGCCCTCATGACCCGACGCCTGACCCACAAAGGGCACACCCCGAGCTGGACGAAGAAGCCGCGGACCACCGCCAGCTGACGCCCATTTCGCACTACTCGTGATCCTTGCGGCGTACGGGCGAACTGGGGCAGCCCATTCCGGTAATCGGCTGCCAAATGGAGGAGAGTGGGGGTGGGGTCCTTCCGGGTTCTGCTGCTCTCTCGAGGAGGTGTCCTGATGAAGGCGTCATCGGTTGACCAGTATGCGGTGATCGCGGAGATCGTGGACGCCGTCCATGAGGTGAGCTATTGGCGGGCCGGCGTCTTGATGGAGCGGTTCGTGCGGGACGCGGATCTGGCAGGTCTGCTGGCTCTGCGCACCTCCCTCGCCGAGGAAGGTGCGGCGGTCGGCTGGCCGTCGGCTTAGAGTCTTCCGCCCCCTACTGTCTCTGACCTTCGCTGGAAGGCCTGCGAAACCCTCGGTGAGGTACTGAGTGAGGTGGCCGGCGGGAGCGCGGCCACCGTCGTTTGTCGGCGATCGGCGGCGGTGGCCGCACGGCGCGGGGACATCATGGCGCCCTTGCACAGGGCGCCCCTGCGCCTCTTCGTCCTCCCCCGCCTTGGAGCGAGCGGGAGTCGCCCCAAGGGCCGGCTGGGAGGACGGGATGCCGGCCCCCCTTGCGTCCGCTGGAGGATTCAAGGGCGCCGGCCGTCTTTCGTCATCCGACTCCGGTGATTGGCCCGGGGTCTGGGAGCCGGAAGGCCAGGCCTCCTGCGAGGTGTTGGCGGGGGGCAGCCTCTACCTGAAACAGTAGACAGCCCCGCGGGCAAGGCCACCGTCCACGCCGTGAGGAGCGCAGCACGGCCAGCGCACCGGCGCTCGTTCAGGCGCGCGGGAGGCAAACCCACCCGCCCCCGGCGGCTTGGAACCTACAGGAGCGCGGGCCTGTGTTCCAGATGTGCGAAGAAGGGGGCCGGCGCAAAGAGAACGAACACGCGACCTCGTGGACCTTCCTCAGCAACCACACCCGCGTGCTCTTGGCCGTCGCCCGCGACCCCACCTCGCGCATCCGTGACATTGCCGCGGCCGATTACATCACCGAACGCACCGACCAGGCCGTCATCGCCAACCTCGACCAGGCCGGCTACCTCAGCCGGGAACGTACGGGCGACGCCCTCAGTGCACCATTCACCTCGACAGCAGCCTCTGCCACCAGTAGAGGCCGAGGTCCCCGTCCAAGTGCTGCTGGCCCTCTTCACCACCCATGACCAGCGGTGACTGGCCGTGAATGTCAGTGGGGCAGTCGTTTCGCGATGAGTGCGGGCGTTGTGTTCTGACCGACATTGCGATGTCGGTTTGTTTCGACGTCAGTTGGGGCTGGCGGTGGGACAGGGGGGTGTGGGTCTGCCGCTGGGGCCTGATGGGTATCGCGCAGTCGAAGGTCGAGCTGTACACGGAAATCCGCAAGGACCACCTGCTGCGGGTGTCGACGCGGTCGTTGCAGCAGGTCCACAATGTCACGTGGCGGACTGCCCGGCGGGGCCTGTGGGGAGTGGGCAGAACAAGACCAGCTGTGCAGCTGCAGCATGACCAGTCCTCACTTCCGGTCGAACTCGTTTTCCCTCTACCCTCAGACCAGGTGAAGTTGGGCTCTGGCCCACACCCAGGCTCCCAGCCCCCGAGCCGTGGCAGACTCGCACGCCTTCACGAGACAAGCTGGAGCCGCATCGCCGACAACGCGGCTCCAGCTCCTGCCCTCCGGGTGGCGGGGCAACTCCCGCGGCCTGCCACCTGGAGGGCACCTCGCGCGAGGCCCGACCTAGGGGAGCCTCGGTGTCTCGCGCACCCGGCCGCCGCAGCATCCGACGGCGGCCGGGGACAAGAAGCGTCCCACCTCCGCTGTCTCCTGTTCGCGGGATGCCATATCCGGACTGCGGATTCATCCCGTTGCAGCCCGGCCCGGCCTCGAATTCCGAGACGGCAGTCGAGCTTTCCCGTCCACGAGATGTAGCGTCGGTGCTGCGATCAGCCGCTTCCCCGGCCGAGCGCAGTAGGTCAAGACCGGTAGACAGACGTGGTCCACGCCACCCCCGTGGCCCATACACATCCGTGGGTGCCGGCGCATTCCCGCGACGCCGACACCCACGGTCGGACCGCACCGGCTACGGAGGGGAGCTCGACGCCGCCGGAACGTCCTACCCCCTACCCTCCTCCCTCGGCAGGGGGCGGAACGGGCCGGGACAGCGCATTTCCTCTACGCCAGGAACGCAACCCTCCCGCCCGGGCCCCGGACGGCCATCAGGCCAAAAGAACCCCTGACCCACGCCCCGCCACGACGTGCATGCACCATGCAAAACACTGGCGGCGAAACAGAGACGACGAAGGCAACCACCCCACGACCCCGCACAGGTCAAAGACCAAGTCAAGGGCTGTCCTGCAACAGTCAGCATGGTGGGCTGATGGCATGATCCCGGTGTGACCAGCGAACTCAGTCAGCCCCATTCCGCGAGGTATGTCCTGTTTGATGTTGACGGCACCTTGATCGATGCCGTGGACAATCAGCGCCTGGTGTGGCATACGTGGGCAAAGCGATACGGTCTGGACCCCGATGAGGTCTACCGAGTGGCGCTGCGGACGAGGCCCATGGAGACGTTTGCGCAGGTAGCCCCGGACCAGGACTCTCACGAGTGCCTGGCCGCACTGCACGCGCTGGAGGACGAGGACGTCCGTTCCGGCACCTACACGGCCTTCGACGGGGCCTCGAAGCTGCTGAATGCTCTGCAGCCCGGGGCCTGGGCGCTGGTGACGTCGAACTATGAGCACCGGGTGCGTGGACGTTTCGCGCGGACAGGCTTGCCGGTCCCAACGGTTGTCGTGGATGCGGCTGCCGTAGAGGAAGGCAAGCCGTCGCCGGTGCCGTATCTGCAAGCCGCCACGCGACTTGGCGCCCGACCGGAGGACTGCCTGGTCATCGAGGACGCCCCCTCCGGGGTGCAGTCAGGCCTGAGTGCCGGGATGACGGTGTGGGGCGTCAACACCCCTCAGGCAGTAGGCGACGTGCATCGTCACTTCGGCAGTCTCGGCGAAGCGGTCGTTGACATCCTCGCCTTCGCGTCCGGCCCCCGCCCTCACCGGCTGGAGGGATCGCCCCCAGGCGAATAGTCTTGCCGTGGCCGGCGTGGTTACGGCCTCGGGGCCGTCTTGGATAGTCGCGGGCTGAGCCCGCGCCAGTTCAGGAGACTGGTAACGGCGCTGCGCCGCGCGGCGGATGATGCCACCCGCCGGGGCAGGCGGTGGAGTCTGGCCACTGGCCGACAGGACGCTGCTGGTCACGGCGTACCGGCGCACGAACTTGACGATGCGCCAACCCGCCCCGCTGTTCGGTATCTCCAAGTCTGCACGCGGAGCGCACCAGCGCCACGGCACCGGCACTGGCTGCGACCTGTCACCGGTGGAGACGATGCCCGTTCACTCGCGCCGCTCGCGCCATGATCGACGCTGCTGCCTCATCGGTCGCATCCGGGGGCACGACGATCAGGTCCCAGCGCCCGTGGCCGGGAGCGGTGAGGATGACGGTGTGCACGGCGGTGGTGGTCCGGCGCCTGCGCAGGCGAACGACCTGACTGGCGACGAACATCCGGCCCGGCGTCGGCGGCCACGCCGGGCCGTTGAGCACGACACTGGAGATGTGACCCCAGTCGCGGGGCAACCCGGCGAGTAGGGCGGGGAGTTCGGCGAGCTGGTCGTACGAGCGTGGCCACCACGCCCCGTCGATAGCGTGAGGCCCCCCAGAGCGGGGTGCCAGCCGCAGGCGGAGCAGGGGCTGGGAGGGAAGCGGGAAGATCGGCGCGAGTGTCATGAGGGGTAACTCCTGCCTACTGCTGTGCGTCGTTGCGGGTGCTTGAGGGGGGCTCGGAGGAAGCCGTCAGATGCGGCGGGCGTCGACACGGTCCGGCGTCGGCCAGCGCACGTCGTGCACGAGGCCGAGGCGTTCGAGCAGGCGGATGACGGCGGCTGAGGGGTCGAGCTGACCCCGGCCTACCCCGTGCCGGGCGCTGGTCGGGTCGGCGTGGTGGAGGTTGTGCCAGCTCTCACCAAAGGAGAGCAGGGCGAGCGGCCACAGGTTGGTGGCCCGGTCGTGGCGCCGGGTGCGAAACGGGCGCTCGCCGATCATGTGGCACAGTGAATTCACGCTCCAGGTGACGTGCTGCAGCAACGCGATACGGACAAGTCCTGCCCACAGAAGAGCGGTTACTCCGTGGAGCCAGCTGCCGCCGATCGCCCAGCCTAGGCCGAGTGGTAACGCGAGGGTGAGAAGGCACAACGCCGGAAAGGCGCGGGAGACGGCACGTATGTCACGGTCGGCCAGCAGGTCCGGGGTGTAACGCTCGGCTGACGTAGGGTCGTTGCGGAACAGCCAGCCGATGTGCGCGTGCAGGAGACCGCGCAACTGGCCCCTCAGGTGTGTTCCGTAGCGGTACGGGGAGTGCGGGTCGCCCGGCCGATCGGTGAACGCGTGGTGGCGGCGGTGCGTGGCGACCCAGCTGACGACATCGCCCTGGAAGCTCATCGATCCGGCCACCGCGAGAGCGACGCGCAGGGGGCGGAGGGCCCGATAGCTGCCGTGCGTGAGACCGCGATGGAATCCGACCGTGACACCGAGACCCGTGATCACGTACAAGGCGATGCCGAGCACAATGTCCGCGGGATGGATCAGGCGCCCCCACAGCAACCATCCGGCGGCGCCGAGCGCGACGAACGGCAGGACGACGATCACTGCCGTCACCGCTATGGACAGGCGTTGTCCGCCGCCCCGCGGGGGCATTGAGCTTCCTTCAGGGAAGGGGGAGTTGCCGTCGTAACTTGGTTCCGACGGGAGTGCGGCGGTAGGTGTGATGGACTTCAAGGACATAGATGAGCCCCTCGGCCTGGATGCGGATGGCGCGGCCGGGGTCGGGGGCTGCCCCTGAACGGATGGCGAGGGGCGAAATGGAGGATGCTCCTGACGGATCGGGCACCGGTATACGTACGCCCTCGCTTTCTCCATCCTACTCCCGTCCGCCCGGAATAGGTCTGGACGTGCGCTGGAGACCTCTGGGGGCTCGTCGTACGCTGACTCCGTTCGACGTCACTTCCGGCATCACCTCCCCGTCAGCGCGCAGCCCTTGGTAGCGGCGTGCGCCCATGGCGCGCTAGCCGCCGCGCGAAGGATGGCCTACTCGAGGCTGTGGGTGTTGATGACGTGTTCGGCGGTGTGCAGCAGGGGTTGGTCGTGGCTGAAGGAGTGGGCGCGGAGGCGGGCCAGGGCATCGTCTGGGGTGAGTCCGTGTTTGGCGGCGAGAACTCCGGCCGCCATGTGAACGGTGGGCGGGTAGCCCCGGGGGCCGCGCTGGGCGGGTCCGGACTGCTCGGTGAGTAGATGAGGATGTTCGTCCAGAGCGAGCAGGGCCAGAATGCGGGCGTAGGCGGCGGTCCGTTCTTTTTGCTCCGGGCTGAAGGGGGTGGGCACGCAGCGGTAGACGTCCATGGCGCCGATGGTGAAGTTGCCGATAGGCAGGGGCAGTGCCAGGACGCTGCGGGCGCCCTGCTCGCTGGCCATAGGGGCGTAGGCGGGCCAGCGGGCGGCTTCCTGGTGCAGGTCTGCTGCTTCGCAGGGCGCACGGTGGACGTAGGCATCCGTGCAGGGTCCCTCGCCGGTGACCAGCTGGGCGTCTTCCACGAGCCGGGCGCGCTCGTCGGTAGCGGCGGCCAGCAGACGCAGTTCTCCGGCGATGACGAGGGTGGCTCCTGCGAAGTCGGCATCCACGTCCTCCGCGCAGGCCCGGCAGACCACCGGGAGCGTGATCGGCTCGGTGCGAGCAACGGCGCTGATGCACTGCCAGGCCGCGGCGTGGTGGTTGTGATGCACGAGATGTCCCTAGGAGGTGGCGGAAGAGATACGTCCTTCCGCGATGGGTCAGCTCAGTTGGGGCCGGGGTTTGGTGGTCAGGGGCGTTCGATGGTCAGCGGGTCGAGGGAGCCGTCGATGAGTTGCTGGCAGAGACCGGCCAGGGTCTGCTGGTGAGCGCGGGCGTGTTTGCGCAGGGCGTCGAATGCCTCGTCGAGGGTGGCCTGCCAGCGTTCGGCGAGGATGCCCTTGGCCTGCTCGATGAGGATGCGGCTGGAGAGCGCGGCCCGCAGCTGGGTCCGCTCGATGTTGCCGTGCACGATGGTGCGGTGTTGCAGGATGGCGATGGTGGCCACGTCAGCCAGTGCTTGCGCCACCCGCGCGTCACCGACGCTGAGATTTTGTTCGCGGGTGTCGAAGAGGTTCATTGCGCCCACGACCTTCTGGCGCAAGCGCATCGGCAGGGCGTGGGTGGTGGCGTATCCGGCTTGGCAGGCACGCTCGGCGAAGAGCGGGAACGCGGCCGTCTCCTCGGGGGACTTCAGGGAGATGTTGAAGCGGGCGGTGCCACTGCGGTGGCACTCCACACAGGGCCCCTGGTCGGCCTGGAGGGCGAAGAGTTCCAGCGTCCGGGTGTGCTCGTCCGATGCGGCGATCAGCTGCAGGCCCCCGTTAGGGTCGGCGAGCATCACGCCCACGGCGGACACGTCCAGCAACTCGTTGCACCGGTCGCACAGTTGGTGCAGGAAGTCGATCAAGTCGAAGTCGTCGACGAGGGTGTCCACGGCATCGACCATGGCTGCCAGCAGTGTTTCTTCGCGGGTCATGGCCCTTCAGTCCCTTCACCGGCAGGAATGTCCGGCCCGTTGTCATCATTGTGGAAGACCAACCGCCTGGCCACCACGTCCTCTGCTACCTCCAGCAGAGGCCGCCCGTGCCCGTAGGCATGGGCGCGCAGCCGCAGGAGGGCCTGGGCGAGTGAGACGTCGGCTTGGACGCTGACCATGCCGCTGGCGTTATGGACGGCGGCCCGGTAAAAGTCTGAGGAGCCGGAAGCAGTGGCGAAGGCAGCCTGTTGCTGTCCTTGTTGCGGGTCGCTCTGAAGGAGGATGGCGATCAAAGCGTTGGCCACCAGCCAGGCGTCAGTCATCGCGGCATCCGGGAGCGGGCCTGCTGCCGCGCGCTGCAGGGTCATCGTGCCCAGGCAAGCGGACCCGACGGACAACGGGAAGCAGAAGATCGCGCCGACCCCCAAAGCCACGACTTCGGGACACAGCTGGGGCCACCGTTCAGCCGACAGGCGTGAAAGGTCCGCCACGAGGATAGGCCTGCACGTGGCGGCTGCTTCGAGGGCCGGCCCCTGTCCCAGGGTGAACTGCAGGTCCTCCAGCCACGTGCTGGCGCCGGCCGTGGACCACAGCAGTTCGCTCAGGCCGCTGTCGGTTGTCGCGGAGACGGCGATGCCGTCCACAAGCAGAGCCTGGGCGCACAGCTTCGGGTCCGAACCGATCAGGCCGCCCGGATCGTTGCCTGAGGGGTGCAGGCTCTGCAGCACGGCAAACAAGTCACTGGCCGTACCCATCGCTCTCCCCTCCCGGTCCTGCCTCAGGCGGGGCCTCCGCGGCGCGGAGGACACACTGACGACTGCCTCAAGTGTAGGGAACTTTTGGTCCGCGTACCTGCCCCTACCGTGCGGCTCCAGGAAAACGGACCCGCTTTCGGTTTTCGCATATACCTGTGAGGACGCCGACGCCCCCGGGAAGAGGCGTACGGTGGGAGAAGCAGCTGCCCGCAGGCGACCCGACTCGCCCCCTCACCCTGACATTGGCTTCCGATCGGGCAGCATCGGCGGTGAATGCCGGAGTTCGGACGCCACCATGAACGCGCAGCTCACGCTCGCACACCCGCCTCCTCGCCTCCCGAGTCTCCGGTGACCGGCGCACGGCCGGAGGCCATGGCTCTCGCCGCCCGCTACACAGGCCATGCCCAACCGGGAGAGCACATCGGCGCGGCGTGCCGGACGGCGCTGCACCAAGCGTATTCAGTGGGGCTCACCCTGGCCATCGACGCCGCCCTGGCGCAACGGGTGTCCCTGTGCGCGGCCGGTCCGCTGGCCCCCAAAGGCGAGGAACTGCAGATCAGCCTCGGAGAAGGCCCGTGCGTCCAGGCCCTGAACCAGCGCGCTGATGTCCTGGTCGCCGACCTCGACGACCCCGCCACCACAGAGCACTGGCCCGTCTATGCCCAACGGGCCAGGTCACACCAAATCCGCGCCGCCTTCGCCCTTCCTATTCTCAACGGGAGCGATCAGTCACGGCAGGCCGGACTCGTCCTCACCCTCTACCGCCACCGTCCCGGCCGGATCTCCGATGCCGACCTGCAAACCGCGCAGGACCACGCCGAGGCCGCCGACCTGCTGCTGCTCGCCGCACCGCTGCCGGCCGGGGGCGACCTCGTCCACGCCTGGCTCCTGCCCCTCAATGCCGTGGTCCACCAGGCCATCGGCATGATCAGCTACCGGTATTCCCTCACCGGGGGCCAGGCACTCGCCGTGCTGCGCGCCCGCGCCTATACCCAGGAGACGGCCCTGACCCCCCTGGCTCAGGCCATCGTCGACGACCACTCCACCGGCCTTGCCCCGCCCCCCTCCGGCACCACGGACCGCTGACGGGGCAGCAGCAACTTGCGGCCGCTGAGATCTGGGGGAGCGCTGTGCCCGTGCAGCCGGCAGCAGGGGTACCTACGTGGCCTGCGGGCTGTACCAACGCCACTCGGTGAGCCGGGGACGATGAGGGAGGGCGGTGCGTCCAGTTGCCCACAGCAGGGTTTCCCAGGCGTCGAAGTCAATGACGACATGGTGAAAGAGCTTCTTCAGGACCCGTTCGCACAACTCCCTTGGTGGCGACCACTGCAGGTTCAACCCCTGAGTGACGTCGTGCGTGTGCACGAGGGTCTCCACAACGGCCATGGCAGCAAAGCCCTCTGGGCCTGTGGGCCCAAAGACGTGGTACGCGACAGTGGTTGACGGTGCCGTGCTTAGAACGGACGCGAGCAGACCGCCACATGCCTCCAAGACGGTCAGAAGGCCTTCGGGGCCCGAGGCCCGTTCAACGAAGATGACGTTGGCAGGCCCACCGCTCCGGTCGCTGCTCGTCCGGAACGGCAACGTCGTGGACACGGGCGGCTTGTCGAGCCCATACCGTGCGGCGTAGGTGAACAGGTCATCGGCGAGGTGTTCGAGTGTCTCCCAGCACGTCCACTCCAGCGTTCCGGCCTTGGCATCCCACCCTTGGGGATCTGCACACCTCAGGGCATCGATGGCCAGAGCGACGACCCGACGCACGTCCTCGCTGTCGACTGCCGAATCTGCTCTGTCCATGCGGAGGATCGTAACCACGGCCGATAGGGCCCCGGGTCGCCCGGCCCGCCTGCGGGCCTGCTTGCTGTGCACGCCACACGAACCCGCGTGGCTCCGTCGTGTCACGGCGGCCTCGCCCGGCACGCGGATCCGGGCCGTCACGAGCACACCGCGGTGAAGTCGACGGGGAGGGGCCGTAGTTCTCGGGTACGCGCTGTCAGATACCGCAGCCGGTGTGTCATGCCGTTGCTCTTCGTGGATCTATGACCAGGCACCGAAAACATCGGCGTAGCGACGGCCGTGCGCGGCGTGGTCTCAGGATCTGCCGTGCCCTGTAGGCGTGGACGCCGCAGCTCTGCCTGGCCGCTGCGCTGGGCGGTGGCGCTCCTGGCCAGTGCCACCGCCCCGAGTGCCTGCACCACGCGCCCGGCCGGGCCTCACCCGGGCCTGTCAGGCAGCGTTTCCCGCCGGGGCCAGGGCGGTGTCAGGGACCGGGAGGCCACCTGTGTCTGCGGCGACTGCGGCCTTCGCCGGTGCCCCGACACCGAGCTTCTCGAGGATCTTCCTCTCGATCTCGTTGGCGAGGTCGGGGTTGTCCTTGAGGAAGTTGCGGGCGTTCTCCTTGCCTTGGCCGAGCTGGTCGCCCTCGTACGTGTACCAGGCGCCTGCCTTGCGGACGAAGCCGTTCTCCACGCCCATGTCGATCAGACCGCCCTCGCGGCTGATGCCCTGGCCGTAGAGGATGTCGAACTCGGCCTGCTTGAAGGGCGGCGCGACCTTGTTCTTGACGACCTTGACGCGGGTGCGGTTGCCGACCGCGTCCGTGCCGTCCTTGAGGGTCTCGATGCGTCGGATGTCGAGGCGCACCGAGGCGTAGAACTTCAGCGCGCGGCCACCGGTCGTGGTCTCCGGCGAGCCGAACATCACGCCGATCTTCTCGCGGAGCTGGTTGATGAAGATCGCTGTCGTCTTCGTCTGGTTGAGCGCGCTGGCGATCTTGCGGAGTGCCTGGCTCATCAGACGGGCCTGCAGACCCACGTGCGAGGCGCCCATCTCGCCCTCGATCTCGGCGCGCGGCACCAGGGCCGCGACGGAGTCGATGACGATGAGGTCGAGCGCGCCGGAGCGGATCAGGATGTCGACGATCTCCAGAGCCTGTTCACCGTTGTCCGGCTGGGACAGGATGAGGTTGTCGGTGTCGACTCCGAGTTTCTTGGCGTACTCCGGGTCCAGGGCATGCTCCGCGTCGATGAACGCCACCGAGCCGCCGGCCTTCTGTGCGTTCGCCACGGCGTGCAGCGTCAGCGTCGTCTTGCCGGAGGACTCCGGCCCGTACACCTCCACCACACGGCCGCGGGGTAGGCCGCCCACGCCGAGCGCCACGTCCAGCGCGGTCGATCCGGTAGGGATCACCTCGATGGGTTCATTGGGCCGCTCGCCGAGGCGCATGACCGCACCCTTGCCAAATTTCCGCTCGATCTGTGCGAGCGCGGTGTCCAGCGCCTTTTCGTGGTCGGTTCCTGCCATGAGCTGTCACCCGGTCCGATTGTGTGGCACGCCGCGTCGAAGAACGTGAGCGTCTACTGCCGACAACGGACGTCTCGGAGATCCCAGGAAGCGAACATCCGATCGATTTACGTGTCTAGTGAAAGGTACCGCACCCAGGGGGGCCGGGACGGAAAGCAACCCCGGAAGCAGGCTGCGCCGCCGCTGGCAGCCTCACCTGCACCACACGGTCACCTCACCTGAACGATGCGTCCCTTCTGGGGTGTCGGCTGCGCGCGGCGGGCGCGGCATCTCGCCTCGTGGTGGGGGTGTCACGTCGCGTGGAGGAGACGGGGGTGGGGGTCGAGGCCGAGGTAGAGGCCCGCTGTCGCGTGGGCGGGGTCGGTGGGCAGGTGCAGCATGTGGCTGGTTCCGTGGCCGCCGAGCCCTTGGGTGCGGTGCCCGTTCAGAGGTTCTGTGAGTCGGCGCTGTACGAGGGCCACGGCGTCCTGCTGGGCGTCGTGGAGGTCATCGACTCCGGTGATGATGTTGAGGAAGGACTCGTGCAGGCGCAGGTCGCTCTGGTCGCGGTGGCTCAGGGTCTGGGCCTTGTGGAAGTAGGCGTTGCGCCCGTCGTGGATCCGGTAGAAGGCGCTGACCAGCAGGAGCAGCCGCTCGTAGGCGTGGCGGTAGGTGGTGTCGTAAAAGCGGCGGGCGGCTGGCTCGTCCACGTCGCTCTGCGTGATGCTGGTGATGGAAGCCGAGGCGAGCAGGCCGCTGTACATGGCCAGGTGGACTCCCGTGGACAGCAGCGGGTCGAGGAAGCAGGCGGCGTCTCCGGCGAGGAAGTATCCGGGTCCGCAGAACTGGTCGGATACGTAGGAGTAGTCGCTCTCGACCTTCAACTTGGAGGTGAGCCGGGCGTTTTCGAGCAAGCGCACCAGGGCGGGGCACCGGTCGAGGGCCTGCCGGTAGAGGGCTTCGACCGAACCCGTGCGTTGGCGTGCTTCGTTGAAGGACCGCTTGTCGGTGACCAGGCCGAGGCTGAGAGTGTCGTCGTGCAGGGGAATGGCCCAGAACCAGCCGCCGTCGGGCAGCGAGAACACGCCGATCGCCCCGGCGGGAGCCCCGGGCAGGGGAGGGGCGTCGCGCCAGTAGCCCCATGCCGCGACGTTGCGGAACACGTCGTGGAACCTGCGGTGGCGCAATTGGCGGGCGCTGAGCACACCGGCCCTGCCGCTCGCGTCGATGACGTGCTTGAAGGCTGTGGTGCCGTGCTGTCCTGTGCCGGTCGACCAGGTGGCGGTGGCGGCCCGCTCGCCATCCCACTCGATGCGGCCAACGGTGACTCCTTCGCGCACGTCGGCGCCCTGGCGCCGGGCGTGCTGGAGGAGCAGGTGGTCGAACTCGGACCGGACGACCTGAAAGCTGTAGGCGGAGGGCCTGCCCGGCTCGTCGAAGCCAAGTGACCACTCCTCGCCGCCCCAGCCGTAGAAGGCGCCCGTCTTGCGGACGAAGCCATGGCCTTCCACCAGCTGCCTGGCCCCCATCACGTCGAGGAGCGGCAGCAGGGACGGCAGGAGCGACTCGCCCACGTGGTAGCGGGGAAAGTGCTCCCTCTCCAGGAGCGTGACGTGCAGCCCTTGGCGGGCCAGGAGCGCGGCGGCGGTCGAGCCTGCCGGTCCGCCGCCGATGACCAGGACGTCCGTCGTTTCCGGCACAGAGTGCTCCCTCGACCTGGTCGCGTGGCTGCAGCTGACCACCTGCGTCTGCCTGATCACCATAAGTGACAGACTCTTCACCATGAAGAGTCAAAAGTGGACGCGCCCGCCAACACAGGCTCCGACAACCGGCGTTGGGGAGCGTCGTGAGGGCGTGGACGGTGGGCCCGCGTCCTTGACGATCGGCGTTGAGGAGGAGTACCTACTCGTGGATCCCGTCTCCCGGCAAGTGAGCCCCGAGGCAGACAAGGTCGTCGCCGAAGCAGCGACCGAACTGGGTGATCGCGTCACCACTGAGATCACCCGCTACCAGGTCGAGATCCGCACCGACCCCCACACCAGCCTGGCGGACTTGGGCGACCAACTGCGCGCCGCACGCCACGCGGTGGCGCGGGCCGCTGCCCGATACGGGCTGCGCATCATCTCCAGCGGCACACCCGTCCTCGGCCAAGACACCCCCGTGCCCTTGACGCCAGGCCCCCGCTACGCGAAGAGCGCCGCCATGTTCCGCGCCCTGGACGAGGAACAAAGCGCCTGCGCCTGCCACGTCCACCTCGGCGTACCCGACCTGACCACCGCCCTGAAACTGAGCAACCACCTGCGGCCATGGCTCCCCGCCCTCATCGCGCTCACCGCCAACTCGCCGTACTGGGCCGGGCAGGACACCGGATACGCGAGCTGGCGGACCATGACCTGGTGGCGCTGGCCGGTGGCGGGACCACCTCCGCACTTCGCCTCCCGCACCCACTTCGACGACCTGGTCGACGGCCTCATCGCATCGGGCACCGTCATGGACCGCGGCGGCCTCTACTGGGACATCCGCCCGTCCCATCATGTGCCCACCCTGGAGGTTCGCGTCGCCGACGCCTGTCCGACCGTGGAGGACACCCTGCTGCTCGCCGCAGTCCTGAAGGGCCTGGCCACCCGCGCTCTTGAGGCCGTACGCCAAGCGCGTCCCGCTCCGCGGCCGCAGCCGGAGATGCTGCGCGCCGCGTGCTGGCGAGCGGCTCGCGACGGCCTGTCCGGACAGGCCGTCAACCCGCACACCGGCCGGCTCGCCCCCGCCTCGACACAGCTCGACCGGCTTCTCGAGGCGGCACGCCCGGCGTTGACGGCCACGGGCGACCTCCCGATTCTTCAGTACGGCGAAGCACGACTGCGTGCACACGGCAACGGCGCCGACCGTCAGCGGGCCGCTCACCAAAACGGCCGCGACCTCAACGACGTGGTCGACCACCTGATCCGCACCGCCGCGACGCCCCGAGTGTGATCCCCTGGGCCGCGCGCCCTACTGGGGTTGAGGATCTGTCGGAGCTGGTCCGGGCGGTGCCTTGCCGCCGTCCTACCGGTGAGCATGTCCCGATAGGGGCCTTGGCGCGCAAGGCACCGTCACCGTGCTGACCGCTCCTCACCCCGAGTCGCATCAGCCTGACCAGCGACTCTCCACCACGAGTTCAACCCCAAGGAGATGAGTCCGAAAGGCCGGTGGAGAAGTAACCGACCGAGGCGCGCGGCCCGCGGGGTTTCTCAGGCCGCCATCAGCGCCGCCAGGGCGCGGTCCATTGCGGCGTTGAACTCTGCTGGCGCCAGCGGCAGACGGGACTTGACGTCCCGACTCCACTGGTCGGCGAGGACCTCGGCGGAGCCCGCCTCGACACCGTCGAGCGCCGCGTCGGCCAGGTCCGATGGAGCGAGCTTGTCCACGGGCCAGCCCGCGGCCATGTCGGTGTCGGCCAGGCCCAGGTGGACCGCTGTGACGAGCGTGCCCTGTTCGGCGAGCTCCAGGCGGACGCCGTTCGTCATGGCCCAGGCGGCAGCCTTGGTCAGGTGGTAGGTGTTGGCGCCGTTGACCCCGAACCACGACATGGCAGAGAGGACGTTGACGATCGCGCCCCCGCCGTTCTTGGCGAGCGCCGGTGCGAACTCCCGGATCGTTCCCAGGTGGCCGAACATGTTGGTCTCCAGCTCGTGCCGTACCGCGTCCAGGGAGCCGGTCACCAGGCCGGCCCCCGTACTCATTCCCGCGTTGTTGATGAGCAGCGAGACGTCCGGGGCGGCCTCGGCGGCGGCCCTCACGGATGCGGGATCGGTGATGTCGAGGGGCAGTACCTCGACCCCGGGAAGGTCCACCGTTTCTGGGCGGCGGGCTGTTGCGTAGACCTTGCGGGCGCCCCGTTCGAGCAGGCGCTGGGCGAAGGCGCGGCCCAGGCCGCGGTTTGCTCCGGTGACAAGGGTGACGGAGTTGTTGATGTCCATGGCCAGTACGCTAAAACCTGACGCTAGCGTCAGAGGCAAGTGCTGGCCGTCGGACCAACGGTGAAAGGAATCACCATGACTGTCACAGTGGCCGCAGCCGAGCGGTTGATCCGCATCGGAGAGGTGGCACGAGACGCCGGCGTCTCCGTGCGCGCCGTGCGCTACTACGAGCAGCAAGGGCTCCTCATCGCGGAGCGCAGCCCGTCCGGCCAGCGCCTGTACCGGCAGGACGCCGTCCCCCTGGTCCGCTTCTTCCAGCAGATGTACGCCGCAGGCCTGACCAGCCGAAGGATCGCCGAACTCCTGCCGTGCTGGGACTCCGGGCACACCGACGCCGAGCAACGCACCATGCTGCGAGCCGAGCGTGAACGCATCCAGGCCAAGATCGACGACCTGCAGGCCGCCCTGGACCATCTCGACGAGGTCATCGCGATCACGGACACACACCCGTAGGTGCGGTAGGCCAGACGTCGACGGGCGGACAAGAGACGTTCACGGGGCCTCGGCTCTGCGCCGCCATCGTCGACCGGCTCTCTTTCAACGGCACGGTCATCGGAGATGGCACCGACTCCTACTGCCTGCCGCCCCGCCCGAACCCCCGCGTCGCAGAGGTGGCAAAAGCCTGAGCTGACTCCTGCGGCACCCTGACTCGACGAGCCCGTCTGGGCTGGGCGGCGTACTCGGTATGGGCGTCGGCCAGCCCTGCTGTTGCGCTACCGCGAGCGCGGCGGGCAGGTCCAGGGCCGGGACGGTGACGCCCGGCAGCGCCGCAAGGTGTGGGGCGCCGCCCCCGTCTCACACCCCCAGGATGCGGGAGAGCCCGTAGTCGAAGCGCTCGTCGAAGGAGGTGTCCTCGAAGTGCGCGGCAGCTCGGGTCAGCGAGGGGTATTCGCCCGTGTCGAGCTGTTGCGCGAACGCAGGGCCCTTCGCGTCGGGAAGCGCCTGTTCCTCCTGAGCCAGTCCCAAGGCGAAGTAGACAAGGCTCCAGCCGGTCCAGACCGCCTCGCGTTCCGTCAGTCCGCCGGCCAGTAGCGCCTCGGTCATCAGGTCGGCGAAGCGGAGGGTGGCGGGTTCCGCGGCGTAGGTACCGGCCACGATCCTGGCTCCGTCCCGGTGGGCCAGCAAGGCGCGGCGGTAGCGGTGGAGCAGTTCGCGCACCCGTGGTTCCCAGGGCTCGGGCAGTCCGTCCACCGGCGCCCCGGCCACGATCGCGTCCGCCATCAGCTCCGTCAGCCGCGCTTTGGTCTTCGCATGCCAGAGCACTGTGTTCATCCGGACGCCGAGCCGGTCCGCGATGCCGCGGATCGAGAGCCCGTCCGCGCCTTTCTCCTCCAGCAGTTCCAGGGCCGCTCGCACCACCGTTCCGGGGTCGAGCCGTGTGCGGGCGAGATCCTGCGCTTGCTCCTTGGTCACCGACCTAGTCTACTGGGTGCACGCTGTCTTGGTCACTGACCAAGAAACTTTTGAGGAGCTGTCATGGAGCACGAGCACGTCGTCATCGCAGGAGGTGGCCCCACCGGGCTGTGGCTGGCCGCCGAACTGCGGCTGGGCGGCATACCCGTCACCGTCCTGGAAGCTCGCCGCGAGCGGGATCCCCACTCCAAGGCACTCACCATCCATCCGCGCACATTGGAGGCACTGGCCACCCGGGGTGTGCTGGAGCCCTTCCTCGCGGAAGGGCGGCGCATCCCCAGCGGCCACTTCGGCGGGCTCGACGACCGGTTGGACTTCAGGGGCCTCGACACCCCCTACCCCTTCACACTCGCCCTGCCGCAGGCCCGCACCGAGGAGCTACTGGAGGAGCACGCGCACGCGGCCGGAGCAACGATCCGGCGCGGGCACCAAGTGACCGGACTTACCCAGGGCGAAGAGGGGGTGAGCGTGCAGGCAACCGGCCCCGACGGCCCCTACACACTGCGCGCCGACTACATCGTCGGCTGCGACGGCACCCGAAGCACCGTGCGCGAAGCGGCGGGCATCGACTTCCCCGGTAACGACGCCACCACCTGGGGCTTTCTGGGCGACGTCGTCCTTGACAACCCTCCGCAGGAAGCGGTGTTGGCCGTGTCAGGCCCGACCGGCGGCGTCATGGTCGTCCCGATGCCGGGCGGCATCCACCGGATCGTCGGTGGTGACCCCGACAGCAACGGCACCGGCCACCCCGGCGAACTCACCCTCGACGGGCTGCGCGCCAAGGTGACCCGGATCGCCGGCACCGACTTCGGCATGCGTGACCCGAGCTGGCTCTCCCGGTTCGGCAACGCCACCCGCCAGGCCGCCGAGTACCGCAGGGGCCGCGTCCTCCTCGCGGGCGACGCGGCGCACATGCACTACCCGGCCGGTGGCGTGGGCCTCAACGTCGGCATCCAGGACGCCACGAACCTCGGCTGGAAACTGGCCGCCACCGTGGCAGGCACCGCCCCCGCCGGACTCCTGGACAGCTACCACACCGAACGCCACCCGGTCGGCGCCGACCTGCTGCTCAGCACCCGCGCCCAGACGGCACTGATGAACGCCTACTCGGCGGAGGGCCAGGACCTACGCACACTCCTGAGCCAACTCATCGCCACCGTCCCCGAGTTCTCCCGAACCCTGGCCGAACGACTTTCCGCACTCGCCGTCACCTACCCGGCCCCAGCACACCACCACCCCCTGACCGGAGACCGCGCACCCAACCTCGAACTCGGCCACAACACCGACCTCTTCACACTGCTCCGGGCCGGCCGCCACGTCCTGCTGCACTTCACCGGCACCCCCGCACAGCCCTCCACTGCTCACATCGTCACGCACACTGCACACCGGCCCGACCCGCGCCCCGCCTGGTCCACCGTGCGTGCCGCGCTCATCCGCCCCGACGGCCATGTCGCCTGGGCAAGCGAACAGCCCGACGCCGAACTTCTGCGGGCCGAGGCACACGCGGCGGTATCCGCGACTCAGCGCTGACCAGGGGCCTCGGGCACTGCGGGTTCGCCGACGGCACGCTCGGCCCTGCCGGCTCCGACGCTCCCGCTTCGAGCGAGGCCGCCCGGCATAGGGGCAGTTACTTTGTCGGGGGCACCCACGCATTCGTCGCAGGCGGCTCTGTGGCGGGAGTTGCCTCGCCCATCTCGGCTACATCGATGTCGGCCTCGCAGCCTTCCGGGATCTCTTCGCTGGACGTCGCGCAGGCTGAGGGGTCGGCATCGGGTGCGCCCCTGTTCGCTTGACGCTGGCTCTTGCCTTGTTCGTCCGAGGTCGAGGTGCCGGAGGACGGATTGCCCTCCGAAGGTGATGAGCAAGCAGCCGATCCCATCACCGTGCACAGGATCAAAACGGCCGAAGCTGCAAATGTACGAGTACGCATGTAAGTCCCCCCAACACGGACTCGGAGGGTCCGGCCCGTCAGTCGATCAACCATGCCACCTTGAGTCTTGCTGTTGGCGCGGCAAGAGTGAAGAGATCGCAGGCCTGCTTGGCACGTACGCGGCTATATCTGGCATTTGACACAAGTTGCGGCCCGAGCCTGACGGCGCTCACGTCATGAAGCGGAGCTGGAGATTGGGTGTGGAGCAGGGCGGCCACACCGGCGCCGTCTGTATCGCCCGCCGAACCCCACCTGTACAGCCTCGCGCCCTGCGATCTGACATTGCCCTGCATAGCCTGCTGGACGCCGGCTGACGCCCGGGCCCGACCCTGGACGCCACCACCCCGGCGGCCGGGCACCGGCACTCCTCCCGCGCACCGGCACCCGTACGCTGAACCCCGAAGACTTGGCGCCGGATCTAGTTGCCGGTCGCGCCGTCGAGCATCTCGCGCAGGATGTCCAGGTGGCCGTTGTGGCGTGCTGTCTCCTCGGTGAGATGGAGGAGGATCCAGCGCAGGTCAACGTGGAGGCCGTTGCGGATGGTTCCCTCGGCCTGCTTGTCCAGGCTGTTCTTGGCGACCAGTTCGCGGTAGCGGGCGCTTTGTTCGGCGTATTCGTCAAGCAGCTGTGTGAGCGGGAAGTCGACGGCGATCCGCATTTCGCGGTCGGGGTCCTCGTCCGTCATGGGGGCCAAGTCCTCTTCGCCGAGGAATACCACTTGGAACCAGTAGTACTCGACCCAGCGCAGGTGGTTGATCAGTCCGCTCATGGTCATCAGCGGTGAATCCGGCAGGAGCGCCTTGCGTGCGTTCTCCGCGGAGACTCCTTCGCATTTGGCGCGGGCGCTGGCGCGGGTGTAGTCGAGGAAGGTGGTGAGCTGACTGCGCTCGTCCCACGCGGGCGGTGTGTCGTCGATTCTGGTCATCGTGCGAAGCGTCCCCGATCACTGCACCCGATGTCGAGGCATTTACCGGCGGACCCGACCGTGCCGCTGTCATGGGTCCGCGAGCCGCGCTCAGGCCAGGCCGCCCGTCGCCCGCAGGTTCTGGCCGGTGATCCATCTGCCCTCCGGACTCGTGAGGAACGCGACGACAGCGGCCACGTCGGACGGCTCCCCGAGACGGCCCAGAGGTGTCATGCCGGCGACCCGTTGGAGCGCCTCTGCGGGATTGGCGCCACGGAGCATTTCCGTGTCGGTCGCGCCGGGAGAGACGGTATTGACCGTGATGCCCCGTGGCCCGAGCTCCCGGGCGACGACCGCGGTCAGCTGCTCGATCGCGCCCTTGCTGGCGGCATACGGCCCGATACCTGGCACGGGACGCACGGTGTTCATGGTGGAGATGTTCACGATCCGCCCGCCGTCACGCATCTTCCTGGCTGCGTAACGCATCGTCAGAAAGACCGACCTGGTGTTGACCGCCATCACGCTGTCGAAAACCTCCACCTCGGTCTGGGCGAGTGGGGCGGGGCTGAAGGCCATCGCCGCGTTGTTGACCAGGATGTCCAGGCCGCCGAGATGCGTCTCTGCGGCTTCCATCAGCCGCTCTGGCGCGTCCGGCTTCTTCAGGTCAAGACACACCGCTCGTGCCTTGCCGCCGTCCGCCTGGACGACGCGCACGACATCGGCCGCAGCTTCCTCACTGGTGGCGTAGTTGAAGACCACGTCGGCCCCCTCACGGCACAGGCGTTCAACAATCGCCCGGCCGATCCCCCGGGATCCGCCCGTGATGACGGCCGTCATGCCTTTGAGCACTGTTCCTCCAGGCTGGTGGAAAGTTGATGCGGGACCTTCGAACGTACTGGTGCCGCCGCTGTCGCTCAATGCCTTCGCTGCCCGGCCTGGGGGCCGGTGTTGCGCTCGTCATGATCAATCGGAACTCTGTGGGCAACGTTCCATCGCCAGACTCCGGAGGGCAGCCTTGACCTTCGACGCCCACCGCACTGCCTATACGCACGAACCTGCAGCCGACGAATCCGGGACGGTACAGGAACTGCAGGATGAGGACGAGCAGTTGAAGCAGGTCGTGTGGTCACAGGCCACAAACGACCAGGCGATCGGCGTCGTCATCGCGCTGGGACAGCTGAGCCCCGACGATGCGGGGAAGGTCCTCCGCAATGTCTCGGTGCGCACCAACACCAAACTGCGCGACGTCCCCCAACAGATCGTCTGGCGGGGGGCTCCCGGGGCATACGGGCCTGCTCGCCGACCAGGTACGCAGCGAACTCGACGCCATCTCGGCCAGCAGCAGTCCGACAGCACGCCCAGGGGGTGGAGGAGGGGCTCGCAAGGGACGTTACCGCCCCTCAGATGTCCTGCGCCATCACGCCCCCGATCACCGGGTCTTGCTCAGCAACGTGGCCCGAGACGTCATCGCCCGCGAATTCACCCTCTCAATGCCACCCGTTCGGCTGCGAGCCCACCCCTCGGAGACCGAGTAGCACACCTCGCCCTCCCGCCCGCAACCCCACGGGCGCCCCCCATCACCAAAGGCCGTCAGCTGGCGTCGACGGCTCGTAGGCCTTCGATCTGATCCCACCCGCCTCCCGCTATGCCTTTCTCGCAGCGCCAGTTCGGGGAGGCTCGGATGACCAGGCGCTGGGGTGCCTGGAGGTTGTTGGCGAAGTCGACCAGGGTCTCCAGGGCACTCTTGGGGAGGTAGTGCACGCCGGTCAGGTCCAGGGCGCTCTGCTGGGTGGTGGCGCACTGGTCGGTCAGCACCCGGACCAGCGACTGTCACATTCCCCCCTTCCTCGCCCTCGTCGCAGCCCTCACCAACTATCGGAGAAGCACCACCTGCACCCGGCTGTCAAACGCTCGGCCCGGTGCGCGCAAAGAGGCAGAACGGGTGGCCCGCCGGGTCGCACAGGACGCGCACATCTGCCTGAGGTTGGAAGTCGGCCACGGTTGCCCCCAGAGCAAGAGCCCGCTCGACGGCTGCTGGCAGATCGTTCACCTCGATGTCCAGATGCATCATCATCTGCTGCTCTGACCGTCTGGAAGGCCACTGCGGACGTGTGAAGAGCGGCTCCGTTTGGAACGACAGTCCGGCGCTGCCGTCGGGCGCTGCGATCTCAACCCAGCTCTGTTCCTCCTTCTGCACCGGCCATCCGAGCAGGCCCTGATAGAACTGCGCCAGCTCATGCGGGTTCGGCGCATCGAGAGTGGTTGCGACCAACCTGAAATGCGGTTTGGGCTTCATGCGGTGTTGCTGCCCGGTTCCGCTGTTAACAGGCCAGCCGTCCATTCTCTGACCGCTGCCAGCGCGTCGCGATGCCCCTCCTCACGCCCCTGACCTGCCCCCATCGGTACCAAGAAGAAGATGTCTGAACCTTGGATTGGTGCCTCCAATCTCGCCCCCGCCCGATCTGCACGGAGCCGGCAGGACGTCGACCGCTCGCATTGCACAACGGATCGAGATCGAGGCAACTCGCCTGAGAGCTCGGCGAGATGTTGACCAGTGGGGAATGATCGGACGCTGCCGGCTGTGTGAGCTGGAATTGCTGTCGGCTGGCGGTGAGGGGCCGAAAAGCGGTCCAAGAGGCCGAGTTCTCCATCCTGGCGGTAGTGGTTGACCCACTACGATGCGCACGCACGACAGATGCACATCTCAGCGGCCACGTGCGCGATGGGACGGGTAAGGCAGCGTTCGACCAGCCGCCGACGACCTATGAGGGACAGTGGCGCGATGTGATGACCATCCGCGTCAGCGTCCGCCGGGACGCATCGCAGCTGCGGTGTCCGCCGCAACGGCCAGCGCGTCGGTGAGCGGTCGGTCGAGCAGGCCCACGAGGTCGGAACTGGAGTTGCTGAGGAACCCATGGCGGACGCTGGTGGCGATCGAGGCGAGCATCGGCGGCTGGAACGGCAGCAGTGCGTCGTCCGCGAGGAGCCGGGCGCGGTACTCGCTGAGCGCGATGGCTCGGTGGGCGACGTGGAGATGTTCGGCGATGTCGCCGGCGGTGATCGGGTCGCCGACCAAGTCGTAGGTCTTGTCGACGTGCGCGGTCGGATGGCTGGCAACGATGGCTGCGGCTGCGGCCAGGTCCGCGCGAGCCACCGCAGAGAGAGCGCCATCGCCAAAAGGTGACTCCAGGCCATCGGGCGTCCACGTCAGCAACGCTCCGAAGAGCTCGGCGTAGAGCCCGTTGCGCAAGATCGTCCACCCGAGACCGCTGGCCTTGACCAGGTCCTCAGTGGCGCGGTGGGCGAGCGCGAACCCGAGGTGATCCCCGGTGCCGGTCAGGCTGGTGTAGATCACGTGCGCGACGCCGTCGCGTACCGCAGCGTCAAGAAGGGCCTGGTGACGAGCGATGACCTGGTCGTCTTCGGCATACCCGGCCGAGACCAGGACCAAGGTCGTAACACCGGTGAGGTCCAGGCTGGTGGGGGTGTCGAAGTCCAAGTGGCGCTGCCCGTCCGCGGGTGTTCGGCTGCCACCCAGGGCGGGCACCTTCCGGTCGGCCAACTCCTTGAGCGTGAGGGAGGCGAGCTGTCCGTTAGCGCCGGTCACCATGATCATTGCGGTTCAATCTCCTACCGTGGTTCTCTTCAGTAACTACCGTGATCTTGAACCGGCCGCGGTCGGCCCACAAGGAGGCACTTTCATGTCAGTGACGCACACCGATGTAACCGCTGGCCCCGCAGAGTTGGAGCCGTGCGGGCAACCGGACCACCCCGACTGCGGGATCCGCGACGTGCTCGACCGCGTGGGCGACAAGTGGTCGGTCCTCGTGATCGTCGAGCTTGCGAACGGGGCGCGGCGCTTCCGGCAACTTCAGCGCGCCATCGATGGAATCTCCCAGCGGATGCTGACGCTGACCGTGCGCAGGCTGGAACGCGACGGGCTGGTAATGCGGACCGTCTACCCAACTGTGCCTGCCCAGGTCGACTACCGACTTACCGAGACCGGCGCGAGCCTGACGCACCTCGTCAAGGCACTGGCCGACTGGTCACTCGAGCACCGAGACGCCATCGCCCATGCCCGCCAGGCTTACGACGCGCAGCAACCCGACAACGAGATCCGATGACCATCGGCGTCACCAGCGTCATGATTCGCGCCACCTAGGTGTGCTAGTTGCGACCAACGCCCGGAGCTGCCGACGAGGCTGCCAACACCGTTTCGCAGCCGGAGATTCGCCTCATCGCAAGCGCCGGTTCTGGACGGGGCGTGCTCGTCGAGGCCGACGCACGGCACCCCTCCCTAATGGCGCTGAACCACGACGATGACAAGACCAACGTCCGCGTAGCGCCAGCCGCTCGAGGCCTCAACCCCGACCTGCGGCCGGTCTATTGGGATCTGCAACCACAAACTCGGCCAGCCTCCGGAGAAACTCCTCGACCAGGCCGCCCCGGCGTTGCCCAGGCCGTCCCTGACACCTTCACGAGGCCAAGGTCCGACACCGCCACCCCGGCGTGTGCGCCCTCGCCCTGCTCGCCTTTACCACCAACGACTTGGCAGGAGGAGTGAACTCTGTGCGCTGTTGGAGCGGAGAGCGACGCGACCACGTCTTGGAGGCGCAAGGCACGAGACGCCTGCGTCGTAGCCCGAAGCCGAAGCCGCATGCCGTGCCCGTATCGCCCACGACCTCCTCCAAAAGTTCGACGCCTTGGGCAAGGAGGGTCGAGGCCCCGACGGGACGACCAGAAAGGGGGGGGGCGAGGCAGCGTCGGGCCTGCGAACCAACAGGATCCACGACGCGGATTGAGGCGACCAAGCTGCGCGACCTTTTGACCAGCCGCGACTGCACCCGTGACAAGATCGCCCAGCTCCTGCTCTCCTGGCCCACCGCCAGCTGACGAGGGCAAGTGAGAGCCCGGTTGCGTCCGGCGTGCGCTCCGAAATCGGACACGGACTGACCACGGATGTGGCGAGAGCCGGGGTTGCAGGGCAACGAACCGGGCTAGGAGATGCGGGCGGTACGCAAGGGGGCCTGACGTATCACCCGACAGCATGCGGCCCCGTCGAGAAGGATCTCGCTGAGGCCGCATACATCCTTCCCGCTACTTCAAGTGGTACTTGCAGCCCTTTGAGGATCCGCCGCCTGCGTACTTGGCGACGGTCTTCCCGTCGACCTTGATGCTGCACGGCGGGAAGTCGAACGATCCGCTGGGAGTCATCACGGCTTGGGCCCCCACGGACAGATTGATGCCCGATTTGAGGAACGCGCCTTTGAGCGTCACCTCGGTGGTCTTCTTCCAGGGGAGCGTGGCCTGCTGGGAGTGCAGGGTGTCCGTCACGTAGGTGATGAGGGGCTTGCCTTCGCCTTCGACCGCGACGGTCACTTCGTAGGTCTTCGGCTTGCCCCACTTGCTCGCCGTCTTCGCGGGTTCCTTCGTCGGCTTCGTCGAACTGCCGGCATCGGCCTTCGCGTCGTCACCACCGCCGCCGCACCCTGTAAGCAGCGCAGCCGCCATGGCCACAGCGACTCCAACGACCGTCTTGCGCATATCTTCCCCTCCGGCACTGCTCTTCCGGCGCGGGCACACCGCCGCGGCGCCGGGATGCTGATCATATGAGGCCGAGGCCGACCGCCTGGACATGCGCGTCGGAGGGGGACCTGCTCTGGCTGCCCGGCGCCATGGATCGAAGGCGAGGGCACCCTCGTAGACGGCACAGACTGCTCACGATGGGAAAATCAGCCAAGCGCCTGTCTGATACTGACGTTGGTGGAGGGATGTCGTGCGTGCGCTCAGGCCGGTGGGGGGCGAAGTCCGGTGCCCCGAAGCAGCTGTGAGTCTCCTGGTATGGCTTGTGCTCGCTCGGAGGAAGGCAGCGGGCGAGCGCGCGTTTGAGCCCTGCGGCTCGGTTTGAGGGGGGCGCGGGCCACGACACCGGTGGGTGAGAGGTCTGCCCCAGGGCAAGTGCCAGTACATGGGCGGCGCTGCGGGGCGTTTTGGCTGTCGGCTACAGCTGCGTTCCGCGGACGTGCAACAGCCGCGCCCGCGCCTGCGCCTGCCGCCGAAACCAGGCCGGAGCGTGGCCGCACCAGGAGTGTGCTAGCCGGGTCGGGTTGCCGCGTGCTAGGGATGATGCGGCCTCACCTGGGGTCCCGGCCGAACTCGGCGGAGGCAGCCGCGTAGAGTGCACGCATCCGGGCGGCATCCACCCGCATCCGGCGGGCCACCGCCCGTTGCCGCGCCGCGCAGTTTCTCACCGCGGCGAGGCGCTTGCGTGTCGCCGGCCCCGAGGCCGGGGCTTCCGCTTTGGTCGGCGGCACATGGTTCTCCATGTGGTCGGGCGGGTCAGGCGTGGACTGAAGTACCAGCGGGCGCCGAGGGGCTCGGTTGTGGACGCGGTCGAGACGCAGATCCGTGAACTGCTGCATAAGACAGCAGTTCCCTTTATGAGCGTTTCCTCACACCCGGCGAAGCTACTGACGCGTGGCGGCCTGTACGTCAGCGGCTGTTGCGGTCGCAGGCTTGCCCTCCTGTAGCTGCTGGAGGCGCTCGAGTGTCGCGGCGAGCATGGCCTGCGTGCCCGAGGGGTCGCCCGCAGCGCCGCCTTCGATCCGGACCCGGATGTTGGCGTTGCCCGAGCGGACGTACCCGTAGACGGAATCGTCGCTGATCATCACCAGCGTGTTCTCGTCGCCAATGGGCTTCTTGGGGGCGTGCCGCTCGTCCGGCTTGGTGCCCGTCCACTTCGCGAATTGCGTGTGGGCGGCACCAGCCGAGTCGAAGAGACAGATCGCCACGTGCGCCATGTTGGTCGTGGAGCCGTTGTACTCGTACGAGGAGTCGCTGCCGCGGACCCAGCCTGCTGGCGCGGAGTCCGCGTCCGGCGAAGCGTTGCAGTACGGTCCCTCCGTCACCGACTTGTCCCCGTGCAGGGAGTAGCCGGAAAGGGTTTCGCCGTCGCCTGGCAGAGCCTGCGTGAGGTGGGCCTGGGAGAGATCCTTGATCGGCTTCGCCTTCGAGGCGGGAACAGCCTGCTGCTTGTCCGCCTGATCACCGGTACCCGCCTCGTTGCTGGCCGACGAGCAGGCGGTGAGTAGAGCCATCCCGGCAAGGGCGGTGACGAGGGTGACGCGCACACGTGACATGCGCACACCCTAACCGCAGTTGATCTTCGACATTTGGGCCGCCAGGCCTGCCTGACCTTCCGCCGGCGCCCCGTCTCCCTCCGTCGACGACAAGTCGGGCCGCCCCAGTTGACAGCTGCTGAGTGCTGACTCCCTTGCGTGCCTCATGGCCCCCTGCGGCTCTCAGGAGGTCGGTCCCGACGTACGGGTGGTCGGTGGGAAACAGGCGGACCCATCCGCCGGGCATGCGCGCCCTTCAGGGCCGCGCGTCGGTGGTTTCGGGCGGATGCTCATGTGCCGACTATGCAGGGGGTGTGACGTGGGGAGTTGGTGCCAGGGTGCGCAGGACATCGAACTCGTTGCCCTCGGGGTCGGCCATGACCACCCAGCTGCGGGCGGGGTCGTGGCCCGCGTCCGCCCTGGTGGCACCGAGGCTGATCAGCCGGGCGACTTCCTCCTCGGTGCTGTTGTCGATGGGGCTGACGTCGAGGTGGAGGCGATTCTTCACGATCCTGGCCTCAGGCACCTGGATGAAGACAAGGGTGGGCGGCATCTGGCTCGTGCGGACCTCCTCGGCGGTCGGCTCCCAGGAGCCGATCTCGACCTTGCCCTCGCTGCGGTCGAGCACCGTGAAGTCCAGGACTTCACACCAGAAGGCCGCGAGCCGCTGCGGATCGTGACAGTCGACGACCAATTCGGTGAACCTGCTGGTCATGGCTTCTCCAGGGCGGTAACGGTGGACGTGGGGGTGCTGAGGATGCCGTCGAACGCCTCGATGACCGGGGTGCGTTGATAGATGCTCTGCATTCGGATGTGCTCGGGGCCGCTCAGGTTGATGTCCCGGGCCTGCCGGAGATCGGCCACGGCCAGTCCCAGCCCGGTGTCGGCGAAGGCCGCTTCGATGCTTTGCGGCACGGGCGGCTCCAGCGGGGGTGTCATGGATGTCGAATCCGAATGCGGCCTCCTCGTTGCGGCGCATCTCGGCCGTGTGCCCCGTGACGCTTGTCAAGCCGAGCGCGAAGTATGCGTCGCCCAGGGCGCTGTGCAGGTGCTGTCCCATGGGGAGCCCGGTGAGGTGGCCGTCGAAGAAGATCGGTGTCTTCTGGATGTGGGCGTTGTGGGCCACCAGGACAACGCGGGCCGTGGAGTCGGAGCGGCGCAGATGCCACAGCACCGACTCGGCCATGTAGAGGTCACGGGCGGAGGTGTCGGCGGTGAGGCCCTCTCCGGCGAAGAGCGCGGCCATGGCGCGGAAGGTGTAGTCGCCATGGCAGGCGGCTTCCAGGCAGCGCAGAGCGCTGTCGTAGCCGTGCTGGTCGCCACGGGAGAGGTACAGCGGTTTCAGGGCACGGAAGCGGATGTGCAGCCGTGTCAACAGTGCGGTGAGGGTGACCTGTTCGCTGGTGGTCAGGCGCGCCCACGCGGGTGCGGCCACGGCCGCGGAGTCACCGGCGAAGGATGCGGCGATGGTGATCGCGGCCTGGACCATCGGCAGGGTTTCCGGGTCGGTGTGGCGGAGGTAGTCGGCGACGGGGGCCAGGGCGGGGAGCAGCGAACCGCCGGCGGCCGGGATGTCGATTCCCGTGAAGAACCGGTGTTGCGGCGGTGCGGTTGTGCCGGCGGAGGAAACGCAAGGGCTCGGGGAGTCCGATGGGAACCGATGACGCCAGGAGCGTGGTGAGATCGTCGTCGGCTCCATGGCCCCGGGCCCAGGCGTCGAGGGGGGTGGCTTCGCAGAAGCCGTACTCGAAGGCAAGGACGGTGAAGCCGCAGCGTTCGACGAGGAAGCGCAGGATGCGCTGGCGCATCGCGGCGAACTCGTCGATGAAGTGGGAGTGCTCGCCCAGGGCGACCACCCGGGCGCCGTCGAGGAGGTCGCGCAGCGGTTCCAGGTCGTCCAGGGGCGCTGCTGGGTCGAGGTGGCGGAGCACGGTGGCATGGTCGTGGAGCCAGTCGGTGAAGGGGGTTCGGTCGGTAGCGGTGGGCATGCTGGTTGCTCTTCCGGGAGGCGGGAAGGGGAGGACGCGGGGTGCGCGGGAGGTTTACGGGCGCGGGAGGGTGGGGGCTGCGTTCTCCAGCTGGTCGACGCTGCCGGACATGAGAGTCCTTATGTGCCGGGTGAGGTGCTCCACCGGCCAGTCCCACCAGGCCAGCGCGAGCAGCCGGGCGATGTCCCGGTCGTTGTGACGGGTGCGGATGAGGCGTGCCGGGTTGCCGCCGACGATGCCGTAGTCGGGGACGTCCCTGGTGACCACGGAGCCGCTGGCGATGATCGCGCCGTGTCCGATGCGCACGCCCGGCATGACGGTCGTGCTGTGCCCGAACCAGACGTCGTTGCCGACGACGGTGTCCCCGCGGTTGGGCAGGTCGGTGAGCAGGTCGAAGTGGTCGGTCCAGGAACCGCCCATGCTGGGGAAGGGGAAGGTCGAGGGGCCGTCCATGCGGTGGTTGGCGCCGTTCATGAGGAAACGCACCCCGGTGCCCAGCGCGCAGAACCTGCCGATGACCAGCTTCTCCGGTCCGTAGTGGTAGAGCACGTTGCGGGATTCGAACGCCGTCGCATCGTCGGGGTCGTCGTAATAGGAGTACTCCCCGACCTCGATCAGCGGGGATGTGATCAACGGCTTGAGGAGCACCACCCGGGGCTGGCCGGGCATCGGGTGAAGCGTTGTGGGGTCGGTGACTACGGGCATGGTCGATGTCCTTGTCGTGTGCGTGTGGTCAGTGTGCGATCCGTTGCCGGCCGGTGGGGCGGGCGCTCCTGGTTCTGGCGGATGTCCGAGCCAGGCGAAGAGTGCTTGTCGCAGTGCGGGTGCGGCTGCGGGGGTGTAGCAGGATGTGTCGGCGGATGCAGCCCAGGCGATGTGGGCGTCCGGAGGGATCAGGAGGGCGTCGGCCGACCGGTGATCGGTGCGGGCGTAGTGCACGTCGACGCGGTGTGCCCAGCCCTCGGCGATCTCGCGGAGGTCGGACGGTCTGCGAGGTCAAGGAACACCGGGCGTGCGGGGTACAGGAGTTGCGCGACGCCGGTCGTGCCGTGGCCTCTGCCCAGGGTGAAGTCGGGTGCGAAGGTACCCGTCAGGGGCGATACCGGGGCCGAGTGCATGGGTGGATCCGTCAGGTCCCTGACGTTCAGATGCACGTCACCGAACGGAAACCAGAGAGGGGGGTGAGGGGCGCAGCTGGCTGCTTGGAGGGCTGCCGGCATGCCCCGGTAGTGCAGCAGTTGCAGGATCTGCCCGCCCAGGCCGTTCGCCCGCGGCGTCTCGCGCAACCGCTGTTGCCGCTCCAGGACCAGCGGGGTGTACGCCTGCGGTGCGTAGTGCCCCGGTCGGCATCAGGCCTGTCGGCCGCACACCCGCAATGATCACGTCAGCGTCCATACACCCACCCTCAATATGGAACGGCACGTGCCGTGCCGTTCTTGAGAGCAGCGTGCACGGCTCATGGAGTCCGTGTCAAGAACGGCACGTGCCGTGCCGCTAGAGTGGCAACATGACCAACGCCCGCCGCAGCGGCCCGGACCTGACCGAATCGATCAAGCGAACGACGCTGGAACTGGGCCAGGAACTCGGCTACGCCAAGCTCAGCATCGAAGCGATTGCCACCCGGGCCGGTGTCGGCAAGCACACCATCTACCGCCGATGGCCCTCCAAGGGCGCCCTGCTGCTCGACTCACTGCTGTCGCTCAACGAAGCAGGACTGGACTACCGCGACACCGGCGACGTCCTCGTAGACCTGCGCCAGCAGATCTACGAGGCCGTCGACCTCCTGGCCTCGGAGCCGGTCCGGCCCCTCTTCCAGTCACTGATCGGCGAAGCCCAGCACGACCCCGGCGTTGCCGCCGCCCTCAACGAACACTTCATCGCCCCGCAAGCGGACAAGACCGTCACACGCCTGAAGGCAGCCCGCGACCAGGGACAGCTATCGCCCGACTTCGACCTGGAACTGGCCATGGCGATCCTCTCCGGACCGCTGTACTTCCGCCTGCTGATCACGCAGGAACCGCTGACCCACGCGTACGTCGACCGGACGCTCGACGCTCTCTTCACCGGGATGGCACCACGCCCGTGAAAGGAGATCAGCTTGCCGGCGCTGATCCACCGCGCGGCGGCCCCGACGGCTCCCGCCGCCGGGGGGCGTTCCGCAACGTCTGACAGTCGGACGCACCGGGCAGCCCGCCTCGCCGCGTGTGCGAAGTGTCCGCAGGCGACCCTCAGGAGCGGCAGCTTCGCCCGCACCCCGCCGGCGCCGGGATGCCGCGCCTGCGTGTGGCGCGGTTCAGGATCTGAGGCTGATGAGGTGTGCCGCTCGTGCCTGATCGTGTGGTGGATCCAGTCCGCGTAGGCCGGATTGCTGCTGCAGAGGCCCGGCCCGCCGAGCATGCGGCGCCCGGGGCGCCGGGGCGGGAAGGGGGGAGTGAGTCTCGCCCGGGCGCAGTCACCGCCCGGACAAGCCGTGGTGCGACTGCTAGGACTGGCCGCCCGGGCTCTCGGCGGCTTGCGCGATGACGGCGGCCACGACGGCCGGGCGGGAGACGTAGACGGCGTGGCTGCCCGGGGTTTCGGACACGGTCGCGCCAGCCCGCTCGGACATGGCGCGCTGCGCCGGCGGCGGGATCATGCGGTCGTCGGTGGCGACCAGGTACCAGGACGGCTTGGTCCGCCAGGCCGGCTCGGAGACCGCCCCGCCGAGCGCGTCGACACCCCAGGGGACCTGGGAGTCGGCCATGAACGCCGCCTGCGCCTCGGGCACATCGGCGGCGAACGACGCCGCGAACTTGTCCCGGTCCAGGAACAGGAAACCGTCCTGGGGCGGCAGGATCGGCGGGACCGGCGCGCCGGGCGGCGGGTCGGCGATCAGCGAGCCGACCGACTCGCCCTTGTCCGGGGCGAACGCGGCGATATAGGCGAGTGCGGCGACGTTCGGGTGGTTGCCGGCCTCGGTGATGACGACGCCGCCGTACGAATGGCCGACCAGCACGGCCGGACCGTCGAGGCCGTCGAGGACATGGTGGGTGGCCGCGACGTCACCGGCCAGTGACAGAGTCGGGTTCTGTACGACGGCTACCCGGTAGCCGTCGGCGGTGAGGTGCTCGTGGACGCCCTGCCAGCCTGATCCGTCCACGAAGCCGCCGTGGACGAGCACGATGTTCCTGATGGCCGTCATGATCATGTCCCGTCTCGAGGGGCAGGCCCCATGCCTGTCCGGCGAGCTCCATCCAAGTCGCGCGCCGACGGCCGGAACACGCAGAGCAGCACGCAGAGTTGCGGGATGCCGGAATTCCGCGATCAGGAACCGCCGGTGGCCAGGACGTGGCAGCGATGACGGGCTTCGGTGTCGCCGATCGCCTCGTATACCTGTGCCGCTCGCGCGTAGGTGAGGCGACTCTCGTCGGTGCGTCCCTCGTCCGCCAGCAGCGAGGCCAGCTCCGCAAGGGCCCCGGCCTGTCGGAAGTCGGAGATCTGGAGTGTGTCCAGCAGGCCGATCGCCGCGTCGAGCATGGTGATCGCCTCGGTGCGGCGGCCGAGGTGTCCCAGGCACTGGCCGATGCGGATCAGCGCGAAGGGCCGGCTGTGGAGCGCGACACTCGGCGTCATCCCCGAGCCCTCGTCGTCTATCAGCGCGAGCCCTGTGCGGTACTGCTCGAGCGCCTCGGCGTAGCGTCCTTGGCTGCGAAGGCAGTGGGCGACGTTGGCGAGGCACTGGACGTAGCAGTCCGTGTCGCCGATGCTCTTGAACGTCTCCGCTGCCCGGGATGAGAACGTGCTGGCTTCGCCGGGCTTTCCGAGCTGGAGCAGTGCGCCCGCGGTGTACTCGAGGGACCAGGCGATCTGCGCCGTGGCTCCACTCCGGGTGGCCAGTTCCAGGGCCTCGTCCGCGCACCGCAGCGCGGCCTCAGGAGCTGCCGGCGGCACCGAGTGGAACCACGCCAGATAGTTCAGCTGCGTCGCCTGCTGCGCCAGGTCGCCCTGAGCTGCGGCAGCCCGCGAGCCGAGCGTGAAGACCTCGTGCCAGTGCGGGCTGTGCACCCACCGTTCCGAGAACCAGTGCATCGACTCCGCGCAGTCCAGGACGAGGGAGTGCTCTTTGCTGCCGCTCATCGCGGCCCGCATCGCCCCCACCCAGTTGTCCGCGTTCGCGCGCAGCCACCCGTCGGCCTCTTCCGCCGCTGCCAGGACAGCGAGATCGGGGTCAGGGCGGTCGGGCCATCCGTAACCGGGTTCGAACCAGCGCCCCGCCATGGTCGCCATGCGCAGCAGCCACGACGTCACCGTGCCCGTCACGGCCTCACGTCCGGCCGGGGACTCCTCTTCCTTGAACCGGTTGCGGGCGAACAGGCGAACCAGGTCGTGGAAGCGATAACGACCCGAGCTGCTGTCCTGCAGCAGGCCCAGGTCGACCAGGTCATCGAGCGCGTTCCAGGCGTCCTCCATCGCCATCCCCCCGGCCACGGCCGCCAGAGTTGCGTCGAAGTCCCGGCCCGGTACCACGGCCAGGCGGCGGAAAAGCCGCCGCGCGCGGTCTGAGAGCTGCTCGTACGACATGCCGAACGCGTTGGCGATCTTGAGGTCCCCGGCCTTGAACTGATCGAGCCGACTCTCCTCGTCGGCCAGCCGACTGGCGAGTTCGGCCGCGTCCCATTCGGGCCGGCTCGCCAGCCGGTTGCCGATGATCCGCAGGGCCAGCGGCAGCCCACCGCACAGTTCCGCGAGCCGGGTGAGTGCCGATTCCTCGTCGGATACGGCGCGTTCCCCCAGAACTCCGGTCAGCAGTCGCATGGAGTCGGGTGACGCCAGCGGGCCGAGGACAAGCCTGCGCACGCCCTCGAGGCCCGCCAGTAACCGCCGGGAGGTGACCAACGCCCTGCTCACACCCTCGGTCGGCAGCAGGGGCCTCACCTGCTGCTCGGAAGCGGCGTTGTCAAGAACGACCAGAGCCCGCTTGTCGTGCAGCAGCGAGCGGTACAGCGATGCCCGCTCCTGAAGGCCGCCGGGGACCTGTGGGGCCGGGACACCCAGTGCGCGCAGGAGCACCGACAACGCGTCATCGGAAGACAACGGGTGCTGGGACATCCCGAACAGATCGATGAAGTACACCCCGCCCGGAAAGCTCGGACGCACCGTATGAGCCCCACGGACAGTGACGGACGTCTTGCCCAGGCCCGCGGAGCCGGTGATGAGCCCCACCACCCCCACGCCCGGCGAACTCTCGGCGTACACCAGTTCGCTCATCCAGATCAGTTCCGCGCTGCGACCAGTGAAGTCCGCAACGACCCTGGGCAGTTCACACAGACCACCAGGACGTGTCCAGTGGCTCTGCAGCCTGCCTTCGCGGGCCAGATCGATCAGCTGCCGGCGAGCTTCCTCTTGCAGTGCAAGCGCGTCCGCCAACGCGGTGACGGTGCGATGCTGCGGTCCTGTGCTGCGCCCCCGCTCCATGTCCGACAGTGCGCGGGCGCTGACCCCCGACACCTCCGCCAGCTTCTCCAAGGTCAGTCGCGCCGAGCGCCGGTGAGCGCGTAACACTTCCCCAAAACCCACTGGCTCGATCAAGGCCCCACCCCTCCAAGCGGCCAACGCATTCACGAACTGCCCAGATCCCCATGGCTGTTCAGGTCGCCCTCGTGCGCACGTTGCCTGTCACTGTGCCGTACGGCCCACGGTCCCGCACCATTGCGATCAGCCGCGGACGTTCGATGTGACGCCCAGCCACAGGTGTGGGCCGTGAGCCTGGCGGTTGAGGCTCGCTACGATGGCCCGATGGCCGGGACGAGCAAGCCAACTGACACGCCCACACCTCGCGTGCTGGCTCGCGCCCTTCGCGAGAACTTCGGCGATTTCGAGCAGCGGGTGCCCCGGCGTCCCGGCCTCGGCGGGGCGGCGGCTTGTCTGGTGATCCTTGTCGTTGTCACGAACTTCCTGGTCAACGGGCCGGACAACCTTTGGGGTCGCGGCGTCGTAGGGGCCGGCCTGCTGATCGTCATCACGTGGGGTTATGTCTGGTTTCAGCGGATGCGCGGTGGGCTCTACGTGTTCACGGAGGGTTTCGTCGACGCCGCCGGAAAGCGCATGGTGAGCGTGGCCTGGTCGGAGATCCGCTCGATCCGGGGCGAGAGGACACAGTTCGCCATCGGCTCGCTTCCCGCGGGTAGCGCTTTCGCCTACGAGGTGGCGTTCACCGCGCGGATGACCGGCCACGAAGCCGCGTGGAGGTTCAACACCACGTACAGCGGCGTACGTAAGCTCGCCGAACTGGTCTCCCAGCGGTCCGGTGTCCCACTGACGGACCTCACCGACCCGTACCAGCTGTGAAAGCGGACACGCAGCGGCCGTGCCCTGCTGGATGTCGGCCACGGAGAGATCCGCTGGCAGCTCTGTGCACGGAGGCCTGTACGGCTCCAGCCTGATCGTGCGGTTTTGCTGCGGGCCCAGGTCGGCTGCGTGGCGAGATCCTTGGCCTCGCGCAGCAGGCTGTTGCGTGGCCGCATGGCAGCCGCGCAACAGCCCTCACCCCTAGGTCAGTAGGCGATCTTGCCGCTCGTGTTGCGATCGAACTTCAGGTAGAACTTCTTGCCGTTCGCCACGTCGGTCACGGCCGTGTCCCACACGCCCTGCGAGAGCCAGCGCTGCGGGTAGCACTTATGCGGCGCGCCCGCGCCCTGGTAGAAGCAGGCCTGCACGTTCGCGCCGATCGTCGCCTTCACGTTGACGTCGGCGCAGTTGGCGGTGGTGGTAGCCCAGTTGGGGTAGGCCGGCCACACCTTGTTCGTCGTGCTGAAGTTCTTCGCACCGCCGAGGCAGGACATCGGGGTGACGTCCGCCGAGGCCGTACCGGCGCCGCCGGTGAGCAGACCTGCGGCCAGAGTGCCGACGGCCAGGGCCGTGGCGATCTTCTTGTGTGTGCGCATGGTTCCCCTCTTCTTTGTTCTCATCGACGCGGGATTTGTGCCGCGGACACGAACGGCGTCCCCCGTGTCTGCCGGATGCCTCCCCGGGGCGTCCGGGGAGGCAGGCACCAGGTTTGTGCGTCGGTTCGTTGTTGCGCAGCCCCGTGGCGCCGCGTGCAACAAAACGGCGAGCCGCCCATCAGGGGCCGCAAACGGCTGGAACACGCTGCTCAGAGCTTTGCGACCGGCCCCGCAGGGGTGGGAAAGTAGCCGCTTGCTTTCATGCGCGTAGGGACTTCTGGGGGAGGTCGAGATGGGGCGCCGTGAAGGCGAGTTGGACCCGGCGGCCGGATCGGTGCAGCGTTTCGCGTTCGAGCTGCGCAAGCTGCGCCAGGAGGCCGGGGCGCTGACGTATCGGGTCATGGCGCAGCGCACGGGCTATTCGGTCGCCACGCTGTCGCGGGCAGCCTCCGGTGAGCGGTTGCCGTCCCTGCCGGTCGCGTTGGCTTACGTACGGGCGTGTGGCGCGGATCCCGCCGAGTGGGAGCAGCGCTGGCATGCGGCGGCCGAGGAGAAGGCCGTGGAGCCACGGCACGGCGGGGGAGCGCGGGCGCCGTATCGAGGGCTGGCACGGTTCGAACCCGGTGACCGGGACCTGTTCTTCGGCCGCGAGCAACTGGTGGCTCAGCTCGTCGAGCGGGTGCAGGACCACCGGGTGGTCGCGGTCGTCGGCGCTTCGGGCAGCGGCAAGTCCTCCCTCTTGCGCGCGGGATTGATTCCCGCTCTGCAGCAGGAGGGCACCCCGGACCACCGGCCGACGGCCCTCAGGATCCTGACCCCGGGACCTCACCCTCTGTCCACGCATGCCGGGTTGATGACGGCAGCCCAAGGCACTGGGGACACGGTCGTCGTGGTCGATCAGCTGGAGGAGCTGTTCACTCTCTGCGCCGACCTCGGTGAGCGCGCGGCTTTCCTCGACCTTCTGGTGCAAGCGGCGGACCCCGGCCGCCGACTGCGGGTGATCATCGCGGTACGGGCAGACTTCTTCGGCCGTTGTGCCGAACACCACGCGCTGGCCGCCCAGTTGCGGGACGCCACCGTCCTCGTCGGGCCCATGAGCCCGGCCGAATACCGCCAGGCCATCGTCAAACCGGCGACCGCCACGGGGTTGATCGTCGAGCGTGAACTGACCGCGAGGATCATCGAGGACGTCAGCGACACACCAGGCGGCCTGCCATTGATGTCCCACGCCCTGCTGGAGACCTGGCGCCGCCGCACAGGTCGCGCTCTGACCCTGCCTGCCTACCGGGCAGCGGGCGGCATCCAGGGCGCCATCGCCCGCACCGCCGAGGACCTCTACACCCAGCTCTCCGTCCGGCAGGCCGACTGCGCCCGAAGGATCCTGCTGAGGCTGATCGCCCCGGGCGAGGGCACACCCGACACCCGCCGCCCCGCCTCCCGGAGCGAACTCGACCTGGCCGACGCACCGGTTGAGGTCCCCCTCGTCCTCGACCGGCTGGCTCGCGCCCGCCTGGTCATTCTCGACGAGGACACCGTCGACCTCGCCCACGAGGCGCTGATCACCGGCTGGCCCCGGCTGCGCGACTGGATCGAGCGCGACCGCGAACGCCTGCGCGTCCACCGAAGGCTGACCGAGGCGGCAGAGGCCTGGGCCGATCTCGGCAAGGACCCGGGGGCGCTGTACCGAGGCAGCCGTCTGACCACGGCCGAGGAACAGCTCGCCCCACCTGAACTGACGCCGGTGGAACAGGCGTTCCTCCACGCCGGTATCGCCCAGCGCACTCAGGAGCAGCACCTGGCAGGACGTACGGTGAGACGGTTGCGTCGGCTGCGTGCGGCCCTGTCCGTGGCAGCCGTGCTCGCCCTGATCGCGGGGGTGGTGGCGTGGCAGCGGGATCAGGACGGCGAGCAGCGGCTCGCCGAGGCCACCTCCCGCCGGGTCGCGTCGGCTGCCGAGAGCATGCGCTACTCCGATCCCTTGACCGCCATGCGCCTGAGCGTCGCCGCGTGGCGGATCAGCCCGACGCTGGAGGCGCGGGCCGCACTCATGGGTGCCATGACCCAGCGTGAACAAGACGCCTTCGCCGAGCCCGGCGCACGTACCGCCGACCACCGCCAGCTCAGCTTCGACGGCCGCACGATGGTTTCCGGCGGTTCGGGGCGCGTACGCGTGTGGGACCTGGACACTCAGCAGCAGAACGGCACGGCACGAATCAAGAGGCGTCAGGAACTGTTCGACGCCTCCTCCGACAACCGGCGTCTGCTGCTGTTCTCGCACGCCGGGTGGGAGCTGCTGGACCTGACATCCGGTGCGTCGACCCGACTCCCGGCCTCCCTCACCGACGTGGGGGTGACGTTCGGACCGAACACCCACACGCTCAGCCTCTGGTCCGACAACCGGCGGACCGGGCTGTGGGACCTGCGACGGCACCGCAAGCTATCGCGGAGCGAGACCGAAGAAGCCCTGCGCTCCGCCGACCCCCCGGACGACCGGCGCCGTGCCGTCTGCACGGATTCCGGTGAACTGGAAGTGGTGAACGGCCGTGAGACCCGACGGCTGCGCGCCACCGGACGGTGGGCGTCCGTCGTCCGTCTGGCCTGCGGCCCGCGGGACCGCGCAGACGCCAACACGTCCGGCGGGCTGTCTGTCCCCGTTTTCCTTCTCCACCCGAGCAGGGACATCCTGATGATCGTTCTCCATGACCGGATACGGACCTGGAATCTGGCCACGCGAAAAGAGCTGCCCTCCGTCCCGAAGTCCGGGCCGCACCACGTCACTCCCGACGGGCAGTTCCTGATCACCGCGGACGACCGGGACATCCGCGTACGGCGGGTCAGCGACCTCGCCGAACCGATCTACCACTACCCCCTCAAGGGCCGGAGCGTCACCGAGGTACGTCTGTATCCGGACCGCAGGATGATCCGCTACATCGAGCGACAGACCGCCTCGGCCTCGGTGACGCGGACCCTCCATCTCGGAGACGCCGTGGACCCCGGCTGGCGAAGCCTCGCCCACAAGAAGACCGCGCCGCAACGCCATGGCTCGGACCGCTTTTCCGGCGGCTGGCTGACCTCCGTCGCCATCGGCCCGGACACCGTCGACCGGGTGGCGACCGGGGATGAGACGGGCTGGGTCACTCTCTGGGACCGGGCGGTCGAACGGCGCCTCAGCATGTTCGCAGCAGCCCCCGCCGATGACGTGGGGGACGGCGGACCCCGCCCCATCTCCGCGCTGGCCTATTCGCCCGACGGCCGCATCCTTGCCGTCGCGGCCGGCGCCACCGTACAACTCTGGGACACCGCATCGACCCAGCCCCTGGGCGGCGGCCTGCTCACCACAGGAGACACCACGACGTCCCTCACCTTCAGCGACGACGGAAGATCCCTGACCGTGCGCGGCACCCACACCCGGCCCCACACCTACCCCGTCGAGCCCAGCCTCGTCGCCAAGGCCGTGTGCGAGCGCTCCCGCGGGGGCGTGTCGGCCGCCGACTGGCAGACGTACGTTCCAGAAGTCCCGTACCGGAAGACGTGCTGAAGGAGCGCGGGGAGCGAACCCTGCGGTCTACCGGTAAGGGTGGGGGTGGGTGCACCACCTGGTGTACCGGGGGACCGGGATGTCGTATCGTGGATGAGTTCCTGTGCCGAGGTATCGGTGGCAGCGAACGGATCTTCTGTTCCAACTGTGTCGATCTTGAGGTGACGACTTATTAACCAGGCCATGTAGCCGTCCGCGTTCCCCGCGTGCTGTCTTGTCGCACGTGTCTGGGGGCGGACGTCGCGCTGGCCTGAGTTGCGTCACCCTTCCCCGCAGTTTTCTCCCGGGTGCAGCTCTGCCATCTGCCCCGGGCTTCGGTGTTTTCCGCCCCGGTGCGGTTGTCGGCAGGGCTCCCCGATTCCTTTGGATCAGGAGTTTCCGTCGTGTCTTCCTCCGCGCTCGAGAACGAGCCGCGCCACACCACCCAGCCCCCAACCCACCCCACACCCGGACTGTCGAAGATGGGCCTGGCGGCCTGGATCGCCCTCTTGGTGCTCCTGGGCGCCGAGCTGATGGACATGATCGACCAGTCGGTCGTCCTGACCGCACTCCCCGCGATCCAGGAGTCGACCGGCGCCGGAGCGGACATGGTGCAGTGGCTGACCACCGGCTACTCACTGCCCATCGCCGTCGGACTGATCACCGGCGGACGCCTCGGCGACCTCTACGGCCGCCGCAAGCTCCTGCTCATCGGCACCGTCGTGTTCACCACCGGCTCGCTGCTGTGCGGCCTTGCTGCCGGGCCGGGCGCGCTGATCGCCGCCCGCGCGCTCCAGGGCGTGGGGGTAGCCGTGATGATCCCGCAGATCCTGGCCACCCTCCACGTCACCTTCGAGGGCCAGAACCGCAGCAAGGTGTTTGGTCTGTACGGGGCCGTCATGTCGCTGGCCAATGTGCTGGGCCCGGTGATGGGCGGGCTGCTGACCGAGGCGGACCTGTTCGGGCTGTCCTGGCGGCCGATCTTCCTGGTCAACGTGCCCGTCGGCCTCGCCGTGCTCCTCCTGGGACGCCGGTTCATCCCCGAGTCCACCGTGCAGAAGGCCGACCGGCTCGACCTGACCGGCATGCTGCTGTCCGCGCTGGCCATCGTCCTGATCGTCTTCCCGCTCACCGAGGGACACCTGCACCACTGGCCACTGTGGTGCTTTGTTCTGCTCGCCGCGGGCCTGCTCGTCCTCGCTGTCTTCCTACGTCACCAAAAGCGCAGGCAGGGCAACGCCCCGCTCGTGCCCCTGTCTCTCTTCCGGAACCGGCAGCTCTCCGGCGGCATGGCCGCGCAGCTCATGCACGGCCTCCTGTGCGGCCTGTTCTTCATGACCTGGACGCTCTACCTCCAGCTCGGACTGGGCATGAGCCCCTTCCATGCGGCGCTGGCCTTCGTGCTGCTCTCCGTCGGAGAGCTGGGCGGTGCGACGGTCGTGGCCAAGAGCGGCGGGCGCTTCGCCCGCCGGTTGCCGCAGACCGGAGCTCTTGTCGCGCTCGCCTCGATGGCCGGCTACGGACTCCAGATCAACGCAGGTCAAGGGAGCTTGTCCTTGCTGGCGATGACCGCTCCGGTGGTTCTGATCGGCTTCGGTCTCGGCATGGTCGGCGGCCCGCTCGCCGACATGTCGCTGGCCCGGGTCCCGCACGAGGACGCCGGGTCCGCCTCGGGCCTGTTCAATACCGTCATGCACCTGGGCATCGCCCTGGGCTCCGCGCTGACCGCCCTGGTGTTCTTCGCGACCACCGGCGGCTCACCCGAGGCCGCACTGAACCGCGACGCGTTCATCACCGTGCTGTGGTGGGTCGCCAGCATCCTGGCCCTGCTGTGGGCCCTGCTGTTCTGCCTGCCCAAGCAGGCCACCAAGCAAGCCACCAAGCAGGCCGGCTGAGTGACCCTGGGCCCCGGGCGTGAGGTCGTCCGGGGCCCAGGCCCTCAGCCTCCCCCCATCCTCGCCGTCTTTGGCAGCGCCCGGGTTGGGGCGAGGTCAGCTGTGCCCGGCAGCGGCGCAGTGAATGAGTTGTTGCCGCACGTCGGCGGCGTCCTCCGCAGTGATGATCACTTTGCCCAGGATCACCGCGTGGCGTTCGCGGTCCGGTGCCAGTGTGCGCAGGTCCGCCGGCGAGAACAGTTGTGTGTCGGGCGCGCTGGGCGCGCGGTGTATCCGAATCCCCGGTCGGCGGGCAGCGAGGTCATTGGCCCGGGTCAGCTGTGTGGGGTGTGTGGCGATCAACTGACCGATGGTGCGGGCGTGGTTCTCACCCGGCTTGAGGTCTGGGGGTCGGTGGTCAAGGTGGGCTGCGAAGGCCAGCTCGGCCCAGTTGATGCCGGTCGCCTGTTCGACGACGGCGACCAGCCCGAGGCCTGACAGCCGGAAGCCCATCTCGAGGAAGGCCGCTCCTTCGTGGTTGCGGATGAGGTCGACATGAAAAGGGCCTTCCTCGAACCCGGTCGCGTCCAGGCAAGCCTGAGCCATGACCTTCAGTTCTGCGGGCGCCTGGTCGCCGGGAGCCGCGATGTGGCCGACCTCGCGGAAGCCTTCGAGGGTGCCGTTGCACTCTGGGAGTACGACCTTTTCGCAGAAGGACAGCACATGGGCCTTGCCCTCCCACGCAAGGCATTGCAGCGAGTACTCGGTGCCCGAGACGTGCTCTTCCACCAGGAAACCCGAGAACGCCGCTCCGCCGAAGTTCGCGGTGGCTGCGGCCTTCCGGAGGGCGGCTTCCCTCTCCGTCTGACTGCGCACGAGGTACACGCCGAGGCTGCCGCCGCCGTCGACCGGTTTGACGACCTGCGGGTAGGCCAGGGCGTTCAGTCGTTCCACCGCGACGGGCAGGTTCCCAGCTGCCTGCTGCGGCTTGGTCACCGTGTTGGGGCCGAGGTGGATGTGGGCCGGCTGGAGCGTTTGCGGGGCGTGGCGGGCCAGAACAGTGCGTTGCCATGCCTTGTCGCTGGGAGCGAAGCCCGCACGGCCCTGCCGGCGCGGCGCGGCCCCCAGACGAGTCGCCACCTCGAAGGCACTGGCCGTGTAGTGATCGAAGCCCGCCAGTACCAGGACCGGTTCGATTCCCGCACCGGTGACGGCCGCGACGACTTGGTCCGGGCATTGCGGTGCCGGCACCGGAATCTCGATGTCGAAGAACGGGCGCCCAAGGAGACGACGCCACTTCAGGTAGGCAGGTGTATCCACCAGTACAGTCGGCAAGCCGCGTCGGTGCGCGCACGCCCGGTAGGCATCGAGGCCGTCGCGGGTCGCGCCGATCTGAACGAAGGCTCCGGTGGACTCTGGCATGCGACTCACCGCCCGGAAAGGGTTTCTGTGATGCCCGGCCCTTCGGGGGAGTGCCGGGTGCGGATGCGTTCTTTGTGGGGGTCCCCCCGCAAGATGTCCTGCACGAGCGCTGGTTGCAGGTCGCCGGCGTACAGGACCTGCAACTGGTGCAGTTGAAGCCCGCTGAGGCTCTCGAGTTCGGAAGCGAGCGTGCCGTCCGGCTCGCCCTCGCTTCTGCCACCGGCGCAGCGCGCCAACATCGTGCGCATCGACTGCTCGTGCCGCACCAGGTGCGGTGCCTGGCCCTGGAGGTAGCGGCGCAGCCCGGCGCCCTCGGCGGCGAAGGGGGAATGCACCATGCAGACCAGCTGACGCTCGCTCAGCCCGTAGGCCTCTTGCGCAAAGGCGTTGACCCGCTCCCGGAGACGTACGTGTGCGTCCTTCGCGGCGTAGCGTCTGGCCATCTGGTCGATGAGGCGTTGGGGGAAATCCTTGCGGCTCATCAGGCGCAAAGCGAAGTCGACGTACTCGCGCAAGCCCTCCCGGTAGTCGCGGCCGAAGAGATATTGGCACTTCAGGCCCCTCAGGTGGGCCATCAGGGCGGGATTGGCGCAGTCGGATTCTGTGAAGTTGAAGGCCAACTCGTCGAATACGAAGCCCAGGTGTTGCGTCAGGAGATTCCAGTGGCTGCCGGCGTCGTAGGCCGTTTCTCCATAGATGGAGAAGAACCGCAGTCCCGGCGGCGTGTTGGACCACACGCTGTGCGCTGCGTCCCTGCTCTGCGCCCCTTTTCCGTGTATGTCGCGGAAGTAGGAGTGCGCCACGTCGTCCAGCGCCCCGAGGACCTGAGGAAATCCGTCAGCCCGGTGGGCCCGCTCGCTGCGGGGCACCTGTCGCGACAGGCGACTGATCCATGCCGTGTACGCGCGCTGCTCCTGCGCGGAGTCGCCGGTGATGATGACGTCTGCGCCTGCCCCGTGCGCGGCCGCGATTCCGAAGGAGTTGGCCACGGACAGATTGCATGCGTTGCAGAAGGTGGGCCTCCCGTCGGCATGTGTGCGGTGCCCGGTCATGAGTATGTCCGCCCGGTTGCGGGCCGTCACCTCTTCGGAGCGTGGAGCATCGCTTCGGAATGTATGTGCCGCACAGCCTTCGATCAGCAGCAACTGGCAGGCTGGATCGGTGTCCATGGCCAACGCGCGATAAGTTCGGTCGATGTTGTGCATTACTGCCCGGGGCATGCCCGCGTGCCAGTTCGTCGCCGCCCTGAGCAGGAACAGGCGGCCGTGACGTTGTGCGATGAGCAGCTGCATGGCTCGAACGAACGCCACGGTGTAACTGCTGTCTTTTCCGCCACCGAAGCCGACGAGGACCACGCCCGGGTCTTTGCCCCGCTCTGTCAGGAGCTCGTGCAGCTGTTGCCCGGACCGGCGGGCAGCATCGCGGTCAACGGGCGTCAAGAACCCCAGCAATTGCTCGAGAGCCGCAGACCGCAGCGCCGCAAGATCTGTCGGTGACGGGTGGGGCACGGTTGATTCCGGCATCGGATTTCTCCGTTCTGATGGTCCGCCCCCTGACGGTCATTGGCCTTGGTGCAGCTGACCTTTCTGTGTCACCCCACAGGCTGTCCGGCCGGACGCTGTATCTGGCTGCTCACTTGGAGCCTGGCTGGGCAAGCCGCGTCAGCCGGTTGTGTCGTCGTCTCGGGCGCGCGTCACGGGCTCTTCCTCGAGGTGCTGTCCGGGAGTCCAGACGTCCTCCGGCCCCAGTGCGGCCGCATCGTATTTCCCGAGCGCGCTGATCAGCAGTTGTGCCTCCAGAGCCAGCGCCTCGGTGAGCCGGACCAGGCCGTGCTCGGGGTCCTCGTCGACGGCGATCAGGGCGGCACGGCCCAGTCCGACGGCTGTGGCTCCCAGAGCAAGAGCGCGTACGGCGCGTCCGCCTTCCCACATACGGCCGGTGGCCAACAGGCAGCCGGCGGGCGGCCCGATGCGGCGCAGGCACTCCGCCAGGTCGAGCCCGACCTGATCGAGGAAGACGCGAGGCGCCCAGCCGGTGCCGCCCTCGGCTCCGTCGACAGTGACGGCATCGGCTCCCGCCCGCCAGGCGGTGGCAGCAGCGTGCGCCACATCGCGGCCGGGCGGGAATTTGATCCAGATGCGGGCGCGGGGGAAGTTGGACCGCATGAACCGCAGCTGCTGGTGGACGATCTCCTCGGTGTAAGTGCCCGGGGTCGCGCAGCGTAGGTGGATGGTGGGGTCGTCCATCACGTCGTGCAGCGTGAATCGTGTCTCCAGACGCGCCGATTCATCGGCTCCGGTGACCGTCATGCCGCCCAGCCCCGGCTTGGCGCCCTGCCCCACCTTGAGTTCGAAGGCCAGCCGTCCCGAACTCAGCAGGCGGTCCGCAGCCGGGTCGCTGTTGATGAGGTTGAAGACCTCCGCGTCGGCGTCCTCGGTGGACTGCTGGACGATCACACCGCCCACCTCGTCCGATAGGTGCTGCTCATAGGCGGCGATGCGGCGCAGCAGCGCCGCGGGGGTTGTCTGGCTGTCGCCTTGGCGGTAGCCGTGGACGGGAACCATGTTCTCGCCGATGACCATGGGGATGCCCAGGCGCGCAGATTGTTGCGCTGCGGCGACAGCCAGGTCGCCGCTGGCGGCTTTCGTCGACCCGAACGCTGAGAGGAACAGCGGCAGGGGGGAGGCGAAGCCGCCCGGGCGCGTGGCGAGGTCCACGTCGTCGTGTACAGGCTCACGGCCCAGTTCGATGAGTTTCTCCAGCCGTCGCGGCATGAAGACCGGGGGCACCAGCCGGGCCCGGTCCAGTGCATCCTGCGCTGCTGGATGCTCCTCGGCGTCGGCCCCGTACAAGACATGGCCGTAGGTACCAGCCGGCGGGAACACCTCAGCGGTGCCGCGTCTGGCGCGGGCGCGCACCTGCTCCTCGGGGAACCCGGCGGCTCGCAGGCCTCGCGTGGTCATGGCGCCGCCACCCCCGGCAGCTTCGGGTAGGCGCTGACCTGCCAGAGGGTGTCGAGGCCGGTGAGGAAGCGCACCAGGCGCTCCAGGCCCATACCGAACCCGGCGCTGTGTGGGAGGCCCTCGCGGGCCAAGTCCAGATACCAGGCGTACTTGGCCGGGTTCTCGCCGCTCTCTCGTATGCGGGTGATGAGCGTGGGGTAGTGCGTTTCGCGTTCGCTGCCGCTGGCGAGTTCGCCGTAGCCTCCGTGGGCCAGCAGGTCGAAGTTGCGCAGGACGCCGGGGCGGTGGGGGTCCTCCCGGTCGTAGAAGCCACGCGAGCCCTTGGGGTAGTCATCGACGAAGAAGGGTTTCTCGCTGCTCAGCGAGAGCATGCGCTCGCCCTCCCAGTCGATCTCGGCATCCGGGTTCTGCGCGTGGCCCCGGGCGCGCAGCAGCTCGACGGCCTGGGCGTGCGTGTATCTCTCGAACGGACCGGACAGCAGGGGCGCGAAGTCCGCGGCATCGCGGCCCAGTTCACGCAGTAGGTCGGGGACAGCGTGTCCGACGTGATGGACGGCTTGGCCCAGTAGACCCGAAGCGATCGCCTGGGCCTCCTCGCGGTCCGCGTCGGCGATCTCCACGTCGATCTGGTGGAACTCGACCAGGTGGCGGCCGGTGGTGGTGGTCTCCGGTGGCTCGACACGCAGGTTGGGGGCGATGTAGAAGAGCTTGGCGAAGCCGCGCAGGGAGGCTTGCTTGTAGAGGATGGCGCTGGTCATCAGCTTGTAGCGGTGTCCGTAGTAGTCGACGTCCACGGCCTTGGCGCCGCGCCCACCCGGGTCGGTCACCGGGCCCACCATCGGTGGCAGCAGCTCGGTGAAGCCCTGATCGCGCAGGAACTGCCGTGCCGCGCTGAGAACTTCCTGCTGGACGAGCATGGCCGCCCGCAGCTGAGGGGAGCGCAGGTGTTCGCCGAGCGGCGGCGGGTGGGCGCAGGCTCGGTCCAGCGCGGTGGGCTCCGTCGTGGCGGTGTGCGGGGAAGACATTGGTGCTCCAGGGGTGCGCAGGGGCGTGAAAGGTGGGGGTGGGGAGGTGCCGGGTCAGTCGGCGGGAGCAGCGTCGTACCGTCGGGCCACGTAGTGCACCGCATCGAGCAGTTCGCGCGCGGACACGGAGGTACGGCCCGCGGATGTCGGGGCCGGCGGCACCGGCATCGCACCGGTCGCGGACCAGCGCAGGCGCCCTGTGCTGTCGATGAAGCTGCGGGAGCGGCCGGCGTTGTCGGGGTGGAGGCAGTACGGGACGTCGAGGTGCCCCCGGGCGAACGCGGCGCGCAGCGCACGCCCGGTGTCGGGGCTCAGTTCAAGGGTCGCCTCTATAAGGGTGCGGGCCTGTGTGTACTCATCGCCTGTGCCCTTGCTGCCGCCCGGGGCGATCGCCGCGGGCCGTGCGGTGCTCGCGGCACGGGCAGCCGTTTGCAGGGCACGCACGTTCTCTTCAATGGTGGGGATGCGGTGCGCTTCGGCAGCCGTCTTCACGATCAGCCGCTGAGCCTCGGCCCGTACCGCGAGCCGGGCGGAGGCGGACAGGAGCTCCCGGGCGCCCGCTTCGCTGGCTGGGTAGACGCCCATGTAGGTGTAGAGCACGACATGCCAGTCGACGTCGGGGGGAAGGAATTCCGCCGCCAGCCGCCGCAGTGCCCGGACAGCTTCCTCGTCCTGGGCAGTATCGGTCTGCTGTGCGTAGCTGAGCGATACGCTGCGGATGCCGTGCTGGGTGAAGTACAGACCCTCCAGCAGGCTGAGGGCGACGAGAAGCGCGGGCGGGCACATTTGGCCGAGCATGCAGCCGCCGAAGCTCTCGACGTGGGCGATACGGCCGTCGGGCATGAGCGACGCCAGCAGTTCGCAGCCGCGCGACCAGTTGTCCACGGACACGTCCAGCGGGGTGCGGCCGTAGGGCAGGCAGTAGGAGACGGGGCCGCCCTCGGTGGCGTCCAGGCCGGCCGCGCTGAGCGCGCGGATGATCGGCTCGGGGTGGGATGAGCCGTGCCGTACTTGAACGGGGAAGGTGTCATCAACGACTCCGTCGAGCAGCGCGCGGGTGCACGCCGCGGGATGTGCAGCGATCGGGTAGCCGTTGAGGGGCGCGCCCTCGCCGAGCGCGGTGCGAGCGGCGGCGAGGTCGCCGACGCGCGTGTAACTGTCAATGGTGAGAGTGCCCGCTGTGGTGGCGGCTGCAGCCTTGGTCAGCGCCAGCCCGGTGCGCATGTGATGCGGAGCGCAAAACCCCATGCGCGGCTGCACGACGAGGTTCCCGGCTGCGTCGGCGTCTGCGACGAACCGGCCGAACGACCCGGGTCTGGCATTCATGCCGCCTCCCTGGCGGTGAATTGCTCGCCAGCGGCGCCGACTTCATGTGCCAATGCCGCCACGAAGATCCGCAGTGCGTCCACGTCGCCGTCGTCGAAGACTCGGGCGCAGCCTGCCTGGCGCAGTTGGGCGGCCCAATGAGGGTCGGGGCTCCCGCCGAGGCAGAGCTTGCCGCCGATGACGATGGGCACGTTCTTCGATGGGCCGTTCGCGGCGCGAATCCTGGTGACGTGGGCCAGGCCATCGCGGTACCCATGGCCGTTGACGCTGCTGATCACCACCAGATCGGGCGCGCTGCTGCGGCACACGGCGGCGAGTAGGTCGGCCCGTACACATGGACCGAGGTTGGTGACCTGATGCCCCCACTCTTCCAGGGCCAGTTGCAGGTACACCAGGTTCCAGGTGTGGGAATCAGATGCAGTGCCTGTGACCAGAACCCGCAACTCGGGCCTCAGCAGCTCCATGTGTGTCCTCCGCGCTTCGAAGTTCCTTGGCGCATACGCCGAATATGCATTCAGGCGCGATTTGATGAGGGGGAGTTTCGGCGGCAGCCTTCGAGAAGGATATCCCGGATCAGACGATGTCGATATTTCACAACCTCGGCGCGTAGCTTGGGTGCACTGGCAGGCCGATCGGCAGGGCGCGTGTTGCTCCCGCTTCGCTCCGTCGGACGCGCGCGTTCGGGGTGAAGGGAATTCGTGTAGCGGAAAACGGTAACCTGTGAAATCTTGGGCTGGGCTGCCGAGTTGAGGAATTCAACGGGTCCATTGGCATCCTCCGCCCGGAGCGTCGGTGACGACTCTGTGACGGAATGCTGCCGGACGGCCGCAACGGAGGCCAATACGCTGCCCGCGGCAAACGCCGCCGTTGAGCAGGGGCGCCCCCGCATGCTGCACCCCGGGACCTGACTGTCTGAGTGGTGCCCACAGCCGTGCGTGGCACCGGCGTTGTACGCGGCGAGCCAATGGATAGCCCTGCGATTGCCTGGTCTCTTAGTGAAGGAGTACAGCATCATGCAGATATCCGTCTGCCCGGTAACTGCCGTAGTGGTACGGCATGGTGTGGGCGTTGCGTCTCCACGTTCTACGGGCCCGGGTCTTGCTCGGCACTCGAGGGCGGTGCAGAGGTGATCCGCGGCGGGGTGAGCGAGAGCGAGCGTGTCAAGGACATCAATCGGTGTCTTGAAGAACATCTGATTCCGCAACTCGGTTGCGTTGACACCCCTGCGCTCGTCTACCTCGATGCGGCGTTGGAGGCCAGCCTCACGGAATACCGGGAGTTTCTCGACCCTCTCGGCGTTGAGCTGCTGTATTCCGCCAAGCCCTGCACCTTCGATTTTGTCGTGCGTGCCTGTGCCCGCCGCGCCGCCGGAATCGACGTCAGTTCGCCCGGCGAAGCGAGACTGGTCCGGCAGTGGGTCGGCCCATCGGTGCCGCTGCACTGCACCAGCCCCGGTCTCAGCGCCCGCAACTGGAAGACCGTTGCCCGACTGGCCTACTGCATCAACATCAACTCCCTGCCCATGCTCAGATGGGTCCACCGCAACACCAGGGACGGCAGCTCCTTGATCGGGCTGCGTGTGAACACGGGCCGCTCCGCGGCCAAGGACGAGCGATACGCCCCCGCCCGCCCCGGCGCGAAACTCGGCGTGCCCGCGGAGGCGTTCGAGGAATGGGCGGCCAAGGCGCGCGGCCCGGCCATCCAGGGCTTGCACTTCCACATCGGCTGCGAGTCTTCCGACTACGCCGCTGCCGCGGCCAGCGTGGAGTGGCTGGTGCAGGTGGCCGAGCCGCTCATCTCCCGCCTCTCCTACGTCAATGTCGGCGGCGGGTGGCTGCGGCCTGCAGCGATGAAGGGTGCTGAGGACTTTCTGACCATGGTGGAAAGGCTTCGCTCCTGCGGCGTACCACGCATTTTCACCGAACCGGGAACCGGAATCGTCGGCGAAGCTGCTGTCCTGGCGACCCGCGTCATCGACGTGTTCCGCACCGCAGACTCACAGATCGCGGTGCTGGACGCGCATACCGGGCAGGCCCCGGAAACGGTGGAGTACGGCTGGCGCCCGGAGGTGTACGCGCCGGGAAACGAGGTGGCCGCCGACGGCACCTATGCATACGAACTCGCGGGCTGCACGCCTCATGTGGGTGACATCTTCGGCCGCTACTGCTTCCGCCGCCCCCTCACGAGGGGGCAACCGCTGTTCTTCCACCGCGTGGGCGCCTACGCACACGCACGCGCCACCCGGTTCACCGGTATCCCGCTGCCCTCTGTCTACCGCATCACCCAGGAGGGAGCCCTGCGGCTCGTGCAGGCACCCGAGTTCACCGACTACTGCACGCTCTGGAGCACCAATGCCGACGATCGAGCATGATGTCATCGAGGTCCCGAAACCAGACGGGCCCCTGACCTGGCCCGCGGTCACCGACCTCATAGCCCCGCACTGCACGCCACAGACGGTGCCCGTGCGCCTGGCGTTGACCGATCAGGCCAACGGCCGGCTCACCTTTGAGGTGACCGGCATCCGCGGAGTCGACCCGTCGGCCCAGAAATGGGGCTCGCTGTGGGACTTCACGCCCCGCCGTCCGGAGCGGTCCGGGCGCTTCGTCGTGATCCACGTGGTGCCTACCGGAATCCGCGCCGAGATCGGAGGCTTTGCCGGCGATGCCACCCCGGCCACCAATCTTCTGGCCAGCACGTGTGACTACCTGCTGACCCATCCCAACGCCGTTACGGCCTCCGACCTGTACTGGGGCCGCGAGAACGTGCTGTACCTGGAGGGCAACCTCCTCAGCCGTTTCCTGCTCGGGCAGATCCATCTGCGCCCCGCTCAGACACGACGTCTGGGCGTACTCGTCGACAAGCCTCACGCCCCCGCGTTCCTCGACAACGTCCTGAACGCCGTCCACGCCTGCCGCACCGTAGGCGGACTCACCATCGACCAGGTGTGGGTCTCCGAGAAACCCTTGCGGGCGGAGGTTTTCTACAGTCCTTGTGGCCGCGCCCTGGGCAACATCGCGCGCATGGACCGGATCTTGGAGATCGCCGGGGAAGCCGAGCAGCAGGTCGACGCTTTGGCCATCACCAGTGAGATCGCTGTCAGCCCACAGCTGCGCGCTGACTACTACGCGGGCAAGCGCGTGGCCAACCCGTGGGGCGGCGTGGAAGCCGTACTCACCCACACCGTCACCACCATGACCGGCCTGCCCGCCGCACACGCCCCCATGCTCACCTCACACGCCGACCTGGTGCCGCCCGACGGGGTGGTGGACCCCCGCGACGGGGCGGAAGTCATCTCTACCAGCTTCCTCTGCTCCGTCCTACGCGGGCTGTGGGCAGCCCCGCAGCCCATCCTCGCCGCCACCCCCACGATGGCCGGCGAGACCCGGCTCAACCTCGAGGACATCGGCGCGCTCGTTCTGCCGGCCGGCGCCGTCGGCGGCATCCCTGCATTCGCCGCCCTCGCCCAGCACATCCCGCTCATCCTGGTGCGCGAGAACACCACCCTCAGCCCCCTGTGCATCCAAGACGTCCTGGGCTCCCAAGACCTCGATCACACCGAGATCTACGTAGTCGACAACTACCTCGAAGCAGCCGGGACGCTGACCGCCCTGCGCGAACGCCTGAACGTCGACGCCATCCGCCGTCCCATCGCCCCCACACCCCTGTCACCCCGATGACGCCGTGCGCTGGAACAAGCTTGCCTGCGCCGGCGCTGCTCCACCGCGGCCGCCCCCGCCCCTATCTCCCACCCGCCAGCTTGGAGCTCCCGTGCCTTCACCCTCCGTCGCTTCCCCGCGCCCTCCAGCAACCCGTTCTGTCGACCAGGTGCAGCGGCCCACCCAACTGTCCTACGACACGGTCATCGCCGGCGGAGGCCACAACGGACTGGTCGCCGCCGCCTACCTTGCCCGCGCCGGCCGTAGCGTCCTGGTCCTGGAACGTCAGGACCACACCGGCGGTGCGGCCGTCTCGGCGCAGCCCTTCAGCGGACTGGACGCGCGACTGTCCAGCTACGCCTACCTGGTAGGACTACTGCCGAAAAAGATCGTCGACGACCTCGGGCTGACGTTCCGCACGCGGCGGCGCCGCATCGGCTCCTACACTCCGACCCATATCAAGGGCCGGGCAACCGGCCTTCTGGTGGAGGACGATGAGGCCCGCACCCGCCAGTCCTTTCGTGCCCTCACCGGCTCCGACCGTGAGTTCGACGCCTGGCAGCGCTTCTACCGGATGACGCAGCACGTGGCCGAGCGTGTCTTTCCCACCTTCACCGCCCCGCTGCCCAGCCGCGCACAACTGATACAGGCCGTCGACGACAAGGAGGCCTGGCAGGCGCTGTTCGAACGCCCTCTGGGCGAGACGATCGAAGCAACGTTCTCCCATGACCTGGTAAGGGGAGTGGTCCTGACGGACGCACTGATGGGAGCCTTCACCCACGCCCACGACGAAACACTCCTGCAGAACCGCACCTACCTCCACCACGTGATCGGAAACTGCACCGGAGACTGGAACGTGCCCATCGGTGGCATGGGCGCGCTCACCGACGAACTGACAAGCGTCGCCGCGGCCGCCGGAGCCGAAATCCTCACCGGCCACGAAGTCGTGCAGATCGAAACCGACGGCACGCACGCGGAAGTGCGCTACCGGTCGCGGGAGGACGAGGGAACGGTGGCCGCCAGTTCAGTCCTGGCCAACGTCGCCCCCACCACCCTCACCCGCCTCCTGGGCCAGAAACCGAATCAGAAGCAGCCCGCCCCCGAAGGCTCGCAAGTGAAGGTCAACATGCTGCTACGGCGCCTGCCGCGCCTGCGAGACACCACCATCGACCCCAAGGACGCCTTCGTCGGCACATTCCACGTCGCCGAGTCCTACAGCCAGCTCGAAGACGCCTACCGCGAAGCCGCAGCAGGCCAACTGCCCGGCACGCCACCATCTGAGATCTACTGCCACACGCTCACCGACCCCTCGATCTTCGGACCGGAACTGACCGAACGCGGCTACCACACCCTCACGCTGTTCGCCCTGCAGATGCCAACCCGGCTCTTCACCGGCGCAGGGGACACGGCACGCCGGGAGTCACTGCGCGCCGTGCTGGCGCCGCTGAACGCTTGCCTGGACGAGCCGATCACCGACTGCCTGGCGACGGATGCCGAAGGCCGTCCCTGCATCGAGGCCAAGACCCCGCCCGACCTGGAAGCAGAACTCGGGCTGCCCTCCGGCCACATCTACCACCGTGACCTCGCCTTCCCCTACAGTGACGCCGACAGCGGCCGGTGGGGGGTGGAAACCTCTCACCCCAATGTTCTGCTGTGCGGGGCAGGGGCCGAGCGGGGCGGCGGGGTCAGCGGCATCCCCGGCCACAACGCCGCCATGGCACTGCTCACCGACACGGGGCAGCGACGTAGTCAGTGAAGGTCCCGAACGGCTGGAACGACAGGCGCCGATAGACGGGGGCACCATCGGCGGTCGCCTCCAACGCGGCGATCCGACAACCCATGTCCCGCGCAGCATGCAGAGCGGCGAGAGTCATGGCCCGTCCAAACCCGCGTCTCCGGTAGGCGGGCAGGGTGTTGATGTTGTACAGCCCCGCCAGGCCCGCATGGGAAAAGACCTCGGCGCAGCAGACCAACCGGCCTTGTGCGTATCCGGCCAGATACCGCACGGGACTGTTGTCAGACAGAGCCATATCGGCGCCCGCGGCGAACACACGGCGCGCTGACGCTGCAGAGGATGCCGACCGCGGAGCAATGACAGCGGCCAGGGCGGCGAGTTGCGCCCGACTGTGCACGCGCCGAATGACCAAGCCGTCGGCGGACGGCTGCGGCAGGGCGGCCCGCAGGTCCCGGCTCATGCCCGTCTCAGTGGCCGCCCTCTTCATTCCGGCGGCCACCAGGTGGGAGCCGAGATCTGCCGGTTGCGAAGCCGGGCCCACCCACCAGGTGAACGGCCTGCCCGTGGCCGTGAGCTCCCCGATGAGACGCGCAGTCCGGGAGGTGACGGAACGTGCGGTGAAGCGTGCTGCAGCTACAACATTCAGCGTGGCGTCGTCAGTCCCGCTGTCAGCGATAACCACGTCGTCGGCCTTTGTGACCGATGCCTTCGGCACACTCTTGAGTAGATAGCAGGCATGTTCGGCGCTGTTGCGCTCGGCAGCGATCAGGATGTTTTTGTCGCCCATCGGGAGTCCACTCATGACAGCGCCCCCGACCGTTGAGGTGCCTCACTCAGCAGTCGATGCGAACACGAAGGTCGGGCGGGGCAGACCCTCGACCGATGCACCCCACCCGCTGTTGCGTACTTCACGATGCTGTTCACGCCCGTCTCCCTTTTCCACATCAGCATGCCGAGTGAGGCCTGTCTCTCAATTGCAGCACGGTCAGTGTTTCCGCTCCCGTTGAAGCAAACAGCCGTGCAGCTTGCAGCCGTAGGCGGGCGATGACGCCGTCCGGGTAGATGTCTATCCGGACGTGGGTGGTGGCGGGTGTGTCGCGGGTCAGGAAGCGGTGGAGGGTGTCGCACGCTGCAGTCGTGTTGGGGGCAGCAGTTCACGAAGCGTGGTGACAGGGATTGGCCGAGACGGGCCCCGTGGTGCGCGAGCCGCGCCTGGATGTGCCCTTGGACACCTGCCCGCGTAATGACCCTGCTCGCGATGGCCTCGGCCGCGCCACTGCTCCTCGACGCCGGTAATAAGAGGGGGAGCGCCGCGGCCGGAACAGCCGCCTCCAAGTCTCCTTCACCTCTGGAGAGCCGGAGGCGCCCTGTGCGGGCGGCGCGGCGCGTTTTTCCTGCGCCAGGCCTTCCTCGGCTTGGTCGGCATCCGGGCTCACCGAGGCGTCTGGCCGGGTGGCGGCTCACTGCCGCACCCCGCTCCATATGGCGCGCGCAGCATCCGCTCAGCAGAACACCCTTCAGCCCAGCATTCCCCCGGAGGCGGCTGAGTACGAACCTCGCGCTGCGCCTGCTGTGATCCCTGCGCGAAATCCGCGCAAGCGGAGGGTTCTGTTTCGACCCGGGCGCGGGCACAACATCAGTACAGCTGGCCACCACGAGCCCTTCCTGAACGCTTCGCTGGGCTCCCGCAGCCCTGCGAACGCCCGGGAAGGGGGGTGCCCTTGCGGGGCGCACGAGGGAGCGCGGCCCCGCAGGGGCGCCCGCGCTGCGCACCGCAGCCGATCGGAGGTCAGTCCGCGGCCATGGCCGTCCCCCACGCCGCGGCACTCACAGGTACCGCAGCAACAGCCAGCATCACGGCCCGCACCAACCACCACGCGTGCGACGCCATCTGCCAGCGCGCAGTGGGGGCTTTGCAAGACCGGTGCGCTGCGGCTGGGCGCACGATGCCGTTTCGTCGGCCTGCTTCGGTCCGCACCGCCTGTGGATCCCTCACCCGGGCTGCGGGAACTGGGTCCTGCGATGGGGGGGGAGATCCGAGCGAACACCTCGGGCGGAGCGAGTATCGCCCTTACCGCTCACTGCGACCAGCGCCTCATTTGTTGCCCACCCTCCAGTTCGGCTCGAATCCCTGGAATTGTGCGTGCCACCGTGGGTAGCCGGGACTCCGGGCCGAGGCCGTGGGCGGCCGCCATGGCCAGCACCTAGACGTCCCCCAGACCCCGGGGCGGCGGCCTCACAAGGCTCATTCGTTCTCGCCGGCGAGAACGGATCACCAGTGGGTGTTCGGCGGGGGACGCCTTGCCGAGCATCTGCAACCAGAGGCTCATGCCGCACCAGCCGAGCCCCAGGCCAAGGAGTTGCTGCCTCTCGAGCGCGGTATGGCTGCCAAGTGAGCGCTGAGACGGCTGGTGTTGACTGCTGCCGCCAGCCGTCCTGGTCGTCTGTGGGGAATGTTGCGCGCCCCGGTCGGCGGGAGTGCCGCGCGGTGCAGATCGGGTGAAGAAGACCCAGAGGCCCTGGACCGGGATGTGGGGTGATGCCCATATTGCTCTCCATGCCGTCCTCAGACGCACCCGGCGCTCCCGGCGAAAAACGAGTCCCTCCGGCCCCGGTCCTCGCCGTGATCATTTATGTCGGCCTCTTGGCCGTCTCCTTCGTCGCGCTCGGAATCGGGTTCGCGATCGCCGGCGGCGAGCCGGCCATCACCTTGGTCGCCCTCGTCGGCCTGTTGCCGGGCGCCACGGCCCTCGGGCTGTGGCAGGGCAACCGCGGATCCCGGGTCGTCGCAATTCTGTTCTTCGGCGTACTGCCCGGCCTGTTGCTGCTCGCCGTGCCCAGCTCGGCCCGTGCATGGTTCAACCCAGACCTCTACCCGGACGGCCTGGACGACCTCGATCTCGATGACCTGGAGAACCTCGACGATGAGGCACCCGGCATCGCAGACAGGACTTGAGGTCAGCCACTCACGCTTTCCGGAACCGTATCGTCCGCGGTAACCAGAGCCCAGGTCATCGGCACCCATCGCTCGAGAGGCTTCAATGCCCGTTACGCGCACATTCCATCCCCGGCTGCTAGCCGTTGCCGGCGCGCTCATGCTCGGTGCTCTCACGTCGTGTTCCTCGCCCTCTGCGGACAAGTCTTCCGACGAGACACGGCGGCCCAGTGAGTCCACCGCCGGAGCAAGCTCCGCGAAGCCGTCCCGGCCAGCAGCCTCACCTACCGGCCCTTGTGCCGACGGCACGTGTGAGATCAAGGTTGCTGTAGGAGACACCGTGACCGTGCCGGCCAAATACGGACTCGGACCCATCAAGGTGGCGGCGATCACCGGCGGCAAAGTCGAGATGACCGCGCCGCTGACGGGATCGGGCTACAGCGTCTCTGGCTGTTCCGGAGGCGGCGGCGTGTCCTCGCAGGGTGGGGGTGGCGTCAACTTCAATTGCGGTGAGGGTCCCGCCGCCACCATCAACGACGCGATGAAGCTGAAGGTTGCCGAGGTGCTCGACGCCTCCGCCGTCCTTCGCATCGAACCTGCTGGATGATGCCCCGAACGCCCCCCCGAGACACCCCACGCATCCAGCCAGGTGCCGGTACAGAAGGTGAACAAGCGCCCACGTAGCCGCTGAGGCGACTGCGACGCCGTGATGCAGCGCCCTTGAGGGCGGGCTGTGCGGGCTCTACGCCGCGTGAAGCCGCCGAACTGGCTGCTGAAGCAGAGGGCGGGAGCGGGGGCGCACGGCGGTTGCCGCGCGTTGAAGCCATACCTCTGTCCGCGCCGCCACCGTCGTCACACCGCGGCGGTCGAGCGGTAGCTCACCACAGGCATCGCGGAGTCCACCGCGCGGATCTACCGGATCTCCCTCATGCCGCGGGCAGGCTCGCCCGCCGCAAAACCGCCGCCTACCGGCCTCGTCCGCCGCTGGTGGGCAGTTGACGGCAGCCCCTCACCCTCCAGGTCGGAGGCGGGGGAATGGTGGCTGGTCGCCGTTTGGTGCGGCACAGGACGTCGTGTGCTGCTGCCGGTGGCGGCCATGTGGCCCCTGGGTGTCGGCCCTTCAGGTGGAGGGTGCAGGGCACATCGAGTGACGGTGTCGTTCCAACCTCGACCTCAACTTCAGCTTTACCAATACGCCCAGCAGCTGCTGACCGCCGACCTGGCCCGGCCCCGCTTCACCGGGGCCGCCGAGGCCTTCGCCGACGAGCACGGGGCGGCCTTCGTCGAAGAATGCGGCTCGGGCTCCCCCAGCCAAGCGGCCTGACGTGTTCCTCGTCCTCCTCATCGACGAGCGCTGACTCCTGGAGGCCGCTCAGACCCGCGTCCCCTGGCGATCCGGATATCACTGGTCACGGCGCGATTGGAGCCGCTGTGGCCCGCCATCAGCATGCGGTGATGGGCTCCCTGGTCTACGACGCCCCCCATCACAGGGCCGCGGCGCTCCCGCATTCCCATCTGAGACGGGCCTGCTGTCCCGTCCCCGGCACGGCCACCGCGCCGAGGAAGGCCAGCCGGATGCGGTGCGTGCGACGGTGGGCCGTCCCCCTCTAGTGGAGCGCGTACATGCGGATCGCCACCGTGTCCTGTCCCTCGGGCCGGGCGAGGCCCACAAAGACCGTCTCGGCGAGCCAGCGGTGGGCGGGGGCGTCCGTGCGGAAGACCGGGGAGGTTCGGTAATAGTGACCGGCGTGGGAGACCTGCAGGCGTCCGTCGTACTGGTCGGGGCTGTCGGCGGCGGGGCGGTAGTAGCCGCGGTTGACGATGTCGATCACCGCGCCGTCCTCGGCCTGGATCAGATAGCGCGCGTCGAGTTGGCAGATCTCGCCACGGGTGCTGCTCCAGTCGCCTCCGCCTGCAAGGACCTTGCCGCGCAGTAGCGGGCCCGTCACGGTGCCTCCGACGATGGGGGTGAACTCGGTGACCTCGCCGTCGCCGTGGCCGATGTGCAGGGACTCGTCCAGGTGGGCGAGAATTTCGAACGCGTAGGTCAGGGCAGGGGTGAAGGACATGGGGGAACTCCGTTGTCTAGAGGGAGGCGTACAGACGGGGCTCAGGCGGTGGCACGGCGCCGTGGTTTCCAGCCTTGCCGGGGGACTGAGTCGATCAGGGTGCGGGTGTACGGATCGTGGGGCTGTTCGAGGACGGAGAGGGTGGGCCCCTGTTCGACGATCCGGCCGCGGTGCATGACCGCGATGTCCTCGCAGATGTGCTGCACGATGCCGAGGTCGTGCGTGATGAACAGGTAGGAGATGTCGGACTGTTCGCGCAGGTCTTGAAGCAGCGTGATGATCTGCGCCTGTACGGAGACGTCCAGGGCGGCCACCGCTTCGTCGAGCACCAGGAGGCGGGGTTGGACGGCCACCGCGCGGGCGATGGCGACGCGTTGGCGCTGCCCCCCGGACAGGGCGCGGGGCAGGGAGCGGGCTTGCCGTGAGCCGAGCCCTACCTGGTCGAGCAGCTCGGCCGTGCGCCGGGTGAGCTCGCTGCCCCGTAGATCGGTGTGGAGCGCGAGGACCTCGCGGATGCAGTCGTCGACGCGCTGATGCCGGTCCAGGGAGGCGTACGGGTCCTGGAAGACCATCTGCACGTCCCGGGCGCGGCGGCCGCGCTCGGCGGCGCGTACCCGCCGGCGCGGCAGACCCTGGCCGTTCCACCTGATCGTCCCGGCGGTGGGCACTTCGAGCCCGGCGATCATGCGGGCGGCGGTGGTTTTGCCCGAGCCCGACTCACCGACCACGGCGAGTGAGGCGCCCGGGGCGAGGGTCAGGCTGACGTCGTCGACCGCGACGAAGTCACCGAAGGCCTTGCGCAGGCCGCTTGCTTCGAGGGCGGGTGGCGGGGCGGTGTCAGGCATGGCGTGCGCTCCTGTCGGTGCCGTTCGTCCCGGTGGGGGAAAGGTGAGGGAAGTGGCAGGCAGCGCGGCCCTCGCCAACCGGATCCAGCGGTGGTCGTTCGGTCACGCAGATGTCCTGGGCCGCCGGACATCGGGGCGCGAAGGCGCAGCCCGGTCCCGTCTCGAACGCTGATAGAGGCCGCCCGTCGATGGCGCGCAACGGCTGCGCACCGGCTCCGGGTGCGGGGCGTGAGGCCAACAGGGCGCGGGTGTAGGGGTGGCAGGAGTTGTCGTACAGCCGTGCAGCCGGGAGGTGTTCGACCATCGATCCGGCGTACATGACGGCCATGCTGTCGCAGACGGCCGATGCCAGGGCGAGGTCGTGGGTGATGAAGAGCAAGGCGAGTCCCCGCTGCACACGGGCCTCGTCGATGATGGCCATGACCTCCGCCTGGGTGGTGACATCCAGGGCGGTGGTGGGCTCATCCGCGAGCAGGAGCCGGGGCTCCCCGAGAAGAGCCGCCGCGATCATCACGCGTTGCAGCAGTCCGCCGGAGAGTTCGGCCGGGCGTTGGCGCAGCCGCCGCGGCGCGTCGGCGATCCCCACCTCGCGCAGCAGCTCCTCGGCCTTGGCCTCGGCGCTCGTGCGGCGCTCCGCGCGGGTGGTCACCAGGCCTTCGGTGAGGAAGTCGCCGATGGTGCGCAGGGGATTGATGTGCGCCCGGGGGTCCTGGTAGATCATCGCGACGTCACGGCTGCGCAGGGTGCGCAGTGCGGTCGGGTCCATGGCGGTGACCGAGGCCCCGTCGAAGCGGACGTCCCCCTCGACGTGGGCGCCGGGAGGGAGCAGGCCAAGGACCGAGCGTGCGGTGAGGGACTTGCCGGACCCGGATTCGCCGACCAGACCCACGGCGCTGCCGGCCCAGACGGTCAGGTCCACGCGGTGGATGACGGTGCGTTGTTCGCCTCTCGTGCGCAGCGTGACGCGCAGGCGGTCGAGCTGCAGCAGGGGCGTGGTGGTGGGGTTCATCGGTCCTCCCCGAGCAGTCGGTGGGACAGACCACTGCCGAGCAGATTGCAGGCGATGACGAAGACGACGATGACAAGGCCGGCATAGAGCGACTGTTCGGGCTGGCCGCTGATGATGCCGGGAGCCCCGCCCGCCACCATCAGCCCCCATTCGGCAGTGGGCAGTTGGGTGCCGAGCCCGATGAAGGAGAACGCCGCCACGTCGAGCATCGTGTAGCCGAATGAGGTGGTCGCCTGTACGAGGATCAAGGGCAGCAGGTTGGGCAGGAGGTGGCGCAGGCAGATGCGATGGCCGGGCACGCCGAGCATGCCGAGCGCGGAGACGTAGGGCAGTGAGCGCTCGCGCAGGGCGGCACCGCGCACGACGCGGGCGATGTAGGGCAGGTAGGCGATGGAGAGCGTGGCGACGGCGATGCCCAGGCCGGCCCCGAAGACCGCCGCCCCGACCACGGCAAGGACGAGGCCGGGGAAGCCGAAGACGAGGTCGAGGAAGCCGGAGACGACCCGGTCGTACCAGCCGCCGAGCCAGGCGGCGGACACCGCGAGCGCGGTGCCGACCAGGCCCGCGATCACTGTGACGAGGGCGGGCGCGAGCAGGCTGGGCCGCGCCCCGTAGAGCAGACGGGACAGGATGTCGCGTCCGGTGTCGTCGGTGCCGAGCCAGTGCGCCGACGAACTGCCCTGGGAGACGGCCAGCGGGTCCACCGCGTTGGGGTCGTACGGTGCGATGACCGGGGCGAGCACGGCGGCCAGGACGAAGAGCGTGACGACGGCCCCGGCGGTGATCAGCACCCCGTGGCCGCGGGCGAGGGCGCGGAGGCGGCCGAGCGGGAGCCGCCCGTCGGCCGAGGCGGCCAACTGGTAGGTACTCACTGGCTTCCTTCCAGCGATACGCGGTGGTCGAGGGCGGCGGTGAGCAGGTCCACCGCGGTGTTGATGAGGGCGAACGCCACCACCGTCAGCAGGGCCAGGGCCTGCACCACGGCCAGATCCTGTTTGGCGGCGCTCTGGATCAGCAGTGCGCCGACGCCGTTGATCCCAAAGGCCTGTTCGACGATGGAGGAGCCCGCGATGAGGCCCGCGACGGCCACGCCGGACACCGACGCGATCGGTGCGGCAGCGTTGCGCAGAATGTGCTTGCGGACGACGAAGCGTTCCGCGATGCCGCGGCCGCGGGCGGTCTGGACGTGTTCGGAGGCCAGTTCGGCGCGGATCGCCGAGCGGGACACCTGCGCCACGTAGGCCAGCCAGGAGGCGGCGAGCGCGAGGGCGGGCAGGGTGAGGTGCTCGAGGCGGTCGGGGAATCCGGAGCCGGTCCCATAGGCCGGGAACCAGTCGAGGCGTACGGCCAGGCCCCAGGTCAACAGCACGGACATGACGAAGACGGGGACCGCCATGAGGGTGGTGGACACCATGGTGACGACCGTGTCGACCCACCTGCCGCGCAGGGCGGCCACAGCGCCCAGGGTGACACCGAGGGTGACGATGAGGAGGGCGGCGTAGGCGATGAGGAAGAGCGTGTTGCCGACCCTGGCCGCCAACAGGTTGGTGACGGAGTCCTGGTAGCTGAGGGACTGTCCGGCGTCGCCGTGCAGCATGCCGGTCAGCCAGCGCCAGTAGCTCTCCAGGAAGGGATCGTCCAGGTGGTACTGGCGGTGTATCTCGGCCAGCAGCCCCGGGCTTGGCTCCTTGCCTCCGCCGGCCAAGAGCGTCGCCGGGTCTCCGGGGGAGAGGAACAGCGCTCCGTAGATGACGACACTCGCGATCAGCAGGGTCACCGTCAGCGTCGCCGCTCGACGGGCGATGAAGCGGGCGATCACGAGGTGCCCTTGCCGGTGCCGCCGAGGTAGGCCGCCCACGGCATGTTGATGTAGGCGAAGGACGCGGGGGCGCCGCTGAGGCGCTTGTTCAGGAACATCCGCTCGTGCGGAGAGGCGAGAGGCACCACAGGGAGGTTCTTGCTGTACAGCGCCTGGGCTTGGGTGAACAAGGCCGCCGACTTCGCGGGTTGCAGGGTGGCCTGGGCCTGACCCAGCAGTGACGTGACCTTGGGGTTGCGGTAGTTGGTCCAGTTGAACGGGGACTTGGGAGCGGTCAGGAGCTGCGCGTAGGAAATCGGGTCGGGTATCTCGACGTAGCCGAGGACCATGGTCGCGTCCAGGCCCTTGCGCAGATTGGGGTCGAAGAAGAGCCCTGACATCTGCGTCGGCTGCAGCTGCTTGATGACGACCTTGATGCCGATCTTCTTGGCCCCGGCCTGCAGGAAGGTGAGCGTCTGCTGGGACTGCTGGTCTCCCGCGGCCACCGCGACGGTCAGGGTGCGCCGCGGGGAACTCGCCTGGCCCACCAGCTTCTTGGCCCGGTCCACGTCGGTGGCGGGGATGGCGGGCAGGGCGTCGTGGCCCTTGGCGAAGACGTCGGCGGCCTCGCCGTGCCGCCACACCAGCGAGGGCGTGAAGGTCTTGAGTTTCTGCGCCGCACCGTTGTAGACGTTCTTGATCAGTGCGTCCCGGTCCAGGACCAGCGACAGGGCATCTGCGATCTTTTGGTCCGCGAGCGGCGACTCGGCCCCGATCGCGGCGATGAAGTTGGTCTGGGCCGACGGGCCGTAGTAGACGGTGCCGACGTCGGAGGAGGTCAGGGCACGGGCGCCGGCCGAGCTGATCTCGTAGCTGCCGTCGATCTGGCCGGACAGCAGCGCGCTGGTGAGGGTGGAGCCGTCGGTGATGAACTTGAAGGTCAGCTTCTTGACCTTGGGCTTCAGTGAGGTGTCCCAGTAGTTCGCGTTGCGGGTGGCGGTGATGGACTCGCCGGGCTTCCACGCGGTCAGCTCGAACGGGCCGGTGCACATCAGGCCGCCCTTGGCGCTTCCGTAGGAGCGTCCGGCCTTCTTCATGTAGGCGGCCTCGTTCACGGTGCCGAAGCTGGTCGCGAGCGCCTTCAGGAACATCTCGTCGGGAGTCTTGAAACGGACCGTCACTTGGTGAGCTCCGGTCGCGGTGATCGTCTTCACATGGGTGAGGAGGCTGGCGTTGACGCTTCGCGTCGCGGGGTCGCCCTGCCTGCGCAGGCTGGCGACCACGTCGTGCGCGGTCAGCGGGTGGCCGTTCCAGAACGTGACGTTCTTACGGAGGTTGAGGACCAGAGTGGTGGTGTCCGGTTGGCTCCAGGAAGCGGCGAGGCCGGGGGCGAGGGAGTAGTCGGGCTTCAGCCGCAGCAGAGAATCGCAGAGGTTGGCCTTGACGGTGCTGGGCGAGTAGTCGGCGACCCGGGCGGAGTCCAGCGTCGTGGGTTCGCCCATGGGCAGATTCCAGGTGACGTCGGCCAGAGCGCCGGTGGCGGCAGGCGTGGTCATGGTGAGTTTGGGGGCACTGGGCGTCGGTCCGGCGCCGGACTCCGATGAACAGGCGGTCGCTGTCAACAGGAGGCACAGGGCGACGGCTGCCGGGGCGGTGGTTCTGGGAGCCTGCATGAGGGAGCTCCTCGGGGAGGACGTGTCGCTGGGACTGGGACGGGGACTGGGGGTGGGGAAGGATTCCGTGACTCAGGGGGTGTCGTTCGGGACGACGCAGACGGTCAGGCGCGAGGGGCGGGCACCGCCGGTATGCAGGGTCTGGGTGCCGGGCTTGGTGGTGACCGCGGTCCAAGGGTTCTCGCCGGTTCCGGTGGACGGCAGGAACAGCGGGTGATCACTGCCGGCCACGATCAGCGCGAGCCGGTGCCCCGGACGCAGCCGGTATCCGGTATGCCCGAGGTCGAGGTGGATCTCGTCCGACGATCGGTCCGCACGGACCGAGACCTGCCCTCGGGAGATCATGTGGGCCCGGCCGTCCGGGCCGAGGTCGAGGACCTTGGCGAACACCTCGAACTCCGGGGCGGTTCCGGTGACATGCACATCCAGGCCGATCGGCCCGGCCAGATCCAGGGACTCCGACAGGACGGGCCCGGAGAACGCCAGGACGTCATCGCGGGCGGCGACGGGCGCGAGGTCGGGGTGGACGTGCAGATAGGCGAACGAATCCTCGACCAGCGAGGGCACCGGGGAGTCCGGGTCGTGGGTCCACTGGGCGGCCTGTTCGTCCCGGGCGGGTTCGTCGGCCAGATGGGCGCCCGGCAGCGGTCCGGTCGCGCGGGCTGCTTCGGTGAGCCAGAAGGTCCGCGGCACGCTGTCAACCGGAGGCCACACGGGCGAGGTTCGCCAGCCGGCGTGGCCGAGCTCCCACGTCACCTTCGACAAGGAGGAGACCGGGCGTACGCCCTTGAGGAAGACGTCGAAGAACTCGATGGCCGGGTTCGCGTAGAGCGGCAGCATCCGCTCAAGGGCGTCCTCATTGGTGTTGTGATCGTCCTGGGCGGAGACCGGTGCGTGCGCCAGACGGTAGTTCTCGTGGTCGACCGCTCCGGCCCACAGGTATTGGACGGCGTCCCAGCCCGGTCGTGAGGCCAGTTCCATGTAGTCCCGCATGTGCGCGGTGACGATGTTGTCGAACCATCCGACGCAGTGCAGTACGGGCACGGGCCGTGCGTCGAAAGGGTGCAACCCCGACTGGGTCGACAGGCCCGCGTGCCGTGGCGCCAGCAGGTCGAACCACAGCGAGCGGTTGCCGATGGCCTGGAACACCGCTTCGTACTGCTCTATGACAGGCCGTCTGGTGCGATCGACCCGGTATTCGTAGGAGTCGTTGTCCACCCAGTGGTGGGCGAAGTACTCGATGCCCTCCAGCCAGATGGGCGCGGAGCGGCCCGCGGGCTGCCAGATGGCGTTGAAGTCCGCTGCGGTCATCCGCGGGACGATCGCCCGCAGCGCGGGATGCTGCGCCGCGACCGCCGCCCACTGGGTGAACCCGTAGTACGAGTCCCCGAACATGCCCACGCGGCCGTCCGACCACGGCTGGTCAACGATCCAGTCGATGGTGTCGTAGCCGTCCTCGGACTCCCGCAGGAAGGGAAGCGTGTGGCCGCCGGAGCGGAACTTGCCCCGCACGTCCTGCACCACCACCGCGTAACCGCGGGCGGTGAACAGGCGGGCTATGCGGTCGAAGTACACGTAGCGGCTGTTCTTGTCGTAGGGCAGGCGGACCAGGACCGAGGGGTAGGCCGTGTCTGTGGCGGCCGAGGGGGCCGCGGGGAGGTAGACGTCGGTGGCCAGCCGCACGCCGTCGCGCATCCGGGCCACGCACGGCAGGGCGTCTGCGGCGACCGGCGCCGCGCCGATCCGTTCGAAGGTGAAGGGCATGGGGCATCTCCAGCCAAATCAAATACAACAGCGTTGTGTAACGCTGTTGTATGACAACATTGCAGCAGTTCACCACCGCGTCAACACTCCGTATTGAGGTCGATGACATGCCGATCGAGGTAGACACAGCCCAGCGGCTCGACGAGATCGCCGCCGCCACCATCCGGGTGGCCCGCGAACGAGGCGTGCGCGCAGTGACAATCAGGGCCGTCGCCGAGCAGCTCGGCGGCTCGACCGCGATGATCACCAACTACGTCCCGAGCCGCTCGGACCTCATGGTCAACGCGCTGCGCCGAGCGGAGAAGGAGTGGGCGCGAGATGCGGAGGCGGCCCTCGAAGGCGTCCAGGGTTCGGGGCGGTTGGCGGCGCTCGCGCGCTGGATGTGCACCACCGCGGACGACGACGAGGTGATGCGCAGGCTGCTGATGGAGATTGTGGGCTCCGGCTCTGGCTCTGCCTCTGGATCCGGACGTGAGGTCGACCAGGTCCGCGAGGTCGCGCAGGCGCAGCGCGCGGAGCTGGAGGGTGTGGTCGCCGAGGCGGGCGTGCCGGCTCCGGCGCTGGCCGCCGACGTCCTGCACCTGCTCTTTCGTGGCTACTGGCTGTCCATGCTGGAGGACCCTGACGGCTGGTCAGCCGAACGCGGCACACGGGCCGCGCTCGCCGTGGTCGACCTCCTTCAGGGCGGTGCCCGCAACGATGCCTCGGGGGTCCCGGGGACCTCCGAGGGGTCGGGGGTCTCGAAGTCCTGAGGCCGGCAGGGGGGTTGACAAGCCGGGAGCCGGTGGCGAACCTGAGCCGACGTAAAACGCCGTTGTATGACGGCGTTTCCTTTCGGGCGGGCGACACTCCGGCGCGCTCATCGCATGGCCGAGGAGTCCCCCGGTCGAGTAATCGCCCGGCCGCGGGCGCCCCCTTCCCAGAAGTGAGAGGCGATCATGGAAACCCAGAACCCCGATGCCCAGCTGTGGCAGCGCACCGCCACCGACCTGGCCCGCGCCATCCGACAGCGCGAGGTCTCCTCGGAAGAGGTGGTGCGCTCCTGTCTGGCGCGCATCGAGGAGACCAACCCGCGGCTCAACGCACTGGTCGACATCCGTCCCGAGAGGGCGCTGGCCGACGCGCGCCGCGCCGACCGGGCTGTCGCCGCGGGCGACGAACTGGGCCCACTGCACGGGATACCGGTGTCCACCAAGATCAATACAGATCAGCGGGGCTTCGCCACCAGCCACGGCGTCGCCGCGCTCGCCGGACACTCGGCGGAAGGCGACGCGGCGTGCGTCACGGCCCTGAGGGAATCCGGCGCCATCCTCCTCGGCAGGAGCAACGCCCCCGCCTTCTCCTACCGTTGGTTCTCCACCAACAGCCTGCACGGCCGCACCCTCAACCCCTGGGACGCCGCCCGCACTCCGGGCGGCTCCAGCGGCGGCGCTTCCAGCAGCCTCGCCGCGGGCATGACGCCGATCGCGCAGGGCAACGACATCGGCGGCTCGATCCGCTATCCGGCCGCCTGCTGCGGCGTGGTCGGCATCCGGCCCACCGTCGGCCGCGTCTCCGGCTGGACGCCGCCCGCCTACGCCGACACCCCCGCGGGCAGGAAACAGATCGACCTCCCGCCCACCGTGCAGGCGTGCGCCGTCGAGGGACCGTTGGCCAGGACGGTGGCGGACGCTCGCCTCGCGCTGAACGTGATGACCACCCCTGACCTGCGCGATCCGTACGGCATCCCCGTGCCACCCGCCAGGCTTTCGGAAGAAGGGAAGGTCAAGGTCAGCGTCGTGCGCGGCATCGGCACGGTCAAGAATCACCCCGGCGTCGACCAAGCGGTGAGCGACGCCGCTGCCCGGCTGGCCGACGCCGGATACGAGGTCGAGGAGCTCGACGACCTGCCCCTGCTCGCGGAGGCCGCGCGCATCTGGGCCCTACTGATCTACGAGGACTTCCGCCCGATGCTCCCGCTGGTGAACGAGGTCGGCGACGACGACATCCGCACCTCCCTGAAGTACTCCTTCGGTGCCGCAGCGGCAATCTGGGGCGAACGCCCGTCGCTCGCGGCATACATCCAGGGCTGGGCGCGCCGCGCCACCCTCATCACTCAGCTCCAGCAACTCCTGGGCACCCACCGGGTCTTGCTCACCCCCGTATCGGCCGAGCTGCCGTTCGAGCAGGACGCAGACATCGCGAGCCCCGAGCGCGCCGCCGAACTCATCGCCGCCATGTGGCCGATGGCCGCCGTCCCCGTACTCGGCTTCCCGGCGGTCACCGTACCGTCGGCCCTCAGCGAGGGGCTGCCGGTCAGTGTCCAGCTCATCGGAGGCCGGTACGCGGAGGAGCGCATCCTCGATGCGGCACAAGCCATCGAGGACCGCACTCCTCGCTACGTGCCGTCCGTCGGAGGTCAGCATTCCTCGGACGCGCGGTCTGTCTGAGCACTCACCGCAACGTCCAACGGCGACGAGCAGTCCGCAGGAGCCGATAACTACCGCGACCGGTAGCCAACACCTTGTGAGCTGCTCGCACGGCGCGAGACATTGGCCCCATGGCAGCGGCTGTGTGCGGACTGATCGGCACTCTTGTCGGCATCCTCCTGACCGGACTGTTGACCCGGTTCAATTCGGAAGCCCAAGAAAGACGGGCGGCAGCGCTGCGGCGCACGGAACAGGAGTCCGCTCAAGCGCTGCTCGCGATCAATGTCGCAACGGAGATACGCACGCAGGGAAAGCTCTACGTCGTCCACCTCCAGACCACGCTGGAAGATTTCAGAGCCGGGAGAAACATAGACCTCGACCGGTTCGACGAACTGACCACTCGCCACCGCAACGATTGTCGAATCGCGTACCGAGACACTTACAAGATCGGTATCCACCTTGGTTCAGGTTCCGTGTCCTTCGATTCCCAAGTGTATGAGGCCGAGCACGCCCTGCGTAGAGTCATCCAGAATCAGCCACACGCCGACCCACCTGACTACCCAACAGACCCACGGGAGTGGCCGCCGCTCGCGCCCCTCTCTTTGCGGTCCGCGTCCCCTTCACCTCTCGTGCCCCCGCCCTTCGAGCAACTCATGAGAAACGCAATTCTCGCCATCGAGGAGGCTGACCACGCCAGAAGGTACTTGGACGACACCTTGCTGGTATATCTCAACCGGAAATTCGGTCTAGACATCATGCGCCTTATTCCCATAGTCGGGAGCCCAGATCCGCCGGACCCGCGCCAAGTGGCCCGCGGTGAATAAGATTCGGCCCTCCGCGCTGTTCGTTTACTGATCCTTTCGGGGTGTTGTCGGATGGTGGGTCAGCTGGAGTCCGGTGCCGGTGAGGCAGCCGTCGATCAGGTCGGGGCGGTGTTGGATGTGCCGCAGGCCGCGGCGGAGGGTTTGCTCGAGGTGGGCGTCGTCGGTGAAGGCGATGTTGGCCAGCGGGCTGCGCCGCAGCAGTGACCAGACGCCTTCCACCGGGTTCAGGTCCGGGGCATAGGATGGCAGTTGCACGATGGTGGGCCAGTCGTGCTCGTCCGCGTAATGGCGCATCCCGCTGCTCCGGTGAGTGCTGAGGTTGTCCCAGATGAGCACGATGGGAGCCTTGAGCTGGATGTGAGCGCGCACGATGAGGTCGCGGTAGTCGGTCCAGGCGAAACTGCCGCGGCCCGTGCCGCGCTGTCTGGGGTGTCGGCGGGGCCGGTAGATCAGCCGGGAGGGCTCGCCCGGCCGGTAGCAGCACAGGGCGGCGATCGAGTAGCGGCGCCAGGACCGGCCGCGCACCCGCACCACCGGCGTCTGCCCGCGCCGGCCCCAGGTGCGGGCCCGCGAGGCAGTCATCCCAAAGCCCGCCTCATCCTCGAAGACGATGAAGGCTCCCAGCGCCGCCGCGGTCATTCCGCCTGCGGCCACACGTCCTTCTTCCACAACTGGACTGTGTGCTCGTCGCGTTCCACGGCCCGGCGGGCGGGCGACTGCCAGGACCAGCCGTGCCGGTGCAACAACCGCCACACTGCCGCCGGCGAGACCTCCACAGCGAACTTCCACAAGATCAGTGCCCGGATGCGGGCCAGGGTCCAGCGCTGATCTTCCCAGCCGTGCACGGCCGGCCCCCGGGCCAGTTCCTGTTCCAGCTCGGCAAAGCGTTCATCGCTCAGCTTGGGCAGTTTCGGCGGCCCCGCCGAGGCCAGCGCGGCGGTGCCGCCCTGGCGCCAGGCCCGCCGCCAGCGCTCCACCGACCGCTCACTCACCCGCAGTTGTTTCGCGATCGCCACGTTCTTCTCACCCTGCGCGAACCGCTTGCCGGCCTCGAACCGGATCTGTTCCCTCAAGCTCCGTCGCTCGGCGGTCAGCCCGCCGCCCTGTGCGTAGCGCATACCACCGGCCTACCGCAGGGATCACCACCCGTCACCCTCCCGACAACATCCCGAACAGATCAGTAGAGCCAACGTGTGGGAGGTGCGAGGCCGCCGGCTATCTGTAATGTGCAGGGGAGCCACCGCTGCGCGGGGCATGGCCAGGGGGATCCTGGCATGCTCCGTGGCGCTGCCTCGGCTGAGCGACGCAGCACGGTTCAGTCAACCGGTGCTCGTCGCGACCGTTGAAGCTCATCCCCCACCGCCCGTGAAGCGGCCGCCGCGATACCTGCTGCCCGAAGTTTTCGGGCCAAGAGCTCCATCTCGGGCAGGGTCCCTGAGTACTGCCCGGCCATAACCTGCTCCAGCACAGCCCGGACACGATCCAGGCCGATGCCCAATTCCGCCCGCAGCACCCGCATGATGACGGCGTTCCTCGCCGGCACGGCCACCTGCAACCTTGCCCGCCCGTGCTCGCAGACTAGTTGGCCCCGCAGTTCCTCTGGCAGGTCGCCGCCACATATGGCCAAGCCAAACCCGCAGGCCGGACACGTGGTCTCAACATCCCAGCGCAGTACGTCGTTCACCAGTGCCTGCACACCGCACCACTCCGCATCGGCGCCGCAGCCCTGGCACGCAGCGAAGTACCTGATGGACTCGACCACCATCGACTCTTGCATCGCCCCACCCCTCAAAAGGAGAGGTTAGATGGCAGGCGGTCCTGCTGTTGCCTCTAGTGAACATCCCAAGGCTTCCGTTGCCTGGAAGCCACTGCGGTGAGGGACTGGCGGATTCGCCGAAGCTGACTGAGCTCCCCGTGAGTGGTGTTGAGTTGCGAGCGAGGCCCCGTGGCCACCACCTCACCGCGCCTGGCATGGTCACTGTGCGGCGGTGCAGGCTGGGGACCCGTGCACGGTCATGGCCGGTGCCGATCGGTCGACCTTCGCACGGGCGTCACGCGGTCTGGCCCGGAGCCCTTTTCCTAGTCCGGGGCGCCGACTTGGCGGGCGTGGCGGGCCGGTCTTCGCTGATGCCGGTCAGCCCGGCCAGGCCGGGGCCGTACTGCTCGTTCAGCGCGTCGCCGAGATCCGTGTAGATCTGCTGGACGTACATGTCGTGGCGGACATATCCCTTGACCAGGGCGGCGAACAGCGGGTCGTTGACCCACATGCAGTCCCAGTCCTTGCCGTCGGGTGCCAGTGCCCACAGCGCTGCCTCGCCGTCCGCCACGATGGCCAGGTGCCGGGCCTGGTGGTGGCGGTAGACGACGCCTTCGGTACTGGCGTGGCGGAGGGTGCGGCCCGGCAGTTCGAAGGGCGGGGTGCCGAAGCAGAGCACATCGAAGGTGACACCGCGATCGGCCGCGGCGCCCGCCTCGTCGCCGAGTACTTCCAGTTCTTCCGCACGGCCGGAGAGGTAGACGTGCCGCTCGGCGTCGGCGAGCATGCCGCGTGCCCGCGTGATGATGGCGGTGCGGTCCTTCATGGACCGCAGCGGTCGGATCTGTTCCGCACTGTTCGTCGTCACGAACCGGTTGAGTTCGTAGCGGGCGTCCGAGACCCGCCTTCGAAAGTCCGTCTCGAGGTGGCCGAGTAGTTGGTCGGCTGCCACGGCGGCAAACCGGGCAGGGGAGTCGCCGACCTTGACCACGGCGCCGCGCGCAGTGAGCCGCCGGAGGGTTTCGTACACCTTGGGCTGCGGAATGCCGGTCACGTTGGACAGCGCGTATCCCGTCAGGGGCTCCTGGCCGAGCAGCCCCACGTAGGCCCGTGCGTCGTACTGGGAGAAACCGAGCTCCACCAGCCGGGCCGCGGTTTCGTCAGGCGTGCTCATGGTTCCGCTCTCCCGTCGACCGACTACGCAGGCTCACTACCTTCAGAGTGAGTGTATCGACGACTAGGAGGCCAGAGTCTCCAGTTTCCGGCGTGCGGTCTCGGGCCCCAGAACCCAGAAGACCGCCAGACCCACGACAAGGGTAAGGAGGAACATGAGGTACAGGACTCCGGTCCCGCCGTCGCCGTCGAGAACCCAGCCGATCACCGCGGGGGCTACGACGGCGCCCACGTTGCGGAAGCTGCTGGCGGCCATGGTGCCCCACGCCCGCATCCGGGTCGGGTACAGCTCGCCGGTGTACATGAAGGCGATCGGGGCTACCGCGTTCACGCCCAGCAGGACGGGAACGGCGAGGGCGATCAAGCCGACCGGGGACTGGGGCTGCCCGGACCAGGTGATGACCGCGCCGGTCGCGGAACCCAGTGCGGAGACCGCGTAGCCGAGTGTGATCCAGAACCGGCGCCCGAGGCGGTCCACGGTCAAGGCGATGGTTACTACGAGGGCCACGTTGACGGCCTGGAGTCCCGCGCTGGTCAGGGAGGCGGTCGCCGGGTGCATGCCGCCCTGGTGGACCAGCAGGCTGGGCAGCCAGGTGGTGAGGCCCCACAGGGTGAAGTAGGTGGTGAACCAGAGGGTCCAGATCATCACCGTGCGCCTGAAGTACTGCGGCGAGAAGATCTCCAGGAGCCGGGTGGTCCTGGTGTCGGGTGCGATCGGAGCCTCGGGAGGTTCCAGGAGACGTCCCTTGCGCAGACTCTCCCTCTCCATGGCCCGCACCAGAGTCTCCGCCTCCGCGTTCCGCCCGCGGGAGGTGAGGAAGCGGGGCGATTCCACCAGCCGCCGGCGCGCCCAGAGGGCGACGAACAGCGGGATCGCTCCGAGGGCGAGCATGGTGCGCCAGGTGGCTTCGTCGTGCAGCAGACCGAACAGGGCCGCCGCGACGAGGGACGCGGCCATGTTGCCCAGGGTGAAGCTGGTCTCGTACAGCATCACGGAGCGGCCGCGGGCGCGACCCCGTACGAGTTCGTTGAACAGCGCGGCGGCCACCGGCACCTCGGCGCCGAGGCCGATCCCCTGCACCAGGCGGAAGAGACCCAGGCTCAGTCCACTCCACGCGCCCGCCGCCAGGAGGGCCGCCGCCCCGAACAGTGCCATGGCGGCCAGGAACACCGGCCGGCGTCCGTAGCGCTCGCTGGCAAAGCCGAGGCCGAGGGCGCCCGCGATCTGACCGATGTACCCCGCGCTGATGAGCAGGCCGGCCTCGCCGAGCCCGATGTCCAGGGTCGACGTGACGGCGGTGAGTGTCACGGCCAGCGCCACGGTGTCGAAGGAGTCGAAGAACGTCCCCGCCCCCAGGATCTGAAAGGCCCGTCGGTGGGCGCTGGTGAAGGGCAGCCGTTCCCATCTGGCGAGGAGTTCACCCCCTTGCGTGCCACGTTCTTGGCTTCGTTGCCCCGCCTCGGTCATGACGCCTCCCACGAACAATCGCCCCGATGCAGGGCTAGTCACTACCCCAGTAGGTAGTACACACTGAGGCGGGCGAGACCCCGCTGTACAGAGGTCTGCGAGGAAGAAACGCAAGGGAGCGAACCGCTCCCGTCGCAGGACAGGACAAGGAGCGTGGATGAGAAGGATCGACCTGCATTGCTATCCGGGGACCGCCGAGTGGATCGCCTCCCAGGAGCCTTTCCCGGCGGCGCTCGCGGAGTACTGGGGCAAACCCTGGGAACCGCGGGCCGAGGAGGAGGTGGTCGACGACCTGGGCAAGCACGGCATCGAGGCGGTGCTTGTGGCCTTCGACATCGAGACCGTCACCGGCGCACCGCCCTGCGGCAACGACTACGTCGCGGCCCTGCGGGACCGCCACCCGGACACCTTCCTCGGCGCCTGGGGGGCCGTCGACCCGCTGCGCGGGGAGCGGGCCATCGCCGATGCCGAGACGGCGGTGCGCGAACACGGCGTGCTCGGCTTCCACTTCCACCCGATCATGGGGCGCTACTCGGTGGACGACCAAAAGCTCTACCCGCTGTTCGAGGCGATCACCGCCCTGGGTGTGCCGGTGATGATCGACGTAGGGACGACCGGCATGGGGGCGGGCATGCCCGGCGGCATGGGGGCCCGCATCCGCCACGCGCACCCGCGGGCGGTGGACGAACTGGCCGCCGACTTCCCGGACCTGACGATCATCGCCGCACATCCGGGCTGGCCCTGGATCGAGGAGATGACCGCAGTGGCCCTGCACAAGGGCAACGTCTACTGGGAGATGTCGGGCTGGGCGCCGAAGCACTTCCCGCAGCAGCTGCGCACCGACATCCGCGCCCGGCTGCGGGACAAGGTCATGTTCGGAACCGACCACCCGAGCCTGCCGTTCGACCGGATCCTGCGCGAATGGGACGAACTCGGCTACACCGAGGACGTCATGCACCAGGTGTTCCACGGCAACGCAGAACGGCTCCTGGGCCTGTAGGGATGGGCCCCGCAGCTCCGTAGAGCGTCTCCACACGAAGGGAATGAACATGACTGACGACAAGCCGGTGGCGCTGGTGACCGGCTCCGCACGCGGAATCGGGCGGGCGGCCGTGCTGGCGCTGGCCGCGGCCGGATACGACGTGGTGGTGAACTACGCCTCCAGCGACGAGGCGGCCAAGGAGACCGCCGCCCTCGCCGAGAAAGCCGGGGGCGCGGCCCTGGTCTGCCGCGCTGATGTCGCCGACGAGACGGCGGTGCTCGCCATGGTGCAGGAGGTCCAAAACCGGTTCGGCCGCCTGGATGTGCTGGTCAACAACGCGGGCACCACGGCCCGCACTCCGCCCGCCGACCTGGACGGGCTCGATATGACCGAGTGGGACCGGGTGTTCGCGGTCAATGTGCGCGGACTCTTCCAGGTGACCCGTGCCTGCGTACCGCTGCTCCAGGACGCCGCCAGGAAACGGCCGGGCCGCACCGCCGTGGTGAACCTGGCCAGCATCGTGGGCCTGCGTCCCGGTCCGCAACCGTTCCCGTACGCCGCATCCAAAGCAGCGGTGGTGAACCTGACCAAGACCCTCGCCGGCCGCCTGGGCCCGGACGGCATCCGGGTCAACGCCGTCGCACCCGGCTGGATGGTGGGCGAGTGGATGGAGGACCAACTGGGAGACCACTACGAACGGCTGATGGAGCGACGCAGCCGCCACACCCCGATGCGGCGGTGCGTCACACCGGAGGACGTCGCGCAGAGCATCCTCTCCCTGATCGACTCCAACCCCTTTGTGACCGGCGAGATCGTCGTCATCGACGGCGGCTTCAGCGCGACGACCTGAGTGCAGGAGGACACCGTGACCTTGGATGGAGTCGTTCCCTTCCCGCCCGCGTACGTCGAGCGCTATCGGGCCAAGGGCTATTGGGAGGACCGCACCCTGCGCGAGGTGTTCGCGCAGGCGTGCGCGGAATTTGCCGGCCGGGTGGCTCTGCACGACGACGGCGTCGACATGACGTATGGCGAACTGGAGGAGCGCGCCGCGCGAGCGGCACAGGCCTTGTGGGCACTCGGGCTGCGCCCGCTGGACCGGGTGGTGCTGCAACTGCCCAACACCGCCGACTTCGCCGTGACCCATGTCGCGCTGCAGAAGATCGGCGTCATCCCCGTCATGGCTCTCCCGGCGCACCGCTACCGGGAGTTGGAGCAGTTCGCGCGGCTGTCGGACGCGGTCGCCGCGATCACCCCGGACCGGTCCAAGGACGCCGATCACCGCGAGATCGTCGCCCGGGTGCGAGCCACGGTGCCCTCGCTGCGCCTTCACATCGTCGCCGGCGACCCGGGCGAGGACGCCACGGCGCTCAGCACGGTCCTGGCCGGCGATGCGGGCGACGGGGTCAGCGTGGACCTGGCGTCCGTCGAGGTCGATCCCATGGATCCGGCGCTCTTCCAGCTCTCCGGCGGCACCACCGGCATCCCCAAGCTGATCCCGCGCCTGCACAACGACTACGTCTTCAACACCAAGAACGCCATGTCGGTGTGCGACATCCGGCCGGACGACTGTCTGCTCAACGTCCTGCCGATCTCGCACAATCTGCCGCTGGCCTGCCCCGGCCTGCACGGCTTCCTCTTCGCCGGGGCCCGTACCGTGCTGCACCCCACCACCCGCGGCGCCGAGGTGTTCCCGCTGATCGAGAAGCACCGGGTGACCCACATCCACGTGGTGCCAGCACTGCTGATCAAGTGGCTGAACGACCCGCTGATCCACGAGTACGACCTGTCATCCATCCGCGTCATCCAGAGCGGCGGGCAGCGCCTGCAGCCCGAAACCCGTGCGCTCGCCCAGAACATGCTGCCGGGCTGCCGCATCCAGGAGAACTTCGGCATGGCCGAAGGGCTGCTGACCTTCGTACGGCTCAACGACCCCGAAGAGGTGCGCATGCAGACCGTCGGCCGGCCCGTATGCCCCGACGACGAAGTGCTGCTCCTGGACGAGAACGGCCAAGAGGTACCCGACGGCGACGTCGGGGAGCTCGCGGCGCGCGGCCCCTACACGCTGCGCGGCTACTTCCGCGCCCCCGAACACAACGCCCGCGCATTCACCCCGGACGGCTTCTACCTGTCGGGAGACCTGATGCGCCGACACCCCTCAGGCAACTACGTCGTCGCCGGCAGACGCAAGGACCTCATCAACCGCGGTGGGGAGAAGATCAGCGCCGAGGAAATCGAGAACCTTCTCATCGGCCATCCGGCGATCGTCAACGTGGCCTGCATTCCGGTGAGCGACCCCGTACTGGGCGAACGCATGTGCGCCTGCGTGGTGCCGCGGCAAGGCGTGGCGCCACCCACCCTGAAAGATCTGACCGAGTTCCTGTCCCGGCGTGATATCGCCAAGTTCAAGCTGCCTGAGAGGCTGGAGATCATGCCGAGCCTTCCCCTGTCGCCCGTGGGCAAGGTCTCCAAGAAGGACCTGGTCGCCCGGTTCGCCGCCGATGCGCCGTCCGCGGCCCTGGGCGGGGACTCATGAGCGGCCTGCTCCGGGTGGAGCGGGAGCGGGGCACCGCCACCCTCACGCTCGACGACCAGGGCCGCCGTAACGTTCTGTCCGGCGCGCTCGTCGGCGAACTTCTCGCAGCATTTGACGAGTTGGAGGCAGACCCGTCCATCACCTCGGTCATCCTCACCGGGGCAGGCACGGCTTTCTGTGCCGGAGCCGACCTCACGGACCTCATGGCGGCGGCCCAGGGCGACACCTCGGGAGTCGAGACCGTCTATGAATCCTTTCTCCGTGTGGCCCGTTCCCCCCTGCCGACCATCGCCGCCGTCAACGGGCCGGCGGTCGGCGCCGGCCTCAATCTCGCGCTGGCCTGCGACGTGCGGGTGGCAGCCGAATCGGCCTGGTTCGACACCCGTTTCCTCAAGCTCGGACTGCATCCCGGCGGCGGACACACCTGGATGCTGCACCGCCTGGTCGGAGCACAGACGGCAGCCGCCATGGTGCTCTTCGGCGAACGCCTGGACGGCGCCGCGGCAACCACCGCCGGCCTGGCCTACCGATGTGTACCCGACCCGGACCTGCTTCCCGTAGCCCAGGCCCTCGCCGCCCGGGCGGGCGCGGCCGAACCGGAGCTTGTCCGCCGTACCAAACGGTCACTGCGGCACGCGGGCGACGGGCGGGGGCATGACCAGGTAGTGGCAGAGGAGACGCGGGAGCAGCTCTGGTCGCTCGCCCTGCCCAGCACCGCGGAACGCCTGCGCGAGTTCCGGAAGAAGTAGAGGCGCTGACGCTCAGCCTCCCCACCTGAACAAAGGAGTGCACCCATGCGGTCCGTGGTGATCGCCTCTCTCGTCCGCACGCCCATCGGGCGGGCTGGCAAAGGTTCGCTGCGCGACATGCGTCCCGATGACCTGGTGGCCGGTGCCATCGGCCGGGCCGTCACCAATTCCGGCCTCGCGCCGGACCTGCTGGACGACCACGTGCTCGGCACGGGCTACCCCGAGGGGCGCCAGGGCTCCAACCTGGAGGGCTGCGGCGGCGTCAACTGCAGTGCCGGCGCCCTCGTTCGTGGTGCGGGGCGGGCGGCCCACGGGGGCTGTATGGCTGTTCGTGAGGGCACCGGGAAATCAGCCGGAGAGGTGTCGACGTCTCGACGTGGACGCAACCTTCTTGCACACTGACCGCCACAGTTCCAACAGGCCGGCGGAGGGGCGTCCGGCCGCCGCCGGCGGCCGCGCGACGGCCGACCGGAACGCACGTCGGGAATCGGTGAGGGGCCTTGGAAGACTCGCTCGTACCTGAGCCGCGGTATGCCGGCATCGAGCCTTCACCCGCAGCGGACGACGCAGGTCCGGTGATCCACGTTCGCGGCCCGGATGCGGGTGCGCGGCCCGTGCTGGGCCGCGCCCTGCGGATTCTCGGTGCGTTCAGCGCGGACTGTCCGGAGATGACGTTGAGCGAGCTGTCCCGGCGGTCCGGGTTGCCGGTGTCGACGGTGCACCGGATGCTCGGCGAACTCGTTGCCTGGGGTGCGCTGGAGCGCGGTGACAAGGGGACTTACCGCGTCGGCCTGCGACTGTGGGAGGTTGCCTCTCTTGCGCCGCGTGGGCAGGGTCTGCGGGAGCGGGCCCTGCCGTTCCTGGAGGATCTCTCCCAGATCACCCGCGAGAATGTTCAACTGGCGGTGCGCGAGGGCACGGAGGTCGTCTTCGTCGAGCGCATCGCGGGATCCGGTGCGGTGCCGGTGCTCACGCGCGTGGGTGGGCGTTTCGCGCTCACCGCCACCGGCGTCGGCCTGGTGTTGCTCGCGCATGCCCCCGCCGAGGTGCAGGAGCAGGCGCTCGCGGGGCCCCTTGAGCGTTTCACTCCCGGCACGGTCACCGATCGGGGTGCGTTGCGGCGCATGCTGGCCGAGGCGCGGAGCACCGGCTACGCGATCAGCGACCGGCAGGTCACGATGGACGCCCTGTCGGTCGCCGCCCCGGTGCACCGCGGCGGCACAGTGATCGCCGCGGTGTCGCTGGTGGTTCGCCATGGCAGCACCTCCGCGCACGCGCTGGCCCGGCTCGTCTGTACGAGCGCCCGGGCGATCTCCCGCGCCATGGTCACTCCGCAGGTCTGAACCGCTCGTCCGGACCCTCCGGTGAACGACCATGCCGTGGCGGGCCGGACCCCCTGGGGCCGGGTCCTGACGGCTGCCTCGACATGGCGCCGCGTCCGCGTGTGTGCAGATGGTTTCCCGGCATCCGGAAAGCCCCCTGGTGACCTAGGGGCGCCCACCCCACGATGGTTCGAGCCGGCCGAGGCTCCGGTCCGGTCCGCCGGGGCCCGCACCTGCCCGACGGGCGATGGATGCCCGGCTCAAGGAGCCACCGGTTCTCCGCGCACCGCTCTTGACGGGGGCTGACGCGTTGCTGCCGGCCGTCGGCACCACCTGCACCGAACGACCCAGTCGAAGGGAACAATCATGACTGCTTTCGTACGCAATCAGTGGTACGTCGCCGCCTATGGCCGGGAGGTCGGGCGCGAGCTGCTCGGGCGTACCGTGCTGGGCGAGCCGATCCTGCTCTACCGCACGGAGGGCGGCCAGGCGGTGGCGATGTCCGAGCGCTGTGTGCACCGGCGCTTCCCGTTGTCGCAGGCGCCGAGCCGGCTGGACGGCGACCGGGTGGTCTGCGGTTACCACGGTTTCACCTACGGCACCGACGGTGGCTGCGTCTTCGTGCCCGGCCAGCGGCGCATCCCGCGCACCGCGCGCCTGAAGACCTACCCGGTGGTCGAGCGGGACTCCTTCGTGTGGGTGTGGATCGGCGACCGCGAGCCCGGGGACGTTCTGCCGCCCCGCGCTCCGTGGATGGACTCGCCCGACTACACGGTGGTGTCGGGCATGGAGCCGATCGACGGCCACTACGGTCTGCTGGTCGACAATCTCATGGACCTGTCGCACGAGACGTATCTGCACGGCGGCTACATCGGTACTCCTGAGGTGGCGGAGACGCCGATCACCACCGAGGTCGATGAGGTGGCCGGTGTCGTCTACGTGAGCCGCCACATGGATGACGCGGAGTGCCCTCCGTTCTACGCGAAGTCGACGGGTATCGAGGGTCGGATCACCCGCTGGCAGGACGTCGAGTATCACGCGCCGGGTCTGTACTTGCTGCACTCGCGCATCGCGCCCGTCGGCGCTCCCGGTCCGGGTCCGGACGGCAGCGACCCGCATGCCTTCCATGTGGAGGTGGTCTACGGCATCACCCCCTCGACGGAGACGACGGTGTACGACTTCTGGGCCGTGGCCCGGGACTTCGCCCTCGAGGACCAGAACGTCACCGAGTTCCTGCGCGACAACAACCACACGGTGGTCATGCAGGACGTCGTGGCCCTCAACGTGCTGCAGAAGTCCCTGAACACCGAGAAGGCCGGCTATCAGGAGCTGAGTATCAACATCGACACGGGCGGCCTCGCCGCCCGCCGTATTCTCGCCCGTCTGGCCCAGGAGGGAACCGCCACGCAGACGGGGGCGGTGGCTCGATGACCCCGGTGCATCCATCCGTCCTCTCCGGCGAGAGCGTCTACCGCATCCACTGGGTGCTGGGTACCGACCGCTTGCTGGCCGTCTGTCACTGCGCTGCGCAGCGGGAGTTCGAGGATCCGGTGGCGTTGTGGGACTGGCTGCTCGGCCATCCCGAAGACCACCACCCCGACCCGGAAGGAGAGTCAGCATGACCGGCACGAGCCTGCCGCGTACGGGGGAGGGACTCGACCTGACCCTGGTGCGCAAGGAGCCCCTCGCCGCGGGCGTCGTGCGGCTCAGCCTGGCTTCTTGTTCCGGCGAGCCGCTGCCCGCGTGGAGCCCGGGCGCCCACATCGACCTGGTGCTGGAGCCCGGCCTGGTGCGGCAGTACTCGCTGTGCGGCGACCCGGCGGACCCCTCCCTCCTCCAAGTGGCCGTGCTGCGCGGGCCGGAGAGCCGGGGCGGTTCCCGCTATGTGCACGACACGCTGGCCGAGGGCGACACCGTCCGGGTGAGCGGCCCTCGCAACCACTTTCCGCTGGTCGACTCCCGTCGCTACCTGTTCATCGCCGGCGGCATCGGCATCACCCCGCTCCTGCCGATGATCGCCGCAGCCGAGCAGCGGGGCTCAGACTGGCGGTTGGTCTACGGCGGGCGAACCCGCGTCACCATGGCCTTCGCCGGGCAACTCGTCAGAGACCATCCCCATCGGGTGGACCTGTGCCCCCAGGACGAGACCGGCCTTCTCGATCTGGGCGGGCTGCTGGGCAGTCCCGAGCCTGGCACCCTTGTCTACTGCTGCGGTCCCGAGCCCCTGCTCAGCGCGGTGGAATGGCAGTGTGCCGCCTGGCCGGAGGGCACGCTGCACATCGAACGGTTCACGCCGAAGGCGGGGGTGGACGATGCCCCTTCGGCCTCCTTCGAGGTTGAACTCGCCCGCAGCGGCGTCACGGTGACTGTCCCGCCGGACAAGAGCGTCCTGCAGAGTGTCGAGGAGGCCGGCGTGCACGTCCTGTCCTCGTGCCGGGAAGGCACGTGCGGCACCTGCGAGACCGCGGTCCTCGACGGGGTGGTGGACCACCGCGATTCCCTGCTCACGCCCGCCGAGCAGGAATGCAACGACACGATGTTCCTCTGTGTCTCGCGCGCCGCCTGCCCGCGCCTCGTACTGGATCTGTGATCAACGGCGGCTTCGCGTGCGGGTCCGACGGGCTGCGGCCCTCTCCGTAGCGCTACAGTCCGCTGCCGTCGGCGGCGATTCTGCTCATCAGGCTGTCCAGGTGCGAGCGCATCACCGCGATCAGGTCGAAGGAGCGTCCGCTGGCCAGCCACTGGATGCGTAGTCCGGCGTCGAGGGCCGCGCACTCCCGGGCGATGGTTTCGTGGTCCAGGCCCGCCTTGAGTTCACCCGACTCGGCGCCGGCGCGCAGGCGGCCCGCGAGTTCCGCTACGCCCTTCTCCTGCCAGTGGGAGAAGAAGTCGTGTGCGGGGTGGTCGGGAGCGGTGGCCTCGGCGCCCACCACGACGGCGAGTTCGAGGATTCCCGGCATGCTCAGCGATTCGGCGGTGTCTTCCAGGTGGCAGCGGAAGGCGTCCCGCACGGAGTCGGACACGCGGACCCACTGCTTGTCGAGCTTCTCGTGCCAGTACTGCACGACGGCCAGCAGGAGTTGCTGTTTGTCGCGGAAGTGATGGAGCAGTCCGGCGTCGGTGATTCCGGCGTCGCGGGCGATGCTGGCCAGTGAGGTCTTGCGGTAGCCGTCCTGGCCGAAGCGCAGCAGTGCGGCCTCGAGGATCTGGGTGCGTCTGGCCAGTCCTGATGCGTAGCCGCCGCGCGGCCCCCGTGGTGTCCCCATGCGGACCACCGTACTCGGTGCCGGTGCGCCGATTCTCGCCGAAGTGTGCCGCAGCTTTGCCGAGTTCAGGCGTGCGGCCCCGGCCTTTGATGTGACGCAGGTCACTCCTCCAATACCTAGTCTCAACTAGGTATTGGATTCATCATCGTCCGAAAGTGAGGGACGTTTCGAGCCTGTGGCCGGATCTGGCCCGGGTGACGGCCTGCCGTTCCGCGCACGAACCCGACCTTCCCTGTTCGCGAAAGGAGCGGCTTCATGACACCGACGTCTGCAAGCCCCCCGCTCGACGCAACACCCCGCGACGACACCGCCCGATGGACTCCGCGTCTGGTCGCCATACTCATCGCGCTCATCTGGCCGACCCAGCTCCTGGCGGCCGCCGGCATTCTGGGGGCCAACGCCACCGCCAGCGTGGCGCAGAGCTTCCACACCACTCAGGTGGCCTGGTTCGGTCTGACCGTCGTCCTCGTCTCGACGCTGCTGACGCCGTTCGTGATGAAACTGGGTGACCGGTACGGCAAGAAGCGGCTCATGCTCGTGATGATCGGCCTGGGTCTTGCCGGGGACGTCATCGCCGCGACGGCGGGCAGTTTCTGGCTGCTGCTGGCCGGGCGTGCGATCGCCGGCTGTTACGGCCCGTTCGCCGCCCTGGCCTTCCCCTGCGTACGGGACATTTTCCCTCCCCGGCTGGTCAAGCCGGCCAGCGCCATCCTGGGCAGCAGCCTCGGCCTGGTGGCCCTGGCCGCCCCGTTTCTGGCCGGCTGGCTGGTCGACAACTGGGGCTACAAGGGCGTGATGTGGTTCCTCGCCGCGGCCTCCGCCGCCGGCTTCGCGCTGGTGGCCATGGTGGTGCCGCAGACCCCACGGCACGACTTCCGGCCCGGCTTCGACTGGCTCGGCGGCCTGGTCCTCGGCGCGTCTTTGACCTCGGTCGTCTATGCGGTCGGCCAGGGACAGAGCTGGGGGTGGGCCGACGCCAAGACCCTCGGCTGGCTCGCCGTCGGCCTGGCCGCACTGGTCGTCTTCTTCTTCGTGGAGCGCGCCAGCGCCCACCCCATCCTGGACCTGAAGGTGCTCAGCCGCCGCCCGGTCGCCCTGGTCCTCTTCACCGGAGGGCTCGCCCATGCCGTCGCGTACACCATGCCCGGCATGGCGATCCTGCTCGCCCTCTACCCGCACATTCCCGGGGTCTCCGCCGGGCTCGGGTGGAGCGCGCAACACAACGCCGTCGTGAGCGTGACCTGGAACGTGGTGATGTTCGGTGCCGGAATCGTCGCCAGCCGCCTCCTGCGCACCCTCGATGCCCGCCTGCTCTGGTGGAGTGGCCTTGCCCTGATGACGGTCGGCTACGGGCTGGTGGGCTTCTTCCACGCCGACGAGACCCAACTCATCCTCACCTCGTGCGTGGCCAACCTCGGCTCCGGCCTGGTCGTCTCAGGAGCTCCGGCGCTGGTCGTCGGCGTGGTGTCCAAGGACGAGCAGGGGCTGGGCAGCGGCATGCTCAACATGCTCGTCAACTTCTTCGGCGCCCTCGTCACCGCGCTCTCGTTCGCCGCCCTCGCGACACACAGCACCGTCGTGGACGGCACCGCCTTCTATCAGGACAGCGGCTACGCCTGGCTCTTTTGGACCGGAGCGCTGCTCACCGCGCTGACCCTGGCGATATCGCTGCTCATCCCCCCGCTGCGGGATCCCGCCGAAACCGACGCCGCTCCTGTCCGGTGAACATCCCTCCCCGGACGGCCATGTGGCCGCCACCGAGAAAGGCTGACATGCCCCACCCCTGGACCGCTCAGGCCATCGCCCCCGCCTGGCCGGAAGAACCGCCTGGCGCGGCGGGCCGCCCGGCAGTGCTGCTGCGCGATGTGTTCACCGTCGGCAGCGGGGTGCGCCAGGCGTGGCTGCGGGTCACCGCCCTGGGGGTGTACGAGATGCAGCTCAACGGCGCCGTGGTCGGTGACCACGTCCTGGCACCGGGCTGGACCAGCTACCACCACCGCCACCGCTACCAGTCCTTCGACGTAACCAGCTTGGTGCTGCCCGGCGCCAACGCCTGGGGCGGGCACCTCGCTGACGGTTGGTACCGGGGCCTGCTCGGATTCAACGGCGGCAGGCGCGACCTCTACGGGCCGGACACCGGGCTGCTCGCCGAGCTGCGGATCGAGTACACCGACGGCAACGTCCAGACGATCACCACCGACGCCGGCTGGCGCGCGGCGGCCGGGCCGGTCACGGCTGCCGGTCTGTATGAGGGGGAGACCTACGACGCCCGGCGGGAGCTGCGCGGATGGAGCGAACCAGGCTTCGACGACACGCAGTGGAAGCCGGTGCGCCAGGTCGACTTCGACACCTCGGTGCTCTTCCCGGCCGACAGCCCTCCTGTGCGGCGCATCGAGTGCCGTTCGCCGGTGGCCGTCACCACGTCACCCACCGGGCGCACCCTCGTGGACTTCGGACAGAACCTCGTCGGCAGACTGCGCATCCGCGTCCACGGCGACGCGGGCCGCACCGTGACGCTGCGGCATGCCGAGGTCCTGGAGGACGGCGAACTGTGCGTACATCCGCTGCGCGGCGCCACGGCCACCGACCGCTACACCCTGCGCGGCGACACCGACGGCGAACAGTGGGAGCCCCGCTTCACCTTCCACGGCTTCCGCTACGCCGAAATCGACAACTGGCCCGGCGAACTCGCCCCCGATGACGTCACCGCTGTAGTCCTGCACAGCGATATGCGCCGCACCGGCTGGTTCGAGTCCTCCGACTCCTCCCTGAACCGGCTCCACGAGAACGTCGTCTGGGGCATGCGGGGCAACTTCCTGGACGTGCCCACCGACTGCCCCCAGCGCGACGAACGCCTCGGCTGGAGCGGCGACATCCAGGTCTTCGCCCCCACCGCCGCGTTCCTCTACGACACCAAGGACTTCCTGCGCTCCTGGCTGCGCGACCTCGCCGCCGACCAGAGCGAGGACCCCGACCGCATCCCGCCGGTCTTCAGTCCCGCCATCCCGGTGAACATCCCCGTCCCGATGCCGCCCGGCAATCCTGCGATGGCCGGCTGGTGCGACGCCGCCGTCATCGTCCCGTGGGTCCTGTACGAGCGGTACGGCGACAGTCAAGTGCTGCGCGACCAGTACCCGTCCATGTGTGCCTGGGTGGACGCCGTCGCCCGCATCGCCGGCCCCGCACACCTTTGGGGCGAGGGCTTCCAGTTCGGTGACTGGCTCGATCCCACCGCATCCCCCGACGACCCCGGCGGGGCGACGACCTCCTCCCAACTCGTCGCGACGGCCTACTTCGCGCACTCGGCGCGACTACTCGCCCGCACCGCCGAGGTACTGGGAAAAAAGGACGACGCCCAGCACTACCACGCACTTTCCGAGGCCGTGCGACAAGCTTTCCGCGCCCACTTCCACACCGGCGGCGGCCGCCTGACGCAAGAGACCCAGACCGCCTACGCCCTCGCCCTGGGCTTCGACCTGCTCCAGGGGGACACCGAGCGGGCCGAGGCCGGAAACCGGCTGGCCGCCCTGGTCGCCGAACATGGCCACCGGATCGGCACCGGCTTCCTCGGCACCCCCCTCGTGTGCGACGCACTCACCGCCACAGGCCGCACCGACACCGCATACCGGCTGCTGATGGAGCGCTCCTGCCCCTCGTGGCTCTACCAGGTCGACATGGGCGCCACCACGATCTGGGAACGCTGGGACAGCCTGCTCCCCGACGGCAGCGTCAACCCCGGAGAGATGACCTCCTTCAACCACTACGCACTCGGCGCGATCGCCGACTGGCTGCACCGCACCGTCGCAGGTCTCGCCCCGGCCGCCCCCGGCTACCGCCGCCTGCTCGTCAGACCCCTCCCCGGAGGCGGCCTCACCTGGGCCAAGGCCGCGCACGAGACACCGTACGGCCGGGCCGAGACCGGATGGCGTATCACCGGAACCACGCTGCTCGTCGACGTCCTCGTACCACCCCGCGTCACCGCACTGATCGACCTGCCGAGCATGGAACCCACGGAGGTCGGCCCCGGCCGCCACCGCTTCCACACCCCCTGGCCCGGGACCACAAGATGACGCCCCACCACCCGGCACCCCACCCCCACCGGCCTACCGCATCAGCGCAAGGAGCACGCATGACACCCACCAGCCCGACCAGCCTGCCTGACGGCTTCCTGTGGGGCGTCGCCACCGCAGGGCACCAGAGCGAGGGCGACAATGTTGCCAGCGACACGTGGTTCCTCGAACACACCACTCCCTCCCTGTTCCGCGAGCCGAGCGGACCGGCCTGCCGGGGCTACCAGCAGTGGAGGACCGACCTCGATGTCGTCGCAGGGCTGGGACTCAACGCCTTCCGGTTCTCCGTCGAATGGGCACGCGTCGAACCCGAGCGCGGCGTTGTCTCCACCGAAGCCCTCGACCACTACGAACGCGTGGTCGACGGCTGCCTGGAACGTGGCCTTGCCCCCATCGTGACGTTCAACCACTTCACCGCACCGCACTGGTTCGCGGCCGCAGGTTCATGGACCGCCGGCGACGGACCGGCACGGTTCGCCGAGCAGTGCGACCGCGTCATGGCACGCTTCGGCGACCGCATCGCCTACGGCGTCACCCTCAACGAACCCAACCTGGAACAGCTGTTGCAGGCGGGCGGGAAACTCCCGGCCGAGGCGGAAACCCTCAAGATGCAGATGCTGGCCGCGGCGGCACGCGCCGCCAACACCAGCACCTACGCCTCCGCGAACGTCATCCCCGCTGACCGGCAGGACGAGTTCCAAGAAGCGTTCACTCATGCCCACCGCGCTGCCCGTGAAGCGATCAAGGCCCGCCGCGCGGACCTGCCCGTCGGCGTATCCATCGCCATCGCCGATGAAGTCGCCGTTCCCGGCGGCGAAGAACGCCGGGACGCCAAGCGCGCCGCCGTGTACGACCACTGGCTGCGCGAGGCGCGCCACGACGACTTCATCGGCGTGCAGAACTACGAGCGCATCGTGCACGGCCCCCACGGCGAGGTAGCGGTCGACGGTGACCTCAACGGCATGGGCACCGCCATCGCTCCCGGCTCCCTCGCCGGCGCCGTGCGCTACGCCCACGAGGCCTCAGGGGCGCCCGTCCTCGTGACCGAGCACGGCATCCAGACATCGAACGATGCGCAACGCGCCGCCTTCATACCTGCCGCGATCCAAGGACTCGCGGCCGAAATCGACGCAGGCATTCCCGTCCTCGGCTACTGCCACTGGACCCTCATGGACAACTTCGAGTGGATCTTCGGCTATGGCGCTCAACTCGGGCTCTGCGATGTCGACCGCAACACCTTCCAGCGCCGTCCGAAGCCGAGCGCAAAGGTCTACGCAGACGTGGTGCGAAGCTACCGCGACGTGCTCTCCGGCAGCCGGAGCTGAACGACTGTCGAAGGAGGCCGGGGGCGCGGCGAGGGTGGCACCGGCCTGCTGCACGGCTGGGGCAACGGCCTTCACCTCATAGGCCAGGGGTGTCTCGATGCGGCGGTGCTCGCCGTAACGCGGTCCTGCTGCTACCGGCGCTTGGTTGTGCGGCGCCAGCCGAACGGGCCCGGCAGGTCCATCGACGTGGTGCGCCTGCCGGTGCTGCTGTGGGTGCGGCGGGGGCCGTGATGGCCGCCTGTGGTCAGGGACCACGAGCGCTTGTTGATGTTCAGCCGTACCCCGGGAAGTATCCTGAAACTCTTGCGGAACGTGAGTGGCATGCAATCCTCCTGATGTCCGTCACCGGGTACCCGCTCTGGGCACTTTCGACCCGACACGTGAGGCACGAACTCGCGGTCCGCTACAGCAAGGACGAAATCGGCCAGAGCCCTTTCCGGCGTCAGCTGACGAGGAGGGCCAAGACGTGCTGTTCTTGCGGGGCACGCCTTGGCCGCCCTGTACCGCAACGGCGCCAAGGCCACCGCAATCGTGCCCCATAGGACCGTGAGCTTCGGAGTCCGCCGACCATAACTTACGGTCAGCCCATCGACCTGCTCGGCGAACCCTGCTTTTGTGCAGCCGGGTTGAACACACGCCGGATGGTCAAGGTGATGGACACCCGACGGCTGCCGACTACGTCGTCGGCGAGCCGGCGCTCGTAGACATCTCGACAGAACCCCCACAGCCCGGGCACGACGCCGAGAGCGTCGGTACGTTCCTCGTCACGTTCCGTAACAGACCGCCCTCTGCCACCACTTGTTTAACAGGCACCCCACCAAGGTGCGGAAACATGGTCGTCAGTCACTCCACACTGATCGAGCATCCCGCCCTCCATGACGGAGCGTTTTTGGCGCACGGAAGCACGACCGGCTTCACGCAGATCTTGAATGAGCCGCTTTTGGGCCTTCGCCGTCACCTGGAAGCGCATGTCGGGAGGGGGCGTATGCAGTACCAGCCCCTCCCGTGGCGCAGTTGGCAGCCGCAGCGCTGGGCGCCACTCGATGCCGGTATGGCCAGATCTCCATGGCGTATGGGCGGTGGAGCCTCTCTTGGTATGCCTGGAGGGGGGGTTCCTGGTCGGAGGCCTGACGCAGGAGCGGCCGTGCCCCATACCCTGGCAAGGCGACCTGTTCAGAGATTGGGGCGAGAGCGTGTCTTCGAGTATGACTCCGGACCCGTACGGTGACCCGCTGCGCTTTGGCCAGCGCGTGCAGATTCTGCGCGGGCGGCGCGGTATGACCCAGGGGCAGCTCGCCGACCTCGTCGGTGTGTCGCCCCACACCCTCCGTAAGATCGAGAACGGGCAACAGAAGGTGCCCGGCCTGGAGATGGTGATGCGCATCGCGGAGGCCTTGCGGGTCGCTGACCTCAGTGACCTGACCGGCCGCCTGGACATGCACGTCGATCTGTTCATCGGCCCCGGCCACCCGCGGCTGGCCGCGGTCAAGGCCGCCATCGACAGTTTCCCGCTGGCCTCCGCCGTCGAGCCGCCCCCGGTGGCACATGTCGAGGCCCGCCTGCACGCGGCGTGGAAGGCACGGCACCGCGCACCAAATCACCGCGAGGTCATCGGCCAGCTGCTGCCCGACCTGATTGCGGACGCGCAGTTGCTGGTGCGTCACGCCGACACCAGCAGCGACCGTCGCGCAGCGCAGTCGCTTCTCGCTCAGACCTATGCGCTGGCGCAGTTCTTCATCGCATACCAGCCCGACCCGTCCTTGCTGTGGCGGGTCACCGAGCGCGGCATGATCGCAGCGCAGGAGTCCGAGGACCCGCACACGATCGGCGTCGCGGCCTGGCTCATGGCCCAGGCTCACCGTGACAGCGGCCCCCGCCACTTCGAGGCCGCCGACGCGGTCAACCTTAGGGCTCTGCAATTCCTTGAGCCGCTGCTGCCGGACTCCTCCGACGACGTCCTGGCCATCGCCGGCGCGCTGCGCTTTGAGCTGGGATACACGGCAGCCCGCCGCCGGGAGACGGGCACCGCGTGGGCCCACTGGGACGCGTCCAACCTCATGGCCTCTCGCCTCGATCTGGACTACTACCACCCGGTCACCTCGTTCTCGCAGGCCATCATGGGCGCTCACGCCGTCACCGTCGCCGTGGAACTCCACCAGGGCGCAGAGTCGGTCCGCCAAGCAGCCCGCGCCGACGAGCACACCATCCGCTCAAGGCCGCGTCGCGCACGCCATCGCATCGAGGAAGCCAGGGGCTACGCATTGGACAACCAGCCCGATGTCGCCCTGGCCACACTCGAGAAGGCGCACCGCTCCGCGCCCGAGACGATTCGCTACAACGGCTACGCGCGCAGCATCATCCTCGAGGCCATCGAATCTCCGCGGGCCCCCGGCCGGCGCCGGGCATCTAAGCTCGCAACAGAGATCGGTCTCCTAGCCGCCTGAAGGCACCGACCGCAATCCGGTCGGTAGTCCTCAACACTCGCCCCTACGGTCGCTATCGGACCTGATTGACGCCGAGGACGGCAGGGGCAGACAGTGGACACGCAGCAGTCAGACGGAGCGGTCGCGCTGTGGTTTGCGCAGGCACAACAGGGCGTAGCCCAGGCCAGGCGCGAGTGGATGGATCGCGGTGTTGCGCTGTTGCCGTGTGGTACGCGGTTTTGCGCGGTGCGGCTTTCTGGCCGTCTGGTGCATGCGGCGTGTGGCACCGACCGCACGGAGATGGTGCGGGGGACGCTGGCTGGAATGCTGGCGGGGCCGGTGATCTGTGACGCCTTCGCTTCCCACTACTACGCGCTGGTGCAGCCCACTCCACCCCGGGCGTGGCAGCACCAAGAAGTGGCCCCGCTGTTGGGGACCGGCACCTATCTGGGCGTGCCCGCCACACGGTTGACCCATCCGCCGGGAACGTACTGGCTGGTGCTGCCCGAGCTGCCGGGCGATCTGTGCGCTCTGCCGCCCGTGACGACCTTGATCACCGAAGGCCGGCGCTGTCTGACCTCCCAGGGGCAACCGTGAACGCGCAGATACCCCAAGCCTTGTACCGGGACTACCTCGCGCACCTGGAGACCTGTCGGGAGTGTCAGGCGCAGCAGCCTTGCCCGGCCGGGACCCGACTGCGTGTGGCCGTGCGGGAATCCCGCACCCACGGACACAAGGGAAGCGCCCGATGACGCAGGGCACGCAAGCCTGCTGGCCCTGTGGCGAGCCGATCAGACAGGGCCAGCCCGTCGTTTCCTTCCTCAAGCTCTCTATTGCGGCGGGCGGTGCGTTGCGTCCCTGACCTTGCACGCGATCTGTGCGCAGTGAGCGGGATACATCCACCGCACGCAGGCATAGGCCCCGGCCGTTGCTGTGTCGCACCGGCTGCGGCCGTCCACCCCCCCCTTTGCTTGGAGTCGAGTCCTGATGGATGGACGCTTTTGCCAGCGCGGTGATCTACTCCGGGCCATGACGACTGTGACGAAGCTTCAGCCCGGCCCTGTCATCGAGGAGATGGCTCAACTCCTGACCGAGCACTACGTCTTCCCCGAGATAGCGGGGCAGCTCGCCGACCTGCTGCAACGGCGCCAAGCCGAGGGCGCCTACGCCGTCGATGACGCCCAGGAGCTCGCCCGGCTGGTCACCGCGGATTTGCAGTCCGTCAACGGGGACAGGCATCTGAGCCTGCAGTACCACGCCGACCAAGTGCCCGAGGAGCAGGGGGCGGCGTTCTTGGAGACCATCCGCGGGGACTTCGACACCTCGTTGGGCGGCGTGCCCCGGGTGGCATCGCTCGACGGAGGCGTCGCCGTACTGGAGCTGGCACCGATGCTGTTTCCGCTGCAGTGGGCTGCCGAATCACTGACCGCAGCACTTGCCCTGACCTCCCGCGCCGGGGCGCTGATCGTGGACCTGCGGGCCAACCGGGGCGGCGATCCGGACACAGTCGCCTTCATCTGCAGCCACCTGCTGGACAAGCGCACCCACCTCAACTCCATGTACTGGCGCGACGGGGAACGCACCGAGCAATTTTGGAGCCAGCCACACGTCCCCGGCGCCCGTTTCGGCGGCAGCAAGCCGGTGTATGTGCTGACCAGCAACCACACCTTCTCCGCTGCCGAAGAGCTGGCATACGACCTGCAGCAGCTCGGCCGCGCGGTCATCGTCGGCGAGCGCACTCGTGGAGGTGCCCACCCCCGGGAGAGCTGGACGGTGCACCCGCATCTGGAAGCCTCGATCCCCATCGGCCGTGCCATCAATCCCCTCTCCGGCACGAACTGGGAGGGCACCGGTGTACAGCCGAACATCGTCTGCGCTCCGGCCGAGGCACTGGACCGCGCGCACGCGCTGGCCCGCGCCCAACTGGCTGGCTGACCCCGCGGCAGTACCACGTGCCGACCCTCTACAGGTTGGCCTTGTGGCAGACCAGGTCTCCAGCAGCGCGTACTCGGCGGCAGGCTTGCTATGCCGAGCATGGAATTACGGGCCGGCCCTACTGGGTGATCAGTGCAGGCGAACGGACTCGCGTGCGCATAGCGTCGGGGCAGCGGCTGTTTGGGCCAAGACCTGAGAGCGTGCGGAGGAACGGATGCCTGTGACCCCTTCGGCCGATGTCGTTGTGGTGGGCAATGGCGTGCTGGGCCTGTCCGTTGCTGTCGCGGCGGCGCGGCGTGACACTACGCTTGAGGTAGCTGTGATCGGTCCCCCTGCGCGGCCCCTTGCCGCTTCAGCTGCGGCCGGGGCCATGTTCAACTGTTTTGGCGAGGTCACGCAGTACACCAGCAGGCACCCGGCAGCTGAGGCGAAGTTCACGGTCGGGCGACAGGCCCTGGCGAAGTGGCCTGAGTGGTTGGAGATGCTCGCGGCATCAGCGGGCCTTGAGGCCGACGCACTGCGCGCAAGCCACGTACCAGGGACGTTTGTTGTGCTGGGGGCCCGTTCCGGACGGATCGCCGCCCGGAATTTCGAGGCCATGCAATCAGCTCTGGCCCAGTACGACGAGCCGTACGAAGAAGTCGGCCCTGGGGCGATCGATGGCCTCTCACCCGAACCCGACGCCCGTCCTTTCCGCGCACTGCACCTGCCGCGAGAAGGGGCCGTAGACGCCCGACGCGTGTTGAGCGCACTCGAGGCGGCCTGCCGCAGCCACGACGTCACCCTCGTGCCCTCGACCGTGACCGAGCTGGTTGTCGCAAACGGCAGGGTGCAGGGGGTCCGCCTGTCTGATGGGACGCGGGTTGCCGCAGGCTCCGTGGTGCTGGCAGCCGGCAGCACCAGCACCGATCTCACCGCCGACCTGCTCCCGCCAGGAGCTGTGCCGCCGCTGCTGCACGGCACCGGCCTCGGCCTGATCGTCGAGCCCTCGGAGCGCGGCGCCCGCGAGGTGATCCGCACGCCCAACCGCGCGGCGACATGCGGCATTCACACCGTTCCCCTGCCAGCCAGTGGCCAGCAGTACTTCGGCGCGTCCAACGTGCTCACCAGCGCTCCCGTCGCCGGGCCCGAGTTCGGTGCCGTCAAGGGGATGCTGCAGGTGGTGCGCGAGCAGTTCGACCGGCGTATGGACTCCTGGCCCATCGTGCGGTGGCTGCACGGAGTCCGTCCCATCACCCTCGACTGCTTCCCCCTGGTCGGACCCTGCAGTATCGACGGCCTGATCTTTGCCACCGGCACCTACCGCGACGGATTCCACTGCTCTCCCGTCATCGCTGAACACATCACCAATTTGCTGCTGGACCCTGCAACTCCGGCTGGACCGCAGTTCGGCTGGTTCACCCCCGAACGGTTCCCCATCGAGACCATGACCGTTGAGGAATCGGTTTCTGAGACCGCCGTGCACAGCGTGGATGTGGCCTACGAGAACGGCCTGTCGATGCCCTGGTGGATGGACGACAACTGGATCACTGACCGCGAGTGCCAGACCATCACACGGGTCTACGAAGACCTGGAAGAACCCATCGCCTTCGCACCAGAGATCATCCTGTCCCTGCGGGACCTCGCTCACCCGCCGCAGGTGAAACGCATGAAGGCATACTTGCGCGAAGCTCGCGCCCGCCACGGCACGAGCACCGACCCTCGTACGCCCTCCACCTCGTAGGCGCCAATGCAGCCATACCAGCAGCAGCTCGCGCATCCTCGCGAAGTGAACGGCGGGGCGCGCGGTGACGCTCTGCAGCACCCGCTCCATGCGCCTGTGGTCACCGTGCTGAACGGCCCCGACGAGGGCGGCCAGATCCCCACGTTCCCATCGTGTATGCGCCGAGTCCCAGGCCGGACCGCTAGGTGTTGGGATACCGCCCCCGCCTCCGCGCTGGGTCGAAGCAACCGCCCGCCCCGCTACGAGCCCCTCGGCGCGCACCGGGGCAGGCGCCCGCTCAACTCAGGGTGCGTACGAAGACATCTCCGATCAGGTTGTTGTCGTCGGGCACCAGGCCGGGGTAGTAGGAGTCGAAGACGGCCGTGGATTCGTCCTCGCTCAGTGCCGCGCGGCCTACGGTGACGGGCTTGCCGTCCTGACCGGGCGAGAGCAACTCCTCGTGACCGGTGCGCACCTCGCGCAGGATCAGACCCAGGGACACGTGGTTCGCGTCGGCTGTGTTGAGGAGCAGATTGGAGCCGTCCGACGACAGGTCCGACACCAAGGTGACATCGGTGGGGGAGCGGCCGTCGTAGCGCTGAAGCGTGCCGGTGCGCAGATCGCGGACGAAGGCGTTCCAGGATGTGCTGGTGTCCCCGTTGGGGTCCGTGCCCGGGACCAGGTTCGTCGCCACCGAGTTGAAGCCGACCTTGGTGCCGTCGGCGCTGAGCACCGGCGCCTGCGCCGACCTGTCGGCCGGTGCCCCGTCATGGGTGACATCGGCCTGCACGGTCTTCCCAGTCACGCGGTCGTAGACCAGGATGTCCGCCTTGTCGTCGTCGGACGGCCCTGAATAGCCGACCTGATAGGCCACCTTGCGGCCGTCGGCACTCAGGGAGATGTCCTGGCAGCCACGAGTCGTGGACGGTCCCGCCCGCCACAGCCGCTGACTTTGCCGGTCCAGGAGCATGATCCGGCAGCGGGTCACCCCGTCCTCGTCGGCGGCTGTCTTGGCCACGAAGGCGATGTAGCGTCCGTTCGCGCTGAGTGGAGCCGGGCCGCCGTACGCGCGATAGCCTCGCGGGAGTGCGGGCGCGACGGATTGGGTGCGCCCGGTGCGCAGATCCCTCACGTGCACGGAGTACTGCTGGCTCGTGGCGGACCACGAGGTGAACGTCAGATGGTGCCCCGACTCGGACACCCTGGGCATCATCGTCGATTCACCGGGTACCTCCACACGCTGGAGGGGCGCACCGGGAGCCGTCCGGTAGAAGACGTTGTTGGGCATGTCCGTCCCGGGCAGCAGGTTGTTCGCCGAGGACATGAAGGCGACGACGCGCCCGTCTGCGCTGACGGTCGGATCCACCGAGTGCCAGTTCCCGCCGGTGCCATCGGGTGCGACGCTGATCCGTTCGGTGCGCGGAGGTGGGTCGTCGCTCGCCGCCCCCGCGGGAGAGGCGAGACAGGTGAGGACGGCCGCGAGGCCGGCGGACATACAGATCCCTAACGCGGGTCTCATCAGGTGGTTCCCCCTTCGGCCCGAGCACGGCCACCGCCGCGCTCCAGCCCTCGTGCCCGATGACGGGTATCGCCCGGCACTGTTGTGCGCGGGGCTCACGCGATGAAAGCGCGGAGTGCGGAGCGGGTCAATGCCTGCGCAGGCGACTTTCCCTTGTACGGGCTTCGTTTCGGATCACGGCCGCCGAGCCCAGGCGGATGCCCGCTGCAACGCCGAATACGACCAGGTCAGCGACGAACGCGTCAACCACCGCAACGGCTACCGGCCGTGTGCGTGGGACAGCCGCGCCGGGACCGTCGAGCTCGCCGTCCCCAAGCTGCGTCAGGGAAGTTACTCTCCGCACTGGCATCTGGAACGGCGAGGGCGGGTCGAGCAAGCCCTCATCAGCGTGGTCGCCACCGCCTACCTGCTCGGCGTGTCCACCCGCAGGGCCGAGAAGCTCGCCGCGTCCCTTGGGGGCACCCAGCTGTCCAAGTCCCAGGTCAGCGCGATGGCCAAGCACCTGGACGAGCAAGTCGCGGCCTTTCGCAACCGGCCGCTGGACACTGGGCCTATGCGTTCGCCGGGGTGGATACGCTCACCTAGAAGGTCCGCTAGGACGGCCGCATCATCAACGTCCACGCACTGATCGCGATCGGCGTCAACGCCGACGGACACCGACGTGCCCGTGCGTTGCGCCCTGCCCCCGGCGGAGCCGTGGGGTGCGACGAACGCCCGCTACAGGTCTACTCCCGACCCGTCGCCAACGCCCCTGCGCGAACTCTTCGCCCGGGCCTGGCGAACACGTTCCATCTGACTGGGTGTTTGCTCCGCAGACCTGTGCTTGGTGCCGGGTTGCACGGAGGAATCAACATCCGTACGCAATTCGGTGATCCGTAAGAGTTGTCCATGCCCCTCCGGCGCCACTTGGTGCGCGGCCTGCCGTTGTCTAACCAATGCCTTCATCACTGCCGAGCGAGGAGCAGCAAGTGCTGGATACCGCGGACCACGTCACCGACCTGCTGATCAGGATGTACCGGCTTTCGCCCACCTCCGTGGTTCCTGATGTGCCGCTGCACCAGCTGCGCATCGACTCGCTCGCTTTGGAGGAGTTGCGGCTGGTGCTGGAGGACGAACTGGACATCGACCTGGAGGACGTGAACCTGACGTCCCGCAGCACCGTTGGGCAGCTGGTGGACGTCGTGGTCCAGAAGTCAAGGGCGGCGTGATGGCCGGGACGCAGCACGGCGCAGCCGCAGTGACGGGGCTTGGCCTGGTGACCGCCGCGGGCAGCGACGCCAAGCAGACCTGGAGCGAGATCACTTCCGGCAGCGCTCCCCGGGGAGTGCGCACCCTGGAAGGGCTACAGGGCCTGCCCTGTGACTTCATGTACACGGTCGAGGGACTGGACCTGGAAGCGGAGCTGGGCCGGGCCACGCTGCTCATGGACCGGTTCGCCCAGCTGGCGGTCGTCGCGGCCCGACAGGCCGTGGCCGATGCAGGGCTCGACCCGGCCACCTGGGACAACTCCCGCGTCGCGGTGGTGGTGGGCACGGCCCACGGCGGCCTGCACTTCTACGACCAGCAGCAGGCCGTCCTCGACCAGCGGGGACCTCGCAAGGTCTCGCCGAAAGTCGCGCCGCTGAGCGTCAACAACAACGCCGCCGGCAGCGTCTGTCAGGACCTCGGCGCCCGCGGGCCGAGCCTGGCGGTCAGCACGGCCTGTGCCTCGGGCACCGACGCGATCGGCACCGCGCTGGGCTGGCTACGCGCCGGCCGCTGCGACATCGCTGTCGCCGGCGGGGCGGAGGCCCTGCGCTCGCGGCTGTTGTTCGCCAGCACCTGCCGGATGCGGGCGCTGTCCACCCGGATGGACGACCCGGCGGCCGCCTGCAGGCCGTTCGATGTGGCCCGGGACGGCTTCGTCGTCGGTGAGGGTGCCGGGATGCTGGTGCTGGAGCGCCCGGAGCACGCCCGGGCCCGCGGCGCCACCGTCCGGGCGTGCCTGGCCGGGTACGGGTCGTCCAACGACGCCTTTTCCCCCGTGGCCAGCGACGAGGAGGGGGCGGGCATCGAGCGGGCGCTGCGGGCCGCGCTGGCCGACGCCGGCGCCGCTGCCACGGACATCGGGCACATCAACGCCCACGGCACCTCGACCGTCATGAACGACCTGGTCGAAAGCGCCGCTCTGTACCGCGTCTTCGGCGACCGCCCGCTCGTCACCTCCACCAAAGCCATGACCGGCCACGCCCTGGGCGCCGCCGGCGGCATCGAGGCCGCCTTGACCGTCCTTGCCCTGGAGGAGCAACTGATCCCGCCGACAGTGAACCTGGACGTACAGGACCCGAGGGTGCCCGTCGAGGTGGTGGCCAAGACCGCCCGCCCCGCACAGCTGGAGTGTGCGGCCTCGTCCTCGCTCGGTTTCGGCGGCCACAACGCCGTGCTCGTTCTCACCCGGCCCTGACCGAGAGGACCCCTGCCATGGAGTCTGTTCGCACCCTGACCGTGGACGGACTGTCCTACACCTACCGGTCCCTGCGGCCGGCTGAGTCACGGACCGAGCCCCTGGTCGCGCTGGGCGGCGCCTTCCAGGGCATGTACGACTGGCCGCAGTTGGAGGACGACCTCACCGGCGTGGCCGACCTGGTGACCGCTGACCTGCCCGGCTCCGGCGACTCCGACCTGCCGCGACCCGAGCACACCCTGGAGATCCTCGACGCGGCGCTCGACGCCATCGTCGACGACCTGCGTCTACCGCGCATCAACCTCTATGGCTATTCCTATGGCGCGGTCCTCGCCTTCCGGTACGCGCAACGTCACCCGGAGCGCTGCGCCCGCCTGCTGCTCGGAGGCGTCCCCGCCCACCTCTCCGAGGCGCCCTTCACGCGCTACAGGCAAGCCGGAGCGCTGCTGCGCGCCGGCGACGCGGAGGGCTTTGTCACCCAGGTCACCGCGGAGATGTTCTGCCTGGACGAGAGCCGGCACGTCCACCGCCGGGAACTCGCCCTGCGCTACTTCCGGCGCTCCCTGCTCAAGACCTGCCGCCAACCGCACGCTCCCTACCTGCTGGAGCGCGCCCTCGGCACCCGCACCTCCCTCATGGGCGGCCTGACCGGCGTACCCACCCTGGTCTTCGCCGGCGAACACGACACCCTCACCACCCCCGACCTGCAACGCGCCTTCGCCTCGACCATCGACGGCAGCGACTTCGTGACGATCGCCGACTGCGACCACATGATGCTCCTCGAACGCCCCGACGCCGTCACCCACCTCATCACATCCTTCATCACCGACAACCGGTCACTCTCCCTCTCATGCCACGTCGACGGCCACTTTTGCGACAAGGAACACCATCGATCGCTCTGACGAGTAAATGGCGCCACCCCACGCGTCGGGGCACGTAGGGGACTTGCCCCTCCTACTTTCGGCGCGCGACCTCATCCACGCAGCCGCTCCCGTCGCCGACGGCGCGGGTGCGGTCGAGCACTCGCCGGACATCCAAGTCCCCCTGGCTCGCCCGTGCGCCGGCGTGGGAGCCGACCTGCTCGGCGATGAGCCGAAGGTAGTTCGGGCACTGGGTGACGTCCTCGTACTCGCAGTTCAGGCCGCCCTCGATGAGCTGCAATGAGGCCTGGGCCGCGGCGATGGTCGATCGCAGCTCTTCGGCCTCGGCACGCAAAATCTCGTGCCTCGTAGCGCGCTCGACGCTGGCGGACAGGCTCCTGATGGTGTCCAGGCCGAGGCCGGCCTTCTTGAAGATGAGGATCGTCGCCACCCGGGTGAGGTCGTCGGTGCCGTAGCGGCGGCGTCCGCCGGCGTCCCGTACGGGGTGCAGCAGGCCCATCGCCTCCCAATGCCGCAGGACGTGCGTGGCGAGACCGAACCGTGCCGCAAGAGCGCCGATGCTCATCGCGCTCGCGCCGTTGTCTGCGCTTGACTTCATGTTGACATTAAGTCGCAGCCTGGTGTCCATGTTCAAGAACCAGGAAGCGGTGGGAAAGCACCGCGACACCGAGGCCCTGCTGGCCGTCCTCGACGCGGCGGACCAGATGCCGAACGCCGGCCTGCTGCGGGCCCGCTCCTACGAACTGCTGTCTCTCGTCCCGGGCTCGACGGTCGTGGACGTCGGCTGCGGTGGCGGACGCGCCGTCGCCGAGCTGGCCGAGCGTGGCGTCCGCGCGGTGGGGGTGGATCCCGATCCACCGATGCTGGCCGCGGCCCGGGAACGGTGGCCGGCGGCCGAGTTCTGGGAGGCGGGGGCGGAGGACTTGCCGTTCACCGACGCAAGCGTGCGCGGCTACCGCGCCGACAAGGTCTTCCACGTGCTTCGGCAGCCGGAGCGCGCGGTGGCGGAAGCGCGGCGCGTCCTGTGCCCGGGCGGCAGGATCGTCCTGGTCGGGCAGGACTGGGACGCCATCATGGTCGACTCCGATGACGCGGCGCTCACCCGCACGATCGTGCACGCCCGCGCAGACCTCCTGGGCACGCCCCGCGCCGGCCGCCAGTACCGCAGTCTGCTCCTGGACGGCGGCTTCCATGACGTCACCGTTGAGGTGCACACCAGCGTGTTCACCGATCCCGCGATGCTGCCGCTGCTCGACAGGCTCGCCGAGCCGGTCTGCACGAGCGGCGCCGTCGGTCGTGACCAGGCCGATGAGTGGCTCGCCGAACAGCGCCGACGCGCCGAGGCCGGCCGCTTGCTCATCGCCATGCCCTTCTTCGTGGCCGCCGCCTCCGCCTAGAGAGCACAGGGAGCACGGGCTGCGGCGACCTTCTCGACCGGAAGACGACGACCACGCCTGTCAGGCACTTGTGGCCGACGCGGGTTTCCCTTCCGGCCGGGGGGGGCGGCTGGGGTGACACAGATGGTCAACTGATTGATTCTCACGGCTCTGGTTGCCCTGCCGGTGCTGCGCAAGGGTTGTTGGAAGGCGCCAGTGCGGCAGTTGCGCACTCGATTGGTTGCCGCGCCGCGTGTTCAGGCGCTCCCGCGAGAGAAGGAAACCCACCCCCTATGCGTGCCCTTGTGGTCGATCACAGCGAGGCCGGACCCGTGCGGTTCGCCGACGTCGATGAGCCCTTCCCGTCCGCCGGCGAGGCATTGGTGGAGATACGGCATATCGCTCTCAACTTCGGAGAGTTGAACTACGTCGACCAGTGGCCGGCCGGCGCGGTGCACGGGCATGACGCGGCCGGCGTCGTGGTGCGGGCGGCATCCGACGGCTCGGGGCCGCCCGCAGGCACGCGCGTCGCGGTGGGCATGGCTCCCCACGCGTGGGCGCAGCGGATGGCGGTCAGCCCCGCCTCGCTGGCCACTGTCCCCGAGGGTGTGGAGCTGGCCGACGCCGCCGCGCCGGGGATCGCCGGAGTCACCGCCTTGCGGGTGCTGCGCACCCGGTCCTTGCTGGCGCGCAGTGTTCTGATCACCGGTGCCAGTGGTGGTGTGGGGCGCTTCGCCGTCCAGCTGGCGGCCCTGGCGGGCGCCAGGGTGACGGCGCTGGTCGGTTCGCCCGAGCGGGCCGCCGGACTGCGTGAACTGGGCGCCGGGCAGGTCCTGACCGACCTGTCCGGGTCGGCCGGGGCCGGGGCGGGGGAGCAGTTCGACCTGGTCCTGGACACGGTGGGCGGGCCGCTGGCGGCCCGGGCCTGGAGTCTGCTCGCCCAGGGCGGCACCCTGCACCTGGTCGGCTACTCCTCGGGGCAGGAGACCCTCTTCCCGCCAGGGGCGCTGTTCGGCTTCGGCGCGCCCCGCAGCATCGCCACCTACGGCGACATGACTCCGACCGGTGGCGAACTGGCGGACCTGCTTGGCCTCATGGCCGCCGGGAGGCTGTCGGCGCCGGTGGGCCTGCGGGGTCGCTGGCAGGACGTGGACGAGGCGGTGCGGGTGCTGTTGGCAAGGAAGGTGCACGGAAAGGTCGTTCTGGACGTGACCTGAGCCTGCGGACGGGAAGACATGTGCCGGCCGGCGGTCGGTCGGTGGGCGGTGCGCAGCGGTTGGTGTGCGGCGGGTGGTGCGCGGTGGTGGAGGAGAATGGGCCCCATGGATGTGCTGGCGGAGGCCTTGCGTGTGGCGGGTGCGCGCGGGGCGTTGGGGGTCAGGTTGGAGGCAGGAGGAGCCTGGGGCCTGTTTCTGGACGCCTCGCCGGGAGCGGCACTGCACGTGGTCTCCCGGGGCACCCTGTGGCTCCACATCCGGGGTGACAAACCTCTTGAAGTGCAGGCCGGAGATGCCGTCCTTGTGCCGTCGGGCACGGCACACGGGATAGCCGGCAACCCGGACGTGACGATGGGTTCCTGCGACCGCGAGGCGGCGGCCCGGTCCTTCGGTGACGGCCGGGCCCTGCGGTTGGGCGCGGCGCCGGTTGATACGGAAGTGATCGTTCTGCACTACGCGCAGGACGATCAGGTGCACACACCGGTGCTGTCCTCCCTCGCCCGGCCGATGCACGTCTCCGCCCGCCAGAACGCGCAGCTGGCACGGACCGCCGAGCTTCTCGCCGCCGAGCTCGCACAGCCGCAGATCGGTACCACCGCCGTCGTCAACAGCATCGTCGACCTGCTGCTCGTGCAGTTCGTCCGCGCCTGGCTGGCCCGCCACCCTCCGCAGGAGGAGCCCGGTTCATGGCTGGGCGCGATGCGTGATCCCATCGTGCGCGACGCCCTGGCATGCGTCCACGCCCAACCTGCCCACCCCTGGACCACGCAAAGTCTGGCGGCCGCCACCAGCGTCTCGCGGGCTACGCTGTCCCGGCGTTTCCGTGCCGCCCTGGGCCAGACGCCGGGCGCGTACGTGACGCAGTGGCGCATCGACCTGGCCTCCGTCCGGCTCCGCGACACCGACGAGCCCCTCGAGTCGATCTCCGGCGCGGTCGGCTACGGCTCCGCGCACGCCTTCAGCCGGGCCTTTAGGCGTGCCCGCGGCACGGCCCCGGGCGAGTACCGTGCCCGACTCCGCCAGTGATCCGGCCCCAGCCCCGGCGGGCTTCGCCCGATAGGCGTCGCGCAGTCCCCGCCAAGGCCGGCACGGCAAGCGGGACGCTGAGGCGGCCGGGCAGGCGGCGAAGGGCTTCTGTAGATCCCTGATTCCGGGCCGGCCACCCACGTCGCGCGGCGCCGCTATGGGCGTTGTCTGCGCTGCGTGTGACGCGGGATGCAGCGGATCGTGGTCGGGCCGTCGTTAGTTGCTGCCGTGGGGGGGGAGATGGACATGATGGGGGAGGCGAAGGCTGGCACGTCCATCCGCGTGGCGAGCTGGGCAGGGGACGAGGCCGTCTTCGTCTAGCTACTCGGCGATTTCGGCCGAAGCTCCCGACGCGTTGTGATCGAGGAAGTGCGCTGCGAACAGATCACCGGGGCGCATGGGGGTTGTCCCTCGTCGGCGCTCAGTGGTTTCACTGTTGCGATCGGTGGTCCGCCGGGGAAAGCGGCAGATTGTCGACTGCGGCAAAGTGCCCCGAGACCAGGGAGAGTTGTATACGGCCCCCTGCTACGGCCCGAAAACGCTGGCGCCGGCCCGCGCTGCGAGGAAACGCATGGCGTCCACGCCCCCGCTCGGCCCGATTCCGTCAACGGTGTTGCCCTGGACGCACGGGGCCGGGTGCTGTTGCTCCAGGAACGCTGGCGAAGAACGGGAGCTGCCCGGTGGTCGGCTGGAGGCAGCAGACGCCGGCCTCGAGCGCACGCTCGAGCGCGAACTGCGTGAAGGTCCGGCTGGAGTGTCAAGGCGAGGCCGCTCCTGGACGTCTGGATCTACCAGCCTCTCCCGGCCCTGCTGCGGTAGCGCCTGCGCGTCCAGCCGCGGGGCGCGTGGGCCACAGATCCGGCGTACGGCAATAAGGGCCGCCGGTCGGGCGCTCCCATGCCATCGGCAGCTGCGGGCTGTCATCTCCCGGCTCCCGGGCGCGTTCTTCACCGAAACGGCGCGCGTGGAGCTGTTGAGCTGCGGTAAGAAACGCCTCATCATTGTGCTTCCTGCGACACCGTGAAGTCACATCCGGAGCAGAGTGGTTGCGCTGGGGACCAAGCCCGAACCGGTCGGCAGGCCAGCCGACGAAGACGCGAGGAGACGGGTGACGACAACTCAGCGCACTCCGTCCGGGGACCTGGCGCCGGCGGACGTGTGGATGCTGGTTGCGGAGCAGCGGCACAGGGGACTGCGCCGCGCCAGCCACGAGCTCGCTACGGCGCTCGCCGCCGCCCATGGCCACCGCTTCGTCATCTGGCACACCGATGAGTTGCTCTTCGGCATCCACAACGGGCGGCTGGTGCTGTGCACCCTGGGAGGCATGGACCTTCCCGCCCCCCGGGTGGTGTGTGTTCGCCAGATTCCCGGAGGCATGCGGCTCGACCGCGAGGTGACCTTGTTGCGGCACCTGGAACGCATGGGCAGCACCCTCATCAACACCGTCGAGGCCCAACTCACCTGCCGCAACAAAGTCCGGCAACTCCAGGAGCTCGCCCTGTGCGGGCTTCCCGTACCCGACACCCTTTCCTACGCGACCGCCCCCCTGGAAGGCGTCATCCGCAGCCCCCACCTCAAGGCCCCCTGTGTGGTGAAGTCCGTCAACGGTACAAAGGGCGATCAGGTCTTCCTCGCCCCCGACAGGCAACTGCTGTGTGAGTTGGCAGGCAGCCTCGGGCAGGACGCCCCGTTCCTCTTTCAGGAATACGTGGCCAACTCCCACGGCCGCGCCCTGCGCGTGATCGTGGTTGACGGCGAGCCGGCAGGCGCCGTACTGCATACGTCCACCGATGGCACGCTCACCGCGAACGTCGCCAAGGGCGGCTCCGCCACCCTGTGCCCGGGCCGCTACCCAGCGGCGGAACAACTCGCCGTACGTGCGGCCGGCGCCCTGGGCCTGCACATCGCCGGAGTGGACCTGCTGATGGCCTCGCAGGACGCCTACACGGTGTGTGAAGTGAATGCCGTCCCGGGCTGGCGTCCGGAGATGACCGGAGTCACGCCCGCCATCACCGCTTGCATCGCCCGCCACTTGGCTGCCCGCGACCGACCCACCGCGCCGGGGGGCGCGGTGCCCTTGCCCTGACGTTCTTGGTGATGGGTATGGGTGACACGGGCAGGTGGCGTATCGACCAGGGCGTGCTGACCGGAGCCATCCTTTGCCGTGTCCGGCGGAGGCCGCGTCGATCAGGTCTTGGAGCCCGGAGGGCGGGTCCTTGTCCGTCCAAACTCGCCACCACCGGTTGAGGGGGACGGCGGGGGGTAGCCAGGAACGGATGGCTCGTAAGGCCCGGAACCAGCAGGGCTGTTGGTGCTGGTGGGGGGGAGGCCGGGCAGGCCGCGAAGGCAACCTCGACGTGTCCGTGTAGCGGCTCTTCCCTTGAGGCCGACACGGGCTCGATGGCCAGCGTCGCCGAGCCCCCGTCCACTGCTTGAACGGCCGTTTCCTCGCGGCTCCTCCGGTCTTGCGCGCTGCATCGCGAAGGGCGTCCGAAGTAGGCAGATGCCCCTTGGTGCGCTACTGCCTACTTCGCCTGGTGGGGGAGGGGGGGGAGGGGGCGGGTTGCCGTGGTGAGTGAGGATGCTGGTTGACCCTGCGTCGTGCGTGTAGGTGGCGTGCGGTCGCCCGGCCGTGCCGGGCACCCCCGATGAGCCGTGCGCTATGCGGTGACGTGGGCGGTCGGTGTCGCGGAGCAGGCCTGCGACTCGCTGAGTACGTCGTCGAGGGCCGCGCCCGGGGGCGGGGCGTCGGTTTTCGGGCAATCGAAATGTCTTGTTGAACGCGCGACTGCGCCGCGCCGTATGCAGTCAGTGAGACACGGCGACCGCGGTTCGGTCGCCCCGCCGCACGTTCTGGCCCGTCGAGTGAAGGGAATCCGAGGACCTCATGCCTCCTGAGATTGTCAGTCATCAAGGCGCCCTGGCCGGGGAGCGGTTCGGCATCGGCGCCAAGCCCCTCACCTTCGGCCGCAAGCCGGCGAACGACGTGGTGATCCGCGATGCGAGCATCTCGCGGTTCCATGCCGAGGTACGCCGTGAGGGACACGGCTTCATGCTGTACGACCTGGGAAGCAGCAACGGCACGTACGTCAACGGGGAGCGAGCGACCTCTCATGTGCTCCAGCCCGGCGACCTGATCACCATCGGGGAGGAAACGTTCCGCTTCGAGGCGGCGAATCCGATGGAGACCATCATGGACCTGTCCGTGCTGGGGGCGCTCACGCCTCCTCCGGCCGGGCAACCGCTGCCGGTGCTCAAGGTCACGGTGGCGGGCGGCGGACCCGTAGGGCTGGCTTTCGCCCTCCTTCTCGAATCGCTGCTCGGCCCCCGGGCCACGATCACGGTCTACGACGGCCGCTGGACCCGGGCCGGGGACAGAGTCCTCTGGAAGGACGCCAAGCAGGGCAATGTCCGGCGGCAGCAGGTCGTCACGGTCCAGAGCCGTCAGTATCTGGGGCTTCCCCGCGAGGTGCAGGCGAGGCTGTTCCGGGACGGCGCGTACAGCGAGATGTGGCCGGCGGGCCCGGACTCGATCGACGGTCACAACCCCCGCAACATTCGCATCGCCTACGTCGAGGACACCCTGCTGGAGATCGCCAACGAGAAACCGGACCGCATCCGTCTGGTGCCGGAGCGGTTCGACCCGGTCCGGCACGAGAAGGCCGTGGCCGCGGACCACGTGCTCGCCATCTGCGAAGGAGGCCGCTCCCGGACGCGTGAGCACTTCGCCGAGAAGTTCGGCCAGGCCGACAAGTCCATCTACTCCCTGGAAGGCGCGCATCTTCAGGACGTGGTGCTCGGTTTGAAGGTGAAGTCGCGGCTCCCGGATGCGATGTCCGTGCTGCTGACCGTGGCGCAAAACCGCTTCCTCCTCAACTCCCTGCACGGCGAGGGTTTCCTCAACATGCGGCTGACCGACGAGGAGGCGAAGGAGGTCGTGGGCATCGACCCCGTGCGGCAAGTCTTCGAGGACTGCATCGCCTCGCGTCCGTGTGTGATGAACCGGAGCGAGGACGGCGACTTCTGCTGCGACACGCACAACTCTTTGTTCCTGCCCGCCCTGATCAAAGGCTCCGCGCTGTGGAAACGGGTCAAGGAGGGCTTGGCACTGTTCGCCGTGCCCGAGTCGGACTTGAGTGCCGTCACTGCGTTCCGGCTCGACATGGTGCAGCGGCCGCGATTCACGGCACGGCTGTATCCCAAGACATCCGCAGGACCCGGCACGTACGGGTTCCTGCTCGGGGACGCCGCCAACGCCATCCACTTCTGGCCGGGGCGCGGCCTCAACAGCGGCTGGGGTTCGGTCATCTCGCTGGCCCGGTCACTGAGCGGCACCTGGCGGGGGCGGCCGTTCCGTGACGCGGACTTCGTCCGGCATGAGGCGGCCATGTCGATGCTCCAGTACCGGCACAAGAGCCGCGCCTGGAACTCCATGATCACAACGGACGAGCAGGGGGTGACCCGGGCCATCAAGGACAAGATCCAGCAGAGCATCTCGGAGTCCATGGAGCAGGACCGGGAGCAGGACCGGGAGTCCGACCTCGAAACGCTCATCGAACAACTCCGCACCATCCGCCACCGCTTGGCGCCCCGAGTTCCTGGAATGCCAGATGACGCGACATTGCTGCAGCACTTGGACACGCTGGACAGCCGGACTCTCTACACCTTGGTCCGCAGCGGTGCGTGGGACACGCAGATCGTCGGCGGCGAGGAGGTCGACATCGACATTTTCTACCCTGCGGAGCGGTTGGACTCCTCTCCGCCGCCGTTGTCCTCGCCCCTGGAGGAGGCGGGCTCCTCTCCGGGGCCGTCGGAGCCGGCCCGGGGTCGCGGACGTCACCCTGAAAGCGTGGCCTGACTGGATCTGCTGGATTGCGGTCCGCCGATCCGGATCAGCGCCTGGGGGCTATGAGTGCTTCCAGGGCGCTGCGGCCGGAGAGGAACGGGCTCGGCGTCGCCGCGCACGCCGCCGAGCTGTCTTCCCCGATACGGGCTTCCTCAATGTGCCTGAGGAGGTATCCACGCTCTGGTGGCCGGGTGCGGTTTCATGGTGATGTTGCCGTCACTGACGCTGGTGACGAACGTGCTCCAGGTGCTCCGGGCGAAGACCAGTGCGGGGCCCTGCTTGTCCTTCGAGTCGCGCACCCCCACCCCCGCCGGCAGTTCGGCGGCCTCGATGCAGTAGTTGCCGGTGCCGTCGCTGTACGAGGACTTGTACCAAGCCGATTCGGGGGCGATGTCGGTGGAGGGCTGGTGGCTTCGGTGAGTATTGATGGCTACGCTGCTTTCCGGTGAGTGCTTACGGGAATCCGATGGGCTTCTCGGGGCCGAAATATGCCCCGGCCATCGTGCTCGAGGTCCGGGCCGGCGCCGACCCCGGCCCGGACCTCCTCCCGTGTCGGGCAGTACACCGTGGCGGGGTCCAGCCGCATGTGCGCTGCCGACCCGCCCGCGGCTGTTGGGGGGCGCCGACGGGCGGTGACCGGCCCGAGGGGGAGTGGAGACGGGCCGGCCGGTGTCCGCGCGGCGCACCTCCGAGGCGGACGGGCGAACACCTGGAACCCTAGGGCGTGGTGGTCGCCGCGCACGATCCACTGAACGCGGCTGTTGTCCGCACAGCGTGGGCCGTGGTCACCGGGCACGCAGTGTCTGCGAGGGCAGTTCGCCGAAACGCGCTCGGTAGCGGGACGCGAAGCGGCCCAGGTGGCTAAAGCTCCAACGATGGGCGACCTCGCTCACGTTCACTTGGCCCGGTGTGCCGCGGCGCAGTTCGTCGTGGGCGCGGGTGAGGCGGACGTCGGTGAGGTAGGCCAGCGGGGTCATGCCGACGTACTGCTGGAAGGCTTCTTGGAGTCGCCGCGTGCTGACACCGGCGAGCGCGGCCAGCTCCCCTACCGTGAACGGGTGTTGTGGCGTGCTGTGCATGGCTTCGACAGCACGCTTGACGGGGCCTGGGCGCAGGGCGGATTTCGGCCGGTCGAGCTCATCGCGGTAGCGGTGGCCGGTGGCGAGCAGGAGTCCGGTCAGAAGGGCCTCCTGGAGCGGGCGGGCGACCATCGGCCGGGTGAGCAGTCCGCCGGCTTGCATCCCGTCGAACACCGCGCGGATCATGCGTACCCAGCTCAGACCCGCTCCGTGCGCGACGTCGAGTTCGGGGGTGAGGGCGACGGGGGTGCGCAGCGGCCGGCCGAGAAGGCGTTCGAGTTGGTGGTTGAGGGCCTTGGGGTCGATCTTCACGGCCAGCATGGAGCAGTCGGTGCTGACTCGATCCAGGGTCGTGACGCCGTGGGGCTGGAAGACGGCGGCGTTCGCGGGGGTCGCCACCGCATCGGCGTGCCTTCCTTGACGCCAGGCCAGGTGGCCGCGCAGGGGGATGTCTACGTGGTAAGAGCCGAGTTCCCCGAAACTGATGCGCACCTCCGTGCCGAAGGAGAGTCGTCCGAGTGTGAACGGACCGAATGCGGCGATGTCGTACCGGGCCAAGAACTCACCGCTGCCGTCGGGCACATCGATGAAGTTGGCGTAGAAGCGCTGGTGGATGACCTGCCGAGCCTCGTCCACATTCGTCGACCGGAACTTCAGCAAATCCTGGCCCTGGTTGGGCGAGTTGTGCATACCGCAATCTCCTGCGCCTGTGAACCGTACGATGATGAAGATCATCGTCTCTCATGGCCTGCTGGCATAGGGCGGCTGCGGCGATGTGCAGTGATAGCGATGGCCCGCCAGGGCAGGCCGGCGACCGGATCGTGTGCATGGGTTGAGCCGGGGCCGGACCAAGGCGAGGGCCGGCCGGTGCCTTTAATCGTGTTGACCAGCGCGGCCTGCACTGCTGGAGTCGGCGCGTGGACAGTATCCCCGCCAACCGGCGGCTCTGGAATCAGATCAGCAGCGCCTACCAACAGAAGCATGACCCGCACATCGGCGCGGCACCGCGGCTGTGGGGCATGTACTCCATCCCCGACGCGCACCTGAACGCCCTGGGCGACGTCACCGGCAAGCGTGTCCTGGAACTTGGCTGCGGCGCGGGCCAGTGGTCCAGGGCGCTGGTCGCCGAGGGCGCCACCGTGGTCGGGCTCGACCTGTCCGAAACCCAACTCGCCGCAGCAGCCGGTGCGATGGGAAGGGACCGCTATCCGCTGGTGCAGGGCGCGGCCGAACAACTCCCTTTCGCCGCGGAGAGTTTCGATCTGGTGTTCTGTGATTTCGGTGGGCTCAGTTGGGCGCCCCCGAACTTGGCCGTCCCGCAGGCCGCACGCGTGTTGCGCCCGGGCGGGCGTCTGGTGTTCAACGTCGCCAGCCCCTGGTTCGAAGCGTGCTACGACCAAGCGGCCCGGCGCGTGAGCACGACGCTGCAAACCGACTACTTCGGGCTGCACACCATCGCCGAGGACGAGGGCGCGATGAGCTATCAGCTCACCTACGGCGACTGGGTCAGAGTTTTGCGCGGTGCGGGTCTCATCATCGACGACCTCATCGAGCCGCGGCCCGAACGGGCAACACTCAACGGCTACAACGAAACCGATCCGCCCGACTGGGCGCACCGCTGGCCGGCGGAACTGCTCTGGGTGACGCACAAACCATAGGTTTCGCCGCGCCAAGAGGCGAGCCGGTGGCTGGGTGACGAGCGGGCGTTCGCCGCCGGCCTGGGCTGGGGCAGGCCGACTGGGCCCATGCCGCAGTCGGAGGGGCGTCGATGTTCCCTCGGTTCAGCGCGTCCTACGTGGTGCCGTGCCCGTGACGGTGCTCGACCCTCAGTATCCGGTCCATGGGCGTCGTCACCGGCGTCGGCATACGGCAACGCGCCGGTCAGCTTCAACGGTTCGTGTCCGGCGTGCGGTCAGGCAGTCGAACAGGACGTCTCGGTAGCGTGCGGCCACCTGGAACGGTCCACCCTCTGCGTCTTGATGGTGCGGCAAACACCCCGGTCCTTGCCTGTCCTGCGTCTTGGCGTCGGAGCTCGGCATCAAGCAAAGGCCGCCCAGCTGTCAAGCGGTTGCCGTCTTTAGCGATCAAGTTTGAGGGGCCATGCGGCGCCACCCGGCCGCCTGCCACCAGACCTGTCCGGCATGCCAGCCCTTCACCCAGTGCAGGCAATTCGTCCTCGGGCTGGTCGGAGGGGGAGTGGGCGTATGGGGCGGCGCATCGGTCTGTGAGCGACCACACCCGGTCGCGGTGTGGCCCCGTCACCGTCAGCGTCCCGTACGCACCAGGCCTGTCGCTGCCCAGGAGCACCGAGCTGTGCTGGCAGGTCTGGTGCAACAGGGACGAGTGGAGGGTGTGATCCCAGTAGTCGTAGGCCACTGACATTCCTCCTCGGGCGGGAACGGCTGGCGGGGTAGGCGAGCGCCGGTACTGTCGAATGGTTTTGGCTCATCCAGCAGTCCGCTTCCCAACAAGCCCAGGTGTCCGGCATCTTGCCCCCGGGCAGCAGACCGCCCTCAGCGGGCGGTCCGTCGTCGGTGCCGTTGGCGATCTGGGCCTCGAAGGTGCGATACGGCTCAGGCAGCACGACCGCGTGCTTACGCTTCCTTGCCCAAGCGCTTCCCAGCCTCACGGAGAGTGTCGGACCTCGGCTGGCCAGGCTTCACGCAGGAGGACTATCGCACCCCGCTATGACGTCAGCAGGACCACCAGACGCCCCGAGAGCATCACCGAACGCGACCAGCTCAGACGCTGGAAGCGGCTTTAGAAGGGAACGACCAGGCCAGCTTCTCGCAATCTAAGCAGTGCCCTGCCCATGCACTCGGCGGCCGACGCCCCATCGGCCCTCATCCCCACATCCAGAGGCCCACCAGAGGCTGAGAATGTCCACGCCGGCCGGCCGTCACGCATGCGCTCCGCGTCGACCCGGATCATGGCACCTACACCCTGCTCACCGAGCCATTCCAGGATGAGCATCGTCGCGTCCTCGACGCCGCTGTCCGGATCCACCTTGGGCCGCCGCCCCATTCCCTTGGCCATAGCCACAACGTTACTCGGGGACTGGATTGGCCTTGCCGCACGTCTTGAGGCGACTCAGACCATCAAGAACAAGCTGATGCCTGAACGTGATCGACAGGTGCACAACCCGATCAGGATCTTGGATGTCTGAAAGGCGCCGGAGGAGAGCTCTCTCCGGCGCCTTTTGGGTTCAGAGATTGAGAGATCGGGGTTCAGGTGGGCAAGAAGGTCTTCCAGACTGTCGTGGCCGGTGGCGCGGCGGCGGTGTTGTTGGGTGTGGCCGCGGTACCGGCCGGGGCGGCCGAGGGCGGGGTCTCCTTCACCCGCGTGCAGGTGAACGGCGGTAGGGCGATCGTGATCGGGGTGTCCAAGGAGGTCGCGGCGCCTACCTCTTTCAGGATGACGACGACCCGCTCGTGGAAGTGGCCGGCGGTGTTCCTCTACCGCGGCAACAGCACTACGGGTGAGCGGCTGTGGCACGCCATCGAAACCAGCGACTGCCACGCGGCGGGCGCGGGCGTCTGCGACTTCAACGAGACGATGTACTTCGATCCGACGGTGTGGGACATGCGCAACAGTGAGGCCGGAGCCTGGAAGGCCGCGGCGGAGGTGTCTTTCAAGGGCGGCGGCGGTGACACGGACGACAAGGGCCTGACCACCTACGTCAAGCGCAACTCTCGCCTGAGTGTGAACGCCGCGCCCGAGCCGGTGTCCACGGGCAAGACCATCACCGTGACCGGCAAGGTGACGCGGGCCAACTGGGAGACCAAGAAGTACGCCTCCTACGGGGGCCGCCTGGTGAGCCTGCAGTTCAAGCCCAGTGGCGCCGCCTCCTACACCACGGTGAAGAAGGTCCACGCCAGCAGCTCGGGCGCTCTCAAGACGACCGTGAAGGCGTCCAAGACGGGCGCGTGGCGCTGGGCGTACTACGGCAACACCACCACGGGTCCCTCGACTTCGGCCGCGGACAACGTCGTGGTGCGGTAGAAACCCGCGCTCCACACCCGTCGGGGAGGCCTTCAAGGCTCCCCGACGGGCCTTGAGACATCAGCGCTCATCCCGCCGTCCTCCTGATTGGCAGGATGCAGCACCCGGGGTGACGGCGCCGTTCGTTTGAGGGGTGCACACCCCCACGCTCGACGTGCAGGCTCACCTCGTACTCTCCACGCATGACTGATGTTCCGTTTGAGTGCCGCTGTGTCCTGTGCCATGACTACGGCGACCGGGACGCAAGGGACCGCATGGATCTGACGGTCATCGAGCATGTGCAGCAGCACGGATGGCACGTCGTGATGGTTCCCGAAGACGAGATCGGTCCCGGATTCGCCTACACGATCGGTCTCGCGCACTCGCACGGCGGACCTGAACTGGCCATGTTCGGGCTCGATATCCACGCCATGCACCGCATGCTCAACACCCTGGCAGAGAAGTCCGCTGCGGGTGAAGCATTGGCGAAGGGTCAGAGCCACGCGGATGTTGTCGTCGGGCGTCGAGTCGTGCTCAGACAGGTTGACCGCGGCTGGTACCGGACCTTCTTCGGGCAGGCCCTCGGGTTCTACCGGCGGCCGCCGGTGCCCGTGCTGCAGGTCGCCTGGCCCGATGCCCAGGGCCATTTCCACTTCGATGAGCAGGCACAGGAGAGCCATCGCGAGTCACAGCCTCAGGCTTGGCTGCCCCCGCGTGACCACCCTGCCGGCGTCTGGACAACCGAACTCTGATCCGGGGGCGTGGCCGGGGACGAGCCGGCACCCGGGGGCTGCACAACGGTCGCGCGGGGAGCCGGGATCGACCCCCGCCGCTGCGCCGGCCCGCGTTGCGGGGGAGAGCCGGGGGACGGGCGGGGGTTGGCCGGGGGCCCGTGTGTGGTCGAGGCGGATGAGACTGGCCGGTATGAGGGATGAGGGTCGGTGGCGGTCGGTCCCCTGTAGGGCCGGTCCGTCACCACCGTGGGCCGGGGCAGGTGATGCGATGGCGCTGCTGTGAGGCGGGGGTGAGCGCTGTGGCGGGAGCGGGGTTGGCGCTGGGGCGGGGGAGGGCGCGTGCAGGGTTCTTGCGGGTGCTGCGCCGTGGTGCAGAGGGATACCCGCTCGGCCTGTTCTGCTTGTGGCAGAGCATCGGCCACACCGGGCCCGTCGATCACTACAGTCCCCTCTCGTGACGACGACGATGACAACGCAAACGGTCGAGTATGCGGCTGATGGGTTGACGATGACCGGGTACCTTGCGCTGCCGGCCGGTGTGGGTCGTCGGCCCGCGGTGCTGGTGGGGCCGGAGGGGATGGGGCTCAGTGACGTCGAGCGCGGCCGGGCGGATGCGCTGGCCGAGCTGGGGTATGTGGCGTTGGCCTTCGACCTGCACGGCGGACGCTATCTGGCCGAGCCTGAGGAGATGTTGGCCCGTTGCCTGCCGCTGCTGGATGATTCCGAGCGGATGCGCGGCATGGGGCTGGCGGCGCTCGATGTGCTGCGCGCCGAGTCGCGCACCGACCCCGACCAGATCGCCGCCATCGGCTATGGCACCGGGGGTGCGGTCGCGTTGGAGCTGGGCCGCGCCGGGGTCGATCTGCGGGCGATCGGGACGGTCAACGCCTTGACCACGGGCCGGCCGGGTCAGGCGGCGCGCATTGGGTGCCCGGTGTGGGCCGGTGTCGGCTCCGAGGATCCGATCATGGGACCCGCGCAGCGGGAGGCGTTCACCGCGGAGATGCAGGGCGCGGGTGTGGACTGGCGCCTGACGCTCTACGGCGGCGCCCTGCACGCCTTTCACCACCCGACGGTCGACCACCGGGTGGTGCCCGGCGTCGGCTACCACCCCCGCCACGCGCGGCGCGCCTGGCGCGATGTCCTGGACCTGCTCGCCGAATGCCTGCCGGCGACCAACGATGTGGGTGCATGACCCGGTTAAGCATGGCTGCTGCACGACACGGTCCCCGTCCGGCGGGGACCGTGTCGTGCAGCAGCGGGGGCTTTTTGGCCTCCGGGATCGTTCAGTCCAGGACCATGTCTCCAAAGGCCGCGACATTGGCCTCGTTGTGCACGACGTGGAGGCCATCGCTTTCGGCGCCGTCGTGGTCATCGGCGGGCTGCTGCGTGCCGGAAGCGGGGATGCCGGGGTGGGCAGAGGCAGTGGCGGCGCTTGCGACGAGGGCGAGGGAGGTGAGCAGGATGCTCGCGGCGGCTCGGGGCAGTGTGGTCATCAGGGTGTTCTCTTTCCTTGCGTGAGTTCTGTACAAGCGTGGGTGCTTCGGATCAGTGCAGTCATCTGAGGGGAGCGCCGGTCGTGCCCGGCGCGCGGTCACCGGCTGCCTGCCGTGGGTGGCACACAACGGTCCCCGCCAGGACTTGAGCTCCAGTGGTCGTTGCAAAGCCGCGGCCCAGGGGGATGCGACAGGCAGCAGGATCGGCCCGTGGGGTGAACCGGAACCTGCCCCTGCGGGATTGGTGCAGGCTCCAGTGGCCCGAGTTGGGACAGAGGGCTTGACGGCATGGAGCGGGGGGCGAGAGCTACTGCCCGGAGGGGTCCTTGCCCTGTCCGCTGGCGTCCTCGGCGTCGTTTTTGACCTGGTCGCCCTTGCCTGCGGTGTCAAGGTCCCGCTCCTCGGTGACCCGGCCGAAGGCATCTTGCGCCTGGCCGGCCAGTTCCTCACTCTTCTTCTTTGCCTCGTCCGGCACACCCATGACTGACTCCCTTGGTCTTGTCTGCGCCCGGGACGTGGACACGTCCCATGCCGTCACCCTCATCCGGCGCAGGCTCTGCGGCTTGGCGGGCTAGCCCAAGCGGCGGAGTGAGAGAAGCCGACCCCTCGAGGTCAGGTGCTACATGGCACAACACAGACGGGGCGTTGCCATGTCGGCGCCCGTTCATTGTGCGTGTAGAGGCCGGTCCCATAGATCTCTACGGCCGTACCGTCGCGACGTCGAATGCGGCGTCCCCGTCGGACGTCAGCGCGACCCCAGATGTGCAGACAGTCGCAGGATGGGAACACCTCTCTGTTGGTGGTGCCCGCGTCGCGAATGATGGCTGCGGTCTACGGGGAGAGTTGCCTGGTGAGCGGGTTCAGAGTGGTCCAGGTCGAGACAGAGCACGTCGTCGATGTCGGAGAGGACCAAGCCCAGACCGACGCCCGCCGTCGAAGCGGCGGCTTCCTCGTGTGTTCCAGGTGGGCGGGTCGGTCGACGACGCCGCCATGTCGGCGACGGTCAACGGCCGCTTGTCCGCGGCACGTCGGGGCCCACCTGTCACGGGTCGTCAGTTCAGCGGGGAGCGGGTTGCGCGCTTTCGCGCGCGAGAGTGCCTTATGGCACTGGGGCGAGCACGTCTTAGCGTGAGCGCGCGCCATGATCGGCAGCGCCCCCGCGCGGTCGTCACGTCAGGCCTTTCGTGCGGGCGGGTCATGCGGGGTCCCTGACGGAGGGGGCGGCAGGATTCGGGATGCTGGCTGTGGTGGGGGCGAACTGGGCGGCCTGGGCATCGAACATGGCGGCGTATCGCCCGCGTGCGTCGATGAGTTCGTCGTGCGTGCCGTGTTCGCTGAGGTGTCCTGCGTTGAGGACGTAGATGTGGTCGGCGTGGCGGACGCCGGACATGCGGTGGGTGACCAGGACGACGGCCCGGTGCGGTGCGGCCAGGCGGCGGATCCGGTCGAAGGCTTCGATCTCGGCTTCGGGGTCGAGGGCGGAGGTGGGCTCGTCGACGATGAGGATGCTGTCCGCCTGCGATGTTGCGCTGCGCCAGTGTGTGCGGGCCAGGCCCACTTTCTGCCATTCGCCGCCGGAGAGTTCGATGGCTCCGCGGAACATGCGGCCGAGCATGCTGTCCAGGCCGTTGGGGAGTTTGGCGGTGACGGGGCCTGCTCCGGCGTAGTCGACGGACTTTTCCAGGTCGTGGGGTGAGGCGTCGTGGTTGGGGCGGCCGATGCGGATATTCATTGCGGCTGTCACGGGCCAGCGTTGGAAGTCCTGGGTGAGGAGGGAGACCCGGTCAAAGACTTCAGAGCGCTCCAACGCGCAGATGTCCGACTCGCCCCACCGCACGGTTCCGTTGTGAGGCAGCAGCAGACCGGACAGGATCTTCATCAAGGTGCTTTTGCCGGAGCCGTTCTCGCCCACCACGGCGGTGACCGACCCCATGGGGAAGGCGAGCGTCACGTCGTCCAGGGCCGGAGCGTCGCGGTCGGGGTATCGATAGGTGACGTGCTCCAAGGAGACCTGCTTGACTCGGCGGGGGACCGGATCGCCGGTTTGGGGGATAGCGCGCTGTTCGGCCTCGACCAGGAACTGTCCGTGATCCCGCACGTAGAGGGATTCCTCATGCAGTTGGTTCACCGTCATCACCAGGGCACCCAGACTCGCTGAGCCGGTCCGCACGGCGATTACGGCGGTGCCGGCGACGGCAAGGCTCATGTGTCCGGCCATGATCAGCCAGATCATGGTTCCGTAGGTGGCGGCCATCGCCAGCCCCGACAGCGCGGAGGCGACCCATTCGGTGATGGCTTTGCTGGAGGCCAGGCGTTCCTGCTCCGCTTCCGCGCTCGCGGCCATGCGCCGGTAGCGGTCCAGGAGGAAGGGGCCTACGGCGTGGATGCGTACTTCCTGGGCCGCCGTGCGCTCGGTGAGGAGGTTGCCGATGAGGCGGCTGGCCCGCAGGTGCTCGATCCAGCTCATCACCGACACGTAGCGTTCCTGTGCCACGCGCATGGCGCCCCAGCCTCGCGGGGCCGCGATGACCAGCAGCATGGGCAGCAGCGCCGGATGCAAGATGGTGAGTACGCCGGCCGTGGCGATCAGCGAGATGGTGCTGTTCAGTGCGGAGACGCAGGCACCGATCATGCGGCGTGCTGAGGTGGGCCCGTACTGGGCGATGTCGATCAGGCGGCGAAATGCGGGGTCGTCGATGGCTTCGAGTTCGACGCTGGTTGCCGCGGCCAGGTACTGCGTCGTGGCGATCCGCTCGACGATCGGTTCGAGGCGTCCGGCCCGGGAGGTCGACCAGGCGGCCAGGGCCGAGTTGACGACGGCGACGCCGGCTGCGGCGAGCAGGCCCGGCAGGAGGGCGTGCAGCCGCTCGGTTGCGTCTCCGCCTCCCAAAAGCGCGTGCATCACGGCGTTGATGGCCAGCAGGCCAACGGCGGCGGCGATGCCTTGGCCTAGTTCGCTGATCGCCACCGCCACGAGCGCGCGGCGGTCCGCGTTGAAGGCCATCTTCAGGGTGGCGCTGACGAGCTTGGGCATCTGGCGCAGCGTTGAGAGCATGGTCAAGTCCAGGCCTGCATGCTCGTGTTGGGACCAGCCCATGTCGTAGCGCAGAGGTCCGCCGAAGAGTTCACGTTCCGCGTCGGAGACCTTGGGCTCGGCCATGCGGACTTTGCCAAGGAACCGCTTCACGCGCTGCCTCCCTGTACCGGCCAGTTCAGAGCCCGGTAGGACGGGCCGTGGGTGAGCATGTGGAAGATGTGGCCGGTGGAGGGGTGGCATTCGGCGGTCGGCTGCTCGATCGACACCCAGAACAGCCCGTCGTGTTTGTCCGGCTCCGCGTTATGCGGTTCACCCGTCCACGACTGGGTCACGAAGACCGCGGTGATCCGATCGGTGCCGCCGGGCTCGTGATGATGGACAAGCCCGCAGAACTGCTGCTGGTCGGCGTCGATGTGGATTCCGGTCTCCTCCTTCGCTTCGCGTCGTGCCGCGTGGTCCAGCGGCTCACCGGCTTGCAGATGGCCTCCCACCACGGTGAGCTGGCCTGGGGCGAGGGCTGCGTCCGGCTTGGGGCGCACGCACAGCGCGGCACCGTTGTGCCGTAGCAGGACTTGGGCGACATCGGCGATCAGCAGGTGAGGGGCGTCGCTCACGACCGGTCCTCCTGCATCAGGCATTTGGTGGTGCGATGGCCGCGCGCGGTCACCAGCGGGTCGCCATACCGGGGCCCGTAGGGGAGGGCGCTGTCCGCGTCGGCCGCGGCGAACGCAGTGAGCGCGTGCTCCTCTGCCTGCGATAGACGCCGGCCATACCCCTTCAACAGGGCCTCGCGCAGCTCGGAGCGGTCCGGCCAGAGAGAGAGGGCGAGCTTGACGAAGCCAGCCACAAGCGGGCCCACATTGTTCCGCTCGAAGTCCAGCAATGCACAGCGGCGGCCGTTCCCCAGCCGGTTGCGCTCCCAGAAATCCCCTTGCCGCCACCCGCAGGGGAGGAGGCCCAGATCGGGCAGCGCGCTCAGTCGGCGGCGCAGCGTGGCGGCTTCCGCGGCCGACGGGTGGTCTCCTGTCTGCTCGATGTGCTGGCCCAGCCCGGCCACAGAACTTTGGATGACGTTCCCCGCTGCCTTCTGGGCCCGGTGGTCGGGGCGCGCAGGATGGAAGCGACGCAGAAGCTGGCCCGCCTTCCGATGGGCGGCGCGCCGTCGCTCGAGTACTTCGTCGGATTTCACTGGTTCACCATCCACCGCGGTCAACATCAGTGAGAGCATGTCGGCCGAACTGCCCACCAGAGGGCGGGCGTTGCCATAGGCGAGGCTGGGCAACGCCTGGCGAGAGGAGCGGGTCTCACGGCTGTAGAGGACCGGCGTGGGCGCCACCTTCAGGTAGTGCAGCCGGGCGCGCGACACGACCTGCCATACCTGCGCAGTCTCGCGGGCATGCGAGGCGTCGTACACGGCGTCGACGGGGCCCAGAATCTGCTCCGCCCAGAAGGCGAGAGGAGACGGAAGGTGTAGGCAGTCCGTCATGCCAGGCACCTCGTATCCGATCGTGCCCCGCCAGCGGGGAGGGCCGTGCGGCTGGCCGCCGCACCAGCGGACACCACCGAGGAAGCCGCAAGCATTTCGAACGCAGGATGAACAAGCGCAGGACGGCGTACGGAATGCATGAGGGCTCCAGGGGCTGTTGTGTGGACAGGTGATCGGGTAACGGGGTGCTCGCTGTCCCCGTCACGGGTGCACGGGGGCGAAATCTAGAACCTGATTTCGAAAACCGGGGACTTTCCGTATGTCGTCCGGTGCGGCATGCCGTGATGCTGTGTTCGATCACTCGTGTGGGTTGCGGTACCTCCCTTGGGGGATTGCAGGACGCCGCTGGGTGCTCGTCGCGATGTCGATTCGGCTGGGGTGTGACGGCTGCGCACGGACATCGAGCGCGGGATCACATGCTGGGAGCGGCCGGGGCCAAGTCGTCCAGGGAGGCGTCACAGCAGGGACGGGCGCTTTCTGCCAGTGCTCAGGCGCTGGGCGGCGGCTCGGGCGCATGGGCGGCGGGGGGTGACAAGAGGGTGGCGGGGTCCTGGGTGCGAATGGTGGCGGTGACCTCGGTCAGCCTTTCGGCTTTGCGGGCCAGGAGGTAGACGAGATGGTGGGTGCGCTGCACTTGGTGGATCAGCGCGAAGCCCTGGGTCTGGTAGTAGCGGACCAGGCCGGGGAACATACACCCGCGCCGTACCCACGCCTGCCCGTCACGGGACGCGCGGTCCACCGCCCAGAGCGCAAGGAGTGTTCCTGGGCGCTGTGCCCGGTCGGTTGGGTTCGTCACCGTCGTGTAGAGGTAGCTGGCAGGCTCGGCGCGTTCCTGTTCCGTCCATCCCCAAGGCGGGGTCACCTGCTGGATCGTGGTGCACCCGATGACCCGCCCGGACGTCTCCTCCGTGAGGAGCCACATCGACCCGTCCGGGTTCTCCGCCTGCCCAGCCACGTCGTCCGCGCTCGCCCGCCAGGAGGCCATCTGCCGTTCCTCCAGCCACGCCGAGCGGGCCAGAACAAGTGTGCGGACGGCGGGAATGTCGACGGCTGTGGCCGGGCGGACGACGTACACGGGCCCTCCTTGAAGGGGGCGGCGTGAAGCTGGTCTACAGGAACGAGTCGGCCGCCAGGTGGAGATCGGTGACTTCGAGGAGCTGAGCGTCGCCGTCCTCCCGGTACGGTCCGGCATCGGGCTTCCGCCACCCATTGAACGCTAGCCGTCCAAGCCCTCCACCATCTTGAGCTTGTCGAACTCTTCACCCGCGCCTGTCCAGCCCAGACCGCCGATCGCCGAGGCCATGAGCAGCGCGTTGTAGTCGTCCTTTGGAAGCGGCTCGCACGCCTCCGGGCGGCTCTTGCCGCCCTCCTTTGTCTTCTTCTCCACAGCGTCGGCCGCGTCCTTGGCCACGCCTGCATACCCCGAACGGACTATGCCCGCCAGCGTCTTGTCGAGCGCATCGACCCGCTCCTCCGCTTCGCCGACCGTCGGCGTGTCCGCGGAATCGCTTCCGGTCCGCTCCGTGAGCGCGGAGACACAGTCCTCGGCTTTCTCGTCGTCGGACTTCGAGCAGCCGGCCGTGGCCGCGGCGAGCAGCAGGCAGGTGACGAGCAGCGCGTAGGTGGCGCGGCGCATGCTTCCCCCAGGCGTTTGTGAGGACCGGATCGTAACGGGCTGCGGGGCGGAGGAGAGCGGGAACAGCGAAGCCCGGCTCGGGGTGGGTTCGAGACCGTGTACAGGGAGCCACGCGCCGACTTTTCACCTGCAGGCCTTTGCGCTCCACCAGGTCCATACGCGCCTGCAGCGGCACGGCTGGCATCCATCGGATCGAGGACGAAGCGAATGCGCGCCCCGTCGGCTTGACGATGCCTGCCAGCTGCTTGAGGCGCTGTTCACCGCCGTTCCTGGGTCCGATGGCGATGGCTTGCTGGGGAAGGGGCTCGTGGTAGAGCCCGGGAGAGGAACTGGCGCTAGATCGCCCTGCTCGAAGAGCGAGTGCGACCGTGGCCACCAGGCGGTCGCTGCCGGGAGCGACGGGCCGTTGGTGGGGACCATGACTGTTGACTTGCGGACTGCGGGTGCGCCAGCACGTTCAGATGGCGTCCCGCCGGTCGTGCACGCGATGCAGCGCGACCACTCCAGTTGTCGTGAAGCAGTCTTCACGCCCTGCGGAAGCGGGTACGTTTCCGCCGTAGCGCCAAGCTGCCGAGGGGGACGATGTGAGTGATGACGCCATCGAACTGGCGGCCGCGGTCCAAGTGGTACGCGATGAGCTGCTCGCCGCGGCTTCCCAGGGGGTGGGAAGCGATCTGATTTTCGAACTCGGCGACATTCAGATGGAGTTCACGGTCGAACTGCGCAGGGAGACACGGGGCGGCCTGAAGATTCGTGCCTGGGTGCTGGACGCTGGCGTCGAGGGAACATCGGCCAAAGCCAACACGCACAAGGTGGCCTTCACTCTCAAGCCGAAGGATGTCCATACCGGAAGGTCATGGCAGGTCGGGAACGAGGAACCCGGCGACGTCTCTCACTTCGGACGAGGTCCGGGCACCTCGTGAGCACGGCACGCTCTGCGGCTCACCGCGTGGTCGTAGTGCAAGGCGCCGCGCAGGGCACGGGAGTGCTTCTGACCCCTACGCTGATCCTCACAGCCGCTCACGTGGTGCGAGACCACGACACCGTTCGCGTCATCCATCCGGATCTCTCGGAGTGGATTACCTGCCACGTATATTGGCGCAGCAGCCCTCGTCGCGACGCCGTTGCGCAGAGAGGCGCCACCCTCAGCCCGGCGAGCGAAGAATCCGGGCTTCTCCCGCCCGCCCACGAGGCCCAGCATTCGCGGGAAGATGCTTCTCCACCAGCGCCGGGCCTCGGCATGCCGAGGCGCGAGACGGAAAGAGGGCACCACATACGGGAGGTTGAGGACACGCCCACCGACCTAGCCCTCTTGCAAGCTCTGACGCCAGTGCTCCCCGACGATTCCGCCGCTATGCTGCGCCGCTTGCGCTGGGGCACCGTGAACCCCGGGCAGCCCCTGCCCAACTGCCAGATCGTGGGATTCCCTGCGGCCCAACGGCACGGCGACCGACAGGAATTGGAGCTGGATCAGTTCGAGGTGGCGGTGTTGCCGCTCGCGGGCCGCCCCCGGGCCACCGTGGTCTGTGAGTTCGCCCGGCGTTCGGTGGTCGAGCAGGGTCGGGCCGACTCCCCTCTGGACGGTTTGTCCGGTGCGCCGGTATTCGCGGGTGGCGTGCTGATCGGCATCATCACCGACGTCCCGCGCGGGCGTGATCACATGCGGGTCGAAGCGGTACCCATGGACCTGCTTCCCACTGATCGCCTCCCGTACGACAGGCAATTGCCACTGGTCATGGAGAGTGTGACCGGCGAGCAGCAGGGTGACGAGCCCTTCGAGGAGCGATACAGCAAGGCGGTCAAGGGCCGGTATCGGAGAATCGAGATCATCGGTATCGAGGAGTTGTCCAACGACGAGTCTCGCTGGGATTTGGATGCCGCTTATCTGCCACTTGAGGCAGAGTCTTCGGGCCCCCGCCACAGGTCTGACGCCCGCACCAGTCCGCAGCGCATCGACGACTTGCTGTCTGGCAGCGAATCGGTCGTCCTGTTGCGCGGTGAGGCCGGTGCCGGGAAAACAACGTTGGTGTGGTGGCTTGCTTCTCACGCCGCGTGCGCGACCTTCGGTCCGAAACTCGCCCATTTTAATGGTCTTATACCCTTCGTCATCCCCATGCGTGCCCTGCGTGCTCAGGGACTCGGGTTCCCGGGACCGTCTCAGCTGGCGCAGGTGGCCAGACTTATGGCCGATGACCCTCCCGCGGGTTGGGCCTACAGAGTTCTCGAAGCAGGACGCGCCCTGTTGTTGGTCGACGGACTGGATGAGGTACCTGAGGAGGACCGGGAGTCCGCCCGGAGGTGGCTCATCGACTTGCTGGAGCGTTTCGATCAGGTGCGCTGCATGGTCACGATGAGGCCGATGGCGGTAGCGGGGGACGGGGACTGGCTCGGTGTGCGGCAGGAGGTGCTCAGCGTGAGACTCCTGAGGATGCGCGATGCGGACATCCAGGAGTTCGTCCACGTCTGGCACCGCGCGGCACGCCTGGAACTGTCGTCTTCCTCTAACGATCACGCCGAACTGACCCGACTGGAGAGAGACCTCGCCCGGCAGTTCGCCACCAACTCCGCCCTGCGTGATCTCGCTCATACGCCGCTGCTGTGCGCTGTCATCTGCGCGTTGCACCGTCGCCGCCGCGGACTTCTGCCCACCAGCCGTAACGACCTGTACCAAGGGGCCCTGGCGATGCTGCTGGGCAGCCGGGACGCACTGCGGGGCGTTGTCGCGCCGGAGGGAATCAGGATCGAGGCCAAGGAGCATGAGCTTCTGCTCCAGCGGATCGCCACGTGGCTGGTGCGAAACGGCCAGTCGCAGCTCTCCTACGGGCAGGCAGAGGGGCAACTGCGTAAGGCGTTGAGCGGCATGCCCCGGGTCGCCGGGCAGGGATCAGTCGAACGCATTCTCCGCCACGTGCTCAGCCGCAGTGGGTTGCTGCAGGAACGTGCGGAGGGCAGCATCCAGTTCATCCACCGGACTTTCCAGGATTACCTGGCTGCGAAGGAGTTCCGGGAAAGTGATCATCTCGGTGAACTGCTGCAGCACGCCTCCGAGCAAGAGTGGGAGGACGTCGTGCAACTCACGGCAGGGCAGTGCAACCGCAGTGAGCTGCGGCAGATACTCGAACCCCTCGTCGCTTTGGGTGACAAGGCAAGCGCATGGGCGCAGTGGAAACTGCACATGCTGGCCGCGAAATGTGCACTGACAGCGGTCTACCTGGACGAGGACATCCGCGATGCGGTCGCTTCCCGTGTCAAAGCGCTGATGCCTCCGACGAGCACCACGCAGTCGACTGAACTCGCCAAGCTGGGCCCTTACGTTCTCCCGTTCTTACCTGCCGCTGAAACGATGAGCGAAGATCACCAGCTGCTCGTTCTCGACATCCTGTACAAAATCGGAACCCCCGACTGCCTGCCGCTGGTTCGATCGTTCGCGGAACAGTCCAGCGCAACGGTACGACAGGCAATCTTGGAGGCCTGGGACGCTTATCCCGTCTCCACCACCCACTACGCGAGAGAAGTGCTGGCGCATATGCGGCTCGGCGACTTGGGTTTCGTCGTCGGCAGTCGATACCAGCTGCACCATCTGTGCCAACTGCACGACGTTCGGCAACTGGAACTGCACGCCGGGAAAATGCGTCCCGAAGACCTCGAGGTCATACCGAAGCTGCCGGCACTGCGCGAACTACGCGTCGTGGGCCTTCCGAGGTCAGGCGGCAACAGGCTGCCGCCGCCGCATGCTGGGGTCGCGCGATTGTCGGTGAAAAGCCACGCCCTCAAGCTTGACGGGCTCAGCCGATGGAGCGGGCTGCAGGGCTTGGCTCTGTGGCACCCGGTACCGGTACACGACCTTTTCGAGCGACTGGCACAGCTCCCCAAGTTGCGAGCGGTGCAGCTCCCTCTCGCGTCGCCTGTAGTAGCACTGGAATCGGTACCCGTCCTTCCCGGGATCCGTGCTCTGACACTGCCTTCACTTGCTGAGGGGGGAGATCTGCGGCAGCTGGCGCGCGTCTTTCCATCGCTGACCAGGCTTACCTTGCACCCCCAACCCAGCACGGCCCATTCTGTTGATCTGACTTCTCTCAACAACCACGAGGGGCTGCAGGTTTTCGTCGTGCGGGGGCAACACCGACTCGCGATCACGGGTGCGGAGGCCTTCGGCGACCGGCTCCATGTCACCTAGGTGAGGAACGAAAGGCAACCTTCCAGAGGGCCCCACGTCAAGTCCGGCCGCTGGAGCGCCGCCGCAGCACTGGTGCAGTCGAGCAACTCGATGGCGAGTACAGCTCGATAGGGCTCATACACAGCCCGCGAACATCAACGTCTCTACCCGAGCCTTGACCTCACTGTCTGATCCCGATACTGAGAGAAAGCCAAAGGCCGCGATGTCCGAATATCAGCACTACCAGTTTCTCGCCGTTGACCGGCCCTTGAGCGACGAACAAGTCGCTGAGATCCGCCAGTTGACCTCCCGCGCTGCCCTCACCCGCACCACGTTCGTGAACAGCTATCAGTGGGGCGACTTCAAGGGCAGCTGCGACCATCTCATGGAGAAGTACTACGACGCCCACCTCTACTTCGCGAACTGGGGCCACCGCAAGATCATCCTGCGATGGCCCTCCGATCAGCTCCCGTTGCACATAGCCGAGCAGTACTGCACCGGCGAATCAGCCGACGCCCGCCAGCACGACGAACACGTCCTCATCACGTTGGTCTCCGACGACGAGGACGGGGGGCTCGACGACTTCAACGACCTCTTCGATTTCGATTACTACGAAGACAGAGGCCGCGAAGAAAAATGGCTTCCCTCGATCGCTGAAGCGCGCCTCGATGTCGCGGCCGGAGACATGCGTCTGCTCTACCTGGCTTGGCTGCACTGCCTGGCCAACCACAACCTGGACGACGACGATGTCGAACCCGCGCTTCCCGCCGGCCTCGCCGACCTGCCAGACTCCCTCACTGACCTGGCCACCTTCCTGCGCATCGACCCCGACCTGATCACCGCAGCGTGCGCCCCGCTCCCTCACCCCGATCCTGAGCCCACGTGCGCCATGTACGTGTCCTGGGTCAGCACGCTTCCGTCGACGGGCAAGGACACCACGTTGGTGCGCCTCCTGCACGACGACGATCCCCACGCCGCCGCTGAGCTGCGCCGGCGGTTCCGCCTGGCGCACCCGGGTACTCCCGCTCGCGAGCCCGGCCGCACCGTTGCGCAACTGCGGGCCGCCGTGCCCGCGGCGGCCGCCGAGCGGCTCGCTCACGAAGCGCAGGAAGAAGCCGAACGCGAGGAAGCCGAACGTCGACAGGCGCATGCTGCCCAGCAGCGTCGGCTGGCCGCGATCCAAGATGATCCCGAGGCCGCGTGGAGCCGTGTCCACGAGATGATCGCGTACCAGAGGGGCCGCAACTACCCCGCCGCTGTGCAGCTTCTCGGGGACCTAGCCGTTCTCGCCGACCGCGACGGCACCAGGGAAGCCTTCGCCGAGCGGTGCCGCGCGCTGCGCGGTCAGCACCCCACCAATAAGGCCCTTAAGCGCCTGCTGGACGCCGCAGGCCTATGAACCACCCACCGCCGACCAGCGCGTCGTCGACTTCGTTGAGCACTAGCAACGCGAGCAACGGTTTCCTGGCTTCCACATGATCACCGCCTGAACCCGCTCCGACCTCGTGGGCTTCCTACGGCCTGCCACTCGACTCGACCACGCATTGGTGGGTGCTTGCGACCGACCGGGCCGAGCAGGCCGTAAACGTAGTCCCATCCGTCGCCGCGGCGCGATCCGGGCGAAGCGGTGGCCGATCCTGAGGAAGAGTTCTTCCGGCCCTTGTTCCCACGCCACGGCGGGTAGGTCACCGAACACGCCTCGATGCTGTACGTGTAGTTGTCGCTATGCGCGGCGTGGTCAGACGCTTGCGGGACGGGCCTCAGGAACCCGTCCCGACCTTGGCACCACGCCGCTATACTCTCCGGACCCCAGGCCGTTGACCAGGCACAGCGTCAAAGTGACGGCAGGTGAGCGGGCGTACCCCCAGATCGAGAATCTGCGTGGAGCGCACCCGCTTGACGCCGGCTGACGAGAACCGGCGCCGGGTCGTGGCTGAACTGGCTGCGCGGCGGGGACGAGGAACGGCTCTGTGCGTCCTTCGGTCCGCCGGTGGGCAACTCCGCTCGCACTCCGCAATGGCGGATGCTGCGCGAGGCACTCCGGGCAACGGTCCCTTCGCTCTTCCTGCGCTGCCCGGAAACGACGACGGAGCGCCATCGCCGCCCCGACCGTGGCCCTACCCGCAACGGCACACCGTGCTATGTGCGTGACGGCCGGATGATCGACCACTTCAGTCTGGCAGGCGAGGATGATCTGCCCATGAAGCGCGATCTCGAATGCGGTCATGGCAGGGCGCGAAGGACCCCATTGTCGCCTTCAGACATCAGGTGCCGTCAGCCCTATCGGATACGGTCGCGCTGACCGGTGTGCCCGCCTCGACGGTGCGGCTGACCGTGCAGAGACGGTCGTGCGAAGTCTTCACGGCCCGGGGCAGGATCGCGCGGGCGCGTTCCCCTGACGGCCCGTCGGGGAACGCTACTGCGAAGGTGACCTCGAGGTCCGACATCCGGTTGCCGCCCTCGTCCTCGACCTTGTTGCCGGTGACAGTGACGGAGAACGTGGTCGGCTTTTCGTGACGACTCGTGGCGACTTCCACGTCGGCCGCGGTACAGCCGCCGATCGCCGCGAGGAACAACTCGACCGGCGTGAAGTCGGTTCCCTCGCCGGTGCCGAAGCTCAGCGTGCCCCCGCGAGGGTTGGTCGCGGTGAACCGGCCCGGGCCGGCCCGCTCGATGGTGATAGAACGCAGCGAATTGTCAGTCATGGCGCCGACAGTACTGTCACGTATCGCTGATCGCCTTCATGCCGTGCCCGCCCGCAGCCTCACGGCCGTATGCCGCACTTTCGCCTCGTATCGCATCTGCTTCGTGGCGTGGGGCATCAAGGTCAGATGACGACGGGAGCATCGCCCGGAATTGATCACGAGCTACATCGGCCCTAGACCGGCGGCGGGCGCGGTCTGTCTGAGGGGGCGTGGCAGGCTTGGCGGCAGTGCCGGGGTGCGCGTCAGCGGTGGAGGGAACGGTTGAGCTCGACAGTCTCGTCCAGAGTGGGCAGGAGGTCGGGTCAGTGAAGCGCTCCATCTGGCGGTCTCGGTTGCGCGGGCCCTCGGCCTTGTCGGCTCGTTCCAAAACCAACTTCACCTCCGACAGGCCCAGTTCGGTGCAGTAGGGGGCGTCATCGGCCGCTGGCGCCAGGCAGCGCCCCGTACACCGGCGTCGTACGGGGCTATACCGCTCTCGTTAACCAGGCCTATGGCCACGCGCCGCGCTTCCTCGGAGCTGACGGCGACGGTGCGCGATACGGCCGGGAGTTTCGGCCGGTCTCATCGCGGGTGGCGAAAACCGGATACCAGCCGGGCCCGGTACACCAGCGCCTGATCCTGCAGTTTCTCCCAACTGATCCTGCTGATCCCCGCGATCATGTCGGGAACCTCGCTTCGGGCTGAGCATGGCCGCCGGTCGAGCTGATGCGGGAAGCCCATCCCAAGGACGTCGGCACACGGAAGCCCGCAGTCGCGCAGTCGGACTGCTCTCGGCCTGGATCACTCTGCTCGACCTTGCCGCCGTCGGTCGGCTCCAGTCGGCGTATCGACGAGAAGTTGGATTCGTTGTCTAGAGCTAGAAAGTCCGTCTAATGTGGGGTGGCGGGGTGATCACCGCGCCGTTGCCCCCAGGGGCAGCACGTCGAGCGAGGAGAAGCCGGGACCGTCCATGAGCGTCGAACAGCATTCAGCCGTCACTGCCCCGGACCTGTACGACCGGTCGGGAAAGCGCTACTCCCTGGACGACCTGCGCTGGCGGGGCGTGGACGGCAGCCCTCTCGCCGTCAGCGCATTGCCGGGTCTGCGTCCCGATCAGATCGACACCGCCGAACGGTCCCTGTGGCGCTACGGCGCGGCCCTGCCTGTCCCGGCCGCCCGCCGGGTGAGCCTCGGCGAAGGATGTACGCCGATGATCCCAGTCAACTGGGCCGGTCGGCGCGTCCACTTCAAGCTGGAGTGGTTCAACCCGACCTCCAGCTTCAAGGACCGGGGCGCATCGATGATGATCTCCCACCTCGCGGCACACGGCGTGGCCCGGGTGCTCGAGGACAGTTCGGGCAACGGTGGTTCTGCGGTGGCCGCCTACGCCGCTGCCGCAGGCATCCGCGCCAAGATCATCGTTCCCGCCGCCACTTCGGCGGCCAAGATCCTCCAGGCTCGCGCCTACGGAGCCGAGATCGAGCTCGTGGATGGCACCCGTGACGAGGTCTCAGACGAAGCGATCCGCCAGTCGGAGCAGATCCACTACGCCAGCCACAACTGGCACCCCATGTTCATCCAGGGCACCAAGACCATCGCCTACGAGATGTGGGAATCCCTCGGCTTCACCGCGCCCGACAATGTCGTCCTGGTGGCCGGGGCGGGCAGCAACATCATCGGATGCGACCTCGCCTTCGGCGAGCTACTTGCTGCCGGTCAGATCGACAGGCTCCCGCGTCTGTTCGTCGGGCAGCCCGAGCACTGGGCGACCATCGTCGACACGTTCAACGGCATCGACCCGGCCCGCCTTGGCGAGCGAGTACCGACGATCGCTGAGGGCGCTTCCATCGCCCACCCGGTCCGGCTGCCCGAGGCGGTGGAAGCCATTCGCCGTTCGGGCGGCGCCGCCTGCGCCGTGTCCGAGGCGGAGATCCACGCCGCGATCCGCGCCCTGAGCGCGCGAGGCTTGTACGCCGAGCCGACCAGCAGCGTCGCCGCCGCGACCCTCGACCACTTCATCGAGACAGGGGCCATCGCTCCGGGCGAGACGACCGTGGTCGTGCTCACCGGTGCGGGGCTGAAGTCCGCCGAGACCATGGCCTCGGTGTTCGCCGGACCCTCCGACTGAGCCCATACCAGGAAAGGAGAGCACCGTGACACACCCTTCCGAACGCGATCGCGCTGACGAGCACCTCGTACGAGAAGCCGAGCGCATCGCCGTGGCCATCGGGCGCATGTTCCCGGGCCTGTGCGAAGTGGTCCTGCACGATCTTCGCCGGCCCGACAGCGCCATCCGCGCCATCGAGAACAACCTGTCCGGACGGCAGGTCGGCGACTCCGCCACCGAGCTGGGGCTGCGCCGCATCGCGGACCCCGAGTACCCCAGCGTCATCCAGAACTACAGCAACCACTTCCCCGACGGACGCCCGGCCAAGAGCACCTCGATCGGCATCAAGAACGCCGACGGGCGCTACGTCGCGGCCCTCTGCCTGAACCTGGACGTCAGCACGCTGTCCCCGCTGGCACTGACCCTGGCCAACCTGGTCGCCACGGGCGCCGAACACCCAGGCGCGAGGCTGGAGACGCTGCGTGACCGCACCGGACGTGAACTCCGCTCGCACATCGACTCCTTCGCCGCTGCGCGCTCCAGCACCCCCCGCGGCCTCCACCGCGATCAGAAGCGCGAACTGGTCCAGCATCTGCATCGCGAGGGGTTTTTCGAGACCCGGAGTTCCGCTCAGCTCATCGCCGACCAGCTCGGCGTCTCCCGGGCGACTGTCTACAACTACACGAAGTAGCCACCTCGCCCAAACAAGAACACCCCTGGTACGACCGAAAAAGTAGAACCATGACCCACCCTCTGACGTAACGGACGATCGGCTCCGGCAGCATCCACCTCGCCAACAGCATCGCGATGAGCGCCCCTCTCACCCGCCGCGGCGGCCCATATCGGCGTCACCCACAGATCCGACCAGCTCCCGCTCGACGCGGACGGCACGCCCGCGAGGGACGTGCCCTCCGCGACCCAGGCGCGGATGGTCCTGCGCAACCCCGCGACAGCACCCGTGCGACGCGGTTCGACAGCAGCAGACCCGGCCGCTTCCACATCCTGCCGACCGCCACCGCCACCGCATCCAGCACGCCGAGCACGTCATGCGCCCCCGGCCAGCGTCAGCACCGGCAGCAGCGGGGCCAGCGGGCCGCTAGCTTGCTGTGCACCGGAACCACCCCATGACTGCTACCACCCTGCTACCTTGATGGTATGACTTCCGCGAGAAGGCAGACGCAGGTACGGCTGGAGCCCGAGGTGCTCGCCGCGGGCAAGGACGCCGCGGCCGCCCGGGGCCTGGACTTCAACCGGTACATCGAGCGCCTCATCATCGAGGACACCACCGGCGCCCGTGCCGCCGGCATGAGCGCCGCGCAGTCCTTCATCGATCACCACGGCGCCTTCCTCGACGACCTTGAGCAGCAGCTCGATGCGCCCTTTGACCAGCCGCAGCAGGGCGCCGCGGCGTGATCTTGCACATCGATGAGTCCTGGATCCTCGAGGTTGCCGAGCGGGCCGGCAGCCGTGACCCAGGTGTGGACGACTACGGGGTGCCGGTCGCCGCTGTGGCCCGCCACCGCGGCGAGCTCCTGGACCACCCGGTTTACGACGGCCCTTACGCTCGAGCAGCTGCCCTGGTGCACACTCTGGGCCGGTGCCGTTGGCTGGAACGCTCCAACCTGACCGTCGCCTGCGCGAGCGCCGTCATGTATTTGGAAGCCAGCAACATCCCCGTCAACCCCACCCGTGAACAACTCACCGCGCTCGCCCACGAACTAAACAACCCGCACTGCACCACTGCGCGGATCGCCGCCGTCCTGCGTACGTGGAAGCCCTGACTCGCCCGTCTCTCCACCTGCGGACAGGTCAGGTCTGCACGTGATGTCGCGCGGGCCGAATGGGTGGGCTGGCGTTGTCCAACCTCACCAAACACAGCCTCGACCAGCTCACCGCGCTGGTGAAGACCCGCTCAAACGGATGCAGTACCGGCCCGGCCTCATCGAGGGCCTCATGTCCAAGACCGGCCTCGACCTCCAACCGCCGTAACCCCAGCCCTTAGAGATCTTTAGTTAGGCGACTCAGCACGAAGACAGCGGTGTGGTGATCGTCAGGTGTTTAGCCGCGTCTCTGCGGTGCTGGGAGGCAGATCACTGTTCTGCACTGAACTTCGCGGTTTCTACAGGCCGTAATTGCTGCGTTGAGCGTCGAGCGCCTGGCCCGCGAAGCTTCGTGCCGCACGGCCCAGGGTCCGGACAAAGACGATGCGCTCGCCACGGGCGCCTGAAATCCGGGCCCAGTCATCGGGATTCGTTGTACTCATCAGCTGCTGGGTGTCGCGGACTTCGTCCTTGGCGGACTGGATGATGTCGTGTACCCGCAGCCCGAGTGGGGCATCTTGGGTGCCGAGATGCCGTTCTAGTGCGGATCGCTTCGCGCGTTCCACTATGTTCCTGATGGCTGCGCCCGAGTTGAAGTCACGAAAGTAGACAACCTGCTTGTCGCCACTTTCGTACGTCACCTCCACAAATCGGTTGGATTCCGAGTCGGAGTAGAGGAATTCGACCGCATGATGGATCATGTTGCCCACGGCCTGCTTCGCATCTCCGCCGTGAGCCGAGAGATCTTCGGGGTATACGGGGAGATCAGGATCCAGGTGCTTCTTGAAGATCTCCGCCGCCGCTTCCTTGTCCGGCCGTTCCACCCTGATTTTCAGATCGAGCCGTCCAGGCCGCAGGAGTGCCGGGTCAAGCAGGTCCTCACGGTTGGATGCCCCGATGACGATCACGTTGTCGAGTGTTCGCACGCCGTCGATCTGGGCGAGCAGCTGGGGCACGATCGTGGATTCGACGTCGGAGGATGCGCCGGTGCCGCGGGCCTTGAACAGTGATTCCATCTCGTCGAAGAACACTACGACGGGAATACCGCTGCGCGCGGTTGCGCGCGCCCATTCGAAGATCAACCGGATGTGGCGTTCCGTCTCGCCCACGAACTTGTTGAGCAGCTCGGGCCCTTCGATGCTCAGGAACCTACCGCGCGATCCGTGCTCCGTCGTCGGTGAGCCGGCCAGCGCCTTGGCGACGGCCTTGGCGATGAGTGTCTTGCCGCAGCCGGGCGGGCCGTAAAGCAGGATTCCCTTGGGCGGTCGTATTCCGATTCGACGGCATAACTCCGGGTGTTGCTGGGTCAGTTCCATCGCACGGCGTATCTGGCCGATCTGTTCGTCGAGCCCACCGATCTCGCTGTAGTCCACGTCAGGAGGGTCACTGAGTACCAGCTGCTGGATCTCGTTCTTGGGCACGACTTCGTAGACGTAGCCGGAGCGGGGCTCGAGCAGGAGGGCGTCGCCGGGCCGGATGGTGGCGCCGAGGAGGGGTTCGGCGAGCCACACCACTCGTTCTTCGTCGGTTTGTCCGACCACCAGGGCGCGTTCGCCGTCCTTAAGGATTTCCTTGAGCGTGACGATGTCGCCGACGCTCTCGTACTCCATGGCCTCGATCACGTTGAGGGGTTCATTGAGCATGACTTTCTGGCCGCGTCGGAGCTCTGCGAGCTCGACGCCGGGGCTGACGTTCACATGGAGCCTGCGGCCCCCAGTGAAGATGTCGGCGGTGCCGTCCTCGTATGCCGTGAGGAAGATGCCGAAGCCGGCCGGCGGCTGTGCGAGCCGGTCGACTTCGTTCTTGAGGAGCACGATCTGGTCGCGGGCCTCGCGGAGCGTGTTCGCGAGGCGTTCCTTCTGCGCGGACACTCCGTCCAGGTTGGTCTGCAGCTCGACGACCCGTTCCTCGAGAGTCCTGGTGTAGTCCGCGGTCTCCTGCCGGTCTTCGCTCATACCGCATTCCTGGTCCGCAGGACTTCATCGAGGCCGGTCTCGATCGGCCGAGTGAAGGTGATGGCGAGCTTCACGCGCAGCTCCGGATGCTCAAGGAGCATGGCGAATACGGTGATGTCGAAGGGATCCGCAAGGGGGGTGAAGCCGTGCTGCTTGCTCACCCGGGCCAGCACAGCGAGCTGTTCGCGATGGGCGGGGACGGCGGACATGTGCGCGGCCAGGTCGCCCAGCGTCTTTATCCCTACGGCTCCGGCCACCGCCACCAGGCGTCCCACCGCTGAACGGACCACCGGGGCCTCGTCATCCATCGGATACTCGGGCGGTTGGAAGCCCGCTTCCTTGGCGGCTACGGCGATCTCTTTGAGCGGCAGCCGCTCCATGCTAGCCAGCACAGAGTCGAGATCGACGGGAAGCCCTGCCCAGTCGTCGGCGACGACCTGGCTGCGGTACCGGGCCCGCAGGTCTTGAATTTCGGTGCGGTAACTGGCGAAGAGCTCATCACCCGTTTCCAGTAGCGCCGCGACTCGGAAGAGTTTCCTGCGGATCTCTGGGGGCGTCTCTGCCTCGTTCTTATAGTCGAGACTGTGACTGATCACGCCCCAGGCGTGCTGCAGCACCGTGCGCACCTGGAACTCCACCCTGTACTCGGCGTACGAGGCGTATTCGGGCAGGCTGCTGCGCCGGTCATCGAGGCAGGCAATGACATGAAGGCTCTGGTATCCGAAGGCGTCGGGTGACACCGCCTGACGGGTCTCCTCCTTGAGAATTTTGAACTCCCGGTGGAGCAGGTCTCGCACGCGCGCCACATCGGCGAGATAGAAAGTCACAATGCGCACCCCACACACGTCATCCGCGTCGGAGAGGCGCTCGTATCCGGGATGTCGACGGAATTTGTCCATCAAACTGCTGGGATCCTTGGCCCGGGCCTCCACCGCGTGAACCTTCAGCACCTCGTCCCGACAGAGCATGTCGAGAAGCTCGCGCAGCACATGGCCATACGCCACGAGCACCGGGTACGCCGATGGATAGCTCTCGGCAATCTCGTCTCGCGGAATGTCGTCGCCGTACACGGTTCCCCCCAGCAGACACACCTCAGGTTAGGGTGCAGACCCCGCAACTGTCCCCCTCTCTGCCACTCTTGACGGTATGGCCATTCGAGCGCACCCACGCGCCGCAGCACTGCTGCTCACGGCAACTGCCCTTGGCCTTGCGGTGGCTCACGCCGTATGGCCGGAGTGGAAGATAGACACGATCACCGTCACGTTGCTCATCGTCGCGGCTCTTCCGTGGCTCGGCGAGATCTTCGAGAGCATTGATTTCCCCGGCGGCGGCTCCGTCAGGTTCCGCGAGCTTGAAGAACGAGTCGAGGCCAGCGAGCGGAACGCGGGGGAGGCGACGAACACGGCACAAGCCGCACTCGGGGCGGCCAGCGTTGGCTCGGGGCAGGAGGACGCGGACGCTGCACTCCATAGGGTTCGGGGCCTCGCCGCGAGGTATCTGGAACTGCGGGAGGCTCCGCGGGGCCCCGCCCGCAGCGAGTCGATGAGTCGTCTCTTCGGGGAGCTGATGGCGTGGACGCCTCATGCTGAGGGTTTCGATGTCGAGGAGGCGCTGGATTCGAGTGATCCGGGGATGCGACTGGCTGCCTACGCCCAGCTCTACGCGACCCGTGACGAGGAACATCTCCCGCATCTGGTTCGTGCGCTCGTGGAGAAGGAGGACAAACCCTTCAACGAATACTGGGGGATTCGCACAGCTGTCACACTGGTGCAGCAGAGCGGGGGCGAGCTCTCGCTGGGGGACGCGGCAAGACTTCGTGAGCGGTTTGCCGGTTTGCCCAGGGCAAGTGACCGGAGCATGGAGCTCGACCGTCTCCTGCACAGGTCATAACCGCGAGTCTGACCGGCCGCTGCCTAGCCGGGCTTGCACACCGCGCTGCGTCTGGTGAAATTGGCCTCTGGCCGCTGCGCACTAATCTGATCACCATGCGCAGGTCCGACCGGTTGTCGCCCGCATGCACCAGCTCCTCAGGTCAGCGGGAACGCATGGTCTCCGAGTTCAGCTCAGGATGTCACTGCTCGAGTGACAAGCGGCCGGGCATAGATCGGCTCCTGCTGGCACCCGCGATTGATCTCCCTTCGCGGGGGAGGAGTACTACGACGCCCACCTGTACTTCGCGAACTGGGGCTACCGCAAGATCATCCTGTGATGGCCCTCCGATCAGCTCCCATTGCACATAGCCGAGCAGTACTGCACCGGCGAATCCGGGCTCGGCGGCTGGGGGAGGGCGGCGGCGATGGAATCCGGGGCCCGACGCCGGGCGGGGCGGCCGACACCGGCGTCGCGCCTGCGTAGTGCGCTCCGCACGGCTCGTGCACGCCCGCCTGGTGCCGCATGGGCAGGCTATGATCGCCTTCCCCCCACACGCGTTTCGTCACATTCTGTGCGGGGGTAGCCATGCATCGACGCAGTGGTCCGTTTCTTTTCCTGGCAGCTGTCGTGGTTCTGACGGCAGTTGGCTGCAGCCCCGGCTCGCAGCCGGCCCCTGGCACGCAGGCCGTGTCCCAGGCGGCAGCCGCCCCGCCTGCGCCCGTGACCCGCTCGGTGGATGAGGCCTCGGTCTGTGAGCTGCTCAGCCAGGCGCAGCAGGAGGACATCGGCACCGCCGAAGCCACCCCGGACTCGGGTGACGGCTACGTCAGTTGCTGGTACTCGATGACCCTGGACGACGACCCTGACCCCAGCGGCTACGAAGTGACCGTGTTCGACAGCGCCAAGGCGCTGCGCGAGACGGCCGATGCCACCGATGTGATGCCCACCAAGGCGCTGCCCCTGCGGCTCGGCGGACGCAGCGCCGCCGAACAGATCAGCTACGGAGACCAGTGGTCCGGCGCTGTCACCGTCGACCTGGGCCGTGACCGCTACCTGTACGTCGAGAAGTACGCCAAGGGCCACTCCGTGTCGGAGAGCGAGCTGTCGCACCAGGCCCGCGGGACAGCCAAGAACGTCCTGCGCCACCTCCTGGCCCGCTAGGCGGTGTATTCAAATGATTCTGAGGGCTGGATCATGGTTGGGTGATACGTCATCATGAACTGTCAGACGCTGAGTGGGAGTTCGTCTGCCCGTTGCTGCCCGTGCTGCCGTTGGGACCCAGCGGGTGGATGGCCGGCGGGTGCTCAACGGGATCCTGTGGAAGTTCCGTACCGGGATCGCCTGGCGGGATGTTCCTGAGCGGTATGGCTCGTGGTCCACGCTCCACACTCGTTTCCGCCGCTGGGCGTTGAACGGCACCTTTGAGCGGATGCTCCAGGCGGCCCAGGCCCGGGCTGATGCGGCCGGGGACGTGACTGGCTGGTGTCGGTCGACTCCACGCTAGTGCGGGACCACGAGCATGCCGCCGGTGCTCAAAGGGGGCTCCGCAACCCCTGCCTCGGACGCCCCCGGGCGGCCTTAGAGGTCGTTTTCAGCTGGTTTGCTCCGCCTCATGTATCTCTTAACTCGTCCTGGGTCCCACGCGTGTCGATTTCCGGCACACCTCCGTTAGACGGAGGGGGCATCGGTGCGCGTCTTGGGATGAGACAGGCTTCGCAGGATGAGACTGGCAAGTCGGGCCTCACAGGCGACCCATGGAGCGCCTCCGCCTTTGTCGTCCCTCAAGTCATGCCCTGCCACGGGTGCATGTTGGGATGAAACAGGCTTCACATGTGAAAACGACCTCTTAGAGGGCATCTGATCACCGTTCAGGCTATTACGGTCGACATGTCTGTTTCGATTCGCCAGGTTGGTGTGAATTCTCCCGTCAGTTCGCGGGCCATTTAGTTAGCCATGGCCCCAGTGGATCATCGTGCGGGATCTCTGCGGCAGTGCTTCGTAGTCCCGTGCCAGGCGGCGGTGCTGCATCAGCCAGCCGAAGGTCCGCTCAATCACCCACCGTTTCGGGAGCGGTTCGAAGCCTTTGGTCCGCGTCCGTTGTACGACCTCCACGTCGATGCGGTGTCTTGCGCCGTGGTTGAAGATACTGCTCTGGTAGCCGCCGTCGGCCCAGACCTTGGGCACGCGGGGGTGGGCTGCGGCCAGCTCGTCGAGGAGGACTTTGCCGCCGACGGTGTCGTGCACGTTCGCGGCCGTGACCAGCACGGCCAGCACAAGCCCCAGGGTGTCGGTGATGACGTGCCGCTTGCGGCCTCTGATCTTCTTGCCGGCGTCGATGCCCTGACTGCTCTCGGCGACGTTTGTCGAGGTCTTCACGCTCTGCGCGTCGATCAACGCCGCAGTCGGCTGCAGATCGCGGCCGTGAGACTGCCGGGTTTTGTCGCGGAGCAGGTCGTGGACTTGCTGCGTGGTGCCGTCGGCTTCCCACTTGGCGTAGTAGTCGTAGACGGTCTTGTAGGGCGGCAAGTCGTGGGGCAGGTACCCCCACGGAATGCCGGTGCGGTTGACGTAGAGGATGGCGTTGACGATCTCCCGCAGATCGTGCACCCGCGCCACCGTGCCCGGCGCCGTCCGTCTCATCCGCCAGTCAGTGAAGACCGGTTCCATCAACGCCCAGCGGGCGTCGGAAACGTCACTGCGATACGGGCGACGAACACTCACGTCTCCGATATCGAAGACCGACGCTAAGAGTCACACAATCATCTCTAACTACCAGTAATCCAGATCAGATGCCCTCTAAGCAGCAGAATCCACTTGGTCTGCGATGCGGTGGGCCGCTGCTCGCCTTCACGGCCACGGGCGGGAACCCCAACGACTGCACGCAGTTGACCGCCGTGATGGAGACAATCCGAGTGCCCCGCACCGGTCCCAGACGGCCTCGGGTTCGCCCCTCCCACGTGCTGGGCGACAACGGCTACAGCTCCCGGGCGATGCGGACCTGGCTGCGGTGCCGGGGCATCAGTCACCATTCACACTGAGTCCCTGTGCGAAGCAGGCCTAGCTGTGCGAAGAAATGCGCAGAACGGCCGTTACCAAAGCCTGTGAGCCATTCGGGTGGTGCGCCGGGTGGTGTCAAGGGCGGTGCGCTGGCGCACACAAGCGCTTGCCGTTGATCATTCAACGGGTGGTTGCAGCGTTCAGCGGATGTCAGGGGCACACCCGCAGCGGGTGCGTGGGCCATACAGGCGAGAGTCACGGAAATGTCCGTGATCGGTAACTGATCGCCGTGGGGCTGCTGCAGGCCTCACTGAAGCTTCACAGTTTGGTTCCTCGGCCCACACCGGGCCGGGAATACGCACCGCGCACTCGTCAGCTGGTATCGGCTGGCGAGGCACCGCTCTTGAGGGGACATCACTCATGTCTGCTTCGTCGACTGCTCGCCGTATTGCCGCCACCGCCCTGGCCGCCGGCGCTGCCGTCTCCGCCGTCGCCCTGCCGGCTACCGCCGCCGATCGCGACCATCACCGGCATCCGCGCGTGGAGATCAGCGCCGTGCAGGCCGATAGTCCCGGACGAGACAACCACACCAACCGATCGCTGAACGCTGAATGGGTCGAGCTCACCAACAACACCCGCCACACGGTAAATCTGCGCGGCTGGACGCTGCGCGACAATGACGGTAACCGCTACCGCTTCCGCGACGTACGCCTGGCTGGCCGCTCCACGGTGCGGGTCCACACCGGTGCCGGCCGCGACACCCGCGCCCACATCTATCAGGACCGACGCGACTACATGTGGGACAACCACTCCGACAAGGCCACCCTGCGTAACGGCCACCACCGCACCGTGGACATCGAGTCCTGGGGCCGTGGCGGACACCACAACCACCACTAACCACTTCCTTGGGTGAGCCGGCCCCTCCACGGGTGGAGGGCCGCCTCACCCAGGAAGACACGGGGAACATGCGCCGGGCAGCTGAGCTGCCCGGCGCACAGCCTTGCTTATGGGCCAGCCCGAGGCGGGCATCCACGTGACGTTGACGCATAGTTCGACGAACTGTCCGACGGCGGACTTCACGGCGAGCTCGGTGTTATTGGTCTGTGTAAAGGCATCGCGGAGCAGACGACGACGGCGGCCTGACCCTGTACGTCCAGCAGGAGCGGCCCGTCGGTCCCGCGCAGGCGGCGAACTGGCTCCCCGCGCCCGACGGCCCCTTCAGCATCGCCATCCGCGTGTACGGGCCCGACCCCTCGGTCCTGGACGGCAGCTGGGTCATGCCCACCCTCACCGTGGCCAAGGAGACCGGCTCCGGCTGATCACGCCGCTCGCCTGCCCGTTCCGGCAGTCCCATGTATCCGGAGGGAGAGACGTGACCGGGCACAGCACCGATGACCTGCGCCACCCACTGGCCGTCCTGCCCGCCCCGCAGGCCCGAAATCTCGCTGACAACACTGGCCGAACTGGCCGCCACCGTGCTCCAGACCCTGCCTGAACGCGGTTCGCCGACACGGCTGCAGTTCGCCGGGGGTTTATGTGCAGGGAGCCAGGCGCACGGCCAGCTGTTCGGCGTGCATGGCCTTGATGCCGTTGACGGTGACCAGGACGTCCGCGATGAGCGTCGGGTAGGGATGGGCGGACACGTGCGAGACGAAGACTTCGTACGTCACTGGGCCCGCTTCCGGGGTCACCTGGCCCCGGAAGCGGACGACGAAGGGGTGGTTCGGGAGCGCTTCGAAGCGCCAGCGTTCCTTGCCGATGGTGTGGCCCGCTGCGGCCAGATGGAAGCTCATCGCCTGCAAGCAGCCGTCCAGCATCAGGTTGCCGGGCATGACCGGGTCGTGGTGGAAGTGCGCGGCGAAGTACCAGTCGTCCGGGCGGACGGGGGTTTCGGCGCGGAGATAGCCGCGTGCCCAGGGGCCTCCGGAGGGGGCGAATTCCGTGACGCTGCCGAGAAGGAGCATGTCACCGGAGGGCAGGCGTGGTGAGCCGGCCGACGGCCAGGCGGGGCCGAAGCAGTGGGCGGGCCTGCCGTCCGCGAACGCCCGGACCTGAGGGGGGCCAAATGTGTGCGCGCTTGGGCTCGTGACGGGGGCAGCCGCCCGCCCCGGTGGAGGGGTGTCCTTGCTCGGGGTCCACTGCACTCCGGGGGCGGCGGTGAGCGCCTGGTAGGAGAAGTAGCCTGCTTGGGCCCCGCGGATGGTGAGCCGCAGTTCGTCGGCGACCCGGCACTCCGCCTCGAAGAAGACGATCAGCGACTGGTCCTGTTGGGCGTAGTCGAGGATGCGGACGTCCGCGACGGAAGTCTCCCCGGCGGCAGGGGCTCCGGCACCGTGGAAGGTTGCCTCGTATCCCAGGAGCCGGAAGACCCGTTGCGCGGTGTTGTCCAGGTCCGCGCCGAGCCAGCTGAGCAGCACGAGGAGGGACTGTGAGCTCTCGATCGTCAGGCCGGGATGCATGCGGCCGGTGTGGTCGAGGAAACTGCGGTCCGGCCGCAGGAAGGTGCGGGTGCGGATCGCGCCCCGGCTCAGGACTCCCGGCGTGCCTTCCAGGTGGGTGACTTCGTCGATGAGGAGCAGCGGGGGCTTGGGAGGACGGGTCTGGCGTTCCCTGTCGTCCTGGATGGCGTAGCGGGGGCCGAACACGTCGGAGACCGCGGCGTGGGAGAGATGTTCGAGGTGGTGTCGGGCGAAGGTGCGGGCGGGGGTGGTCATGACGGCCTCAGGACGAGTTCGAGGTCGCGGATGTCGGCGAGTAGCCCCTCGTCGTCGGTGAGGGTCAGATGGCACTGGGCGTGGGCGGTGCGCGCAGGAGTGGCGCGCAGCACGCAGGTGACGGGTCCGCGGGCCGCTCCTGTGCGCGGAGTGTGGAACTCTCCGATGGCCATCGGCAAGGTCGCGTCCCCGAAGAGGCGTTCCGCCCAGAGCAGGGCGAGTTGCAGTGCGCCGTCGACGGCCGCCGCGTCGGTCTGCCAGGTACTGCCGGGCCAGCCCATGGTCTGCAGCCCGGTGAGTGTCGCCCGGGCGCCGGTGAGGGAGATGCCTTCGATCGTGGCCAGGGACTGGAGCATCGGACCGTGGAAGAGGGTGTGTCCGTCGTAGCGGGGCTGCGGGGGGCAGGGTTCGAGTTCCCCAGGCGGCTGAAGTGGTACCGGCTCGCGCGGGGCGGTGGCGATCCGTGCGCTGCAGTGGAGCGTGCTTCCTGCGCTGCGCAGCTCGACTCTCAGCGCGCCGCGCTCTCGGGCGCCCCGCAGGGTGAACCGGTCGCCGTCCGTGTCGAGATGAGCCAGGGTGGCCCGCCTGAGCACGCGTACGTCTTGTAGGAGGACGCTCTGTGAGGAAGGACGCCAGGAGCGTGCGGCAGCGGTGAACCACTCCAGGCTCTGTGCCAGGGGCAGCACCGCGTCGCCCGCGATGACGTGGTCGGCGAGATACGGATGACTGCGCGCGGCCACCGTGATCTGTGCCGGAGCAGGTGGGGAAGCCGAGGCCAGCGGCTGGGGTTGCGCGCTGTCGCCGCTGTCGCCGCTGTCGCCGCTGTCGCCGCTGTCGCCGATGGCGCCGCTGTCGCCGCTGTCGCCGGTGGCGCCGGTGGCGCCGGGGGAACCGGCGATGATGACATAGGGCGCCGGTGATGCCAGCTCGGCCACGAAGGCCTGGGAGCCTGCTGCGGGCGGGAGCAGCGGCGTGTCGCGGCGGTCGAAGCGGGCGGCGAGTTCGGGGGTGACCATTCCGCCGCGCCAGGGCCCCCAGATCAGAGATTTCACGCGGCAGCCGGGGCGCCGTGTGGACTCCACGGCCATCACCTGGGTGAGGGTCTCGTTCGCCATGGCGTAGTCGCACTGGCCGGCGTTGCCGAAGGTCGCCGCGACGGAGGAGAACACGCTGATGAGTTGCACCGGATCGTGGGAGGTCGTGTCCAGCAAGGCTCGCAGCCCCGTGGCCTTGACCGTCATGACCTGGGCGAACTGCTCGTCTGTCTTGTCGGCGATGAGTTTGTCGGCCAGGACGCCGGCGGCGTGCACGAGGGCGGTCACCGGCCCCCAGTCGTCGCGGATCTGCTGCAGGCAGCGGGAGAGGGCGGACGCGTCGCACACGTTCACCGTCTCGTAGCGCACCTTCGATCCCGCTTCCTCGATCGCGGCCAGGGTCGCGCGCACCTCACGGACGGCCATGATCTGCCGTACATCAGCGGCGATGGCGGCGGGGTTTGCCCCGGCGCCCCGCAGGGAGGCGAGGGCCCGTGTCACCTCCTGGGAGCTGCCCTGCGGCAGGCCCGGCGGTTCGTCGGTCAGGGGGGTTCGTCCCAACAGCGCGAGCCGGGGGCGTCGCGCCCGAGCCAGTGCGATCAGTGCGGCGGCGGTGATGCCGCGAGCGCCGCCGGTCACGACGACGATGGAGTCCGGGCCGACCGGATAGTCCTCGGCGTCGGGGTGCGGTGCTGAGGTGTGGGGCTCGCCCGGCGAGGGCGGGGTCACCTGGGCCGGGACGGGGGGCTCGCCCTTTGCGGGCGAGGTCATCTGGGCCTGCGTGTGAGCAGGGATGCCGCCCGTGCCCGGGGACGCGACCAGAGCGTGCGGTGTGACTCTGGTGCCGTCAGCTCGCAGTCCGACGTTCAGCAGGGGACCACCGGCCAAAAGCTCCCCGGCGATCGCTGCCGCCACGTCGTGCGGTGCACGCCCCGCCCTCTCGCAGTCGATCGCCTTGACCGAAACCTGGGGCCATTCTTTGGCCGCGGTGCGGGCCAGCGCGGCCAGCCCGCCGAGCCAGGCCCTCTCGCCTTGTCGACCGCCGAGACCGAAGTCGCCTCCGGTGTCCTGGACGGTCACGAAGACGCCGCCGTCGGCAGTGAGCCCTGACGCCAGTTGCCGCGCCGCACGGAAGGCTCCCTGCTGCAGGTCCAGTGCCCGCTGGGTGTCTTGGACCGGAGCGAGCCCGGTGAGCAGGACGGCGTTTTGGGCGTCGGGCGGAAGGTCGGCGCAGGTGTCGACCAACCGTGCTTCGATGCCGTGGTCGCGCAGCATGCCGGTCAGTGGTTCGGTCAGGTGGGCCCCGTCATCGACGATGTACAGGGGCCGGTCCCACAATCCGGCCAGGGCAAGGCCGGTCGCAGGCGCGGGGAGAACGGTGAGCTCCTGTCGTACGACGGGAGGTTCGAGAGGAGGCCCGGCGGCCGGGGTCCGGGTGGCCGGGCCTAGCGGAAATTTCCCTGGAGCCTGTCGACAATCTGCTGCAGTGTCCGGCACGAAGCCAACTCCTCGGCGGTCGCGCCCAGCTCGCCGAGCTTGCTGCGGAGCATCGACATGATCTCGACGCGTTTGATCGAGTCGATGCCGAGTTCCTTCTCCAGCTCCATGTCGAGGTTGAGGAGCTCCTTGGGAAATCCGGTCCGTTCGGACACCGCGCTGAGCACGGCCTCTTGCACCGGGGTGCCGTCCGCAGGGGCGCCGGTGTCAGGGGCGGCATCCGCCGGCCGGGCCGGCAGCGGCACCGGGGCAGGGGCCGAAGGCCCGGCTTGTGCCGGGGCAGAGGGCGCGGCTGCCGGGGGCGGAGCCGCGGCGGGCAGAGCCGCCGGGCGTTCCTCAACACGAGCGGCGCCCTCGGGACGCTCCCGCCGCTCTGCCAAGGACTCCTGCGTGAGGCGCAAGAAGGCAAGATGAGCCTCGGTCATGTACCGCTGGTAGTCGGCGTGGGCGTCCGCGGCCCGGCGCTGTGCCTCGTCGTGCAGGTGCTGCTGAGGGTGCCCCGTGGGCATGCCATCACTCTCCACGCTCTCTTGCCGCCCTACGGCGGGGCCTTCCGGGTTGGGTGCGGGCAACGCCGTGGCGCCGCCCGCGGGCGGGTAGGGCCTTCCCTGGTTGCCGCCGTCGACGCCGATCGAGAGGCCGGGCTCGGCGGCTGCCTGACGCGGCGGGCCGTACGGCAGCCAATGCGCCTGCCAGTCCAGTTCCACGCCGTGCACGGCCAGTTGGGCCAGCGCCTTGAAGAGTGCGACAGTCGCGTCCATGCCCCTGGCGTCGGTCGCGACCGCCAAGTGCGGGCGTTCCCTCAGGATGCGACCGACCAGACCGGTGAGGGTTCTCGCCGGGCCCACCTCCACGAACGTGCGCACCCCCGCCTCGTACATGGACTCGATCTGTTCCAGGAACCGCACCGGCATCGAGAGGTGCTGGCTGATCCGGCCGCGCACCGCATCCGGGTCACTGTGATAGCGGGTGGCGTCCGCGTTTGCGTAGACGTCCATAGCCGGGGCTTCGATGGAGCACTGGGCGAGGAACTCGGCCAAGGGGGCGCAGGCGGAGGCGACCAGAGGGCTGTGGAAAGCCGCCGAGGCCTGCAGCCGCTTGGCCGTGATCCCGGCGTCGGCGAGATCCACGGCCAGAGTGTCCAACGCTTCGACCGTGCCGGACAGGACGGTCTGCTCGAGCGCGTTGTCGTTCGCCACCCAGGCTTGATCCCCTCCCGCCGATTCCAGGAACGCCTCGGTACGGGCGCGCGAGGCGCTGACGGCGAGCATGCCGCTGGGCGTGGAGGCCGCGTCCCGCATGAGTTCGCCGCGCCGCCTGGCCAGGCGCATCAACGTCTCGGCATCGAAGGAGCCGGCCGCATGCAGGGCGATCAGCTCTCCGAAGCTGTGCCCCGCCACGCAGTCGGCTTTGAGGCCCAGCTCGTTCAGCAGCGCCAGCACGGCCAGGCTGTGAGCCGCCAGAGCCGGCTGGGCCCACTCGGTCGCCGTGAGACGGGCCTGCTGTGCGCCGCGCTCCTCGTCACTGAAGGCGGGAGGGGGGAAGACCATGTGATGCAACGGCTGCACGCCGAAGTCGAGGGCGCCTGCCTGCTCCCAGACGTGCTGCGCCGCGGGGTGCTGGGTGGCAAGCTCGCACCCCATGCCGACGTACTGGGCGCCCTGCCCGGGGAAAAGGAACGCCAGGGAACCTCGGTCGGCGGTCCCGTGAGCGTAGTAGGTGCCGTCCGGAGTGGAGAAACCGTCGTCCCCGGCTTCACTGAGGAGACCGGTTGCCTGGTCGAGCCTGCTCGCGAGCTCACCGGGGTCCTCGACCACCAGGGCCAGGCGGTGGAGCGCCCCGGCCTCGAACCGTGTCTGCGAAGTGCGGGCCAGCTCGCTGAGCGGCGACTTCTTGGCCTGGGTGACCTGCTCGCGCAGCTCGTCAAGGGTGGCTGCGCTGAACAGGATCAGCTCGGCAGAGGCCGACCGCAGCCGTCGGGCGGGCCGCGCCGATCCCTCTTCGGAGGGGATGAACTCCTCCACGGCGACATGGAAGTTGGTGCCGCCGAAGCCGAAGCTGGAGACCGACGCGCGCCGCGGCCCTCCCGCGCCGACCCAGGGGCGTGCCCGGGTGTTCAGGTAAAAGGGGCTGGTGGCAAGAGCCAGGTCCGGGTTCGGCCGGTCCACCTTGATGGTCGGCGGCAGGACGCGGTGGTGCAGAGCCAGCACAGCCTTCAAGAGGCCCGCCGCACCCGCGGCACCCTTCGTGTGGCCGATCTGCGACTTGATCGACCCCAGCGCGCACCAGGGATCCCCGCTGCGGCCTGCCGCACCGAACACCGAGGACAGGGCGGCGAATTCGGCGCGGTCACCCGCCTTGGTCCCGGTGCCGTGCGCCTCGAGCAGTTCCACGGACTCGGGCCCGTACCCCGCCGCTTCGTACGCCCGGCGCAGGGCGCGTTCCTGACCGGCGGGCAGCGGGGCGTAGATGGCGTTGCCCCGGCCGTCGGAGGAGGCGCCGATTCCGCGGATCACCGCGTAGACCTGGTCGGCGTCGCGCTCCGCGTCGGTCAGGCGTTTGAGCGCGAACATCACCACGCCTTCACCGAGGAGCGTGCCGTCGGCATGGTCGGAGAAGGGACGGCAGTCGCCGGAGGGCGAGAGCGCCGGGGTCTGGCTGAAGCAGGTGAACATCAGCTCGTCGTTGACCGTGTCCGTCCCGCCGGTCAGGGCCAGGTCGCACCGCTTGAGTGACAGGGCATCGACCGCGGTCGTCAGGGCCGCGAAGGAGCTGGCGCAGGCGGCGTCGGTGGTGTGGTTGGCGCCGTGCAGGTCGAAGCGGTTGGCGATCCGGCCTGCCGTCACATTGGGCAGCAGCCCCGGAAAGGTGTCCTCCTGCCAGGGCACCATGTGCTCCAGGATACGTCCGCACAGTTCCTGGGCCCGGCTCTCGGCCAGGCCCGCCTCCCGGAACGCCTTCAACCAGATCGGCCGGGCGGTGCGCATGGCCATGTGCACCGCCAGCGGCAGGTAGCCCGTCACGCCGAGGATGACGCTCACCGTGTCGCGGTCCAGCCCCTCGAGCTGCCCGCCGCACGCATCACGCAGCACCTGTTCCGCGACGAGCAGAGACAGCAGGTGGGCGGAGTCGGTGGCGGGCAGGGACTGCGGCGGCATGCCGTGCGCCATGGGGTCGAAGCCGACTTGGGGCAGGAACCCACCCCGTGCGATGTACGCCCCGTCGGGCTGGTCGGGGGCGAGGAGATCCTCCGCCAGCCAGCGGTCGGCCGGCACCTCGGTGATGTGGTCACGTCGGCCCAGGATCATCCGCCAGCTCTGCTCGGCGTCGCGCGCTCCGGGCAGCAGGGCTCCGATGCCCACCACGGCGATGGGTACGGCGGGGGCGTGGTCGTTCACGATCTGGCTCCTCTCGGCCCGCGGCCGTGCCTAGGCAAGCGGTCGGGCGGCGAACGCGAAGGCCGCGGCGGGAACCTCGACCCCGCAGCTGCGCAGCTGGTGCGCGCGGGTGATGACGGCCGCGCCGGTGAGCAGGTTCCGGGCGATCTGCACCACCGAACGATGGGCCACGTCGGCCAGGAAGCTGCCGGCGGCCCACTCGTTGAAGGCGCCCATCGCCGGGCCGCACCAGATCTGGTAGTCGGTTCGTCGGCCGGCCTCGCCCTGGACGGCCCAGCGGCTGGACATGCCCAGGTACCAGCGGAAGACCAGTGCCATCTGGTGCTGCGGATCGCGCTCGGCCCGCTCCACCTGGCCGGGCGCACGCTCCAGCCAGTACGCACGCGTCCGCGCCCACACCTGCTCGTAGGGGGCTCGCAGGACATCTCGTTCGATCTTTGCGCGGTCGGCCGCCGGTACCGCCGGCCAGGACGGGTACGCCCGGTAGATCTGGTGGAGATGCTCGGCCCGCCCGGGGAACATGGTTCCCCTGCGCAGCACTTGCAGGCGAACACCGAGCTCGAACATGTCGCCGGCCGGAGCCATGACCACGTCCGCGATGCCGGCCTGGGCGAGCATCGCCTTGGCGTCGCCGGAAAGACCGGACTCCACGGCAGCCTGGTTGACCGAGCCGGTGACGACGTACGACGCACCCAGGGCGAACGCCGCGGCCGCAGCCCCGGGAGTGCCGATACCCCCAGCGGCGCCGATCCGGATCTGGCGCGGGTAACCGTGCCGGCCGGCAAGGGTGTCCCGCAAAGCGAGCATGGCCGGGAGCAGCACGGTCAGCGGGCGGTTGTCCGTGTGCCCGCCACTGTCCGCCTCCACGGTGATGTCCTCGGCGACCGGCACCGTGGAGGCCAGGTCGGCCTCGGCCTGGGTGAGCTGCCCGCGCTCGACCAGCGGGCGCAGGAGTTCGGCCGGCGCGGGGGCCATGAACTGGGCGGCCACCTCAGGCCGGGAGACCTTGGCGAAGAGCCGCGTCGTACGCTGCACCGCGCCGTGGGGGCCCCGGGTCAGGCCATGAGCGGCCAGGCGGACCACGGCCGGAGTCAGCTCCATGAACGCCGAAGCGGAGACCGCGGGCACGCGCTGGGCCAGGAGCATCTCCGCAGTGCGCTCCTCGGCGGCGGGTTCCGAGGGCGTGTGCAGGAGGTTGACGCCCCAGTTCCGCCGGCCGGGCAGGGCGGTTGAGAGATCGGATACGGCCGTGGCGATGCGATCGTGCGACAACCCGCCCGCGCCGAAGAAGCCCATCATGTCGGCCCTGGCCATGGCGATGACCATGGCGGGCGTGGCGATGCCGCCTGCCATCTCCCCGGCGATGTAGGGGAAGCGCGTTCCGTGGGCCGCGCAGAATGACGGGTCGCCCAGCTGCTCCGGGGAAAGCGGCGGAAGCACTCCTGCGATGCCCGTGGTGCTGAGCGACGAGGGGCTTGTGCTCAAGGAGAAGCCGCCGCCGGATCTGACGACATGGAGGGGCTCCTCGAGCCGCGCGATCGCCTCGACAACCTCTGCGTCACGGTCTGAGGCCCATTGTTGGGGGAGGCGCTGGCCGAGCGGGCGCGTGTCAAGATTCATGGGAGGCCTCTGCCTTGTGCCCGCCTGTGTTCTGGAGGAACACGTCGATGAACTCGGCCAGACGCTCCTGAGACATCGATACGTTGAGGAGGTCGCGGCCGATGAGCTGTTCGACGGAGTCCAGGTCGAACTCGCGGGTGCCGTTGGTGTAATGGCGGTAGAAGGTGCAGAGCCGGTCGGCCTTCAGGTCGACCAGGGCCAGGTCGGACTCGTCGGCGACACAGGCAGGCTCGGGCAGACCGAGGGCATCGAAGACGGCCTTGAGCATGGCACCTACGGGTAGCTGTTCGAAGTTGGCCAGGTGGTAGATACCGGACTGGTCGCTGGCGCGTGCCACTCCTACCGCGGCTGCGGCGACCCGGTCCACGGGGACGTAGTTGGTGAGCGAGTCCGGCGCCATGCGCAGGCGCAGCGGACGGGTTGCCAGCACGTCGCCGAGCAACGGCGTGAGTTCGGCGCGGTACTGGGTGAGTGCGGAGACGAATCCGTACAGCCCGCTGTTGCTGGCCGTTCCCCGCGTCTCGCTGTGCCCGATTACCACGCTCGGCCGGAAGATCCGCAGACAGTCGAATCCGGCGGAGGTGACGACGAGTTCGGCTGCCACTTTGCTGCGTTCGTACCAGTTGTTGCAGTCGCCGTCGTGGGAGACCGGATCGGGAGTGATCGGACCCGTTCTGCGCCCTGATACATAGGCGGTGCTGACATGGTTGAAGACGCAGACACCGAACCGTTTCGCCAGCGCGACCGTGTGCCGGGTCCCTTGTACGTTCTGGGTGAGGATCTCGTCCTTGCCCGAGTCCTCGAAGGCGAGGGAGGCCGCCACGTGCCAGACCTGATCGACGCGGCCCAGGTTCGAGGTGACGCCCAGGTCCGGCAGGGTGAGGTCACCGGCGACGCCGCGGCAACGACCGTCGATCTCGCCCACGAGATCTGTTCGCCCGTACACCTGGGCCGCGCGACGAAGTGTTCCCTTGAGCCGCTCGGTGGCCATCGCGTCGCTTCTCGCTCTGACCACGCAGGAGAGGTCCGCTTCGGTCTGCTCCAAGAGCTCCAGGATGATGGCTCCCCCGACAAAGCCTGTGGCGCCCGTCAGCAGGTAGTGCTCGGCCACGCGTCCTCCTTGGTCGAGAGGGGTCCGATGGATGAGGGGGGTGCGGCGAATCGAGGGGAAGGATGACTGTGAACGCGGGCCGTTCACACCTGTGCCGCTGTGCTCAGGAGCAACGTTTGTCCTGAGCGGCACTCCCATACCGTCTTCCCCGCGTTCGCACCGTTACCGCGGCGCACTGCAGGGGACCGACGTACTGAGGCAGCTACGAAGTGCGCGGTGGCGCATTGAGTCGCCACCTATCCGCCGCCAGGTCCAGCGACCGCCTCCGGCGCGCACAGGCCACGCGAGAGCGGGCGTACGCGCCGGGTGCGATACCGACCGGCCCGGGGGCGGGCGCCTCTGAGGAGGTTCGGCTGTGGCCGCAGTCCGCGCCAGCCCTTTCCCGAGCTCCTCGACGTCCTGGCCCCAGCGGCGCAGGCAGCCCGGGCAGCCGCCATCGCACGGGAGTTCAGCAGGACGTCCCACCCCCGTGGAAGGCCATGAGGGCCTTCGCCGGAAGTACGTCCACCAGGGCGCACAGCTCAGCCTCCAGGGCGGGCATGGCCTGGGTCACCGCCGTCAGGCGCTCGTTGGTGTTCCCATCCGGACGACGAACTCGGCAGGAAGAGGTCCTCGCCGGAACGTGGCTGAGAGCTCAAGGACGGGCTCTCATCCCTCGCCCTAGTAGTGGGTCTGTCCCTCCGCCATGGTGTAGCCGGTGGCTGCGCCGTGGTACGTGTCCGTGACCTCGTGCTGGCGGGAAGGATCCGCGCTGACGCCGGTGATTATGAACGAGGAGACGCCGTTGTCGAAGCCGTCGGTCAGGTTGTACCGATCGCCTCCCACCCCGTCGCGCCGAGGGCCAATAGTCGTCCGGTCGCCGGAGAATCCCGCAGCCGTGAACAGGGTGATGCTCCATCCCTTGGCGATGGACAGGCTGGAGATGGCATCGTTGCCGATCTGCCTGGCAAGGTCGGCCATGTCATGCCGGCCGCCACCAAACGCTGCGTGCTTGCCTGTGCAGTTGCGGCCAGTGAAGACATACACCCCCCTGACGGGGTTGAGAATGTTCTCTTGTGTGGCCGTCTTCGTGGCGGCTTCCAGGTTCGACTGCGCCTGCATGGTGACCTGGTACGTCCTCATGACCTTGAAGAAGCCGGCGAGGTCCTCGTCGTGCTTCGCCCCCTCCATCAGGCGGGTCATGCCCTCGTGGAAGGTGTCCGCCTTGACGAAGAGGGACATCACCACTCTGGCAAGGCCCAGGTCCTTGAGGGACTCATCGGCAAGCAGCGCGGTGATCAGGTCGTCGGCCAGAGCCTTGTCGCCCATGAGCTTGTCCGCGAAGGCCCTGTCGTCGAGAGCCTTGGTGACGTAGGTCTTGCCCTGAGTGTCCATGGGGCAGAAGCTATGGCCTGTGCAGGGCGGGTGATGCTCCGACACCCAGGAATGCCCCCACGATGATGAAGCCTTCCGCCTACTGAGGCCGGCGGAATTCAGCTCGAACTCCTCCCACCGGCCTCGCTGCCCGCCAGCCACCGATTCGCAGGCCGGGGGTTCAAGGTCAGGGTCTCAAGCGGGGCTGTAAAAGGAAGGGCGTAACTCCTGATCATGGAGGATGCACCCATGGCGAGCAACAACACGCCCGAGGAGGCGAGTTGAGGGGTAGCCGTCCCGCAGCCGGCGAAGACGGTGGATGATCAGCTGATCGAGGAGTTGGTCGGCCGCGCCCAGGCTAAAGGCCTCCAGCCGCCCGGCCAGGGAGGTCTGCTGCAGCAGCTCACGTAGCGGCTTCTGAAGTCATCCCTGCGAGGTGAGGTCACCGAGCCACTCGGCCATGACCGGCACGGTCCGGCGGGCAAGAACGGTGGCAACTCCCGCAACGGGTCCCGCCCCAGAACGGTGCTGACCGAGGTCGGCCCGGTGGAGGTTGCGGTGCCCCGTGACCGGGGCCGAATGGCAGAACCGCCCCCTCGACCCGGTCTATCCGGTCATTTCATCGATGCCATCCACGTGAAGATCCGCGACGGTGCGGTCGCCAACCGGTCCATCTATGTTGCCCTGTCAATGCGTGAGCGGAGATAGGCGACTCCGGCCGTGCCGTCGGTGCCAGGCTGGTCTGCGATCATCCGTTCCACCAGGTGGAGGTGCCGTTCTTTCCAGCTCTTTGCTGCCTCACGCACGCGGGTCACACCCGCGTTCATTTGTCGTGCGTGCGCAAGTGGTAACGGTGCGCCGCATCGTGGCTGGGTGATGTGGTGGAACAGCTCGGCGAACTGCACGGATTGCCCGCCGCTGGCCTCACCGAGCAGGGGGCGGAAAGAGGCGAAGTCCTCCTCGCTCAGCGTGTCGAGCAGGGTGAGCAGACCTTCGAGCTGGCGCAGCAGGTCGTGCACCCGCTGAAGTGTGACCTGGGCGCTGCCGGCCACACTGCCGGTCGGGTGGCGAAGCTGCCGTAGCTCGACCAGGGCATGGGCGAGGAGAAGCTCCGAAGCTTGATGCACCACAATGAACAGGTGCTCATCGCACCACTGCGCGCCCCGCGCAGGCCGGGTACGCGGCTGCTGCAGAGCGAGAAGCTGCGGCACGTGCAGGTAGGCCGTGTACGGGCTCTCGACGTCAGCAGGATCGTTTTCGTCCGTACGATGGTCCATGTGCTGGTCCTCATAGCGGGATGACGGGACAGGGCGCGGCGACGGATCTCCAGCAGACCTGGTGGGATGCATGCACCGCAGCTCTGCCTCGTCCATCTGGCCCACGCTCATTCTCCCCATCAGGCGGAGCTGGCCGTCGGGCTCGACGGCCAGGTCCATGACCTGACCGCCTGGCCGAACCCCGTCCGACAGCCATCGAGGAACGCTGCACTCTGACCGTGTACGCGGAGCTCCTGGAGCAGGAAGCAGCTGTGCGAGCCGAGTTGTTGCGCAGGCTGGGGCGGTAGCAGCGCCTCTCCCGGCATGAGCTCACCTCGCCGACGGGAGGCTCGGGGAGGGTGGGCGGGGGTGGCCCTCCGGCCTTCCCAGATGTCTCAGCTGCCCCCGCCCAGCGGCAGGAGCCTGCATCTGACGCGGCCTCATGCCGCGCCTGGCTCCTCCTCCCGCCGCCGACGGCCCTCTTGCTGCCCCGGCCCCGCCGCCGCGTCGCCGCGCGCACCCGTCACAGCCCGCACTACGAGGTCGTCCTCGTCCGTGAAGTGCTCGCCGAGGAGACCGGCTTTTGTGGTGGCGGCTGCGGTGTTCACGGTGACGTCCGGCCGCTGACACGACGCAGTGGGCAACGGGCCGCGTGCGCACCCCTGTTGCGGAAGCCGCCGGATTGGCGAGGACTCACCCCGCTCTGCAGTTCGACCTCACCCGGCGCCGTCTGCCCGTCAGCCCGCCCTCGGCTCTCTTCAGGCCCGGGGGTGAACCATTTCGCTGCGTTACGCGAGGTAAAACCCCGGCCGAGGATCATTTTCGGCCGACATTGCGCACCGAATAAACGTTACGGCCGGCGCGGGGGCACGTGATGGACGCAAAGAGTGGAGCCGAGCCGGATGGACGGATTACCTCAGGGGTAGGAAGTAAAGACGACCGAAGGGGAGACCATGTCTTTCAAAAACATCTTCGAGGGCGGCGGGAGTGAAGCCAAGTCCGCCGAAGAGTCCGCTCAAGACGTGCACGAGAAAATTCCAGGCGCCCGGCCCGAACGGCAAGGGGTCGACCCGGAACTGTACGACGGTATTCCGAATGTAGAGCGCGACCCGAAGATTGTGCGTGAGACGTCACCCGAGGCGCTCCGCATCATGAACGGCTTTCTGTCCCCACTGTTCAAGAGGACCGGCTCGGCGGCCGCCAAACAGCAAACCAGCTGCGAGGACCCCACATCGACGGCCGGCATGGCGTCCTCGGCCAAGGACGAGACGTTCAAGAAGGTGAAGGTCGAGATCAGGGACGAGGACCGGCCGGGGGTCAAGGGTGAGGACCTGCCGAAGATGAGCGAGGAAGAGATGGAAGAAATGAGAAGGAAGAACTCCGAAGCGGCCGCGAAAGTCGAAAGGACCGACGGCGCGCCAACCGAGACTGAGTGACTGTCACATCGTTGAGTTCCACAGGAGAGGACGGATCCAAGAAAATGGGCGACGCCAAAAAGAACAATGTGAGCACGGCTCATCTCGGCGAACGGTACATGCGCCACCCGCTGACCGGCCGTAACCTAAAAGAGCTCGACGTCGCCACAAAGGCCCCCGCGATCCTGGAGCGGGACAGGGAGAAATTGAAGAGGAAAGCCGAGAAGAAGTCGCCGGACGGTGAGGATCGGGACGTCCACCCCATCGGGTTCTCCTTGAACAAGGGACGGTTTGAGGGATTCCCCGAGACGGAGGCCGCGGCACACGAGCGCGGATGGACGGCCTACATGACGGTGGGCGTGCCGCTCGTCGAAGAGCGGGCCGACATCGCGCAGCCCCCTCCTGATGTGATCTCCAAGCAGACGTACGTCAACCGGACCGACCCCGTCCCCACGAAGTGGTCGCACACGGTCGAGTTCTCTATCTCGAACACGATCAGCTGGTCGCTCCAGGGGCAGGTGCAGCTGACCTTCGGCGCCAAGGTCACCGCCTCGCTGCAGCAGCAACTGCAAAAAAGCATGGCGGCGAACCAGTCGCAGAAGACCACCCTGAAGAACAGCAAGGACAACCAGGGCGTCGACTCCGAGTCGCAGTCGCAGTCGACCAGTACGACCACGGCCACGAGCACCGCCACCGGCACCGGCGAGCTGTCGGCACAACTGATGCTGGGGATCACCGCGTCGGTCAGCGGCTCGCTGACCACCGCGTTCAAGACGTCGTCCACGCTGAGCGGTGAGGTCGGTAGCCGGGTGGACGTCCTGGCCACGCAGCGGCGCCAGGTGCGGAGGTTCGACTACGAATTCCCCATCTCCTTCGGCGGGTGGGTCGCGTTGTATTACCCCGAGCCGGTGGAGGTCAAGGAGACGCACCCGGACGGCCCGCAGGCCAAGGAGCCGACATACGCCAAGGTCATCGCGTGGAAGCTCGGCGAGAGCGGCGCGGCCAAGGACACCTTCGACCTGACCGACGAAGGCAGGCCGTTCTTGCAGAAGGGGGAGGCCGAGGTCGTCTCCACTCTCGCCGGGGTCCATGAGGTCTTCGAGCTGGAGAAACTCGACTTCGACAGCACGATGCACCCTCTTCACAAGGGCGGCGGCGCACAGCAGACGAGTCCCCGCAAGCCTCACGCCACGCTCGTCGACGGCCTGGGCACGGCCGACGGCCTCGCGCTGGACCGGGCGAACCGGAAGGCGTACGTCACCGACCGGTACAACAGCGGCAGGCTGCTGAAGGTGGACCTTGCCGACAACGGCGACGGCACCGAATGGGTCCTGGCGACGCCGGGCCAGATCAACGACGTGGCGCTGGACCTGCCGGGCAACCAGGCCTACATCACCGACTACAGCGGCAAGCGCCTGCTCAGGGTGGACCTGGCCGACCGCTCCACCCCTCCGGTCGTGATCGCCGAGGGCATGTATGCGTACGGCGTCGCCCTGGACCTGCCGGGCGGCCGGGCCTACGTCACCGACGTGGAGAACAACCAGTTGATCGAGTACGGCCTGAACGGCCGTCCGGCGCAGCAGCAGCGCATCTGGAACGTACCCAGGGCCGCCGGGGTGGCGCTGGCCGAGGGCAGAGCATACGTGGGTCAGTACGACCTCGGCGGGCTGTATGAGATCGACCTGACGGCGGACGGCGCCACCCCGCGCACCGTGGCAACCCGCCTTGGGTGCAGCGTCCGCGTGGCGCTGGACGGCGCGGGCCACGCCTACGTCTGCGACTCGGCCGGCGGCAAGGTGCACGAGGTCGTCGTGGCCGACGGCGAGGCCAAGGGCCGTCAGCGCGTGGTGGCCGACGGCCTGGGCAACGTCAGCGGCATCAAGCTGGATTGCGACCACGGTCTGATCTACGTCAGCAACCGGCAGGGCAAACTGCTGCGGATCTCCCACGTACTGCGGGGCGTCCCGGCAGCGTCGTGAAACCTGACACCTACATCGTTCGGGTCCAGTTCCGCGCCGATGGCCCCGCCGTGACCGGATGGTGGAGCAATCAGGAAGTCGCCGAGGCAAAATACTCCGGCCAGATCGGCCTCTAGGGGTCTACGCCCGGCATGATCATCACGTTGGCGGTGCAAACCAGCGACGGCGAGGGCGAGGAATCGGTGCTGCGGACCTGGAAGGCCGGACTCTGCGGGACGGCCGGTCCCGCATCCCCGGCACCAGGACGCGGCGTCCCTTCCCTCCCCGGCCCGCGCAGTCGCCGTCACCGGCCACCCGACCCCGGCCTAACCTCCCAACCAGCCGCCTTATCCGGCACTTGCCCCGCACCCCGGGCCACGCGCCAGGCGGCACCGAGCTCCGCGAACTCCCGGCGCAGCACCGACCGCTGCTCCTCGAGTTTTCCGGCCGTGAGCGTCCGCGCAGGCTGCGCAACCTGCAGCTGAACAGAGCGAACATGCCCGGGACCCTTGCGAGAAGGACACCATCGATCGCTCTGACGAGTGAGTGGCGCCCGCCCTCGCGTCGGGGAAGGTAGGGAACCTGCCTTCTGCTGAGGTTGAACTCGTGGTGTTGCACAGGCTCCGCGTCTGGCCGCTCAGGTGTCCAGGACCTCCACGAGCCGTTTGGCGAGCAGTTCGGAGGAGGCGGGGTTCTGTCCGGTGTAGAGGTTGCGGTCGACTTCCATGAAGGGGCGCAGGGGCAGGCGTCCCTTGCGGTACTCGGCGCCGCTTGCGCGCAGGCGGTCTTCCAGGAGCCAGATCGCGTTGCGGCCGAACCTGTTGAACTTCTCCTCGAAATTGGACAGGCCCGTCATCCGGTATCCGGCGAACGGCCACGAGCCGTCCTCGTTCTTCGCCGCGAACGTGGCGGCCGGTGCGTGGCACAGCAGGGCCAGCGGCTTGCCTGAGTGCAGCACGCGGGTGAGGAGCGCTCCGGAGACCGGGTCGGTGGCGAGGTCCTCCATCGGTCCGTGTCCGCCGGGGTAGAAGACCAGGTCGTATGCGTCCGGGTCGATCGCTTCCAGGGGTGTGGGGTTGTTCAGTTGGTCCTGGATGGTGTCGAGGTACCGTGCGACCTCGCGGAGTTTGGACGGCAGGCCGGCGGTGCGGGACATGCTCAGGCGGTCCAGGGTGGGGACTTTGCCGCCGGGCGTCGCGATCGTGATCTCCCATCCTGCGCGGGTGAAGATCTTGTGGGGCATGGCCAGTTCCTCGCCCCAGTAGCCCGAGGGGTGCACTTCTCCGTCTTTCAGCGTCCAGCGGTCCGCTGCGGATACGACGATGAGGACTCTGGTCATCTCTGTCTCCTTTGCTGTGATGACGCTCGCTCCCGGGAAGGATTCACCGAGCGCCGACCGCCTTGAGGACCTTCTGCGCGCCCGTCAGGAGCGCGGCCCATGTGTCGGGCGAGATGCGAGAGGGCGGGGTGAAGCCCTGGAGGCGCTGGTGGGCGACGGTTTGCGGCTCGGTGTATTTGAGGATTCCGTCGGCGCCGTGACGCCGGCCGATTCCCGAGTCGCCCATGCCGCCCATCGGGGCGTCGATGCTGCCCCAGGCGGCGGCGAAGGCTTCGTTGACGTTGACGGTGCCGGCGTGGATGCGGGCGGCAACGGCCCGGCCCCGCGCCCCGTTGCGGGTCCAGACGCTGGCGTTGAGGCCGTACGCGGTGGCGTTGGCCCGTGCGATCGCCTCGTCGACGTGGTCGAAGGGGTAAAGGGAGACGACGGGGCCGAAGGTCTCGTGGTCGTGCAGCGTCATGTCGGGGGTGACGTCGGTGAGGATGGTCGGTTCGTAGAACAGCGGGCCCAGGTCGGGGCGCGCCCTGCCTCCGGCCAGGACGGTGGCGCCCCTGGTGACGGCGTCGTCGACGTGTGCGGTGACGGTTTCCAGCTGGGCGGGGGTGGTGAGGGAGCCGACGTCGATGCTGAAGTCGTAGGCGGCGCCCAGCGTGAGCCTCTTGGTGCGGTCGACGAAGGCGGCGACGAACTTGTCGCGCAGGGACTTGGCCACGTACAGGCGCTCGATGGAGACGCAGAGCTGTCCGGCCGAGGGGAAGCATGCGGCGATGGCGCCGTCGGCGGCGCGGTCGATGTCGGCATCATCGAGCACGATCATGGCGTTCTTGCCGCCGAGTTCGAGGGAGGCGCCGATGAGGCGTTCTCCCGCGTCGCGGGCGATTCGTCGTCCGGTGGCGGTGGAGCCGGTGAACATCATGTAGTCGGCACCTGCCATCAGGGCGTCGCCGATGGAGCTGCCACGGCCGATCACCATCTGCCATACGCCGGCGGGCAGTCCAGCCTCGTGCATCAGGTCCAGGGCCCACAGCGCGGTGAGGGCGGTCTGGGTGTCGGGTTTCTGGACGACGGCGTTGCCGGCCATGAGCGCCGGGATGGCGTCGCCGGCGGCCATGCTCAAGGGGTAGTTCCACGGGGAGACGATGGCGACGACGCCTTTGGGGTGGCGCAGTTCGGTGGTATGGGTCAGTACCGGGACCGCGCCGCGGCGGCGCTTGGGCCCCAGGTACGTGGCGGCGCTGCGCGCGTAGTAGCGGGAGGTGATCGCGGTGTCGACCACCTCCAGGTGGGCGTCGCGGCGGGTTTTGCCGCTCTCGGCCTGCATCAGGTCCAGTGCCTCGTCCTGGCGGGCGAGTACGAGGTCGTGGAAGCGCAGCATGATCTTCTTGCGCTCTCTCAACGGGGCGGCTGCCCAGTCCCGTTGGGCGGTGCGGGCACGGGCGAACGCGTCCTCGACGTCGGCGGGAGCCGAGAGGGGAAGGTCGGCCAACGGGGCGCCGGTGTAGGGGGCGCGGGTGGTGCCCCGTTCGGCATCGGCCGTGGCCGCGACGCGCCCCGCCAGCTGGTGTATTCGGTCTGGGGAGAGTGAGGCGGGCAGGCCGGTGCCGCGGGCGGTGGCAGGCGGGGCGGCGTGATCGGTGACCATGGCGGAGCTCCTTGTCACTGGTCCCGACTGGGGACCGAGGTGGGGACGGGCATGTGCAGGGCGGCTTGGCCTTCGGTCATGACGTCGAACTGCACCGTCCTGGTCGGCTTGAGTGAGCGCAGGTCGTCGGCCATAGGGCCCTGCCCGAGCTGGAGATCGAGGCCGCGGGGGAAGCGCGCGGTGCCCGCCGCGAGCACATTGGTCTGATTGAGGGTGGAGTGCCAGGCTCCGTTGATTGACGTGTACGAGGTGAGGCTGGAGACCCGCTCACCGCCCGGATGGGCGCTCTGGGCAGGCGTGGGAGCAGAGAACGACAGGTCCGTCCCGCCCGTGTCGTTGGCCACCCGCGCCGTCGTGCGGCGCGCGTCGATGTCGACGTCGAGTCCGGTGACCCATTTGGGGAAGCCGTAGCCGTCGTGCCCGCGCACCTGCGCGATCTCGCTGCTGACCGGCAGGGAGAGCACATAGGTATCGAGGTGCTCGTTCTTCAGGGCGGTCACGAGATCGAAGAGCCCCAGTCCGCCGTGCCGGGCCGGCTTCACCGCGATACCGACGGCGGCTTCGGTGTAGAAGTCGATGTCACACACGTCGTAGCGAAAGAACATCACCGAGACGAGCCCGAGTCCGGGCGCGACCTCCAGGGGTGCCAGCTCCCCAGGCAGGCGGGTACGGATGGCGCGGGTGCGGGCGAGCATCGTGAGGCGGGCGGTTGAGATGCGGTAGTAGAAGTTCGGGGTGAGCGTGGCCCCGATCGGAGAGTCGACCTCGGTCTTGGGCAGCCGCCGGAAGAAGTCCACGCCACTGACGCGGGGGTCGCGGGCGACCTCGTCGAGGTCGGTGGCCATGCGGTACCGGTCGTACAGGCCCCCCTTGGGGACCGTGACCGAACGGCCGCCCAGATCGACCGTGACGGTTTCCTGCAGTACTGACGCCATCTGATGACTCCCTCACAAAAATGTTGACGGTGCTTACATCACCCTAGCCAGCCATGTAAGCACCGTCAACACCGAGAGGTGGGGGCGCGTCTCAGGTGGCGTGCAGAGCTGAGCTGAGGACGTCGACGTCGAGCCTTCGGGCGACGTTGGCGGCGCGGGTGTCGCGCAGACTGTCCAGCAGAAGAAAGTCGTGAACCAGGCCCGCCACACGGACGGATGTCACATCCACGCCAGCCTCGCAGAGCTTGTTGGCGTACTGCTCGCCCTCATCGCGCAGCACGTCTGCCTCGTCGGTGATCACCAGGGTGGCGGGGAGGCCCTTGAGCTGCTCGAGGCCCGCCTGCAGGGGAGAGGCGTGGTGGTCGGCCCGCGGGGCGGGGGTCGGTGGTGTAGGCGTCCCAGAACCACTGCATGCCCTCGCGGGTGAGGGAGTAGCCCTCGGCGAACTGCAGATAGGAAGGGGCGCCGAAGTCGGCATTGGTGACCGGGTAGAGCAGGACCTGGGCCTTGAGGTCGATCCCGCCGCGCTCCTTGTTCATCAGCGCGAACACCGCGGGCATGCAGCCGCCGACCGATTCGCCGGTGACGGCGATGCGTGAGGTGTCCAGGCCGTGCACCGCACCGTGTTCCAGGACCCACTGGCCCACGGCGTAGTTCTGTTCCACCTGGGTGGAGTACTTCGCCTCCGGCGCCCGGTCGTAGACGGGGAAGACGCCTGCGGCGCCCGCGCCGACCGCGAGTTCACGAAAGAGGCGGTCGTGGGTCTTGTCGTCGCCGAAGACCCAGCCGGCGCCGTGGATGTAGAAGACCACCGGCAGCGGACCGCTGGCCCCCTTGGGGCGGAGGATGCGCGTGCGGACCGTACCCCACTTGCCGCATCGATCTCGACCCACTCCTCGTCGACGTCGGGGCGGGGCACGCTGCTGTCGCTCTGCAGATCGAGGAGGATCTGGCGCCCCTGCTCCGGGGCACCTCGTAGATCCGCGGATGTGGGTCGGTCGCCTCAGCCAGCTCCTTGGCGGCGGATTCGAGGCAGGGCGTGATGGGCGGCGGTATCTCGGTCATGACTGATCCCTGTCCCGGGTGCGTGCTCCCTCGCGCCTAACATCCGGCGCTCCGGACAGAAGGGCGCATATCCCCCCCGTTTATGGTCGCGTCTCACCTGCGATGCGCAACCTGCCGCAGGGCTCTCGCTGCTGCCGTCCGCGCCTCGTGGCGGGGCCGGGCGCGCCGCACCCCATAGGCACGCACCGCCCCACCCGGCGCGCGGGGCCAGGCGGCGGCCCGGACAGGGACTGCACGCGGGGCCGGCGTCACCCCATGGCCGTCACTCAGTCCGGCTGCGCACAGGGTCACGCGGCCCGACTCGCCCCTGTGCCCGTGTGCCGGGTTTCGGTCAGCCAGGTGCGGTAGCGGCGCAGCGCGCGGCGCTGCTGGAGTTGTTCGGACAGCAGGGCGCGCACCGGGTGGGTGCCGGGCCTGGGGGCATTGCCGTGGGCGATGCGGCGCATCTGGTGGCGGACCTGGGCCATGGTGGCGGCCGAGGCGAGGGCCTTGTCGGACCAGGTCACCGGCCGCAGCTGCCGGTCGGCCTCGCGGCCGCTGCGCCAGCGGTCGGGCAGGTCCGGGGTGACGGAGAGGGCGGTGCCCATGCCGACGAGCGCCACGCCGCCGGCGAGCACCGCCTCGGCAGTCTCGCGGCGGGTGATGCCGCCGGTGAGCATCAGCGGGACCGAGGTGGCGCGCGCCAGGTCCTTGGCCAGGTCCAGGAAATAGGCTTCACGGGCCTGGGTGCGCTCATCGGCGGGGCGGCCGGTCATCGCCGGGCTCTCGTAGCTGCCGCCGGACAGTTCGACTATGTCGACGCCAAGGGGTTCGAGCATCTCGATCACCTGCCGTGCGTCGTCGGTGTCGAACCCGCCACGCTGGAAGTCGGCGGAGTTGAGCTTCACCCCGACCCCGAACGACGGCGAGACCGCGGCGCGCACGGCACGCACGACGTCCAGCAGCATGCGGGCCCGGTTTTCCAGCGACCCGCCCCAGGCGTCGGTGCGCTTGTTGACCAGCGGAGAGAGGAACTGTGACAGCAGGTAGCCGTGCGCGGCGTGGATCTCCACGCCGTCGAAGCCCGCCTTCTCGGCGCGGTGGGCCGTCACCGCGAACCGGGTCACGGTGGCGTCGATCTGCTCGGGAGTCATGGCCAGTGGCCGGCCGAACCGGCTGCTGTGCCGTCCCAGGTCGACACCTACGTCCGAGGGTCCCCACACCACGCCGGGCATGCCGGCCTGCACCTGTCGGCCGGGGTGATTGATCTGCATCCAGATCGACGCCCCACCCGACTTGCCGGCCTTGGCCCACTCGGTGAACGGCTGCAGCGGAGCGGCCTCGTCGAGCACGACCCCCGCGGGCCCGGTCAGTGCCTCGGCATGCACCATGACGTTGCCGGTGATCAGCAGCCCGGTGCCGCCCGCAGCCCAGTGCCGGTACAACGCCAGCAGATGCCGGCCGGGCAACTGCCCTTCGCCGGCCAGGTTCTCCTCCATGGCAGCCTTCGCGATCCGGTTGCCCAGCACCTGTCCGGAACGCAGGGGCAATGACGAGAACAGCTCGCTGGTCATCCGAATCCTTCTCTGCTCTGTTCGACCGCTCGGCGCGATCGCCTAAGATGTGTACGGCGCTCACATTAATCAGCGAATGTAAGCGGTGCATACACGAGAGGGTGTGACCTGTGACACAGGCGACTGCGTACCATCACGGCGACCTGCGTGCCGCTTGCCTGCGCGCCGCGCGCGAACTGCTGGAGGAGGACGGCAGCGCAGCACTGTCGATGCGGGCCGTCGCACGGCGCGCAGGCGTGTCACCGACCGCCCCCTACCGCCATTTCCCGGACCGCGAAGCACTCGTCTCCGCAGTCGCAGCCGAGGGCTATCGCGAACTCACCGAGCACCTGGCCGCCGCCCACCCCGCACCCGCGACCCCCGAGGAGCTTGCGGCGGTCGCCATCGCCTACGTCCGCTTCGCGCTCGACCACCCCGCCCTGTTCCGGGCGATGTTCGCCGAGCCCTGCGACCCCGCCAACGAAGACCGGGTCGCCGCGACCGCGGCCATCGCGGAGTACGTCCGCGACATCGTCTCCCGCACCTTCCCCGACGCCGACCCGGAGGCGCTGTGGACATCGGTGTGGGCACTCGCCCACGGCCTGGCATTCCTGCACCTCGACGGCAAGTTCGACGCAGCCACTCCCGAAGCGGTCGCCCGCCAGGTCCGCACTGCGGTCCTGGCGCTGTTCAGTGCCGCCCCGGCACTCCCGTAGGCAACCGCCAGCAACCCCTCTGACCGCGGGCGACCGGTAACCGCCATCGGTCAGAGCGAGGGCGACCCCCTCAGTGAGCACGGGCTCGCGCGCGCCTCGGCAGGCCAGGGGTGACCGTCGAGTGGCGGCCCTCACCCCGCTCAATGTTGACGCTGCACACTTCACTCTCTAATGTGAGCAGTGCAAACATTCGCTTTGCGGGTATTGCGTACTTAAGGATGCAAGTCCTCACCTATGTCGGCATGGGCCACAAGCAGCGCCAGGTTTCCCCTGCGAGACCCATGGCTGGCGCCCCCTTCCGGACATCCGCAAGCCCTTCTCGTCCACATGAGCGGAGCATCATGAAAGCAGTAACGATCAAAGAAGCGGGCGGGCCTGAGGTCCTGGAGTGGACCGAGGTCGAAGATCCGGCGCCCGGTGCCGGTGAAGTCGTCGTCGACGTAGTGGCCAGCGCACTGAACCGGGCCGACGTCATGCAGCGGATGGGCCTGTACCCCCTACCGAAGGGCGCTTCGCCTTACCCGGGACTGGAAGTCTCCGGCCGCATCAGTGCCATCGGACAAGGCGTCAGCGGCTGGCAGCTGGGCGATGAAGTCTGTGCCCTGCTGACGGGCGGCGGTTATGCGCAGAAGGTCGCCGTGCCCGCAGGACAGCTGTTCACAATTCCCAAGGGGATCGGCTTGGCGGAGGCAGCCGCTTTGCCGGAAGCCGTCGCCACGGTGTGGTCGAACATCGTCATGACCGCAGGACTGAAGGAGGGCGAAACCTTCCTCGTGCACGGCGGAGCAGGGGGTGTAGGCACGTTTGCGATCCAGATCGCAAAGGCACTGGGGGCCCGGGTCGTCACCACCGTGGGCGGCCCCCAGAAGGCCGCCCGCGCGCAAGACCTGGGCGCCGACCTGACGATCAACTACCGCACGCAGGACTTCACCGAGCACGGCCCCTACGACGTCATCCTCGACGTCGTGGGCGGCCAGTACCTCGAACGCAACATCCGTTCCCTGGCCACCGACGGCCGTCTGACCGTCATCGGCCTGCAGGACGGGCTTGAGGGCAATCTCAACCTCGCCGAGCTGGTCTTCCGCCGCTTGTCGGTACACGGCACCACCCTGCGCACCCGGCCCGCAGAGCAGAAAGCCGCCATTGTGGCGGCAGCGCAAGAGAAGGTCTGGCCGATGATCGAGAACGGAGCCGTGCAGCTCATCATCGATCAGACCCTGCCCATGGCCGAGGCCGCCCAGGCACACCGGCTCATGGAAACAGGCCAGCACACCGGCAAGATCTTGCTGGTGAACGACTGAGACGAACCGCCAGGCCGAGGTCAACTGAGCTGCTTTCACACAGCCTTGGGGCCGAAGAGCTTCACCGTTACGTCCTCATCGTGCAGTTGTCGATCGTGCATCGGGCCGATCCCCGTCGGGGCTCACTGGGGTCACATACGGGCACCGGGCCCGGGACCGGTCGGCCGCAGTTCATGTCGGGCCCTGGTCCGGTTCGGATCAGACCGAGGCCGGCGCGGGCCCCGGCCCGCTGGAGCATCTTGCGGGCCCCTTCGGGCGCCCAGGGCAGACCGCGGTTGTGTCCGTGCTGCTGGACTAGCAGTATCCCGTGGGCGGCCCCGCGCGGGTACTCGGTCGTCATGTAGTCGAAGTAGGCGTGGATCATTGCCGGGCTGACCCGTTTGATCAGCCCGCCCCGGACCACCTGGTTGTCGAACTCCCACGGCCATTTGGTCTTCGCGCGCGCGTCGGTGATCAATCCGTCGCGGTGGCAGACATGGGCCTGCGGTGCCCGGCACTCGCCGCAGGCGGCGTCCTCGCGCAGATGCAGGTCAGCCAGGTGAAGGTCGCACAGTTCACCGATGCGAAACCCCGTGCGGCAGTGGCTGACCACCAACGACTGGGCGGACAGCTCCATCCCGCAGAAAGCCGCCACTTCCAGGCGCGGCAGTGTGAACGGCCAGTACGACGGCATCCGCTGACCTGCACCCGGCATCAGGTGTCTCGAGGGCGTGCTCAAGGGGCCACGGCGCCGGGTGCGGCTGTGGTGTCGCAAGGGGCGCGGCGGAGGGATTCATTTGCCGGAGGCGAGGGTGTGCCAGCCGTGTTCGAGGAGGTCGAAGGCGCGGGTGATCGCTTGGCGGGGGTCGTCGTGGCCGCGGGCGGCGCGCGGTGCTTCGAGGGCGAAGTGGGCCAGGGCGGTGCAGGCGGGATCGTCGGCCGGCAGGCCGCTCTCCTCGGCGATGACCTGGGCCAGGGCGGCTGTGTGGCGCAGCCACATGTTCTGTTCGTAATCCCGCAAGGCCGGTGTGGCGTTCACGAGGTCGAAGAACGCGGTGAAACGAGCGTCGCCACCCGCTGCGGCGACGCGGTACGTCAGTACGTGCTCGCGCAGTGCTGCGGGAATCGACTGGCCGTCGGGGCGTTCGCGTACCGCGGCGAGGAGGCGGGCCTCCTTGTCCGCATCCTCGTCGAAGACGAGGGCCTCCTTGACCGGGAAGTGCTTGAACAGCGTGGTCGTGGACACATCGGCCGCATCTGCGATCTCGCGGATGCCCACGTCGTCGTAGCCACGCTCGAGGAACAGGCGTAGCGCGGCGTCGGCGATGGCCTGGCGGGTGGCGGCCTTCTTGCGTTCGCGGCGCCCGATCGGGGCTGCCGGGGCAGGTGCGGGAGAGGTGTCTGGCATGTCTCGCAGCCTACCCGCAAAGTTGCCCAGATTCAAAAGTGAAGCAGTTGCACTTATTGAGTTGGTGTGCTCTTCTGGAGTGGTCGTCGTGAGGCACAGCCCGGCGGCCCCCCTTCACTTCCCTTCTCGTATCCGAAAGGAGTGATCAGACATGTCCACGCCTGCTTCCCTCCCCGCTCAGGCCCCGGCGGCCGTCCCGAAGAACGTGCGCTGGGTGCTGCTCGGCGTCATGCTCGCGATGCTGCTGTCCATGCTCGACAACATGGTCGTCAGCACCGCGATGCCCACGATCGTCGGCGAGCTCGGCGGCCTGGAGCACATCTCCTGGGTCGTCACCGCCTACACGCTCGTCACCGCCGTCACCACACCGATCTGGGGCAAGCTCGGCGACCTCGTCGGCCGCAAGCCCATGTACCTGGCCTCGATCGCGGTGTTCATCGTGGGATCCGCGCTGTGCGGCGCCGCTCAGTCGATGACCGGGCTGATCGCCTTCCGCGTCGTGCAGGGCATCGGCGCCGGCGGTATCGGCGCGGGCGCGTTCGCGCTGATCGGCGCCCTCGTGCCGCCCCGCGAGCGCGGCAAGTACCAGGGCATGACCGCCTCGGTCATGGCTATCGGCACCATCGGCGGCCCGCTGCTCGGCGGTTTCGTCACGGGCCACTTCGACTGGCGCTGGGCCTTCTACGTCAACCTGCCACTGGGCCTGGCCGCCCTGGTGTGGCTGTGGCTGAACCTGCACGTACCCGCCAAGCGGATCAAGGCGAAGATCGACTGGGCGGGCATCGCCCTGCTCACCGTCTCCATCAGCGCCCTCGTGCTGGCCGCCACCTGGGCAGGCACCACCTACGCCTGGGGGTCCTGGCAGATCCTTGCGCTCGCGGCCGTCGTCGTGCTCGGACTGCTCGCCTTCATCACCGTGGAGAAGCGCGTCGCCGAGCCGCTGCTGCCCCTGTCCGTGTTCACCGGCCACCGCAACTACCCGCTCGCGATGGTGCTGATCCTGGTCGCGGGTGTGGTCATGTTCGGCGCGGGCCTGTATCTGCCGCTGTTCCAGCAGACCGTGCAGGGCGCCTCGGCCACCAACTCCGGACTGCTGATGCTGCCCCTGATGATCCCCGTAGTGATCGTCTCGACCATCGCGGGCAAGGTCATGTCGGCCACCGGCAAATACAAGATCTTCCCCATTCTGGGGACCGTGTTCCTCGTGGCCGGCCTGGGACTGCTCGCGACCATGGATACCGGCACCTCACGGCTGCTGACCGGCCTCTATATGACGCTCGTCGGCATCGGACTGGGCTTCACCATGCAAATGGCCGGCACCATCGCGCAGAACAGCGTCTCGATGCGGGACATGGGCGCCGCCATGAGCTCGGTCAACCTCTTCCGCACCCTGGGCGGATCCCTCGGCGTCGCCGTCTTCGGCTCGCTGTTCACCCGCGCCGTCCAGCCCACGCTGGGCGCAGGAGCCGAGAACGACCCGAGCGCCCTGCACCACCTGCCCGCCGCGGCCAAGACCGCCTACCTCGACGCGGTCACGACCGGCACCGGCCACATCTTCCTCAGCGCCGCGATCCTGTGCGCGCTCGCCTTCATCGCCGCACTCCTCGTCGTCGAGGTCCCGCTGAAGAAGGCCGGTCCGCCCGCGCCCTCCGCTGGCACCACCAAGGACACCCCCACCACGGCGGCCCGCTAACGCCGCGTACGACAGCACAGCGCCCACGCAACACGAACGGAGCACCACCATGAACACCGCCCCCGCCCCGCGTATCGCCATCATCGGCGCCGGCCCTGGCGGCCTGACCTGCGCCCGCATCCTTCAGCAGCACGGCATCACCGCCACCGTCTACGACCGTGAGAGCGGCCCCGCCGCCCGCAACCAGGGCGGCACCCTCGACCTGCACGAGGACAACGGCCAGATCGCCCTGCGCGAAGCCGGCCTGCTCGACGCCTTCTTCCGCCTCTGCCGGCCCGAGGGCCAGGAGATGCGCCAGATGGACGCAGCCGACGGCACCCTCCTCGTGCACCACACACCCGAAGAAGGGGAACGCTTCAAGCCTGAGATCGACCGAGGCGCGCTGCGCGACCTCCTCCTCAGCTCCCTGAAGCCCAAAACCGTACGCTGGGGCCACATCCTGAGCTCCGTCGAAGGCCCCACAACCGGTCCGCGACAACTGCACTTCACCGACGGCACCGTCATCGAGGCCGACCTCGTCATCGGCGCCGACGGCGCCTGGTCCAAAGTCCGCCGCGCCCTCTCCGACGCCACCCCCCAATACAGCGGCATCAGCTTCCTTGAAGCCTGGTTCCACGACGTCAAAAACCAGCACCCCGAAATCGCCCAGCTCGTCGGCCAGGGCAGCGCCGCAGCCGCCGACGGCGAACGCGGCCTGTTCGCCCAGCTCAACAGCGGCAACCACATCCGCGTCTACATCATCCAGCGCGTCCCCGAGGACTGGATCACCGCAGCCGGCCTGACCATCGAAGACACCGCCGCCATCCGTGCGCTGCTGCTGAAGCAATTTCGCGACTGGACGCCGGCTCTGCGCCGGATGCTCACCGACAACGACGGCCTGTACGTCGACCGCCCCATCTACGCCCTGCCCGTCCCGCACACCTGGGACCACAATCCCACCGTCACCCTGCTCGGCGACGCCGCCCACCTCATGCCGCCGCTCGGCGGCGGCGTCAACCTCGCCATGCTCGACGCCTGCGAACTCGCCCTGGCCCTCGCCCACCACCGCACCGTCGACGATGCCCTGCGCGCCTACGAAAAGACGATGCTGCCCCGCTCGAACGAGATGCAGCATCTCCTCGACAACGGCGCCGCAGAGCTCCTGTCCACAGAACTGCCCGACTTCGCCCATGACGGTACGGCTACGGCCTGACCAAGTGCCCGTCCTCGGCAGACGTCTTCTAGTCGACCAACCCCGGGCAGGCCGTCCCGCCGCACATATCGCCGACGACATGGGATTCTCTCGCACCACCGCCCACAAGTGGGTGCACCGCCGGCGAGCCGAAGGCGACGCGGGCCTCGCCGACAAACCAGTCGGCCTCGCACGTCTGCGCACCGAACCCCCGCCGACGGCGCAGCTCAGATATGCGCGCTGCGGCGCGAGCGGAAACTTGGCCCCGCACGCATCGGCCCGCTCCTGGAAATCGCCGCCTCCACCGTCCACAGGGTCCTGGCTAGGTCACGGCCTGCGAGTGAGATGGCTGCGGATCAGACGATGTGGCGGCCGCCGTCGACCGTGATGACGTCACCTGTCGTGTAGGTGGCGCGGATCAGAAAGTGGACCGCCTCGGACACGTCCTCGGGGGTGCCCACGCGCTTGAGCGGGGTGTTGGCGGTGATCCAGTCGCGGGAGCTTTCCCAGACCTCGTCGGCCTCGGCGTACCAGGCGGTGTCGACAAGTCCGGGGGCCACCGCGTTCACACGGATATCTGGGCCGAGTTGGGAGGCGAGCAGACGCGTCATGTGGTTGAGCGCGGCCTTGCTCACGGCGTAGGGGATCGAGCTGCCCAGGGCGCGGGTGGCCGACACGGAGGAGATGTTGATCACCGAGGCGGAGCCGGAGGCGCGCAGGTGAGGAACGGCGGCGGCGGTCAGCTGCCAGGCGCCGAAGACGTTGACGTCGAAGATCTCCCGCCAGGCGCTGATGTCTGCGCCCTCGAGGTCGTTCAGTGGGATGAAGCGTGTCGTGCCCGCGTTGTTCACCAGGACGTCGAGGCGGCCGTATGCGTCGATCGTCGCCTGCACGATGCGCTGGGCGTCCGCGGGGTCGGCCACATCACCCTTGACGTACACAGCGTCCGGCAGCGACGACGCGAGTTCCTTGCCGGCGGCCTCGCTCCTGGCGGAATTGACGACTATTCGCATTCCTTCGTCGGCCAGCCGGCGGGCAACGGCTGCGCCAATTCCAGATGACGAACCGGTGATTAGTGCGACGCGGCTCTCGGTCATTTCCCGTCCCCTGTTTTGCTGTTGACATGATCAGGAGCGGATCATAGCCTACCGTCAGACGGAATAGATATTCCGCATTGCGGAATTCTATCGGTGAAGAGTGTCCCGTTCGGGCAGCGTCGCCCCATTTTCTACCGGACCCTTCCCCGCGCCCCGGGCTCTTGCGCCACGGGTGATCCGGCGTTCATTCATGCCCTGGGAGGGCGTCCTCTGCCCGGGTAGGGCACTCGCAGCGAATTTGGGGGATTCATGCCGTCATGGCCTGTGGCTGGTTTGCGCAGCGGTACCGGGGGAGTGCACCGTCTTGTCGCCGAGCGCATGAGGGACGGCTCCGCAACCTTGTCCGTGCGTGAGGCACTGACCGGACGTGAACTCAGCCGCGAAGAGGTGTGGCGGGAGGCCGGAGTTGTGGCCGCTCGCCTTGCGGGACGCGGGATCGGCACCGGTGACGTCGTCGCGCTCGACCTGAACCGCAGCGCGGATCTCATCGTCGCCGCCCTCGGGGTGGTCCGGGCCGGGGCCGCCTATCTCCCGGTGGATGGCCAGGCGCCGACCGACAGGGTTGCCGCGATTCTTCACGACGCCCGAGTGGCGGCCATCATCGTGGGCCGGGGCGAGGGGTACCGCGACCGGCCGCTGGGAACCGACGCTGGTGTGCCCGTCCTGACCATCGCCGACGGGGACGACCCGTATGGGGCGCTCGATACCCCCGACGTCACCGTGGCCGACGACGCCCCGCTATGCGTGGGGTACACCTCGGGCTCCACCGGTGTTCCCAAAGGTGTCGTCGTACCCCACAGCGCCGTGCACGACCTGGTGGCCGACACCGCACAGCCCGGCGCAATCACTTCCGGCGACCGAGTCGGGCAACTCGCCAACCCGGCCTTCGACGCTTTCACCTGGGAGGTCTGGGGCGCCCTGACCACCGGAGCACCGCTGATCGTGCTGCCCACCGTCGTCGAGACCGACCTCGAGCGATGGGCGGGCCTCCTCGTCGCCGAACGGATCTCCACTGCGCTGCTGACCACCTCGCTCTTCCATATGGTGGCCCGCGAAGCCCCTGCGGCGCTCGGTTCCCTGCGCCAACTCCTGGTGGGCGGTGAGCAGATGGACCTGGCCGCTACTGAACGTGTGCTCGCCGCGGGCGGGCCCGCACTGTTGCTCAACATCTACGGGCCCACCGAGACCACCGTGTTCGTCACGACGTTCACCTGCACACCGCGAACGCTGGCCGGGCGTACCCGGATCCCGATCGGGCAGCCGGTGCGCAGGGTGCGGCTGCATGTGCTCGACGAAGAGATGCGCCCTGTCGCCCCGGGCGAGACGGGTGAACTCTGTGTCGGTGGCCCCTCGGTGACCAGCGGCTACCTGCACAACCCCGAGCGCACTGGTCGCTCCTATGTCACGTACACGGCGCACGATGGCGCCACCGGAACCATCTACCGCACAGGTGACCGCGTTCGACAGCTGCCGGACGGTCAGTACGAGGTCGTCGGCCGCGCCGACCGGCAGGTCAAGCTGCGCGGCTTCCGTATCGAACTGGAAGAGATCGAGCAGGCCGCCGTCGCGACCGGCCGGACCGAGGCCGCCTTCGTCGAGAAGCACGGCGAGGGGCACACCGCCCGCCTGGTGGGCGCCTTCCTGCGCCCTGCGGGATCGGGGGAGGCGGCAGCCGGAGAGCTGGCCGCAGCACTGGCGGAGCAGCTGCCCGCCTATATGCTGCCCGCCCTGTGGGTGCCGCTGGCCGAGCTGCCGTTCGGTTCCACCGGAAAGGCCGACCGGGCCCGTATCAAGTCCGTGCTGGCCGAGGCCGCCGAAGCTGCCGTGACCACCCCGGCGGCTGCCGAAGAGCCAGCCGCGACCACCCCGGCCGGTACGGTCGTCGCCGAAGTTTGGGCCGAACTCCTCGGCCTTCCCGGCTCGTCGGCCGTTCAGGCCACCGACGACTTCATCGGCCTGGGCGGCAACTCGATCCTGGCGACGCAGGCGGCGTTCCGCATCGGTGAACGCCTGGGCATCCGCCTCGACCCCACCGACGTGCTGCTCACGCCCAGCTTCGCCGAGCTGGCGGACCAGCTGGGCCGAGCCTCGAAGGTCTGAATCCGACCAGCCATCAAGCACACACGTCCGCAGCCTCTCCCGGCCGCGGGCTCCCATCTCATCGCGCAGCCGCGGATCTGGCCGTACGGGCCGGACCGCCATGTGGGCGTGCCGGCGAATCGCCGTGCAGCGGCCCTGCAGTCGTCCCGTCCCGCCGCATTGCCGCGCTTGTCCTGAACCATCGTTAGGAGAACCACTGATGGCGCCTGAGCGCCCACCGGCGCCCGCACGCCGCGAGGTCACCGTCACCCCCCTCTCGCAGGCCCAGGAACGGCTCTGGTTCATCCACCAGGCGGCCCCCGAATCCCCTGTCTACAACGTGCCCCTGCTCACCCGCTGGCATGAGCCGATCGATCTCCCCGCTCTGGCGCGTGCGCTAGAAGCACTGGCTGCACAGCATGCGGTGCTGCGCACCACGTACGCGATGCGCGGCGGCCGCCCAGTGCAGGTCGTCGGAGCACCCGGTCCCGTGCCGCTGGAGGTGGTCGCCGCCGCGGCACCGGATCCGGACGAGGTGGCGCGCCGCGCCCGTGTCCCCTTTGCGCTGGGAAGCGAGGCGCCGTGGCGCGCCACCGCATGGCAGCACGCGGACGGCGGGCACGGCACCCTGCTTTTGACCATCCATCACATCGCCGTCGACGGCTGGTCGTTGCCCGTCCTCTACGAGGCACTGGCCTCGGCGTACGAGCAGGCACTGGCCCACGCGGACCGGATCGACCTTCCCCAGCTCCCCGTGCAGTATGCGCAGTTCGCCCTACGGGACCGGGAAGCCGCGACGGAAGCCGCACTGGAGGAGTTGGTCGCGCAGCGGGCCGTCGTCCTCGCTCCGGCTGCGGGTCGTGACCTCGCGCTCGGCCCCTGCCAGCCGCGGCAGCGGGCGTTGGAGGGTGACCGGGAAGGGGCGCAGCACCGCTTCACGCTGCCCGCCGCATTGGCTTCTTCCGTGACGGACTTGGCGCGCACCTTGAGAGTTACGCCCTTCGTGGTGCTCTTCGCCGCGTTCCAGGCCGTGGTGCAGCGGTGGAGCGGTCGGGAGCGGTTCCTGCTTTCCACCGTCGCGGCGAACCGGCCGAGCGCCGATGTCGAAGGCCTCATCGGGTTCTTCGTCAACACCGTCCCGCTGCTGTGCGCTCCCGACCCCGAGGCCGGGTTCGACCGGCTGTGCGCCGACTCACGCGCAGAGGCCTTCCGCGTCCTGACGCACCAGCGGATTCCCTTCGACGGACTCGCCGCGCGCCTCGGCGGCGAGGGGCTCGCCGACGTGGGCTTCATCCTGCAGAACGCCCCAGCCGCGAGCACCGGCGGGCGGTGGGCGCCGCCCGAACTGCTGCCGACCGGCACGGCCAAGCAGGACCTCTCGTTCGTCCTGGAATACGCGCCCGGCGGCGGACTGGCCGGCACGGTGGAGTACGCCACCGACCGTTACTCCGCCGCCACGGCCCGGCGCATCGCCGAGAGTTACATGGCGCTGCTCACCGCGGCCGTCGCTGCACCCAACACCCCGGTCAAAAAACTCCCCGTCACGCTGCGGGCTCCCGGCGCGCTGCCGCACGGAGTCCTTGTGGGACGGGCCGCCGCCCCTTTCCCGGCCGTCACGGTCGCCGAGGCACTGGAGTCGGCGCTCGCCGCCGCGGACCCCGAGCGGATCGCAGTGGAGTGTGCAGGCACCAGCCTGACCTGGGGTGAACTCGACCGCTGGTCCGGCGCGGTGGCCGCGCGCCTGCGTGCCGAGGGGGCGGGTCCCGCAACCTGCGTTCCGGTCCTCGCCGCCCGGGGCCCGGCTCTCGTCGCCGCATGGGTCGGGGTGCTGCGATCCGGTGCGGCCTTCGTGCCGCTGGCCATGGACACCCCCGTGGCACGGATCGCGTACATCCTCGAACAGACCGCTGCCGACACCGTCCTCGTCTGCGCCGCGGGCGCCGACCTGCTCGCCCGGCTCGACACCCTCGCCAAGCCGGAACTGCTTGAGGAACTTCGAGCACTGCCTGGTGAGTTCACCCCACCGGCCGCCGCGGCGGGACCAAACGACCCCGCGGCGGTGATCTTCACCTCCGGTACCACCGGCCGCCCCAAAGGCGTCCTGGTGCCGCACCGCGGTCTGCTCGCCACCGCCCTGTGGTGGGGTGACGACTGCGGTCTCGGCCCCGAGGACCGGCTGCTCCTGACCGCGGGCACCGCCTTCGACCCTGCCGCTTTCAACGTCGTCGAGACCCTGCTCGCCGGCGCCCGCCTCGTCATCGCCGACGATGTGCAGCGGCGTGACCCGCGCGCCCTGTTGAGCCTGGTGCGCGGTCCCGAGGGCGCCACGGTCGCCGGCTCGCTCACGCCGAGCCTGCTGCACGCGATGCTGGAGGCCGACTCCGGTGGCGCGCAGGGCAGTTCACTGCGCGTCGTGTACTCGGGCGGTGAGGCCCTGCCACAGCGCCTGGCCGCCGAGTGCGCGGCGCGCTGGGGCGCGCGAATCGTCAACGTATACGGCCCGACCGAGGCCTCCTGCAACAGTACCTACGCACCGGTCGATCCCGCCGCGGACGAGACCCCCGCCATCGGCGTGCCGCTGCCCGGGATGCGTGCGTACGCCCTTGGCCCGCGCGGCGAGGAACTGCCACCGGGGGTCCCTGGTGAGCTGTATGTGGCAGGTCCGGGTGTGGCGCTCGGCTACCTCGCGGCGCCCGAGCAGACGGCCACGGCCTTCCTGCCCGATCCGCACGCCGAGTGGTTCGGCGCCGGTCGAAAAGCCCGTATGTACCGCACCGGCGATCTGGTGGTGCTGCGCGAGGACGGCCAACTCGGCTATCTGGGCCGCGCCGACGACCAGCTCAAGATTTTGGGCAACCGCATCGAGCCGGCCGAAGTCGTCCGCCTCATCGAGGAGCATCCATCCGTCGCGATGGCCGCAGTGCACGCCGCCGGATCACCGTCCGCGCTGGTGGCTTATGTGGAACTCGCCTCCGGCGCCGAGCCACCCTCCCGCGAGGACCTGGTCAGGCCACTGCAACGCTGGCTGCCGCCCGCAGTTCTGCCACGCGAGGTGTACGTGGTCGACGGCCTTCCACGGACCGCCAACGACAAGGTCGACTTCGAGGCCCTGGCGACCCGGCGGGACCGGCCGCTGTCCGCGGCCGAGGAGAGCGGACCCGTGGACCTGACCCCGATGCAGCGCAGAGCAGCTCGCCTGATGACCGACGTGCTCACCGGCAGCCGGGGCGCGGACCGCGGGAGCGCGCCCTGCGAGCCCGAGGCGCTCCCCGGCCCGGACGCCGAATTCTTCACCTTGGGCGGGCACTCGCTGCTGGCCGTACGGGTCGTCGCCGAGGCCGAGCGCCGCTATGGGACACCCGTGGCGCTGCGCACCTTCCTCGCCGATCCCACCGTGGCCGGTCTTGCCCGCGCTCTGGAGAACGCAACGCCGGCCGGTGACAGCGACATCGAGTTCGACCCCTGTGCCGAGCGCCCCGCGAGCCCCGTGCAGCAGCGGCTGTGGTCCCTGGACCGGATGCGGAACGTGCGGACCTCGTATCTGGCGCCCGGCATCGTGGAGTTCGACGGGCCCGTGGACCGTCCGCTTCTGAGGGAGGCCTTCGCCCGCGCCCTGGCTCGCCACCCGGGACTGCGCTCACGCTTTCGTCTGGACACCCGGGCCCGCCGGGTGGTCTACCGCACCGACGGCCCGCCGCCGCAGGTCGCCTCGGCCGACGCCGCCTTGTGGAACGAGGCGGAGCGCGAGGAATACCTCGCGAAGGTGTGCTGGACCCCTTTCCACCTCGCCGCCGAAGCCCCCGCGCGGGGCGCGATCGTGGGGCTTGGGTCCGAGCGGACCCTGCTCGTGTACGGGGTGCATCACCTCGTCTCCGACGGCTGGTCCCTCGACCTTGTCCTGTCCGACGTGGCCGAGCTGTACCGGTCCCTGACCCATGGCACGGAGCCGAACCTGCCGCACGCCGGTCATCCCGGCGCTCTACGCGAACCGGCAGCTCCGGATGCAACAGCGCTGGAACACCTGCTTGCCTCCCTGCGCGAGGCGCCCATCGATATCGAGCTGCCGCACGACCGGCCCCGCGGCACGTTTCAGACCGTCGAGGCGGACCAACGGGAACTCGCCCTGCCCGCCGCTCTGGCCGACCGGCTACGGGATGCTGCGGCCGAGCTGCGCTGTACGTCGTTCATGCTCGGCGTCGCCCTGCTCGGGGCGGCACTCGCCCGGCGCGGCACACAGCGTGACTTCCTGTTCACGTTCCCCTGGGCGGCCAGGGACGGCGCCGCCCGAGCCTCCACCGTCGGCATGTTCGTCAACACCCTCGTTGTGCGGGCCGATCTGACCGGCGAGCCGAGCTGGCGTGAACTCCTGTGCCGCGTACGCGAGGCCGCACTGTCGGCCTACCGGCACGCCGACACTCCGTACGACCTGGTCGCCGCAGCGCTGCAGCCCGACCGGGATCTCAGCCGGCCCGCCGTCACCCCCGTCTACCTCACCGCGGCCGACGAACCTCCCCAGCCGCCCGCGCTCGGCGAGGCGGTCCGCGCACGGTTCGTCACCCCGCCCCGCCTGAAGTCCAAGTACGAGCTGGAGCTGACCGTCACCGGTGGACCGGGCCGCTACCACCTCTCCCTGACCTACCTCACCGCCCTGTTCGACGGTGCCACCGCCGAAGGGCTCCTCACCGACCTGGCGCAAGCCGCCGCCGACCTCGCCGACGATCTGGAGAACCCCGTGCTCACTCCCGCTTCCGACACCCAGCAGGCACCCGCCGCCGACCTCACCGACCAGGTGGCTGCCCTGTGGACCGAGGTCCTCGACGGCGCCGAGGTCGCCGGCGACGTGAACTTCTTCGACGCCGGGGGCGACTCACTGCTCCTGATGGTCCTCATGGAGCGCCTGTCCGAGCTCACCGGCCGGGACCTCGACGCCGCCGACCTGTTCGAACACAGCACCATCGACGCCCAGGTGGCCTTCCTCGAGGAGGACTCCGCGTGAGCCACGACGGTCCCATCGCCGTCATCGGCATCGGCTGCCGCTTCCCCGATGCCTGGAGCCCGCAGGAGTACTGGGCCAACATCGCCGCGGGCCGGGTGTCGGTCCGCGACCTCGATCCGGCCGCGCTCAGGGCTGCCGGTCTAAGCCAGGAGACCCTGGACGCACCTGACTTTGTCAGCCGGGCGGCGTCCGTACCGGACGCCGGCGCCTTCGCCGCCGACTTCTTCGGCTACTCGCCGGCAGAGGCGGCGGCCACCGACCCGCAGCAGCGGATCTTCCTTGAAACATGCTGGCAGGCGCTCGAATCAGCCGGACATGCACCCTCGGGCGGACGGCTCGTCACGGGAGTGTTCGCGGGCGGCAGCCCGAGCACCTACATGGCCGCTCTGCAGGCTTTTCGCGCCCACACCGACGGGATCATGGGCGCCGTCGACGACGTCTCCCTGCACCTGGGAGGCCTGGGCGACTTCTTGCCCTCACGGGTCGCCTACAAACTCGGGCTGCGCGGCCCCTCCATCGGGGTCCAGACCGCTTGCTCCTCGTCGCTGACCGCGGTGCATTACGCCGTCCTCAGCCTGCGCGCGGGCGAGTGCGACCTGGCGCTCGCGGGCGGAGCCTCCGTCAACGAGCCGCTGCTCGGCTACCGCCACCACCCCGGTGGCCTGCAGTCCACCGACGGCTACTGCCGCCCCTTCGACGCGCGCTCGACCGGCACCTCCTTCAGCTCCGGCGTCGGTGTCGTGGCGCTGCGGCGTCTTTCGGACGCCCTGCACGAGGGCGACACCGTCCTTGCGGTGCTGCACGGCACCGCCGTGGGCAACGACGGGGCGGCCCGATCCGGCTTCACCGCACCGAGCCCCTCGGGCCTGGCCCACGTGGTGGCGACGGCGCTGGACGTCGCCGGGGTCCGCGGCGATCAGCTGCGCTACGTGGAGGCCCACGGCTCAGGCACACCGCTCGGCGATCAGATCGAACTGCGAGGCCTGACCGCGGGATTGCGCGCCACAGCGGACCGCACCGACGCGCCCACGGCATTCTGTGCGCTCGGCTCCGTGAAAGCGAACATCGGCCATGCGGGCCCGGCCGCCGGAATCGCCGGTCTGATCAAGGCGGTCGAGGTGGCACGGACCGGCGCGCTGCCGCCGCATCCGCTGTTCGAGCGCCCCCGCAATCCGGGAGTGCTCACCGAGAGTCCGTTCACCATCAGCGCCGACGCGGGCCGGGTGGCGCCGGAGGACGAGAGTTACGTCCTGGTCAACTCGATGGGGCTGGGCGGCACCAACGCCACCGCGATACTCGGCCCGCCACCCGCGCCCCAGCGCACCGGCGCCCCCGTACGTGACCGGGCACGCCTGCTGATCTCTGCCCGCACCGCGCAAGAACTGACGGTTCTGGCGGAGGAGTTGGCCGACACCCTGATGACCGATAGTGCCCCGGCGCTCGCCGACGCAGCCCACACCCTGCGGGTGGGCCGGACGGCACACGCCTACCGCAGAGTCATCGAGGCCAGCGGGGACAACCCGCGGGCCGTGGCCGCCGCGCTGCGCGACCACCCCCCGAGTGACCCGGTCAAGGTCGTGCGCAAGGTAGTGCTCGTGCCGCCCGCCGACACCCCCGACCACCCGGTGCTCGCGCTGCTCACCGCGGCCCTGCGCGGTCGCACGGAGATCGGCGTCCCCGGACAGCCGCCGCGCGCCGACCGTTTCGCGATCCTCCTCGGCCACGGCGAGCCGGCTCCGGATCGCCACGTGCTGCCGGACAGCGCCGGTGGCGTACGGCCCGAAGACCTGGAAGCCGCGCTCACCGCCGCCTGGCAGCGCGGCGCAGCAGTGGACTGGGAGGCGCTGCCCGAAGCCACAGGCCGTCGTGTGCCGCTGCCCACCTACCCCTTCACCCGCGGTCGTTATTGGGCCCTCGACACCCTGCCGCCGATCGCGGCTCCGCTCGGCGGGACGGCTCCGCAGACCGAGGCACCGGCCGAGCAGGAGGGCGAGGTCCCGACCGGTGCCGACGCCGTGGAGCGCGAACTTCTGGCCATCTGGCGCCGGTTGCTCGGTCACGCGCAGCTCGGCCCCGAGGACAGCTTCGGCTCCTACGGGGGCGACTCGCTGACCGCCATGCGGATCGAGGCAGCCGTGCGGAAGTCCTTCGGCGTGGACATCAACGTCTACCGGGCGGGCGGAGCCGAGGCGACCGTTCGCCGTATGGCCGAGATCCTGCGCACCCCGACCGCCGCCGAACAGACGGGCGACGGCGGCGACCTCATCAGTGCCGACCTCGCGCTCGACCTGGGCACACCGACTGCGCCCGCGGCCCGCGCCGGGGCCGGCGGCACCCTACTGACCAGCACCACGAGGTTCCTGGACACCTTCGTCCTGTACGAACTGCTGCGCAGCACCGACGGCCTGGTCCACTGCGTCGTCCCCGTGGACGACGAGGACGAGGGCCGCGCCTTGCTGCGTGCACGGGCCGCCGCCTGTGCACTGCCCGAACCCGACCCGCAGCGCGTGGCTCTGCTGCCCGCGGGTGCCAACGCGAAGCGTGACTGGACCGCGTACGACCCGCGGCTCGCGACCCGGATCACCCGTGTGGTGCACACTTGTGCACCCTTCGGCCTCACCGGCGCGTACGACCAACTGCGCGAGGAGACCGTGCTGGTGACGGCCTCCCTGCTGCGCTGGATGCGGCAGCACGGCATCGACGACCTCACGGTTCTGTCCACGCTCAGCGCCTGCGGTTCCGGTCTCGGCGAGCAGGCCCGGATCGAGGAGAGCCGGGAACAGCCGCTGCGGCCCGGCATGCCCGGCGGCGCCGTCGCCGCCTGGGTCGGCGAGCAGCTCGCTGAACGAGCGGAGCGGGACGGCATGCGGGTACGGGTCTTTCGCACCGGTCTGCTCCTTGGCGCGCAGAACAGCGGAGCATGTGACCCCGACCACCCGCTGTGGAGGCTGATCGCCGGTTCGCTCGCCGCGGGAGTCCACCCGCGCGATGACCGCCCGCTCGCCGTGAGCCCGGTGGACCTGGCGGCCCGCGCCATCGCCCAGCTGGCTCTGTCGCCCGCGTCCGAGGGACGCGCGTATCACCTGGTGGGGGAGGAGACCCTCACCACACAGCGCCTGTTCGACCTGCTCGCGAGCGCCGACCGGCCCACCCGCACGGTCACTGAGCGCGCGTGGCAGCGGGCCGTCGCGCTGCGCGCCCTCGACCGCGAGAACGAAGCCCTCGATCCGCTCGCGATCCGGGACATGGGCCGGCTCGTGCTGGGCGCGTCCAGTGTCGAGGCACAGGCCTGGCAGCCCTGGCTCGAGGCCGCGGGCCGCGACCTGCGCCCCGGCCCGGACACCCTGCTGAGCAGCCTCGCTTTCGCCGCGGTGCGCCGACCGGGCTACGCGGAGCTGCTCACCACGACCGCCGGAGCGAGCTGACTGGCCGGCCGCGGGACCGGAGCGACAGCCCGGTCCGAGCAGACCACCCATGAACTCCCTGACGAAGCAAGGATGTTGATGACCGACCCCATCGCTGCCGTCCACCCGGCGGCATACGACCGCACGCTCTACGACTGGTTCGCCGGTTCGCTGGCGGACCACCCCGACGAGCCCGCCCTCGAAGTGCTCGGCACCACCTACAGTTACCGCGCGCTCGACGATCGCGCCGCCGCCGTCGCCGCGGCCCTGCTCGCGGCGCACGGCGGGAGTGCACCCGCGCGGATCGCGCTGCTCGCCTCCCGGAGCCTGACCGCATTCGCCGGCTACCTCGCCGCACTGCGCCTGGGCGCCACCGTGACCGCGCTCAACCCGGGCTACCCCCTCGCCCGCAACCGCGCGGTGTGGCAACTGGCCCGCGCCGACGTGTTGCTCGCCGACGCCGGCGGTGCCGCGCAACTGACCGCCGACGAGCCCGAGATGACCGTCGTGCGGCTGTCCGAAGAGCAGACCGCTGCGCTTCCCGTGCCCGCCCACCTGCCCGAGCGCACCACGGCACCCGGCGACGTGGCGTACGTGCTGTTCACCTCCGGCTCCACCGGGCGCCCCAAGGGCGTGCCGATCAAACACCGCAACCTCGCCCCCTACATCGCCCACAACATCGACCGCTTCGAGGTCGGCCCCGGCTGCCGCGTCTCGCACACCTTCGACCTGACCTTCGACCCGTCGGTCTTCGACCTGTTCGTCACCTGGGGTGGTGGCGCCACGCTGGTCGTGCCGCAGCGCAGCGAACTCCTCGAGCCCATCCGGTACGTAGAGGACCGGCGCATCACGCACTGGTTCTCGGTGCCCTCCGTGGTCTCGGTCTCAGCGAGCCTCGGCAAACTGCCCGCGGGCCAGGCCACCGGACTGCGCTACGGCATCTTCATCGGCGAGCAGCTCACGGAACGCCAGGCCCAGCTGTGGGCCGAGGCCGCCCCCAAGGCCCGGATCGAGAACGTCTACGGACCCACCGAACTCACCGTCGCCTGCACCGAGTTCCGCCTGGCCGCCGAGACAGCCGACTGGCCCGCCACGTCCAACGGCACCATTCCCATCGGCCCCGTCTACCCCTTCCTCGAGCACGTGGTCCTCGCCGAGGACGGCCTGCCCGCCGAAGAGGGCGAGCTGTGCGTGCGCGGCCCGCAGCGCTTCGACGGGTACCTCGACCCGGCCGACGACCACGGCCGGTTCCTCGCCCACACCCCGGGCCGTGGACAGCCGGCCGAGATCTACCAGGGCGCGGGCCCACTGACCGCCGAGCACTGGTACCGCACCGGCGACCGAGTGCGCTGGGAGAACGGCACCCTCACCCATCTGGGACGCCTGGACAACCAGGTCAAGGTCCGCGGCTACCGCATCGAGCTCGGCGAGATCGAATCCGCGCTGCGCCGCCACCCCGGTATCGCCGACGCGGTCGTCCTCGCGGTGCCGGGCCCGGCCGAGACCGAGCTGGTGGCCGTGCACACCGGCGATCCGCTCAAGGCCACCGACCTCATGCTCTGGCTGCGCAAGCAGGTACCGGTTCACATGGTGCCGCGCCGCTACGAGCACGTCGACGCCCTGCCCTTGAACCCCAACGGCAAGACCGACCGCCCGGCCCTGACGCGCCGCTACACCCCCGAAGGGAGCTGACTGGCATGGTCATCAACTTCGCCGCCCTGCTGCGCGATCTGAAGCCGCCATCGCCCGTGGTACGGGTGCTCGCGGTCAGCAATCTCGCCCGCACCGTCGCGAACGGCTTTCTGCTGTCGGTGAGCGTGCTGTTCTTCATCCGGGCCGTGGGCATCGATTCCGCCCGCGTGGGTCTCGGCATGACCCTCGCCGCGGTCCTCGCCATGCTGGCCAGCATTCCGGCCGGACACCTCTCCGACTGGCTCGGCTCCCGCAACACCTCGGTCGCCTTCGGCATCGCCCAGGGCATCGCCGTGTGCGCGTACGCCCTGACCGGCGGGTTCGTCTCCTTCCTCGCAGTGGTCGCCCTGTCGGCCGTGATGGACGCGGGCGGTGCCGCGGCCCGCGGCGCACTGATCGCCGAGGCGCTCCCGCCCGCCGAGCGCGTACGGGCCCGTGCCTATCTGCAGTCGGTCATCAACGTCGGTCTGTCCGTCGGCACGCTGGCGGGCGCCATCGCTCTTGCGGCCGACTCCGGTGCGCTGTACCGCGGGCTGCTGGTCGCGGCCGGCGCGCTGTTCGTGGCGGCCGGACTGATGTGCCTGCCGCTGCCCGCCGCTCGCGCGGCCGCGGCCGGACGCCCTGATGAGCGCCGCAATGTCCTGCGCGACACGCCCTTTGTGGTCGTCGCAGTGCTCAACGCGGTCCTGGTCCTGGGAACCGATGCCCTGCTCACGGTGGCCCTGCCCATCTGGATCGCCGAACGCACCGACGCGCCCGTGTCGCTCTACGCGGGCCTGATCTTCATCAACACGGCGATGTGCGTGCTGTTCCAGGTGCGGATGAGCAAGGGAGCCGAGGACATCGCGGGTGGCGCCCGCGCCATGCGCCGCTCCGGCATACTGCTCGCCCTGTGCTGCGCCTGCTTCGCGCTGTCGGCGGGGCAGCCCACCTGGGTCGCCGCGGTGTGTCTCGTAGTCGGTGCCATGGTGCATGTATGCGGCGAGATGCTGCACTCGGCCGGCTCCTGGGCCCTGTCGTACGAGCTGGCACCGGCCGACGCACACGGCCAGTACCAAGGCATGTTCAATCTGGCCCAGCGCGTCGGCGCCGCCGTCACGCCCGCCCTGACCACCGCCGTGATCATCGGCTGGGGCTGGCCCGGCTGGCTGCTGTTCGCCGGCATCCTGCTCGCCGGCGGCCTGGCGACCCCGGCTGTGGCCCGCTGGGCCGAGCGCTCGCGCGCGGTGGAGACACCCGAGGAGCCGGGCGGTTCCGAGCGGCCCGCCAGTGCCACGCAGCACGCCGCGCCTGCGCAGCCGACGGGGTCCGCCAAGTCCGACCAGCCCGCCGAGGTGGCGTAACCCCACCCAGTCCGGCATCAGATCGACACACACAGAGAGTTCTCATGGACTTCAGCCTGTTCTACTTCGGCAACGACAGCACAGCACCGGCCGACAGCGCGGACCGCTATGAGCTGGTGATCGAAGGCGCGCGCTTCGCCGACCGCCATGACTTCACCGCCGTATGGACTCCCGAGCGGCACTTCCACGCCTTCGGCGGTCTCTACCCGAACCCGGCCGTCACAGGAGCCGCGATCGCGGCCGTCACCAGCCGTGTCGCGGTGCGGGCCGGCAGCGTCGTGGCACCGCTCCACCACCCCGTGCGGATCGCCGAGGAGTGGTCGGTGGTCGACAACATCTCCGGCGGCCGCGCCGGACTCGCCTTCGCCTCCGGCTGGCACGCCACCGACTTCGCCCTGCGCCCCGAGACTTACGAGAACCGCCGCGAGGTCCTCATTGAGACCGTCGCTCAGGTCCGCGCCCTGTGGCGCGGCGAGGAGAGCGAGGTACTCGACGGTACGGGCGAGACGCGGCGGGTGCGCTCCTACCCGCGTCCGGTCCAGGCCGACTTGCCCGTCTGGATCACCAGCGCGGGCGGCGTGGAGACCTTCCGCAACGCGGGCCGGCTCGGTGCCGGTGTGCTCACCCATCTGCTGGGCCAGGACATCGACGAACTCGCCCAGAAGATCGCCGCCTACCGCGACGCATACACCGCTCGCCCCGACGCCGACGGCTCCCGAGGCCATGTCGTCGTCATGGTGCACACCTACCTCGACCGCGATGAGGACGCCGTACGCGAGCTGGTGCGTGCACCCCTGACCTCCTATCTCCGCACCTCCGTGGGATTGCTTCTCGGCTCCCAGGCGCACGGCCCCCGCCGACTCGACCCGACCAAGCTGCGCGACAAGGACCTCGACTTCCTGGCGGCCCGTGCCTTCGACCGCTACTTCGAGGACGGCGGTCTGCTCGGCACCGTGCCGAAGGCCGCACGGATCGTCGAGCGTCTCGCGGCAATCGGCGTCGACGAGACCGCCTGTCTCATCGACTTCGGGCTGCCGGCGAAGACCGTCCTCGACGGTCTGGGCACGCTGGACGAACTGCGGAGGCTGACCGCGTGAGCGCGCCCGCACCCACCGCGGCCACGAGACCGAGCGAGTCGGACATACCCCGCCACCGCTTCCGCCGCACCGCGGCCCGCTTTCCCACCGGCGTCACCGTGGTCACTGCGCTCGCCGAGGACGGCGAACCGCACGGGACGACCGTCAACTCCTTCACCACCGTGTCCATGGACCCGTATCTGGTGATGGTCGGCCTCGGCCGCGGCTCGCGGCTGCACGACCGGATCCTCGCCCGCGGTGCCTTCGCCGTGAGCGTGCTCTCCGACACCCAGGAGGCCGACGCCCGCTGGTTCGCCGACCCTGCGCGGCCGGCCGGCGCGGCCTCCTTCACCGGCCTTCCTTGGCGGGCCGCGGACCTCTCCGGTGCTCCGGTGCTGATGGAGGCGGTCGCCTGGTTCGACTGCACGGTCCACGCCACCCACGCGGCCGGCGACCACACGCTGTTCGTCGGCCGCGCGGAGGCCTTCGGTGTACTCAGTGACCGGCCCGCACTGACCTTCGCGGACAGCCGGTTCGCGTCGCACGAGACCGCCGACAGCCGCTTCGCCCCGCGAGACGCCGCACCGTCCTGCCCCTCCGTACGAAAGGACCTGCCGTGACTCGAGTCCTCATGTTCGCCGGGCAGGGCGCGCAGCGCGTCGGCATGGGCGGCGCCGAGCTCTTCGACCGCTTCGCCGACCTCGTGGCCGAGGCCGACGCCGTACTCGGCTACTCGCTGCGCGACCTCTGCCTGACCGACCCTCACCAACGTTTGGACCGGACCGAGTTCACCCAGCCTGCCGTCTACGCGGTGAACGCTCTGTCCCTCGCGGCACTGCGGGCCGACGGCCAGCCCGATCCCGACGCCGCGATCGGACACAGCCTGGGCGAGTACAACGCGCTGCAGGCGGCGGGAGTGTTCGGCTTCACCGACGGGCTGCGCCTGGTGGCCGCCCGCGCCCGCGCGATGGCCCGGATCACCAACGGCGCCATGGCCGCCGTCATCGGCATGGACGAGGCCGTCATCCGGCTGCTGCTGCGCCGCGCAGGCCTGGAAGCGGTCGAAGTGGCCAACCTCAACACGGCCGACCAGACCGTGGTGGCTGGACCCGCGGCCAAGCTGGAGGCGGCCGCGGTCCTGTTGAAGGAGTCCGGCGCCCGGGCGGTACGGCCGCTGAAGGTCTCAGGGCCGTTCCACACTACTCACATGGCGCCCGCCGCCCGCGAGTTCGGCGAGCTGCTCACCCGGACACCGCTCGCAGCTCCCCGCTTCCCCGTGTACGCCAACCGCACCGCGCAGCCCTACTCCGCCGAGCACACGACCCGGCTTTTGACCGAGCAGATCGATCATCCCGTGCGATGGCGCGAGACCGTCGAGCGGCTACTCGATACCGACCCGGATACCGAGTTCCAGGAGGTCGGGACCGGCCCGGTACTCACCCGCATGCTCCGCGCGATCCACACCGAGAGGACCCCATGACGACCACCGCCGTCAGGGCCGCCATACGCCCCCGCCCCGTCGACGACCCCGCACTGAGGCTGTTCGTCCTCCACCACGCGGGCGGCTCACACCTCGCCTACACCGACTGGGTCGGGCACTTCCCCGATGACTGGGACATCTGTCTCATGGAGGCGCCCGGCCGAGGACCGCTCAGCGGCTTGCCGGCCCGGGAGGACGCTGCCGCGCTGGCCGCGTTCCTGCTGGAGGACATCCATCTGCTGCTGGAGGCCCCGTTCGCCTTCTTCGGCCACAGCATGGGCGCACTCACCGCGTACGAGATGACGCTCCAGCTCGTCGAGCGTGGCCTCGACCTGCCTGTGTGGCTGGGCATCTCCGCCTGCGAGGCACCCTTTGATGAGCAGCCGCCCTTCGGCGGTGCCCCGCTGCACACCCTGCCCTCGCCGAAGCTCCGCTCGGCCCTTGCCGCGATGGGCGGGCTGCCGCAAGCGATTTTGGACGACGAGGACATCTGGCAGGTCTACGAGCCCCGGCTGCGTGCCGACTTCAAGCTGGTGGAGACATGGCGGCCCCGTCCCGAGGACCGCAGCCGCATCCCTGTCCCCTGCTCGCTGTTCGGCGGCGAGGACGACCATGTCGTCAGCCGCGCACAACTGCGCGCCTGGGGTGAGGGAGCCGACCGGCTGATCGGTGAGCACTTCTTCCCTGGCGGCCACTTCTACTGGGACCGGCAGGTCCCGCTGATCACTGCACAGATCGCGGAGGAGGTCGACACCGCAGCGCCGGGCCTGTCTGGCTGGTGAACCACACCCCGACGGACTCCGCACACCAGGTCGCAGACGTACGGCATACGGTGCGACGGAGGCGCCGACCACGGCTATGGCGGGCGGTGGTCGGCTCCGCCGCACATGTGTCGTCGGGACGCGAGCCTGCGGATCGTCACAGTGTGTCCCTCTAGGAGTTACGACTGGTGAAAAGGCAGTACTCCAATCCTGCGCTATTCCACGGCCTCAACGGGGTGCATGGCCGGTCACCTCCTGGGCTGACCCAGGTGCCGAGCCCGTGCAGGAGTGGGGCATCTGCACCAGCCTGGTGGTATCTGCTCACCACGAACGAAGGAGTCTCAATGACGGAGTCAAGCCGCCTGCGTGACCGGTGGGGCGGAGGTGAAGACCCTTCCGTCACGCAGCAGTGCCCACAGGACGCTCGCGCGTCGGCGGGCCAGGGCGATGACGGCCTGAACGTGCTTGCAGCCCTCGCCACGCTTCTTGAGGTAGAAGTCCCGGTTGAGGCTCGCGGATGATGCTGGTCTGGGCGGACATGTAGAACACCCGTCGCAGGCGGCGGCTGTAGCGCTTCGGACGATGCAGGTTGCCGGTGCGCCGGCCGGAGTCGCGCGGGACAGGAACCAGCCCGGCTGCGGAGGCCAGGTGGCCGGCGTCGGCGTAGGCGGACAGGTCGCCGGCCGCGACGATGAACTCGGCGCCGAGTATGGGGCCCATCCCGGGCAGGGACTCGATGATCTCCGCCTGCGGATGGCTGCGGAAGGTCTCGCGGATCTGCTTGTCGATCCGCTTCAGCCGGTCGTCCAGGGTCAGGATCTGTGCCGCCAGGTCGGCGACGATCCGGGCGGCGACGTCCTCGCCGGGCAGCGCGCTCTGCTGGGCCTGCGCGGCTTCCAGCGCGGTCGAAGCCACAACGTCGGCGTTGCACACGCTCCGGTTGGCCAACCACGCCGTCAGCCGGGCCCGGCCGCGGCGGCGGAGAGCCGCCGGAGTCTGGTAACCCGTCAGCAGGACCAGCGCGCCCTTCTGCGAGCTGTAGTCGAAGGCCCGCTCCAGAGCAGGGAAGACGCCGGTCAGCACGTCGCGCAGCCGGTTGATCATCCGCAGCCGGTCGGCGCCCGGGGCGAGTTGCTCTGGCGCCGCAGTGGTGGGACCAGTGAACCGGAGGCCAGATGGTCCCGGAGTGCGCAGCGGGCCCATCGGCGTGCCGGTCAGTCTCCTGCTCGGACCCGCGGGACGGGCAGAGGCAGGCATTGCGGCCGCCGGAGCACTGGCCGCACAGGCCGTCTCCGTGATCGGTCCGGCCGGTCATCGGGCGGATCTCCCCGCAATGGGGAGCACGCCGTCGAGCAGCACCAAGTGGGCCGCGCCAGGGAGATCGCTTCACTCAACCATGCATCTAGCGCAACATTGTGGCGTTCCACGCGTGGTGGCTGAAAGGCAGCCAGTCAGCGGGAGTCACCCCGGATCGTTGTCAGGCTGACGATCTGCGGTTGCGCCCAGATCAGGCAGTGGCGTGAGTTGCGATGGATGCAACTCAGTTCGGATAGCTGGTAACCGGTACGTATTCGAACCCTGCGGAATGCCCCGGCCTTCATCGTCCTTCAGCTCAGCTCCCCGTCGCCGACCCCTGCTTCTCGAGCTTCTCCTTGTGCGGACGCTTCTGCGCACCGGGTAGCCGCTGGTCAGAGGTCAAAGATCAATGCGTCGATCCGTTGCCCGACTGGACTTGAACAGGATGCCGACGAGCCCCCCGCCTGTGCGAAGGAGGGGGCTCGTCGGCTCTCGCTATATCAGCTGCTACTACCCCGAGTCGGTCTCGCCCTGGCCGAAGGCGTCCGGGTTGGCGTCGGCCTGATCGCCGTTGCCTTTGTTCTCCAGGTCACGGTCGTCGGTCGCCTTACCGAACGCTCCCTTTGCCTGCTCGGCAAGCTTGTCGACCTTGTCCTTCGCTTCATCCTCAACACCCATGGCTGGCTCCCTTTTCGTAACTGCCGCAGAGCGCGGACGCGCCTTGCCACCTCACCTTCACGGGGCAGTGGCGCTGAGGCTGAGTGGACTAGTAGGACTCCGTTAGGTCTTCCCGTTTGCGCTGATCAAGAGCATGTTGAGGAGCGTGGACGTACATGAAGTGGAGCGTATGCGGGCGGCGTTGG